>CAIJNL010000026.1 GCA_903822005.1 uncultured Nitrospiraceae bacterium
CCTTGCCGGTCCCCGACTCCCCTGTAATAAGCACGGTCGTGTCGGTAGCGGCGTATTGCAGCAGCCGGTCTTTAAGCGTCTTCATGATGGGTGTTGAGCCGATCATCTGCTCAAGATGGAACTTGGCAAAGAGGCCCTTGGCATTCAGCTTCTGGCGGACGGTCTGCTCAAAGATCTGCAGCTTTGTCACGTCCTGCATATTGGCGATTGCGCCGACAACTTCCCTGTTTAATTTGATAGGTATGCGTTTGATGGCAAATACCCTGTCATCTATGTGCTTCACATCTTCTGCTTCAAATTTCTCTCCAGTCAGGCAGTCACGCAGTTTATCGTCGGGTATGATGTCGCCTATAGGCTTTCCGATGGCTGTTGCACTGCTTATCTGCATCATCTGCTCTGCCGCTGGATTGAAGACATTGACTATGCCGTCCCTGTCTATCGAAATGATACCCTCATCCGATGCATTAATGACCGTTCTGAAGAGTTCGGCCTTTTCCTGCTCCTTCCTGCGGACTGTAACGAGGTTTATCGCATCGACAATTGCACGGCCAATAGCGTCTTCAGATGACTCTATTGGAAAAACCGTCTTTCCAAGCCCCTTTAACATTCTTACCGAGTAGGCATCTGCCAAAAAGGTGGTGATGCCTTCCCGCGAAGCGGTAACAATCTTTTCCTCAAAGACGCTGTCGCCTATATAGATTTGACGCATCGGGATGCCGATCATCTCGCTCAGTTTTTCGCAGTCGAACTGCACAATCCTGTTGAATACCACTCCGACAGGCAGCTTGACATCGCCCATATCTTTCAGCGCGCGCAGTATGTCAAAAACCGATACCTGGATTTCGGCGACCGGAATGGTGACATTTCGGGCTATAAGAGTGGCGGTGAAGCCCCTGCTTACTATACAATCCGCGCCTCTTTCGACTGCCTTGAGGGCCTCTTCAAGACCGGCCTCCAGAACGCCCTGTACCACTTCTATCTCGCCGGGCCATCCGAAATCCCGTTTGTCCAATAATTCCCTGGCGGCTATGGCAATGCCTTCCAAAGGCGCAACGATGGTTATTTTCATATGTATCCTTTCTTTAATGGTATACAGCCATATTAAAGCATAAGCGTCTGTCTCTTGGGTAGAAGCAATTTTATCTTTTCTATAAACTAGGAGAAATAACCGGCAAACAAGTTCATTTATTTCAATCCGCATTTCACATCAAACAGATGTCGCATAATCAGCACAATTAATGCTCTACCAGCTCACAGCAAAATTTTTTTGTGACAAATTCATGGTCTGCTGACATGAGTGCGGCTTATTTATTGCCAAAATTAATGATATAAACCGGGTAAATTGATACATTTGTTGCAGCTGGCGTCTCATGTAGAACTGTTGTTGCATCATTCATGCAAATATCTCTTTGCGAGTTCCTGGCTATTTCAGACAATATCCGGTCTGCCTTAAATAATCCGTATCTCGCCGGTGCTTCCCCTGCAAATCTATATGCTGCGTAAAGATTCTAACCATGATGTTGTTACCGATTAACCCGCAGGGAAAAGGTGCGCATAAATATGTCCATATTAAATTTCTCTTTTTCCCCGGGGATGAAGAGCTGGCACAATACTTGAAGTGTATAGATAACGAGACGTTGAGCCGGCCGAGGTCTCAGAGAAAAAACAGCGATTGTAAAAGCGCTTTGGGATTCTGAAAGAGCGGGGAGGGGGAAAATGGAGAAGAATAGACAGTCCTGTTTAAAAAAGGCATTGGTAATCGATCGAAAAATGAATGTCGCTGTTGCCCTGGCAGACCTTAACAGCGGGGATGAATGTTCCGTGATTGAAGAAGGCGGATGTCAATACACCATAACAGTCTGGAAACAGATACCTTTCGGCCACAAATTTGCGCTCTCCGGTATGGGCATAGAGGACCACGGATTTGATCATGCGGAGAAAAATGACATTCTCGCGGACCTTATACCTTCATATTCACTATGCCCCAGCAGTCAGCTGTACCGGCTTACCGTCTGGGCCAGTTAAGGACCAATTGACCGGGTCACACATTATCTCGATAACAGGAAAGGGGGGGAATAATCATCATGAAAAAATCAATCAACAAAATAGCCGTCATGGCATTTACGGGGGCTTTATTTGTGGCCTCATCGCCATCGCCCCAGGAGATAATCGGCTTTTCGGTTCTCAGCTGGTGTTATGTTGCAGCTGCTTTTGTTGCCCACTCAATTGCGACCTATGCATGGTTGGGGGTCAGTGATTCTCAATTTGTCACAGGCAGGCAAGCCGCAAAGGAAAAGATCGGGACAGGTATTTAGCAGTTTACAATTGCCATCATTGGCCATATTGCATACAGACAAGAAAGGAGATTTTATGAAAACGATGAAAGCAGTAGATTTCTCGCAGGAGTTGTCACAGCTTATGATATTCGTCTCCCATGCCATTTTATCGGTAGGGCCGATAAGCTATGAGGGAACAGATAATTATCGCGACAAAAAGGTAGTTTATGCCGATTTAATGTGGCTGTGTGATATCTTCCGCAATTTCAAGGACATGGGTCCTGCTATTGAGACGGGTAATTACTCTGATGTCATCCGGATATGTGATAATCACCTGGAACTTTTCAGCATGCACAACATTAATGACCCTGACTCAATCTTTAAGCACCTGCCGCTGGAGCTTCATGATGAATGGAGACATCGAGTCAATCTTGATGACGCAATAGACACGCTCCGGCAGATCAAGGCAAAAGCCGAGCGGCAACTGGTTCTTGACAGCAAAGAATACAATCTTGAAATACATTCCAGTTTGCATAACAAACCGGGACTGCGGTCATTAACAGGCCCGACCGTACAAAGCGGGGCTCTGGCAGCCTGATTGCCGGACCGATGTTTTGCCTCAATATTCTCAGCGAAGACCCACGGCGCTTCGCTGAGAATATTTATTTACTGCATTCCAAATCTGATAAAAGAGATACTTGCGATTCTCCTGTTAATATTTCGTGGATGTGTTATAGTACAGGTAGAACTTTAAAGGGCATTTGCGTTCGTAAGAGGCCACAAAGACTTTGAACTTTGTGTCCTCTTTTTGTTTAAGGCCTTTTCAGTTTGAAAACAAGGAGAAGCAAGAAATGGGACAGGGAACAGTGAAGTGGTTCAATGACAGCAAAGGGTTTGGGTTTATTACCGGTGAAGACAGCGTAGATGCTTTCGTTCACCATTCATCCATCCAGGGTGATGGCTTTAAGAGCCTTGCTGAGGGTGACAAGGTCAGTTTTGATACTGAAAAAGGACCGAAAGGACCTAAGGCAATCAACGTTGTCAAGCTGTAATTAATAGTTGGGGTGCCTCCTGCGGAGGCGCCTCTTCTTTTAGGAGGCACATGAACAACAGGGAAAAACAGGCGGTACGGGCAGAAAAAAAACAGCAGAAACTTGATGCAGGCTTTATGGCTTCACTCTTTCCGGAGGTCCAAAGCATAAGCATCAGCATGGTATACAGCCAAAAAGAAATCAGGCAGGCATTACCCAGGACCGTTAATTTCTTCCCCACCAGTTATGCTCTTTTCAGGGTTGACTGTTTGAGTAAAGATTGCATTGAAGGCGGGTTTGATTTTACACGGATAATCAGCTCGATGATCGGAAACCGCAAAATAACGTCAAGTGGCAAGCTCGGCTGTGAAGGCGGCCCTGCTGCTGATCACTCTGCCATTGTCTATGACGTTGCCATACAATATACTTAGCATTTCTCCTGCTTTCTTTGCAGGGCAATGGCATGCCCTCTATCTCTCTTAAAGCCATAACGCAGAGTCATAATGGATACACGCTGAAATAAACTCAGGCACAACAAGTGCCAGTTCCTTAAACATGCCTCTTTTCAGGCATATCAGTTATAATTACTGCAATATATGAACGAGATTATCGACTTCCATACTCATGCTTTCCCTGATTCCATCGCAGACAGGGCCATGTCTGCACTTGAGCAGGGCGCGGGAGTCAAAGCCATACTCGACGGCCGCATCTCGTCGCTTCTGGCTTCGATGGAAAACAGCGGTATCGACAAGAGTGTTGTATGCTCCATAGCAACAAAGCCGGCGCAGTACGCTCCTATAATGGAATGGTCGATGGCTGTGAGGTCCGACCGTATCATCCCCCTGCCCTCCGTGCATCCTGCCGACCCCGAATGTGACTCAAAGATCCGTATCATAAAGGCGGAGGGCTTCAAGGGCATAAAACTGCATCCCTATTATCAGGACTTCATCATCGATGAAGACAGGCTGCTGCGCCTTTACGAAGCGGTATGCAGGGAGAATCTGCTTGTGGTTATGCATACCGGTTACGATATAGCCTTCCCCAGAATAAGAAGGGCTGACCCTGCGGGCATTGCCAATGTCTGTGCCAAATTCCCCGAACTCAAACTGGTAACAACTCACCTGGGCGCCTGGGAACAATGGCCTGAAGTAGAGTCTGCCCTTGCAGGCAAACCGGTTTATATGGAGATATCTTTTTCGCTGGAGTACCTTGATTCCGATCCTGTAAGAGACATATTTGTGAAACATCCAAAAGATTACATACTCTTCGGTTCTGACTCTCCATGGACCGATCAGGCTAAGACATTGTCTGCATACAGGGCGCTGGGGCTCGGAGAAGATAAAGACCGAGCGGTGCTTGGCGGCAACACCCGAAGACTGCTAGATTCGGTATAGTGACTGTCAACATCGTGATAGTGTGGGAATTCATAAAACTTTTCGGCAGGAGCGTGCGAGACTTCTTCCGCGACGGCGGGATGATGCTGGCGGGTTCGCTTTCCTATTTTTCGATAATGGCCGTTGTGCCGCTCTGCCTTTTCCTCATGGCCGTCTTCTTTTACCTTATCGGTGACAATAATGCCCTGTTTGCCTTCATCAGTGCCAAGATAGTCAACTTCTTTCCCAAGGCCGCACATGCTATCACCGAGGAACTGAAAGAGGCCATATCTTACAGGGGGGTAGGATTTTTTACCCTCATTGCTTACGGCATACTCTCATATCAGCTCTACTCTTCCATGGAGTATGCCTTAAATGTGGTCTTCAAGGTAAAGGAGCGGCGTTCGTTCTTCAGCCATCTGATGATCTCGATGTTCATCTTCACGCTGCTTATCATATTCATCCTGATTTCATTCGGCACCTCGTCCTCCATACCGATATTAAATTCATTGCGGAACAGGATACCGGGTGTTGAAATCCATGCGGTAACCTCTTTCCTGGTCAAATACGTAGTACCATTTCTGCTCGCCTTTCTGACCATTGCCGCTTTTTATATTATAATGCCCAAAAGACGGATCAAGTGGTCTAGCGCCCTGACCGGCGCCCTGATTGCGACTGTTTTTCATGAACTTGCCAAACATGCCTTTACATTTTATGTGGTCAAGTTTTCGAAACTGGGCGCGATATATGGTTCGCTCGCTGCGTTTATCATATTCCTGCTATGGGCGTTTTATTCGTCCTGCATATTCCTGATAGGCGCCGAGATCGTGCATAATCTGGAAATCAGAAGAAAGCAGCGCTGAAAGAGAGGACTGACCTTGAACCTGCAGGCAATAATGGGATTGGTGGTTTTGACCGGTATAGCATTTCTTCTTAGTGAAAACAGGAGAAGGATCGATTTCAAATGGATAGCTGCCGGGCTTGTGCTCCAGTTTGCGGTCGCTGCCCTGCTGCTCAATGTCCCCTTTTTCATGGATATATTTATTTTTCTGAACCGCGTGGTCCTTGCCCTCGATGAGGCCACTCGGGCCGGTACCGCAATGGTCTTCGGCTATGTGGGCGGCGGCAGCCTGCCGTTTGATGAAAAGACTCCCGGGGCCAGTTTCATCCTTGCCTTCCAGTCCCTGCCCCTGGTCCTTGTAGTCGGGGCGCTCGCATCGCTCTTCTTTTACTGGCGCATACTGCCGTTCGTAGTAAGACTGCTCTCAATTGCTCTCCAGAAGACATTGAATATCGGCGGCGCGCTTAGCCTCGGAACGGCAACCACGATGTTTCTCGGCATGATCGAAGCGCCTCTGCTAATAAAGCCTTATTTGAAAGAGCTTACAAGGAGTGAATTATTCTCTCTGATGGCAGTAGGCATGGCATCGATTGCGGGGACTGTGATGGTTCTGTATGCAACCCTGCTGAAAGGGATCATCCCGAACCCGGTCGGGCATATCCTTATCGCTTCGCTGATTCATATACCGGCCGCCCTCACCATCTCACGCATCATGGTGCCTGAAACAGGTGAGCAGACAGCAGGCATGCTCGCGCCTGAGAATGTGTCGCATAGTTCAATGGACGCTATTACAAAAGGCACACTCGACGCGCTGACGCTGCTCATAAACATTATCGCTATGCTCATAGTAGCTGTGGCCCTTGTGCATCTCGTCAACCTTGGACTTGGCTTACTGCCCATGCTCGGGGGCAAATCCGTGACCCTGCAGATGCTGCTCGGATATGTAATGGCGCCGATAGTATGGATGTTCGGCATACCGTGGGCAGAGGCTCAGACCGCAGGCTCACTGATGGGCACAAAGACCATACTGAATGAATTCCTCGCTTTTATAGACCTTTCGCAGCTGCCGCCTGAGGCGCTGAGCCTGCGGAGCAGGCTGATAATGACCTATGCGCTCTGCAGTTTCGCTAACTTCGGAAGCTTGGGGATAATGATCGGCGGGCTCGGCAGCATGGTGCCGGAAAGAAGGACAGAGGTTGTATCACTCGGCATCCGGTCGCTAATTGCGGGCACATTGGCGACATGCATGACAGGCGCGGTAGTAAGCTTCTTTGTGTAGTATCAGATAATATCAGTCGTCAAAGACTTCAAGCTGATGTTGCGCCGCGTTGGTCGTTGTTCTGATTTATCAACTCAACCAATGATTTGATTCTGTCCAGCAAGGTCTCCCACGACAAAAGATATCCGGGCGCGTTATCCAGCATATCAGTTGATAACAGATGTTCGCTGAATTCCGCACAGCGCTGCAACAAAGGCAAAAAGACCTTTGTGATCGGCGATAAATATTCGGCAACCTTGCGGTCCGCCCTTGAATATGTAAGATGCGCCAGGTCCCTGTTCATCATAACGCGGTAATGAGAGACTATCTCAACTTTCTGCGCCTGAAACCCGTAGTCAGCCGAGAGAACGTCATCCATCTCTTTATCGTACCTGGTCCTTCGCTTCTCAAACTCAAAAAAATCCAGCAGGATTCGCGCGTGAATAAGGCAGGAGCGCCAGAGGTCATTCTCGAGCTGCATTTGACAGACTTTTCCAGATAAATCCTTTAGCATTGAAGTGCCGGTCCAGAGAGTCTCGGTCATCTGGAAGATTTCATGGTGAATATGAGGCAACATGTTCATTAATTGTTCATCAGCAGGAATGAATTTTTGCACCGTTCCCTCCTCGTCCGTAAATGCCCTTACTGTTCATTCCCTAATAGTATATATCAAAAGTCGGACGGACGGCCCGAGACATGCAGAATTTGTTGCAGTTGACTTATTATTTTACTGAGTGCCGCCTTATAAGTATTCCATTTATTTGCAAAGTTATGCTTGATACAAAGTCTTGAAAGGAAATAACCCTTGTTTATTCCGGATTACATACATAATGACAAAGAAAAGATTACAGGCAGGAGATCGATAAATAATCTTGACCGCTTCTTTTGTAAATCATTCTGCCTGATGATAAGTGACTTTTACAGGTTATTAGCAGTAACGCACCTGCTCACAGTAGTTCTTCTCTGAAGCAGTCAGTATCAAGCTGCAGAGCACAACTTGAAATCCTCGACGGGGTACTCTAGACTTCATCCTCCGAGTCTCGATTTTAGGCCTGCTTAGCATGTGCTGAGTATTTGCCAGTAGTCGTGATTGCACCGGCTAAAGTAAACGCTTTCTTTTGACAGGGGTAACAAAACAAAATAACGGATGGAAGGGCCTTATACCCCTCCACCAGCTCTTCTTATTTTCAGCGTTGTTATAACTTACCACTTGCCGGCAACCGGGATGTCTCCTGCTCCGCCATAAGGGAAGCTTAAATCAGTTCCATTACCATCCCAGACGCCGTTGCCATTAAAATCCAGATACCACATGCCGGTCGAGGGCCTGAAAACTCCGATCTTAGATGTGCCACTACCGTTCCAGTCTCCAATAATCGGGATATCGCCAGCACCGCCATAAGGGAAGCTTAAATCAGGTCCGTTAGCATCCCAGACGCCGTTGCCATTAAAATCTAAATACCACATGCCGGTCGAGGGCCTGAAAATTCCAATCTTTTTTGTACCACTGCCATTCCAGTCTCCAACAACCGCAATATCTCCATCTGAGCCCCAAGGGCCAACGGCTGCTTCATCCCACACATGATTGCCATTTAAATCCAGATACCACATGCCTGTCGAGGGCCGGAACACCCCGATCTTAGCTGTACCACTACCGTTCCAGTCTCCAACAACAGGGAAATCTCCAGTTGTGCCCCAGGGACCTAAGCATCCTTCGATCCCGCAGCCATCCCATGTACCGTTGCCATTTAGATCCAGATACCACATGCCGGTCGAAGGCCGGAAAACTCCGATCTTCCGTGTACCACTGCCGTTCCAGTCTCCAACAACCGGGTAATCTCCAGCAATGCCCCAGGTGTAGCATCCGTCTGTTCCACAGCCGTCCCAGACACCGTTGCCGTTTAAATCCAGGTACCACATGCCGGTCGAGGGTCGGAAAACCCCTATATTGCTTAAGTCAGATCCGTTTTGAGTTACGGTATGGATCAGACCGTTTAGCGTGATCTGGCCTGTCCTTGCTGCGCCTGTCGCATTAGGTAAAACTGTATAGTTGACCGTTCCGTTACCGTTGCCATTTGAGCCTGATGTAATTGTAACCCATGCCGGATTGCTGCTTACCGCCCAAGCGCATGAGCCAAAAGTGTCGACCGCTACACTGCCTGCAGATCCGTTGCTATTAAACGCACTCGATGCCGGACTGATCGAATATGTGCACTGTGTGCCTGCCTGACATGTGCTTGCCGCACTGCAGGTTGTTCCATTGAAAATATAGCCGGACGGACATCTAACTCCACTCTGACAACCTAATGGGCCGCTACAGAACGCTGGAGATCCGCTGCAGGCGGAACCGTTCGTCAGCGGACATTGCGTCATTGCGCTTGAGTTAATTGTTGAAAATTGACTGCAGCCAGGCCCGCCGCTATTCCAGCATAGTTTGTTGCCGTCGCCTTGCATATATCCGAAGTGACTTGTATCAAGGGTTGTTGGAGTCAGGGTAACACTTCCGGACACGGTTATGCAGCCATATCCGCTCTTGCCGACCTGACATATGCTGTTTGCCGTTATATCCATTGACGATCCCGATGAACCCCCAAAGACACTGCCTGAAAAACTCGCCCCCGGAACAGTTATCGTTCCGATTACAGTTTCATCCCAGCATGATGACTCATCACACCCAGCCGGCTTGATTATATTCAGCTGGGTACCGCTTCCCTGAAGGTTATAATTCTGGTTCCACTGTATCGGACCGCCTGATACTGTTACAGTCCCTGCCGTACAAGTTGCTGTCTGCGTACAAGACGCACCACACGCGGATTGGGTGTCATAAATCTGATTATTTAATAAGCACTGATACTGCAGGCCTGACGGAGTTGTTTCGCACCTGTTCGATGTATTGTTGTATGATCCGCCACCTGCGCAAGTACTAGTCACAAATGCGGTACATATCCCATTATAGAAGTTATAACCTGCCGGGCAAGCGGCTGCCGGAACACAATCGTTTGGCGCTGTACAGCTTCCCGGAGACCCGCTGCATGAGGAACCGTTTGTCAGCGGACATTGCGTCATTGCACTTGCGTTTATTGTTGTAAATTGACTGCATCCCGGCCCGCCGATGTTCCAGCATAGTTTGTTGGCGTCGCCTTGCATATATCCGGAATGACTTGTATCAAAGGTTGTCGGGGTCAAGCTAACAATGCCTGACACGGTGATGCAGCCAAATCCACCCTTGCCGATCTGACATATGCTGTCTGGCGTTATTTCAAGGGATGATCCATATGAAAGTCCAAAGGCACTGCCTGACAAAAATGCTCCCGGAACAGTTATTGTCCCGATCACTGTTGCATCCCAGCAAGATGACTCGTCACACCCAGCGGGCTTGATTATATTCAGCTGGTTACCGCTTCCCTGAATAGTATAGCTTGGGTCCCACTGAACCGGACCGCCTGATACTGTTACTGTCCCTGCCGTACAGTACGCAGATTGTGTGCATGCGCTGCTGCATGAAGACTGACTACTGTAGACCTGACTGGTAGTTGGACACTGGTAATTGCTGTTGCCCGAAGCTGCCTCACATCTGTTTGTCGACACATTATAACTGCCTCCTGCCGGACATGTCTGAGCAGCAGAACTTATACAGATTGCACCGCTCAAGGTATATCCACTCGGGCATGTCGTAATGGCGCTTGCTTCACATTGATTAGTGACCGCATTAAATGCACCGCTTGGTGCGCACCTGGGTGTAATACATGAGAAATTGGCCGCAACGTTCACGGTGTCAGTCAATGAGACATTGCAATTGCCGCCTCCTGTGCAGGCTCCAGACCAGCCAGCAAAATCAGTCCCGGCGTCCGCTATAGCCGTCAACGCGACACTGGTATTGTAGTTGAAAGTAGCTGAGCAGGCATTTCCACAGTTTATGCCTGCGGGCGCACTTGTTATAGTACCACTGCCCGTTCCCACAGAATTCTTGGAAGCACGGAGCTGGTAGGTATCCATTGCAAATTCAGCATCGATCGTATGATTGGCGGTAATGTTCGAAAATGTATAACTTGTAACTGCGCCTACAGACTGCCCGTCAACTTTAACGTCTTTAACATGATAGTGCCCGTCAGGGGTTATCGTGTAGGTTTTGCTGCCGCCAAATGCCACGACAACTCTGCCCAGAGGAGTAATAGTGCCGCCTGCCCCCGCGGAAGATGTGATTGAAGAATTGCCACCCTTTACATCAACTCTCAGGGACCTGTTCACATCATCGTAAGTATAGGTCGTGATCTCTGCATTTGCAACCATTGCGGGGATTAGGGAAAAAACAATTAATAGTATCCAAAACAGCCTGCTGAGTTTTCGTCTATTATCCATCATCACTATCCCCCTGTATATTTCGATAAATCCAATCGTTTTTTTCCTAAACAGAGACAGGCTCGCCGTCCCCTATCTTCTAAACTAGGGACAGCGCCCTATTTTCCCGCTTGCCCGGTCTGCCAACCGGCATAGCACCAAGCCGTCTGCCCAACAGTCCCTCTATCTTCTTAATGAACCGCTCATCACCGCATGGGCGTCCGATCCTTGTATTCGCCCTGATCGTTTGAACCAATGCAATATTGTCTCTCTCTTCAAGATATGCTGCCCAATCCTTTATCTTTGACATCAGGTAACAATCTTTAGCCACTATCGCATCAGGCTTTGCTTTTACATGACCAGGCGCACTCGACCACTTGTAATTCTCGGCTTTTCTGACAACACGAGCATTTACAGGATTATTCTCTACATACCGCACTGCCGCATAAAGGTGCTTCTCATCCAACGCGCATGAAAAGAACCGTCCCTGCCACAAGTGCCCTTTGCCGCCCTGCCGCTCATTAAAGTGCTGCGCATACCTCATATGCAACGTGTTAAATGTCCGAGCCATTGAGTCAGTCTCCTGTGGTACAGCCACAAAATGCACATGATTGTTCATAAGACAATACGCCCATATCTTTAATGAATACTTATTACTGTATATTTGCAGCCAGTCGAGATAAATACTGTAATCTGCATCTTCTTCAAACACAACCTGGCGGTAATTGCCGCGCTGAGTTATGTGATGCGGATGCCCTACTGCCACTGCCCTTGCTATCCTCGGCATTGTTCTCCTCTACCTCTCTGTTTATTTCCCTAAATAGGGCGCTGTCCCCTATTTTCCAACTGACTTACACTTGTTTCAACAATCGCAATAAAAAATAAATCATACATCCGAAAGACACCACGCTAATCACTAGATTCATACCTGATAAAAAAATAAATTGATTTGGATATTTTTCTTGCGTAATTACAACAACACCTTGAGCTTCACGATATAGTATGTTGAAAATAAAATAAGGGAAAAACAAGATAAAAACCAGGCAAGCGTTCGCAAAATTATATACGTCACGTTGAATCAATTGCTGTTTATCACAGAACCAACTTATAAAAAACCCAAGTATTACTATAATAAACAATAAATTGTCAAAAGCTTTATAGCGTTTTTTAGAAGGAATTTTCATAAGTTTCACCTAATATTTAGGAAATAATAAATTAGTCAAAGAAATTAATGCTGACTGCCCTCCGGAAGCTTTCAGCCCGATAGCTGTTAACGAAGATGCGACATCCCACTGTTTACCACAGAATAATATTTGACCACCCTCATTTACAACTGAGACACTTTTTGCAACAGTACCCACCACCGGACCGATTGGGCCATCGACAAGAGTAGAAGCATAAGCAACGACACTAACGAAATCGGCGCCCTTGGATATACCAGGAGCTGCAACACAATAGTACTCTTGCATTTTAGCAGGATCCCAGTCCAAGTAAGTTCCTGGTATTTTTTGAATCGTGGTATCTTCACAAAGCATATGCGCCGCTTCACCGCCGTAACCGCGAGTTCTCAGGAAATCGCTCAACGCACAATTAAACAAAAATCCATATGCAGACACTATTTCACCCTCAAGAAATCCCTTGCCAAACTTCCCGCCCGAAAACTCAGATGACAAACCACCAGTTAAGCCGCCAGCACCCATTGCCGCTATCCCTTGAAATAAATGCCCTGCTCCGGCTGCCACCACACCTTGACCGGTAAGATAGCCACCGACTGCAGATAATCCGCCAATGAGCATACTTTTTTCAAGTTTCTGATGATACATGGATGCGCTTATTGCGCCCATTATGGTGCCAACATGATAATGCATAGCTGCAATAATTAAAATCCCTCCCGTTTGCTGACCAACCCCTCCCACAGCCCCAAATAGTGCACCTCCTAACATACCAAGACCCATTGCCTGTCCGCCATCCTGGCGTGTGAAAAAAGCTGTTGTGCCGCTAAGTATTCCACCCGCAATGGCTCCGATTATGGCCCCTGTTATTATTGTCTCAATAAAACCCCCATCATGTCCGCTGGGATCTGTATAAACAAGTGGATTATTTAGACAATAGGCATACCTGTTAAACGCCTGAGGATTGGCATAATTGGGCACTATCGAATCAGGGCTGACAAACCGCCCGACTGTCGGGTCATAATATCTTGCGCCATAATAATACAGCCCTGTCTCAGGGTCAAGCTGCTGATCCGTATACTTGTAATTACTGACTGCCTGCCCTGCATGTTCACGCATGCCGCCGAAAGGTTCGTAATTACTCGTCTCCACAATATTGCCGTTAGAGTCGGTCATGGCCGCAGCACTATTCAGATGGTCGCCGTGATAATAATAAGTGCCGGCTGTAGATACCTTTGCCACTCTCTGTTTTCCCGCAAAAATATATTTGATTTCTTCGCCGTTTATGACCTCAAAGTGCTGCCCCACATACAAAGATGTCCCTGCCGGACCTGTCTTTTTGACTCTGCCGCCATTGCCGTCATACACCATACTGGTGGTGCCGTATCCTGAGTGGATGATCTGCACCGGCTTGTTATCGGCATTATAGGCAATCTGGCGTGACGCGATACTTGCAAGGTTTGCAAAGTCATGACCCACAATCATATTCCCGTTGGCATCGTAGTCAAAATTCTTAGTAACACCGCCGACCGATATGCTGCTCACCGCATGAATATGCTGCGAATTGCCATATGCGTACAGCATGGTCGCAGTGCCGTTTGACTTTGTAACGATATTGCCGAAATTATCATAAGTATATGTTTGCTGGTAGTTGCCGCCGGTGCTGTTTTCAGAAGTCAGCCTGTGCAGCGCATCATACTGGTAGTTATACTCAAATACATTGTTTGAAAGGCCTAGCTCAGCGCCCTTTTTATAATCTGTAATCTTCAGGATGTCGCCAGCTGCGGAATAGACATAGCCTCTGTTTATAATGTCGTTCCTGGGGTCGCTGTTGCTTCCGGGTCTGGTGGCGACAATACTGCTCAACTTGATTGTCCAGGGGTCATAAGCGTATCTTACAGCCGTGCTGTTGCCGTAATTTATCTGGCCTATATTGCCAGCCGGACCATAAAGCGAGTTGGTGGCATAGGTAACGCCGTCAGAGCCAATTACAGACTTCAACAGCGCAGTGCCAGGATAGTAACTGTAAGAGACCGAATAAAGGTCCGGATATATTGTAGTGACCGGTCTGCCAATTCGGTCATACTCGCTTTGTGTGACATACGGGTTCAGCGCACCAGCGATAGTCTCGGTATTCTTGAGGACCCTACCGGATGCATCATATGAGTCAAAGGTTGTTGTGGCATTTATGGTGCTGATAGAAGCAAGCCGACCGATGCCGTTTAGCACCGTAGGACTGTCGTATGTATAGGTGACCTCAGGATTATTGGCCGGATCGCCAGTGTTGGCATAAGACTTCCTGACAACTCGATTAAGGGCGTCATATTCAAAGGATGTGATCTGGCCTTTGGCATCCGTTTGTGAAAGAAGATTGCCGTTTGCGTCATATGCGTATTGCCATATGCCCATATCAGGGTCCTGCATGGCGGTCTTGCGGCCCAAGGTGTCATATGTCATAGTTGTCAATCTGCCCTGCGAGTCTGCGATTCTAAGGAGATTGCCGGCAGCGTTATATTGATATGACGTAGTAAAAAGGGCATTATTGTCGCCATACTCCGTCACCCCAATAAGCCTGTCGAGGTAATCCTTTCTTTCAGTCCTGCGCTTTCCATCAGCGTCGGTAACGGTTTTCGAATAACCCGAATAGGAAATGTTAGCGGTAGCTATGCCGTCAGTGCCCGCAGGATTGGGGCTTTCGACCTTTTTCGGTCTGCCAAAATCATCAAACGTGGTCTGAACCCATGGATATTGCGATGTATTGCCGGGATCTTGCGGATAGTTAAAGCCTGCTCCAACAAAAGGACCGGCTGAATAATAAGCCCTGCCCATATTGTCGTACCATGTGCGCGTAATAAGCGGTTCACCGCCTGCGCCAAATGCGACCTTTTGCACAGTCCTGCCCGAACCATCGTAGTATGCAAGGCTTGTGATAGTATCTCCCGAATCATTGGTTCCGGTATCAGGCGCAATCTTCCTGATGATCCTGCCGAAGACGTCATATTCAAAGGTGGTAATATTGTTGTTAAAGTCAGTCTTGTTAATCACTTGACCGGAGCTGTAATCATAATCCGCGGTTTCGACCGGCATGATGCCGTTGACCAGCGGACTCTCGGTTCTTACAACATAGGTTTTTGTCGCATTGTCGAAATATGATTTTACTGACTTGCCAAGGGCATTTGTGGCAGTCTTAAGATTGCCCTCTGGCCAGTAATCCATCGTAATCCTCGAGCTGCTGCTGCCGGACTCTTTCCAGAGCATGTTGCCGGTACCGGATTCATAGCCGGACGTGGTCATCCTGACCTGCCCGCTGTCGCTGCCGGTTATTGTTGTTTGCGTGTTCCTCCACAACCAGCTGCCGGCGGCGGGTATGCCATAGTTTTGGTAAACATTATTGGTCGTGATGCTCTCTGCATCAGGGCCTGAGACCGTTTGCGACAGCAGATTGCCGTTTGTGTCGTCATAGACATATTGCTCCCTGGAAGTCAGATCAAAACCGCCCGAATGCAAAGTGCTAGTTTTTTCGTTTAGCCTGACAAAAACCGGATATATACCTATTGGCGCAGTGCCGCCGCCCCAAACAAACCATGCCTGAGTCAGCAGAACGTTGGCGGCATTCCTGGTTTCTGAATAAAGAGGCCGCCCTTTGAAATCCGCATAATCGGACCAGTCAGGGTCGTCAAGCATATGAAACCATGTTTTGACCGTAGTCCCGTCAGGATTGGTCTTTTTTACTGTGCCGAAGCCCCTGAATTCCCTGGTAATGAAATCGTGATAGCCATCAGCATAATCATATGTACTTGTGGAAATATTTCCATTGCCGTCGTTTATCGTGACGGACGAAACCACATAGAATACATAAGGCAACTGCAAATTACTGTAATGTGATGACGGCAGATAGGAAAAACTCGTTATGCCGCCGTAGCCGTTTGAAACCTGCACAAGTTTATTGGCTGGCCCCGGTACAGTAGTGGCAGAGTACTGCCCCCCTGCGCCAGAATTAAACAGGAAATCCTGTTTGCCATCTCCGTTAATATCCAAGATATGGTATCGGTTTGGGTCGCCATTGCCCCAGTGCGAAAGAACTAATGAGCCCGGCAAAAAGTAAGATCCGGTTGAATAAGCCACATATATTTGCCCACCGCCGTCCTCATCCAGAAAAATCAAATCTTCTTTCCCGTCGCCATTGATATCAGCAAAACGAAACCGATGATTGCTTGCAGCCGTGGAATTTCCGATGCTCCCCCACCAAGATATCTGCGAGCTAAAGCTGTAACCGTCAGAAAGTGCAACATACACATTAGTAGTATTTTTGTCCATCAATATAAGATCGGCCTTGCCGTCTCCATTGACATCTGCAAGAAAATACTGGTTCATACTCCAACCTGCAAATGGACTAGTGAATCGCGGCGTCAATGTTACAACATTTATTGTACCGCCTCCCTTGCCGCCATCGGAAATTGTAGTGACAGTATAGGGGGATACAAAGCTTGATCCCGTTGAAACAGCAACGTAAATATTGCCGCTTGTCAGCAGGCTGCCAGCATCTTCTGCTGCAGGTTCGATATAGACGACATCTGCTTTGCCATTACCATCAAAATCAGCAAAGCGGTAGTAAGATAAATTACCATTGCCAAAAGCATATATCCACGGCGCCCAATTGCTGAATCCGGCTCCGGTCGACAAGGCTACATAAATGTTCCCACTCCCTTCGATATACACTAAATCTGCCTTGCCGTCTCCATTGACATCTACAAAAAAATACCGGCTGGCATCGCCGTTCCCGGCTTGTATCCATGGGGTCCAAGTGCCAAAACTGCTGCCGGTTGAGGGCGCCACATAAACAGTTCCATTGTCCTGTACATATATAGAGTCTGCCTTTCCATCGCCTGTAACATCAGCAAAAAAATGCCTTTGAGTGTTTTGCGGGTCGGCATTTCCAAACGTTGTCCAGTATGTTGGAGTCGCAAAGCCTGACTCAGTTGCAAGTGAGACCCATTTATCTGCCTGTGCGCCGAACCATACCGCGTCCATCCGGCCATCGCCATTGAAATCGGCATAATCACATCTGGTGGGATCATTATTACCTATTGAGGTAGATGGGCCTCCCGCAAAACTGGTCAATTCCGGGGCATAGCTGAATGTTTTTGCGGGCAGCGAAGTGCCGCCTGTTATGTATCCGCCTGTTACACTGTCCTGGGAGGTGACCACCACATCTGTCCCAAACTGCTGAACCGCCGAAAGCAGTGACCTGCCTGTGACAGCACTCGATATATACGTAAGCTTATATGCCCCTGCAATACCATTAGCGGCGGAAGTGACTATGGTCTTCAGCCTGTATGCACTTACCACCATAGAATTTGTTAAATAATTGGCATGCACATCCGTTTTGGGTTCGAGATAAAATTTCACGGAGTTAGCTGCACCAAGATTTGTATTGGCATTGCCGGCATAATCGATCCGGTTCAGATATATTTCACCCTGGTCCTTCCAATAGGCCAATGTCATGAAATTCCCGTTCGAATCCTGTACCCTGTCTATACACCACTTGAACGTCCCGTAGCTATTGTCCTGCCTTGATGAAGCAGTGCTTCCGAAATAATAAATAAATCCCTTTTTGTCGAGAACCTTCCATGCGCCATTCTCATAAAAGAACCTCATGAAGCCGCCGCTTTCGATCTTGGCCCGGTATTCATTTCCCCCGATATTGACCAACGCATACCAGCTGCCATCTTTTTTGAAAACAAAATCATTTTTTGTATAATCGACGCCCGCCGTGGTATTCCTCTGAATCGAACTGACATCCAACGCCCACCCTAAACCCAGCCAACCATCGTCGTTCTGGCTGCTATAGTTAATGCTCAACTGGGGCGCCATATCAAGCCTTGCAGGCGGTACTTTTATGGCGACACTTGCGGTCGCCGCGCCTGTCTGGATGAAATTGTCCGCAGAAACGGCTGATCCGCCGCTCTCTCCATCTGCAAGACAATACCCTGGAGCCAAAAAGGTAAATCCAATGAGAATGAGGCCAACCACCAGTGATCTAAAGGCATTGCCGGACATAGTCGCACCTCGCATCAATATATTGTCAAAAGGGATTCGGATTTTGTTTTTTGGTTTCATTTCAGCTGACGATTTTGCTTTTCGCATGTCTGGTTGGGGCAATAAAAAATCCCGCATCCGGAACAACACCGGTACGGGATTCATTGAACATGTATAAATCAGTAGAGAACGTCGACTCAAATACCTGAGTAACGCCCAGTTTTTCTCAATGCCAAATAATGGCATGTCCGCAATAGGCACCTGTCAATTCCTTTTACGCGGTCATTGCCCCCGCTATGACCGCGAAATTAAATTCCCAAGTACTGTTTTCCCCTACATCTGATGTAGATTTTTATCCTACAATTATTAAGAGTCTATCACAATGCGAAACGATATGCAAATACTTTTATTTTTGCGGTGGGCACGCAGGCAATCAACGAAAACAGAGACAGCAAATTGCTGCCTTTGAAATACCCATTATACTGACTCCAGCGGCAATTTAAACGCTGCACCTGCCTGCCACTGAATCGGCATTGTCAGTTTGCTGTGAACCGGAAACCGGGCTGCCGATGTTATTTAAAGACCCTCTCGAATATGAAATCAACATTGCGAAGATAATAATCGAGATCAAATATCGCCTTTATCTCATCAGCGGAAAGATACTTTGCGATGTCCTTGTCAGCAAGCAAAAGCTCCATGAAACTGACACCCTTGCCCCAGCTCTCCATCGCATTTTTCTGGACCATCACATAAGCGTCCTCACGCACCATGCCTTTGTCTATCAGCGCAAGCATTACCCTCTGCGAATTGAACAGGCCATAGCTCTTCTCCATATTGGCCATCATCCTCTCGGGGTAGACATGCATGTCCTTTATGATACCGGTCATCCGGTGCAGCATATAATCTACCAGGATAGCGCTGTCAGGTATGATGATCCTCTCGACCGACGAGTGCGAAATGTCCCTCTCGTGCCACAGCGCTATATTCTCTAGCGCGGCCATGGCATTGGAACGAACGACCCGCGAGAGGCCGACTAGATTTTCGCACCCGACCGGGTTTCTCTTGTGCGGCATGGCCGAGGAGCCCTTCTGCCCTGCAGTGAACGGCTCTTCTGCCTCGCGCACCTCGGTCCTCTGGAGATGCCTGATCTCAAGCGCCATTTTTTCGACAATCCCGGCGACAAGCGCGAGGGTTGTCATATATTCCGCGTGGCGGTCGCGCTGAATGACCTGGGTCGCGATAAGTTCCGGAGCAAGTCCGAGCTTCGCGCAGACGATCTCCTCCAGTTTAGGGGGCAGCGTTGAAAAAGTTCCGACCGCGCCAGAGGTCTTTCCAACGCTGATACCCTTGCGGGCGTTTTCCATCCTGGCCAGGCACCTTTTCAGGTCCGCGTACCAGAGGGTAAACTTGAGCCCAAAGGTCATCGGTTCAGCATGCACCCCATGGCTCCTGCCTATGCATGGGACCGCTTTATATTTGAAGGCCTGGTTTTTTACGACCTCCATGAGTTCCTTTATATCACCGATGATAATATCGGCCGCCTCTCTCATGAGCAGGGAGAGCGCTGTATCCACAATATCGGATGACGTCAGCCCCTTATGCACAAAACGCGATTCAGGGCCTATGAATTCGGCCACGGATGTAAGGAAGGCTATGACATCATGCTTGATCGTCTTTTCGATCTCATCAATGCGGGCGGTATCGAAGGCGGCCTTTTCTTTTATTATTGCAAGCGCGTCCTTCGGAATCTCTCCTAGTTCGGCCCATGCCTCGCAGGCGGCGATCTCAACATCGAGCCATTTTTTGTACCTGTTTTCGGGTTCCCAAAGCGCGCCCATAACCGGGCGGGAATAGCGGGATATCATAATTTTCCTCCGTTAATCACAAAATAGAGACCGAACAGCCTGAAAAGTTTCTACAGGAAAAGCAGCCGTTCTATTTTAATAGAGTCCCGCATGACTTTTCCAATGCCGAACAGCCTGCCGTCGGCATCTTTAAGCCTGAGCAGATGTCCGTGTGCGCCCTGCTGACCGTTCAGCAAAAAGAGAGAGAGCTGATTGCCGTTTTTTGCCTTTTTCAGATCGTCGCCTTCGACCCTTAACTCTTCCAGATGGGCAAGCGCGCTGTCGATCGAAAAAAGGGAACCTGGCTTGTCCGGCAGCTCGCTTATTTCAGCCGCATCCTCTATCCTGAATCTTCCGATCCTGGTCCTGACCAGTTCCGTCATATGTGCACCCACGCCAAGCGCGTTGCCAAGATCATTGCAGATGGAGCGTATATATGTGCCTTTTGAACAGGCGATCTTCAGCTTCAGAAAAGGATTGCTGAATTCGAGTATTTCGAGAGACCTTATAATCACGCGCCTGGGCTTGCGCTCAACCTCCAGGCCTTTGCGGGCGAGCTTGTAAAGGGGCTGGCCGTTCATCTTTATGGCGGAATACATCGGAGGCACCTGTTCGATCTCTCCTTCAAAGCGCTGCAGCGCCTGCCTGACATCGTCCAGGCTGACTGCAGAAGTGTCCGTGCTGCGTACCACCTTGCCATCCGAATCATATGTATCCGTCGACTCTCCCAGTCTGGCCATTACAATATATTCTTTGTCGAAGGATTCTATGAGGCCGGCTATCTTTGTCGCTTCATTGAGGCAGACCAGCATAAGGCCGGTGGCAATCGGATCGAGAGTGCCGGTATGGCCGGCCTTTCTGACCTTAAAGGTTTTTTTTACGGCAGTAACAGCATCATGAGAGGTAATGCCCCTGCATTTATTAAGGCTTACTACTATATTCATCAGATCTTAAAGCCGCCAAGCCCTCTCACCTCTAAAAATATTACGAACGTGTAATCAGCAGGTCTTATTCCATCAGAAGGTTTTCTGGTAAAAGTAGTTGTAAGGCTCCAGCACTGCTCCTTGTATGTCAAGGCTAGCGCAATGTCCCTCAGCCTTTGGCCGTTCTGGACGATCCTGACATCATAAGCCGTGCTGGCTGTCACAATCCAATGCCTGGACAGAACTGCACTAAGGCTGGGCGAGATCAGCGTCATCCCGTCAATATGGGAGTACAGCTCGGAAAGTCCCAGAGTTACATCCCTGAATACCTTGACCGCAATACCACTGTTTAAAGTATCGAGCCTCCTGTTTCTTGAATCGTATGCTCCAAGAAAATTCAGGGTGACCGGTAGTGCCGGCCCGCTTATGCTGCCCTTGAGACTGGTGGGCAGCGCGCCCTTATCCATGGAGGCAAAGGTATCGTAAGGCTGTGCAAGTTTAAGCAGTACATTCAAGCCGTTGAACATAAACTTGTTCATAAGGACAGCCTGCACCACAGACTCTTTGGTAGGCAATTCCGTAGAATCGAAAAGAGGTAAGGCCTTTGCGTTAGGGATATAATTATATTCCAGTGAAGGTTCTACAATATGCAGAAATGTGCCATAGTTTTTCACAAAGCGGGTCTGCACCTGGCCCCTGTACTGGAACATCTCCCTGTGAAGATTCGATCCGTAATTTCCCTCATTGCCGAGGTTATATGCGGTCTCCCTTAAAGAGACTGACTGTGTGAGCCGGACAGTGTCTCCGACAGAGTGGGAGAGAGTGGGCAGGATATCGAACCTCTGACCGTTTGGATCCGATTTTCGCACAAAGTTTGCGGCATTAGCCGCCAGAGTAAGGACCATCGGGCCGACAGATGTTGGATTCAGCACATACCCGATCTCCGGCAATTTCTGAGGTACGTGCTCGGCGATATCGCCCCTCAGGTTCACCCAGTACTGGCTGAGCAGATAGGCCCTTGAGGAGCTGCCCAAAGAGACCGGCGCCGAGACCTCTGCTGAAGATTGCAAAAATCGGCTTATGGTAATCTGCCGCGTATCGCCGTATTCATTGTAATAATCAAACCGGTTGGCATAATTTATGTCGATAAAGGCCTGCAGCCCCGGACTGGTATATCTGTCCGAGGCCCTTGCAACAACGAATTGCTCCTTCAGCTTCTGGTCATTTATTTGATAGACATACCAGTTGCCCTGATGATTTGGCTCAACAAACCGGAATTCGAGTCCGGTGCCGACACCCCTCTTGCTGTAATAATCGGCGTTGATAGTAGCGTCCATGTTTTCATCTATGGCCCAGAAAAATGAAGGGCTAAGCATGAAACCTTTGGTCGAACTATGTCCTATTGTGGGCAGCAGCACACCAGTCTTTCGTTCATTGTCAGCCGGACCCTGGAAATATGGCGAATAGAGCACCGGGAAGTCCTTTATGCGATAAGTGACATTGGTCGCAGTCACCTTGTCTCCAACCTTTATGTCAGCATCATGCCCCTTGAAACACCAGTCCGGTTTTTCGGAATTATCGGCCTTCTTTGACTTAAGCACCCTGGCCGTACGATACTGCTCTGAATCGCAAGCCGTGAAATAGACAGTCTTTGCATAATAATGATCATCCCCGAGCTTCTGCAGATTAATGCCGTGTATCCAGTTTTTGCCCTGCTTGAGATAGATGACGCCGTTATGGAGCATGCCTTTTTTGGTCTTCGCATTGAACTCTGCCTGCTCGGTATTTATTATGAAGTCCTTGTCTTCAAGAACAACATGGCCGGTAAGCTGCATCTCCTCGGTCGCTTCATTGTATATTGCCACGTCAGCCTTATATACCGCGGTATCTTTTGTAATAACAACATTCCCGGTTGCAACGTACTTTTTCTGGGCCTTGATGTTTTCAACCTTGTCTGCAGTAATAGTAGTGGCCGCCATAATGTTCGTTGCCATGCAGAGCGTCATTGCCAGCATCGCAAGACAGGCCTGTTTCAAATGCCCGGCATAAAAGAATCTTTTCATAAGGTTTCCCTGAGTGTGCTCAAAATAGTCTTCTCTCCCATAGCCCCAAGGGCTTCGCCCGCAGTATAAAATGATCCCGTTATAAGCACTACCGGAGGAACGCCGTCCCCGCATGAAGCCTGCCTGTCCCTGGCGGTTGCAACGGCGTCCATAACAGTAGCGGCAACCGAGACATTGGCAAATCCCGATGCTTCAGCGAGTGCCGCAAGCCTCCCTGGCGACTCGGCCCTTGCGTAAGCCGGCGCTGTAAATATAGCCTCGGAAGAGACCGGCAGAAGGGCTTCAACTATCCCTTTTATATCCTTGTCCGCCATTATACCAAGCACAAGAATTATTTTTCTTTCACTGAGATATCTACGCGCGAATTGCGCCACGGCACGGGCCGCACTCACATTATGCGCTCCATCGATGATGACCAATGGGTCTGAACTGATTATTTCGAGTCGTCCGCGCAAACGGGTAGAGGCAAGCCCGTCCTTGACGGCCTTAATATCCGGGGCCGGACCGCCCGATTTCTGGTGCCCTGCAATGCCTGTCGCCAAACTTACTGCCTTGATGGCAACAGCAGCATTAATGGGCTGGAATTCTCCGGCAAGCGGCACATAAATATCTTTAATGGAAAAAATATCCGATGAATTGTCCGAGTAGTCGAATCTGCTGCCGTAAAGATTAGATGACCTGATGTCCGGCCCGAAATCCCGACCGCAGACCGAAAGAGGAGCGGAACGCTCCGCAGCTGTCCGCGAAATGACTGCGGCAGCCTCAGCTCCCTGCAGCGCGGACACCACTGGAACCCCTTTTTTGATAATGCCCGCTTTCTCGCCCGCGATCTCCTCTATGGTCTCTCCCAGGAACTCCTTATGATCATTCCCGACAGTAGTGATTACGGAGACTTCAGGCATCACTATATTCGTGGCGTCAAGTCTGCCTCCCATGCCGGTCTCGATTACGGCCCATTCTACGCCCAGGCGCGCAAAATAAGTAAAGGCCATGACGCTCACAAACTCGAAGAAGGTCGGATTCAGCCCGTCGGCTCCGTCCACCAGAAGACGTATCTCATCAGTAAGTTCAGCAACCTCTGATTCGGAGATCTCTCTTTCGTCGACCCTGATACGCTCGGTGAAGCTTGCGAGATGCGGAGAGGTGAATAGACCGACCCTGAAACCGGATGCCCTGAGCATTGATGCGGACATGGCAGACACAGACCCTTTGCCGTTAGTGCCTGCAACATGGATGCATTTGAACCGTTTGTGCGGATTTCCGGCAAGAGAAAGAAGTTTCGACGTGTTGTCAAGCCCGAGTTTTATGCCGTGTTTGCGGAGTCCGTAAAGATAATAAATACTTGAGCAATAGCTCATTACTTTTCCACTTCCCCGGTAAGGGGCATAAACTGCTCGATAAGTTTATGGACTGTGTCCTTAAGGTCTTTCCTCTCGACAACCATATCTATCATGCCATGCTCAAGCAGGAATTCAGCCCTCTGGAAATTATCCGGCAGCTGCTGCTTGATCGTCTGCTCAATGACGCGCTGTCCGGCGAAGCCTATCAGCGCCTTGGGCTCGGCGATATTCATATCTCCCAGCATTGCAAAGCTGGCGGTCACTCCTCCGAACGTCGGATCTGCGAGGATCGATATGTAAAGAACATCCGTGTCCTTTAGCCTTGATATCGCGGCTGACGACTTTGCCATCTGCATGAGCGAGAACATGCCCTCCTGCATCCTTGCGCCGCCAGATGCCGCAACTGATATAAGCGGGACTCTCTGCTCCAGCGCGCATTCGGCGGCACGGGTAAATTTCTCTCCGACAACCGAACCCATGCTGCCTCCCCAGAAAGAGAAATCCATTATGGTAAGGACAACCGGACGAGAATTGATGGTCGCGTCTCCATTTATTATCGCCTCATTGAGACCGCTCTTTTTGCGGTTGTCATTCAGCCTGTCCATAAAAGAGACCTTGTCCTTGAAATGGAGAGGATCATTCGAAGTGAGGTCTCCGTCGAACTCGACGAAGCTGCCTTCATCCGCAATATATTTTATCCTCTCTTTAGCGCTGATCCTGAAGTGGTAATTGCATTTTGGACAGACCTTCAGGTTTTTTTCTATCTCTTTCCTGTAAATAATCTCTTTGCAGCTGTCGCATTTGACCCATAGCCCTTCCGGGATATTGACCTTCTTTTCGGTCTTCTCTGCCTTGACATCTCTTTTTCTTCTGAACCAGGCCATAGCTGTTTTTGATTGCCGATTTATGATTGCCGGATGCCGAATGAGGTACCGTTCCATCCTCCATCCTCAGTCTTCAATCGCAGTCAAATCGCCTCCCTCAGTTTTTGTATAAAATCCCGCGCACCAGCGGGGTCTTCATGAAATTTCCTGACAATGGCGCTGCCTACTATCACGCCGTCCGCAGAAGCCGCCATTTTCGCGGCATCTGCCGGAGTCGATATCCCGAAGCCTATTGCCACCGGCCTGTCGGACATTTCGCGCAGCCGCCCGATGTGGGCGCTGAACTGGCTGTCAAGACTCAGGTCGGCCCCGGTAATGCCTGTCATCGATACATAGTATATAAAGCCCCGCGATGCGGAGGCAATCTTTTTCATCCTGTCATCAGTGCTGGTGGGCGCCACAAGAAATATGGTGCAGATCCCCTTTGCGCGGCAGAGCCTGATAAGCGAACCCGCCTCTTCTGCCGGAAGGTCCGGTATGATGAGCCCGTCGACTCCTGCATCGGCCGCGTCTGCCACGAACGCCTCTTCGCCGTATTTCAGGACCGGATTATAGTATGTCATAAAGACAAGAGGGACTGTCGAGCGCTTCCGCAGCTCCCTCGCAAAACCTATTATCTTCCTCAGCGTTACACCCGCGCTCAAAGCCCTTTCAGCCGCCCGCTGGATGGCCGGGCCGTCGGCTGTGGGATCAGAAAAGGGCACCCCAAGCTCGATGATATCAGCGCCGCACTCTTCCAGCATCAATACCCTCTCCATGGTGCTCTCAAGATCGGGATCACCAGCCATGATATAAGTGATAAAGGCCTTTTTACCTGCATCCTTTAATTTTTTAAATGTTTTGTCTATCCTGTTCATGCTATTTCGATGCCTTTAAGCCGGGCGACCTGCTGTACATCCTTGTCGCCGCGTCCGGACAGGTTCACCACGATTATCTTGTCCTTCGTGAGCCGCGGTGCAAGTTTGACTGTTTCAGCCAGGGCATGCGCTGATTCGAGCGCGGGGATAATGCCCTCTGTGCGTGACAGGAGCTCAAATGCGGCAAGAGCTTCATCATCCACCGCGTAAGTATATTCTATGCGGCCCGCATCCCTGAGAAAAGAATGCTGGGGCCCGACAGAGGCATAATCAAGCCCTGCAGAGACCGAATGCGTCTCGAGCACATTGCCGTCCTCATCCTGCAATAGATAAGTCCTGCAGCCCTGCAATACCCCGAGAGAACCTGTAGCAAACCTTGCAGCATGTTTTCCGCTCTCAATGCCGCTGCCGCCGGCCTCGACGCCAATCATCTTTATATCATCGGGGAGAAACTCATCGAAAAGCCCCATGGCATTGCTGCCGCCGCCGACGCAGGCCACCAGGTAATCTGGCAGTCTGCCTTCAGCCTTCAGTATCTGCTTGCGCGCCTCTTTGCCTATAACGGACTGAAAGTCGCGAACTATTGCCGGGAAAGGATGCGGTCCGAACACAGTACCCAAAACATAGTGGGTCGTGCGGACGCTTGCTGTCCAGTCACGCATCGCCTCATTTATTGCGTCCTTGAGGGTCTGCGACCCGATCGATACTTCATTCACTTTTGCGCCGAGCAGCTTCATCCTGAATACATTAAGCGCCTGGCGCCTGGTGTCGATAGTACCCATATATATCTCGCAAGATAGACCGACAAGCGCTGCCCCGGTTGCTGTTGCCACCCCGTGCTGGCCGGCACCCGTTTCCGCGATTACCCGGGTCTTGCCCATCTTCTTTGCGAGCAGGGCTTGTGCAAGGGCGTTGTTGATCTTATGTGCGCCCGTATGCGCGAGGTCTTCCCTTTTGAGATAGACCTTGGCCCCGCCGAGATGTTCGGTCAGCCTTTTGGCATAATAGAGAGGCGTTGGCCTGCCAACATATGTTTTAAGCAAAAGATCGAGTTCCGCCTGAAAGGCCTTGTCCTTTTTGGCGGCTTCGTATGCGGCCTCCAGTTCCAACAGGGCAGGCATGAGCGTTTCGGGCGCATATTTGCCCCCGTACTGACCAAAGTAGCCCCTTCTGTCAGGTAACTTTTTTATCTTTTTATCCTCGCCCGTAAAGTCAATTATTATATCATAATTCCTTGCAATTCAGTCCGCTTCAGCAGGCCCGGCCTTGCATTAATGTCCTTCTATTTTGTGTTAAAATAATTGTTACGAACTTACTTATTGGAGGTACTATGCCGGAGACCAAAATATTACTTTCTGAAAAAGATATACCCAAGCAGTGGTACAACATCGTCCCTGATATGCCGAATCCCGCGGCGCCCCCGCTTCATCCCGTAACTCAAAAGCCGGTTGGGCCGGATGACCTTAGCGCAATCTTTCCGATGGCGCTTATAGAGCAGGAGGTATCCACACAGAGATGGATCGACATACCTGAGGAGGTCCTCGAGATCTATTCTCTCTGGAGGCCGTCGCCGCTTTTCAGGGCCAAGAGACTCGAAGCAGCGTTAAAGACCCCGGCAAGGATATATTACAAATACGAAGGCGTCAGCCCTGCCGGAAGCCATAAACCGAACACCGCCATACCGCAAGCTTACTATAACAAGGCGGCCGGCATAAAGCGGATAGCGACCGAAACGGGCGCAGGACAGTGGGGCGCTTCCATGGCCCTGGCCGGATGCCTGTTCGGCCTTGAGGTTACCGTCTATATGGTCAAGGTCAGCTATGGCCAGAAACCATACAGAAGAAGCCAGATGCAGACATGGGGCGCCAAGGTTTATGCCAGCCCTTCTGATCTGACCAACTCGGGCAGAAAGGCGCTCGAAGCCGACCCGAACAACATGGGAAGCCTGGGCCTTGCTATTTCCGAAGCCGTTGAAGACGCGGCCACTCATGCTGATACAAATTACGCGCTCGGTTCCGTGCTGAACCATGTGCTGCTGCACCAGACAGTCGCGGGACTGGAAGCAAAAAAACAGCTCGCTATCGCGGGTGAATATCCTGATATAATCATTGGCTGCTGCGGAGGCGGTTCCAATTTCGGCGGCATAGCATTCCCGTTCCTGGCAGACAAGAGTGCCGGTAAAAAAGTCAGGGCAATCGCTGTTGAACCTAGCTCGTGCCCGACCCTGACCAAGGGCGAATTCAGATACGATTTCGGAGACACGGCAGGACTCACGCCGCTTATGAGGATGTATACTTTGGGCCATGACTTTATGCCTCCCGGCATACATGCAGGCGGCCTGCGTTACCATGGAGATTCGCAGCTCGTGTCGCAGCTCCTGAAAGACGGTGTGATTGAAGCAAGGGCGTATCCGCAGCTCACATGCTTTGAAGCAGCGCTCACATTTGCAAAGACAGAGGCGATAATACCGGCGCCGGAAAGTTCTCACGCAATAAGGGCCGTGATAGATGAGGCACTGGTCTGCAAGGAAGAAGGCAAAGAGAAGTGCATCCTCTTTAACCTGAGCGGACATGGTTATCTCGACCTGGCTGCATATGACGACTACCTTGCGGGCAAGCTGGTAGATTTCAATTATCCTGATTCCTCAATAAAGGAATCGCTCGCAAAGCTGCCTGTAATAAAATAGAGTCGGGCTGAAGGCCGGGGTAGAACACGCTTTGCACTGAATTTGTGAATAACATGAGTCAAAGGTGCTTATGAAGGTCAAGATATGCGGAATCACAAATCCTGATGACGCGCTGGCTGCCGTCGAATATGGCGCGGATGCACTGGGTTTTGTTTTCTATCCAAAAAGCCCTCGCTATATCACCCCTGAAAAGGCCGCCGCAATAACCTCTCTTTTACCGCCCTTTATCAGCACTGTCGGCGTTTTCGTCAATGAGAAGCCGGATATAATCCTGCAGATTATGAAGATGACCGGCATCAGGGTCCTGCAGCTCCATGGCAGCGAGACGCCCGACACCTGCAAAATATGGACTCCGGTCGTCAAGTCTTTCAGGGTCGCGGACTTTACTGACCTAAAACCCCTGGAAGAATACAAAGGGGTATCTGCTTATCTGCTCGACACATACAGCCAGAGTGAATACGGAGGTACCGGCAGGATATTCAACTGGGACATAGCCGTGGAAGCGAAACGCGAGGGACGGATAATCCTTGCCGGAGGGTTAACGCCTGAGAATATCGAAATGGCTGTGCACCATGTAAAACCCTACGCCGTTGATGTCAGCAGCGGGGTAGAGGCGAAAAAAGGCAAAAAGGATTTGAACAAGTTAAAGGAGTTTATCGGGAAAGCCAGACGGGCCTCAGTTCATCGGGAACCGTCATAGAACGCGCCGGGTAGAAATTATAATGGAGGACTATGGACATTAAGCTGGCGGCTATTATCCCCTGCTATAACGAGGAACTGACGATTGCAAAGGTAATACAGGATATTAAGACCTGCGTGCCTTCTGCCTGTATATATGTCTTTGACAACAACTCGACTGACAGGACCGCAATTATAGCGCAAGAGTGCGGAGCTATTGTAATTACTGAAAGGCGACAGGGGAAAGGATTTGTTGTTCAGTCGATGTTCAGGAAAATCGCCGCAGATATATACATTATGGTTGACGGCGATGACACTTATGACCTGTCAAAAATAAATGAAATGATTTTATCGGTTAAAACGGGAGAAGCCGATATGGCAGTCGGCAATCGGCTTGAAACATATACTACCAGGTCGTTCAGGCCTCTTCATACTTTCGGCAATAAGCTGGTCCGAAATCTGGTCAACCGGCTTTTCAACGCAAAACTAAAAGACATAATGTCGGGTTTGCGCGTTATGAACAGCGATTTTGTAAAGAATATTAACATTATCGCATCCGGCTTTGAAATCGAGACCGAAATGACAATCAAGGCCCTCAAATATAATTTCACAATATTGGAAACGGATATTGAATACAGGGAGAGACCCCAGGGAAGTTTTTCGAAGTTGAACACATTTTCTGACGGCTTATTAGTCCTGAAAACCATATTTATGATTTTCAAGAATTATAAGCCTTTAATTTTTTTCTCTCTCACTTCGCTGGTGTTGGCCATTATCTCTCTTGCAACCGGGTGGGTAGTAATACTGGAATTCATCGAAACAAGATACATAACCCATGTTCCGCTTGCCATTTTTGCGTCCGGGTCCATGATACTGTCTATAATATTTTTTGTAACCGGAGTCATATTGGATTCATTAGTAGGCAGATTTGATGAATTATATAATTTCATAAGAAACAAACAGCGGTGAGACTCAAAACTGCATTCCGTGTTGTCCTATTTTCGGCTATCCTGACCCTGACATATCAGGCATTTGCGGTCTCGGATTATTATTCGAAGATATCGTTATGACCGTCTTTACATTGCCCCTTGGATTGAAGTCGCCGATAACCTCCATGAAACGCGGCCCAAGGACTTTTTCGAGATCGCCATAAATCCTGTTCACAACCGCTTCGTGCGAAATCTTTACGTCCCTGAAAGAATTCAGATAAAGCTTGAACGACTTCAGCTCGACAACTTTTTTGTCAGGCACATAAGCAAGCTTTATTGTTGCGAAATCAGGATAACCCGACCGCGGACAGAGGCATGTAAACTCGGGGAATGTGATATTGATATCGTAATCCCTTTCAGGATTGGTATTGTCCCATATCTCAAGCACCGCTTCCTTTATCTTTTTTTCTCCGTAGAGCATCCGCGGACCTCCTAATCGCTCAATTCCGAATTCATGAACTGCATATTATAAAGCTCCTGATAGAGACCTCCCTGCGCCAGCAGCTCAGCGTGGGTGCCTTCCTGTATTATACTGCCGCTGCTCATAACAACTATCCTAGAGGCCTTCTGGATCGTTGACAGGCGATGGGCAATGACAATGGTCGTCCTCCCCTGCATCAGCAGCTCCAGGGCCTTCTGCACCTGGTGCTCCGATTCCGTGTCGAGAGAAGAAGTGGCCTCGTCCAGGATAAGAATAGACGGGTTTCTGATTATCGCACGCGCAATAGTGATCCTCTGTTTCTGTCCGCCGGAAATTCTTACGCCGCGTTCACCTATCATGGTTTCATATCCCTTCGGCATCTCCATGATAAAGTCGTGCGCAAAGGCCGCCTTAGCTGCTTCCATAACCTCGTCATCGGTTGCGCCGGGCCGTCCGAAGCGAATATTCTCTTTCACGGTATCGTCAAACAGCATGATGTCCTGCGTGACTGTGCCTATATGGCTCCTCAGAGAACCCAGGGAAAGATTTCTTATGTCCCTGCCGTCGATATATATGCTTCCCTCTGTCGGGTACCAGAACCCGGCGACCAGATCCACAAAGGTGCTCTTTCCGGCGCCGCTGTAACCGACCAGTGCTACTATGTTGCCGTGCTCGATAGAAAGGCTTACGTCATGCAAGGCATCGCCTGATGCCGAAGGATACCTGAATGAGACCTTGTCAAATACAATGTCGCCCTTGACGTCAAGCTCTTCGCCCTCCATCTTTTCGGGCCGGGTCGACATTATCTCGCCTATCCTGTCGAGCACATTGCGCCCGGACTGAAAATTGTTATGCACCCTGCTCAGCCGCTTGAGCGGGGTAAACATCAGGCCGACCGCGGCAAGGAACGATACAAAATCTCCGGTGGTCATCTGGCCTGACACTACAAGGTTGAAACCATAAAACATGATGACCGCAATACCTATACCTGCAAGCACCTCTCCGATAAGCGCAGACCCTTCATTGATCCTTGTCTCTCTCATCGAATTCCGGTAATAGTCGGTCTGGGCGCTCTCGTTGCGTGCCATCATATCCCGCTCCATTGTGAAGGCCTTTATGATCTTGACCCCCTGGATCGTCTCGTTGAATATGGTTGTGATCCTGGCAACAAGCTCTCTTGTCAGCATCCCTGTCTTTTTCATCCGTTTGCCCAGGCGCCCTATGCTGTAGATCATGAGCGGCACAACAATAAACGATATAAGGGCGAGGTCCCATTTGCGCGAGATGGCCACGCCAGCAAGCACTATCACAGTACCGATCTCGACTATGAAGTCCTTTATGGTAAAGCCGACAGTGCCCTGGAGCACCCCGATATCATTCAGCATCTTCGAGACGACAACGCCGCTTGAGGTCTGAGAATGATACGATACGGGCAAAGAGAGCACCTTGCCGTATACCTGCAGTCTTATGGAACGCACAATCTTTGCGCCAATGGATGACATGAGATAGTTGTTGCAGAACGAAAAAACCCCCTTCAGCACAAAAAGAATAACTACACCTGCGGGCATAAGGTAGAGATACTCGATATTCTTTGTGATCAGTATATCGTCAACCGCAACCTTCGTGCCCCAGGCAATGGCGCCGTTGATGCCTGACAGCACAAGACTGCAGAGCATGGCGACTGCGAGCCGCGGCATATAGGGCCTGGAGAGGTGCCAGAAGATCGTAATATCGTCCTGCCAGCTTTCCTTGCTTCGCTGACTAAATATTTTATCGAGAGACATAGGGCGGTCTGCATTCCTTTCAACGGCTGATAATCCAGCTAATATTATATACCACCCGGTCAGGGGCCGTAATCACTTTTTTTAGCGAACAGACTCTTTTGCCGAATGTGCCATGAAAAGACCGGACAGCAGGCCGAATACTATGCCGTGTGCGTGGTGGAGCGTAGTATCGAATATGCCCCCCGCGAAAGTGACTAAAAAAGCCCCGAGGGCGCCGTATTTAACCGAGAGGACAAAATCTGACGATAATTTCGATTTGAAGAATTCCCGCGCGAAACCATAAACAATCATTAAAAGAGCGACAAAACCGAAGAGCCCCGTCTGGGCCAATGTATTCAGGTAAATACTGTGGGCGTCTATGTTCGTACCTCCGGCAGTAGGGCTGCCCGCGGGATGAAGAAAGCTGTAATGATTGGGGCCTATGCCTAACAGCGGACTCGTCTTGAAATAATCAATTGCACCTTCCCACAAATAAAATCGGGCAGTTAATGATTGAGTCGTCGTTATCTTGTTCCATAACGGCTTGTACATAAAGATTGCCAGCAGGCCTATCGATCCCAGCGAGATGCCGGTTATAAGTGAATATTTGATATTCCTCTTCGCAAAAATCAGAAGAAAAATCAACAGAAAAAGCCCGATAAATGATGACCTGTATTGAGTCATAACTGAGGCGGCAAGGACGATGACGGCAAGCATGCCGAGCATTATTCTTGAGGACACTGTCTCCCTGTCCGATAAAACTATTGTGCTTACCATCGAGCAGAGGACTATTATGAGATACATGGCTATGTAATTCGGGTTCCTGAGCTGATGTATTTCTATTGCACCATTATTCTGGATGGCATGAACTATGCCTATTACAGCCGCCGCTGCCGCCGATATATAAAGCCCCCAGAGAATTATACGCGTCTGCTTTTCATCCGCTAAGCTGGCAGCCACTAAAAATGCGATGGAACAGTACGTTATATCATAAAACCCCTTGAGGCCCTTTGCGATATTCTCCGCAAACATGCTGCTGATAAATGCGGAGATCATCATCCCTGCAAATGCGATATGAATAACAGTTATATTGAATTCTATCTCTTTTCTGTATATCTGGAAGATAAAAACGGCAAGAAGAAGGAATAATGCAATGCTTTTTACAGACTCCGAAAAAGGCAATGATACAGCCAGTACTAATAACAGACAAAATTTAATCTGCCCCGGATTCAGATGTTTAAACATTCCCCCCCCAAGTGTATTTTTCAACAGAACATCCTGCCATTGTTAATGGCCGCATTGAATTCCAAATCACAAATCCCTTCAGCCCTGTTAAGCGCTCAGACACGGGACTGGAAATGCGCCTTGTGCCATCTCCATGCCGTCTCTATTATGCTTTCCATGTCAGTGTAATCTGGCACCCAGCCAAGCATCTCTCGTGCCCTGGAGCCAGACGCTAAAAGAACGGCCGGGTCTCCGGGCCGTCTTCCGGCCAATACAGGCTGAATTTTTTTGCCTGTCACCCTGGACGCAGTCTCTATGACCTCCAGCACGGAATAACCCTTGCCAGTGCCCAGATTACATACGCCGCTCTCTGCTCCGCTAAGCAGTCTGTCCAGCGCAGCCGTATGTGCCCTTGCGAGGTCGGTCACATGCACGTAATCGCGCACACACGAACCATCAGGGGTATCATAGTCAGTCCCGAACACATGCAGACTCTTCCGCCTGCCGAGTGCGACATCCAGGACAAGAGGTATGAGATGGGTCTCGGGATCATGGTCTTCACCTGTCTGGCACTCGGGGTCTGCGCCGGCAGCATTGAAATAACGCAGGCTCATGAACCTCAATCCGTATGCACGGTCATAATCCTGCAGGACATTTTCGATCATTAGCTTGGATTTGCCATAAGGATTAATCGGGGCCTGTGGATGCGTCTCTTCTATAGGCACAATAGCAGGATTGCCATACGTCGCACATGTTGAAGAAAAGATAAAGTGCTTAATGCCGCGTTCCAGCATACAGTGAAGCAATGTCAGGGTTTTGCCGAGGTTGTTTTCGTAATATTTCATGGGATCAGTCACAGACTCACCGACATAAGCGTATGCTGCAAAGTGCATAACAGCTTCCACTCTGTATTTATCGAGACACTGCCCCAGAAAATCCGCATCTCCGATATCAGCCTCACAAAAGTCGCCCCACTTAACGTTCTCCCTGTGGCCGTATACCAGATTGTCATATGCGATCGGATTGTGACCGAGGGCCTTCAGGGCCTTGCATGCGTGAGAGCCTATGTATCCGGCGCCGCCGGTAACGAGTATATTCATTTTTTTTAACTCAACATTACTGCAACTTGCCGTCAAGCGCCCTCACTATTTATTCAGGCAACCCATGCCCGCGGCTATTTTTCTTTTCTCCAATAAGAGCTGTGAGAGTCAATTGCCTTTACTTCTTCTACTATTCCATGTTGCCCTCTGAAATCGTCTATCGCCTGCCTGCATCTTTTTATGTCGTAGTCGTCGATAATGCAGAACCCTCCCCTTGAAAGTTTCTGGTATAAATTTATCAGGGCATCCATTGTAGAACCATACATATCTCCGTCAAGACGTAGAATGGCAAGCTTTTCTATCGGGGCGAATGGAAGAGTGTCTTTGAACCATCCCTTGAGAAAGACCACTTGATCATCGAGAAGTCCGTAACGATTGAAGTTGTTTTCAACCTCCTCCAGAGAAACTGCCAAAAATGAATGAATATGATGCTTATCACCAATATCTACCGGGTACTTCTCTGAATCAGGTTTCGGGAGTCCTTCAAAAGAATCTGCCACATATACTTTGCGGTCGGTAATATCATAAGCGGCCAGTATGGCGCGCATAAAGATGCAAGCCCCGCCTCTCCAGACCCCGGTCTCAATCAGGTCGCCCGGTATTCCGTCTTTTATGACTGATTCGACACAAAACTGCAAATTATCAAGTCTCTTCAGCCCGATCATTGTATCACCATACAATGGCCAATAATTCCCCTCCTGGATTTGATCCGGTGTAATTGCGCTCTTCTTGCAAAGCTGATATTTGCTTCCGAGGATTTTTGTAAGTGCTGATGTCTGCAGTCTCTGGTAGAAAGGCCGCTTGTAATTAAAAGTCTCTACCGGAATCGGGGGTTCAGGCCATAGGGCATAAGCCAGTGCTTTTTTCATCAAGTCCAGATATAAAGCCCGCGCATTTGTTTTCATCAGCCTCCCTATAATTTATTAAACCTATGGTAGTAAGCTAATATTGCCTAATTGGATTATTATTTTACTACAATAGTTTCAAGAAAATCATTCATATTAATCAACCATTTGTCCACAGCGTATTTTTTCAGTTCGCTAAAGGCTTTTGCTGCAAGGCGGGGTCCAAGAGATCGTTCAGTCAACAACCTTGAGACCTGATCTGCAAGACTTTTATCTGAGCCGGAGGAAAAGAAAAGGGCCGAATCGACATCTAAGACCTCCTTAACGCTATCCTGATCAGATGCAATTATAGGTTTTCCAAATTGCATATAATCAAATAGTTTCAGAGGCAAGCTCCCCTGCGCACTGTCAAGAAGCGGAAGAATAAATATGTCGACTCCTTCGGCCTCGGATGACAATGCCTGCTGCGGGACCCGCCCGGTAAAGGACAGCCTGTCTGAAACCCCGGTCCCGCCTGCCAGCGCCTGCATCCTTTTATGATCAGGCCCTCCTGGTTCACCGCCTATAAATTTGACGCGTATGTTTTCCGGGAGAAAGCGCAGGGCCTCTATTATCGTATCCACACCCTTCCAGGCTTCAAGCCCGCCGATATAACCGAGCGTGATAGTTTTCTCCAAAGGCCTGCCCTGCGGCATGGCTTCCGGCAACGGCCCTCTGATCCTGTGATAAAAAACACGGGCAGGAATGTCTGCCGGTATCGAGAAAGCGCGTACTAATCTGTTCCTGAGCGATTCCGTTGTATAGATAATGCCGTCCACATTGCCGAGCGATTCGCTGTCCCAGGCCTCTGTCTCTGAATGGGGTTCGACTATAATCTTGATCCTGAAGCCGAGTTTCTTCAGCCACAGAAAGAATCTCAGCGGCTTTGCCTGCGTAACGTATACAAATATCTTTTCCTGCCTGAGAGATATGATGTCCTTTATTACCCTCGCCCTTTTCTCAACAGAGGCCATGCCTTTTTGAGAAAACCTGGTCAGCCTTAAATGCAGAGATGGACATTCATCCGGGCCGGCGCCATAAACTTCCTTAAAGCCAATCTCCCGGCTGCCGCTGTTTGCATAGAAATAGACCTCTGCCAGAGCGCTCAAATCCATACTCGTCTGCATGGTTAGCAGCGAATGCGCGCTTGGGAAAGGTACTCTTATGTTATGGTACGACAGTATGACCATCAAGAACCCTTTCGTAGACCCCGATAAGTCCCGGAACGACCTTCTCCCAGGTAAATCTCTCAAGGACCCTCTGCCTGGCCTTTTTACCCATCGCAGCGGTCAAATCCCTGTCCTTTATAAGCGTTATCGTCCTTTCAGCAAGGAGTTTATCGTCGTGTTTCGGCACGATGAACCCGACCTCTCCATCCGTCAGGATCTCGGGGGTGCCGCCGCTCGGAGTTCCTATGACCGGCTTACCGCAGCTCATGGCCTCGATGACCGTCAGGCTGAAGCCTTCGTCACCAACGCTCGGCTGCATTGCTATATCCATAGCGTTGACCCACAAGGGCAGCTTCTCATGCTCGATCCTGCCGGCAAACAAAACATTATCGCCTATCCCCAGCTTTTCTGCCAGGAGATCGAGTTCGAATTTATAGTCGCCGCCTCCGATTATCAGGAGAGTGGTTTCAGGACATTCTTCAAGGATTCGCGGCATTGCCTTCAGCAGCACCTGTATGCCCTTCCAGCCTACCAGCCTGCCGATCGTCCCGATATAAGGGATGTCCGGCTTAAGTCCGCAGCTCTTCCTGGCCTCTGACATATCCATGGGTCTGAAGAGCTTCTCATCCGCACCATTGTATATTATGCCGGGCTGTATGCCGTACCTCTGCTTCACCTCATTGCCGTTGAATATGCTGCAGGCAATACTCGCATCGACCACCCTTTTAAAGAAAAAACGGTCGGTCATAAAAAAGTCTGCTCCATTGGCCCCGTATACGATCTTTGACCTGTTCCCCTTCTTCCTGAGATAGTACATAATCGGAAACTCAAAGGGCTTGTGCACATGGACAATATCGAATTTCTCTTCCAGTAGAAAGTCCATGCAGTTCCTGGCAAAGCTTATTCGTTTGCAGAGTTTCCTGAACCGGGAGCCGATGTCCGGAAATTCCTCTCTCCTCCTGTAAGGGAAGGCGTGATATTTTACGCCGTTCTTCTCAAAGGTCTCTGGAATCTTCCCGTCAGTGCCGCAGACTATTCGCACATCGATGCCCCTCCTGACCATTTCTTCAGAGGCGCCGATGCAAAAAGTCTCTATGCCGCCCTTCACAACATTCGTGGTAACGTTATACATTGCAACTTTCATCAATCTATCCTCCTAACAACTCCCGGCATCGATAAGACTGCGGCACTCATTATAAACCGCGTCCACTGATATGTCTTTTGTGCATACCGGTTTTTTGCACCACCTCGCACAATTATCATACCAGCAGTCCGGCTTGTTCGAGATGACCCGGTGAATATCGAGGTCCCATATCGGGCCGTTCGTCTTGTAGTCGGACGGTCCGAAAATAGTGACTGTCCTGATCCCGAGCGCATTGGCAATATGAAACGGCCCGGTATCTCCTGAAACAAAAAGACTGAGCCGCTGCATGAGGGCGGCAAGCTCCTTTAAAGGCAGTTTGCCCGCAACGCTTAAGGCCCCTGCGCCGATTGCCTCCCGGATTTCGAGGCAAAGAGGCGACTCTTTATTGCTGCCTGTCAAAATAATCCTTGCCCGGGGACAATCCGCAAGGATCTTCCTTCCGAGCTCAGCATAACTTTCAGGAGGCCACATCTTGCTCCTGAGCGAAGCTCCGGGATGAAAGCCTATCAGAAGCTCATCCCCGCTTATGCCGAGATCATGCAGCAGGTTTCCGATCCCGGCCTTTGATCCCTCTTTGACAGCTATATAAGTTCGCCCTGCCTCGGGCTTCAGTCCGATTATTTCGGCCATCTGCAGATTCAGCGGTATTGCGTGGTCCGGCGGATCACCGCTTCCCATCATTTCTGGATTGCTGATTAAATACGGGTATATGGTGGATTTCCACGGCCTTCTGATCATCGTCCTTATCCCTGACCAATAGAGAAGTGGCAGGACATCAGGATCATTCATATTGGCCACCAGGGCAATGTCAAAGCCGCCGGCCTTCAGGCGCCTGAAGGTGGACAATACTTTTTTAAACTTGCCGTAATAAGGGATAACAACATCAACATTGGGATCATCTGAAAAAAGGTCCTGAAATGAATGATGGACGAGCAGGCCGATCTTCGTATCAGGCAGGGCCTTCCTTAGGGCATCGAACAGAGGTGTGCAGAATATAGCGTCGCCCAGAGCCGTTGTGACCACTACAAGTATCCCCCTGGATTTACGCGCATCAATGTCCTTGTGATGCTTTAGCTTCAGCGCTCCCGCATTATTCAGGATGCGCATGCCCTGTATCAGCAGATTGTCCCTTATCTTAAGATTCATGAAACCTCTTTCTCATTCCCTTGCGGAGGCAGATTTCTCTCAGTTTCTCATAAACAGCTTCGGGACTTATCATGTCCATGCTCATACTCATGGACGGCTTCTGCCCTTCAGGAGGCGTGAGCTGTATTACCGCATGTTTCTCTCCATATCCGTAAGGGCCCACCCTCGTTGCAGGATTGAAACAATGTATAAGCGATAGCACATCCACATCTCCGACCGCAAAGCCGAGATGCATGATCCCTGTGTCGGTCGAAAGAAGAACGCTGCATTTTTTCAGTAGCGCGGCTGTCTGCGCGAGCGTCATCTTACCGGCCATGTTTAATACATCTTTACTGCCCAGGCCCGACTCAACCAGGTTCGCCTTGTTGAGATTATCTTTTCCTGCCGTGAGCATGAGCACAACGTCGAACTCTTCAAGAAGTCTCCTGCCTGCCTCTATGTAATTGGCGTATCCCCAGTCGCGGTACCCGCCGCGCCTGCCGCCCCCAACCTGAAAGGCAACGATATGACGGCCGGAAACCCCAAAACCGGCAAGCGTCTCTTCAATATTTTTCAGTTCATCATTACTTACTTCATATACCAGGCCACGGTCCTTTGTATCCGCGCCTGCATACCGCACTATATCCATAGTCTGCTCGACCCCGTGGGTGCAGTCCCAGTCCGGCAGGATAACCGGGTGAGAGATAAGGAATCCCATGCGTGTCATAACAGGACAGCTCACAACCGCCCTCCGGTTTATAAAGTAAGCGAGGGGCCATACGTCGGGATCATTTGCCCTCAGTATAACTACCAGATCAAAATGTCTGCGTTTCAGCAAAAGATAATTCTTGATAAATGATATGAAGCCTTTTTTGTACAGGACAAGCTCATCGATGAACGGGTTGTGCGCTGCGACCAGGGACCTTCTCCTGTGGGCAACAACGGTGATGATGGTTTCAGGATAGGTCTCCTTCAGCGCCCTTATGGCCGGGCTGTCAGAAAGGGAGTCTCCGATACCCGCGGTGCTGAAGACCAGTATTCGCCTGAATGACGCTTTGTCGAGTACCGTATCAACCGGCGGCCATATGCTTGCGGCAGCCTTGAAGATAAAGAAATAGAGATTAAAGACAAATCTGTTCAACAATCTGTTAAGCATGCCAGTCCTGTCCCGATGATTCAGATATAAGGTCCATCATCTGCCTGATCCGCTCTTCCCATCCCGGCATCTTCATCGCCCTTTCGTAACCCCTGCGGGCTATCTCTTCCCGCGCCCCATCATTCTTCAGATAAAAGCGCATCTTGTCTTTAAGCTCAGCCATGTCCCTGTAAGTTTCTATCTCTCTGCCTGCCTCGTAAAACTCGTCCAGCTCTTCGATATAATCTGTCAGCAGAAAGCCGCCGCACCGGGGTATCTCGAATATCCTGAGATTCAGGCCGGAGTCCGACTTGCCGAGCCATTTGCTGATGTTCAGATTGACCTTTGCGGCACTGTACTGCTTCACAAGTCCCTCTCCATAGAGACTGACACCCGCAACAGAGCGCAGCAGTCTGCAACTGGTGATATTCTTGCGTTTCCATTTTGGCCCCCATATCCTGAGGCGTATGTCCGTATCCGCGACAATATCTTCAATTATTTCCTGTCTGTTGGGGAACCATCCGCCCACGAATGCCACATCGCACCCGTATTTTCTTGTGTCCTCTCCCGACAATTCTATTTTATGGAAGAGATCTTTATCAACAGCATAGGGCAGGTAATAACAGTTATCAAGGCCCTCACTCCTGCATGTCTCCACAAAAGAGCGGTGGATAAAAAAATAGTAATCGAACAGTCGGGCGTCCTTCACCGCCATGTCTACCCATTGCAGGCCTTTTGTCCACCAGGCGATGGTAAGCTTTACACCCAGGTCGCCCTTCAGCTCCTGCATGAAATCCGGGGGCATGGCAAGACCGCGCTCGTGCAAAAAGATATCGGGCCGGAATTCCCTGACAACTTCCGACAGTTTCATTATCTTGTACCTGTCGCTCCTGTGGCGCGATGCCCTGCCGAACGGCCTGTCTTTTGCGATGCCGGTATTCCGCAGGAGGTTGTTGGCCGGCTTGAAGAAATATTCATCAACAGGGCTTATTTCAAGATCGGGATTAAAGACCTTCACTTCATACCCGAGCCTGCTGAATGTCCTGCCTAACGGTATTATATTTTCTATGCCTGATGAGATCAGAAGCTTTTTCATAAACAGGTTTTAATTCCCTTTGCCTGTATGGCCGCGCAAACTTCCTCAACCGTGATAGAGTTGACATCGCTGTCCGATGCCTTTAATGAAATATGCTGCTCGCCGTAGGGTCTCCAGACCTCCGGAGGCGCGGCGCCAAAAAGGGTTATCACAAGCGCCCCTGCAGCAGCCCCTGCATGGCTGGCACCGCCGTCACCCGTCACAAGCACATTGCAGAAAGAAGCAATGGCGGCAAAATCCATGATGCTATCGGTTTTGAAAAAAAAGGCCTCCGGTCCTATGCTTTTGCAGATGCTCATGGCCCTTACTTCATGCTCCGGAAGGCCTGAGATGATGAACCTGCAGTTATGCTCTTTAAGAAAATAAGCCGCCAGTCTTACAAATTTTTCAGCGGCCCAGGTCGAACTTTCCCTGTTATTGCTGATGTTGAAGATCACAAGACGCTCTTTTGGCCTCAATCCCTTTGAGATCAGAAAGGCCTTGGCTGAGTCCTTATTATCGGACGGTAAGGTTATGCTTATGTCCTTTACCACCTCTTTAACACCCAGCGGATGCAGAAGGTTAAGACAGGCATCTACCTGGTGGGTACCGTAGAAATCGATAGGCGCTGCCGGGAGATTATAGAACCTGTTCATCAGGCGTTTTTTCCGTGAGATGTATCCGATCCTGAATGCCGCTCCACTGAGAAGGGCTGCCGTCGCAAGAAAACTCGAAAAACCGCCCTTGACCCCGATTGCAAGATCGAACCTGTTTCCCCTGAGGATCTTGAGGATATTGAGGACCCTGCTCCTGTAGATGCCGGTGCCTCTCTTGTATACAAGCAGACTGTCTATATACGGTTCATGCCGGATGATTTCTGCATTACTGCTTTCGGCAAGCACGGTGATGCGCGCTTCGGGAAATGCTTTTCGCACAGTCTTTATGAGCGGGATTGTGCATATCATGTCGCCTAGCCTGTTCATCCTTACGATCAGAATACTGGCGACATCATCCCTGCGGAATGGTGAAACTCCGCCAAAAAGACACCTCAGCACAGAGAGCTTATTTCCCATGCCCTGACCTGCTTCCCGACGGATATGCGCTCCTGAATTTAAGCATTTTGGATGCGGCAGCAATTACCTCGTCCATGGTTATTTCTTCAAGACATTTCCTTACCTCGATCCCGCTGCATCTGCTCTCGGGACATGGCCGGCAATGCATTCTTTTTGTGAATATCAGATGCTGCTTGCCCCAGGGGCCCCACTGCATTTCGCCGGTAGGTCCGAAAAGCGCGATCACCGGGGTTCCGACCGCGGCCGCTATATGCATTGGAGCTGAATCGACCCCGATGAAGAGGTCCGAGGCGGCGGAGATCGCTGCAAGCTGCTTTATTGTCGTTACGCCGCAAAGGTCTATCAGCTTTGCATCCTTACCCGCCAGTGCAAGTATGTTCTTTGCCCTTTCCATCTCACGCCCGGACGGAGAGGACGTTACAATTACCGCGGCTTTTTTAGCGAGCAGCCATTTTATTACCCCTGCCATATATTCATCCTTCCAGCATTTGAAGAGCCAGCGCGATGTGGGATGAATATGGACCAGCCTGTCCGCTTTCCTTATTGAATGTGCCTTGAGGATATCAGCGACGAATCTGCCGGCCTCGTCGGGTATAAAAAAATCGACATCGGTATTATCGGTTGCGATCCCGAATTGACTGACCGTCGAGAGGTTCTGCGTAACCATGTGAGGCGGTTCCGCATCCCTTGCAGCCATATGCGTATAGGCAAAGCGTTTGCCGGGGAACCCGCCGCCCTCCGGATCATAAGCGATCCTGTAACGCGCGCCCGAAGAGAGCGCTATCAGCGCAGCCCGGTCGCCGCTCGTAAGGTCAACCGCCATATCAAAATGTTTTGACCTGATCTCCATGAGGAAGGAGATTTCCCGCCTGAACTTGCCGAGCGCCGATCTATCCTTGACCCGCCTGTCGAATATAATGATCTCATCGATAAGAGGATTGCCTGCGAGCACGTCTTCGGTGCCCGCGTTTACCAGCGCCGAGATGCGGGCCCCCGGAAAGGTTTCGCGCAGTGCCCTGAACACAGGGACAGACAGCAGCACATCGCCGATATGGCGCAGTTTAATGACTAGTATCTTATTTACACCATCGAATTTAGGCATTTGGCCGGAGTTTCCTGTAAAGCGCTTCTATCTTGTCGAGCATTATCCCAACAGAATGCTTCTGATCCACGAGTCGCCTGCCTTCCCGGCCAAGGCCTGCCGCGAGCTCAGGAGAATCGTGCAGTTCCATGATCTTTGCCGCAATCTGTGCGCTATTCTTCGGCTCGATCAAAATGCCTGTCCTGTTGTTTATGACAACCTCTTTTATGGCCCCCGCGTCGGATGCGATGACAGGCTTTGCCATTGCAAGGGCCTGCAGTATGGTTTGGGGAACGCCTTCATTTGCGAAAGAGGGATGGACAATGATATCAAGCGAGGCCATGATTTCGGGCACGTCCTCTCTATGCCCGGTAAGGACTATTCTGTTTCTGAAAGACGCATCAGCTATGATTTTCTCAAGATGCAGCTTCTGGGGCCCGTCGCCGACAACATAGAAAAGAGCGTCGGGTATGCGTTCGAGAATGGACGGTATCGCCTCGAAAAGAAACTGATGCCCTTTCCAGCTTCTCAGCACGCCGATCATGCCGACCGAAAAACCCTGACGGCTGAAGACTGGTGTAACTTTCGCCGGATCGAAACGGTCTGTATCAACGCCAGTAGGAACTGACAGGATCTTGTCAGCCGGGAACCCTGCCTTTATCATATTATTTCTTATCTCTTCACCGGTTGTAATAACGGCATCAGGCAGGATGGCATAGATGAGTCTGGCTGACAACGAACTTTTGACCTGCGTCGACAGATGTTTTGTCCTGATGACCGCCGGTTTTGTTTTGGAAATTTTTGCGGCGAGTGTCGCCACCCAGCTGTCGGAAGAACTGTGAGTATTGATTATGTCCGGCCTTTCCCGGTCGATGAGGGCAGCTGCCCTGATTATGGAAAGAGGATTGGTTTTTCTGAAAACTGCCGGCAGGGCAATTAGTCCCGCCTCTCCCGCTTTTCTGAATATGACGCTGTCAGGCGGGGCCGCAATCAGTACCTGGTAACCGCGCTGTATCATGCCCAGAGATTCGCGGACTATCCTTATCTCCTGCCCGCCCCATCCCATTGAGGATTCGGTATGTAATATTTTCAGCATGCCAAGGCCCGTCTTCCCCCTGCGGTAATCGTCGTGAATGACTGATTAGCTCGACAACCCCATGATATCAAACATCTTCTGGAGCCTGTGCGCATAGGTGTGGTCTTTGAGTGTACGGGCATAGCCCCGCTCCGCGATGTCTGTCCGCCGCGCGTCAGACCCCAGGTAGAATGCCGCCTTTTCTTTCAGTTCGTCCATATTTCTGTACAGGACTATCTCTTTGTCCGGCACATAAAGTCCGGGGATCTCTTCCTTGAAATCCGAAAGCTGGAATGTCCCGCAGCCGTTCGCTTCAAAGACCCTCGGATTCAACCCATAATCCCAGTTGCCATACCACGAATGAATATTAAGCGCTATCCTGGAACGGTGGTAAATGCTCACCAGCTCCTCAGGGGTGAAAAAACCGTCCTGTTCGATACAGCCTCTGAGCGGGGAATCCTTTGCAAGCTTTTTGCCCCAGGACGGGCCGAATATGGAAACGCGAAAATCTTTGGCCACCTCTAACATCATCTTTTCGCGCATCGGGCCCCAGTCGCCGGCAAAACATACATCATAGTTCATGGCTGTCCCGGGCAGGGCTTTATGCAGCCGGGGAAAGGCAGCCAGCGGCAGGAAAAAGGCCTTGTCTATGCCCCCTTCCCTGTAATCCTTGACGCTGCCCATCGCGTTTGTGAAATAGTAGTCGTAAACAGAGGCCTGGGCAAGGGACCTTTTGAACTGGAACGGATCATTCAGCCACCAGCAAGCCGTGCGTATGCCCTTCTTCTTCATATATTCTATCGTCGCTCTGTCGTGATCGAACCCGAATATGGTCAGGAAGATATCGGGCCTGAAACTGTTTGCGAGCCCGCGCAGCTCATTGTTGATGTGAGCATAGAAGCTCTTTTTTGATACAGCCTTCAGCAGCCGGGGATAAATGCCGTTTACGCCGAAATTGAAAAGCCTGACATCATGCCCCATCTCCTTCAGCGTCTCGTATGTAAAGTAGTTCGACGGCACTGTCTTAAGATGACCGGCTATCGAAAGTATGATCTTCATATTACCTCCTGTGCTGCGGATGCCGTCAGGTTACTGCTGCAGCTTCTTGAACACCCTTATATTGTAGAACTCATCCTTCTCGAAATCGCCGTAATAATCCTTATGCGCATGCAGGTCCATTATGGTATCGGTTATCGAAAATTGGGGCTGATAACCAAGAACAGTCTTGGCTTTTTCGAAAGAGACCTTGTAATTGCGGAAATCCTGTATGTTCTTGAGGTCGATGGTTATCTCCCTGCCGGTCAGCTGCTCGACCTCAAACTTCACCATGTCTCCAACCTGGCCGACAGTGAAGTTGCCGGAAGCGACATTGAAGATGCCGCTTATCGAGTAATCCGCCTGGACTGCCCTTAAAAAAGCGGCCACCGAGTCCCTCAGATCGAATATCGGGCGCCATATGGAAGGATTATTGATGGTCACCTTGCCCTGGGTCATCGCTGTCTTGTACATCGTATTGACGATAAGATCCATCCTCATGCGCGGACTGTGTCCGCTGACCGTGCCCTGCCTCAGGGATATGACCGACAGCGCGTCGTCATTAAGCTGGAAAACCCCGCTTTCGCCCTGGAGCTTCGAAATACCGTAAGGATACCCGCAGGAAACCGGGTCTGTTTCGTCATAAAGCTTGTTAGCCGCGTAGCCGTAGACAGAACAGGAAGAGGCATAAATATATCTTTTGATGCCGGATTTTTTTGCGATAAAGGCCAGATACGCGGGCAGCGCGGCATTGAAGATAAAATTCTTTGCAGGACTGTATTCGGCCATAGGATCGTTCGATACACCACCCAGGAATATTATCTGCTCATACCCGTTAAGATCCTCCGGCGTGCAGTCAAACAGGTCTTTCTGTATTAACTTGACCTTTTTCGGAAGGTAGTTGCCGAACCAGCAGAGGTCCATTACCTCAACTTCATAACCGTGAGCCAAAAGCACAGGGGCCAGTGCCGATCCTATATAACCTGCCCCGCCCGCCAAAAGTATCTTCATAAAAACCTCCGCTGCTTATTTACCGTCAATAATTTTTTTATACCTGCTGCAATCCAGGGATGTATCTGCAGGCACTTTGAAGCTGACCTCTTTTACCGAAAGGGGCTTTATCTCCTTTGATTCATCCAGGCCCTTCGCGTACTCGAAGACCGTCTTCCTGTCTCCGCCGACATGAACAGTCCCGGTCACTTCCCTGTCTATAAGGTCCGCTATCTTCAGCGCTATCTTCCTGACGCTCTCCCTGCTGGTCCACTGATCGGTGAATGCCTTTTCGAATGGAAAGACATTCGGACCAAAAGACGTCCTTATGATCACTGCCTCTTCGTACATGCGTACGGCGCACTCCCCGCCAAGCTTGGACCAGGCGTATTTATTCACAGGACAGACAGGATCATCTTCTTTGTAGTTGCCCCTGTCCCCCTTGAAAACATAGTCGGTGGATATATACATGAGGCGGATTTTGTTGGTCATGCAGAGCTTCACCACGTTTGCAGTTCCCATGATATTGCTTTCGAGGGCCCTGAGCGGGTCCTGATCGATCCTGGGCGGAGAGGTAAAGGCCGCGGCATGAATTAAAAGCCGTATGTCCCTGCCCCTCAGATAGGCCTCCATCTGCCCATAGTCCGTTACATTGAATTCGGCAGAGGACGGGTATAATGCATCCGGCAGCAGGCTGCGGAATTCGGTGCCGAGCAGTCCGCTGCCCCCGGTGAACAGTATGCCGCGCTGGTCTGTCATTTATGCGGTCTTCCCGTAAATGAAATTGTCAGAGCGCGTATCCGCCGACCATGCTGCAAGCGAAAAACCGTTTCTGTCCTTGTCGGTTACAAGCGGATTTGCGGCCGCAATCGAATCAAAGGTCTGTTTCAGTCCGGGCTCGCAGAGCGACCAGTCGATATCAGCCGAAAAAGGCGATATCCCTGCTTCGCATCCCTGGCTGTATTCACCGGAACAGAGGTATTCTATGCTCGTTTCAGCTGTAAAATAATTGCCATGGGCAAATCCGGGCGGGACCCATATCCATTCATTATAGTCCGCCTCGGGACCAGACGGCATGTCGTACGCGATGGCCTTGCCGAAGGTCGGAGAGCCTTTTCTAATGTCGAGCACCATATCCACCATGCGGCCATGCAGCGTCCGCACCAGCTTGCCCATGAACGGGTTCCACTGGAAATGCATGCCCCTGATAGTCCCCGCTTTTGAATAGCTCTCATTGCACTGCACGAACTCCACCCCTTTCATGAAGTCCATCTCAGGATGGCCCGCAAAATCGCTCTTCCTGAAATGCTCGGTAAAATAACCCCTGGCATCGCAAAAACGGGCGAAACGTATGATCCTGATATCCGGTATAGCAAGGCCTTTTATTACGGTAATCTTCATATCTTATATCTTCTCCCTGTCTCCCGGACCGCGTCCGGGAAAAATAATGATAGACAAAAGTTCAGCCTTGACATCAAGACAGCCGGCATTACGCACCGAGCGGAGGCAGGCATCAAAGCTGTAAGAAATATTGGCCAATTACCCGCCAAAATACTGAATATTATAACTGATAGCGAAAGGGTTTTTCCCGAACAGCACCTGTCGACAATCTGTCAAATCCTTTACGCAAACAAAACTATATGTTTTACCCTGTCCTGTATTGCGTGCTGCTAACGGTATTTTCTGATCAGGTTATCCCAGTCTATTCCAGGGACCGCGTGATTTGCAGCCATGTGGTTGGCTATGCCAGGCATGGGAGCCCACAATTTAAAGGCCCGGCCTGCCAGCATCTGGAGAATATTATGCTTATACATGCGCCTTAATGTCTTCCACGGTGCGTCGAATTTCTTGAGCTTCGTTATTGCAAGCCAGAGGGCGAAATCGCTTATCCTGCTATATGACCTCAATGGCCGTTCAGCTTCCTCAAGTACCCGCTTTGTAGTCATAAATGTCAGGCAGGTTGAAGCCGCAGTCCTCCAGTGACGGCCGGCTTGAAAAATTATCTCCGACTTGTGGTTGTTGAGTTCCGGCCGCCTGTAATAATCGGGGTGGTCATACGGCGTTACAAAATCGACATCGTCGCGTGCGACCAGATCAAGCATCGCGGGGAATGCACCTTCAAGATAGAAATAATCATCTTCTGCGAAATAGACCGTTGCGGATTCATCCTGCCGGAGCAGGACCTCAATCTGTGCGGCAAAGGTCGCCTTGTTGCCGACCGGTGTATTAAACCTGACAATCTCCAGGTTTTTGCAAAGGCCCCTGAAAAGACCTTCATACCTGTCGTCGCACCCGTCGAGGATGGCGTAAACCTTGAATTTTATGCCGTCAAGACTTCTCAGCATGGACTTCAGGCATACTTCCGAAAAGTGATATTTATCGGACCATTCATCCCGCATGAACGCATTTTTACCAAGTCCCGGATATATGCGGTAAGCGATGACGAGATCAAATTGGCCGGTAGACATACAGACACCTCTTCCGCAAATTAAATAAGATGTTCAGTGCCGCGAAAACTATTTGCCCTGCGCCTTATCGTCCGGACTTCCATATCAGTCCACCCGGGCATGGTTAGCTTACCTCCCGGCAATCTGCTTTATCAATCCTATAAACTGATCAGCAGCCCTGTCTATCGAAAAAGCCTCGGCCTTTGCGCGCGCGCGCCTGCCCATGGATTCAGCATCCGTGAGTGCGAGAGCGATCTTGCCGGCAAGTTCGGAAGGGTCTGATACCGAGTTCATAACGAATCCTTCCCTGCCCTGTTCAATTATTTCAGCAGCTCCGTTATTGCGGGTGGTTATGACCGGAAGTCCTGATGCCATTGCTTCAAGGCAGGCGTTGCTGAATGGATCATAAAGGGTCGGCAGCACAAAGAGGTCTGCCGCGGAATAGAACCTCTCAATATTCGACTGGGGGCCAAGAAAAAAAAGATTCTCCTCTACTCCGATTTTTTTTGCCATCTCGCGATATTCCGTGCTGTCACCTTTGCCAAGGACAAGGGCAACCAGTTTTTCGCCCTTAATCGACCTTTTTGTTTCAGGCAGCGCCCGGATCAATGTATGCAGTCCCTTGCGCCTGAAGCCGGTCCCCACAAAAAGCAGGACTCTGTCCCTCTCTCCGATACCGAGGGAATTGCGGACCGATGCACGCCAGGATGTTCGATTGTCCGGCGAAAAGCGTGTCAGGTCGACGCCGTTGTGGGCAACGGCAATCCTGTCCGCTGGTGCGCCGTAATATTTTATGATCTGGTCTTTGACCATGCCAGAGTTCGCGATGATCATCGGCGTTTCATCGAATATTTTTTTTTCAAGAGACAGGGTGTAGCGATGCAGAGGGTTGAGGCTGAACGACAGCCTTCTGTAAAGAGGTTCTGCCTCGCCCCGGATATCGAGCCATGCCCTGTGGCAGCCGTCGCCTGCCCTGTAAATGTCCTGATATTCGGTCCTCTCGAAACTGACTATGCAGTCAAAGCGTTCTTTTTTGAGACCGGATGCCACATTTTTGTTAAAGGACAGGACCGAAAGAAAGGAGGTCATTGGCAGGACGCCTACCTTGTGAAAGGCAAGTCCGGGCTCATCAGTCCATCGATTTGCGAAGACATGCAGATCATGGCCCTCTTTTTTCAGCTCGCCAAGCATGGTCCTGAGGTACTGCTCGGCGCCGCCATATACAGAAAATCGTTTTTTTACAAAGGCAAGCCGCATCTTCTATTAAAGCATATTAGCCGCAGGCAACGGCAATATAACGGGGCGGCAGACACTTATTCCCATAACCGCGCCATAAATGATATGATATTTGCCTAACCTTAAAAAATCCCAGCATGAAAGGATATGGACATGAGCGCTTACAAAACCGTGGGCAAGGAAGACATCGATTTTCTCCGGTCCGTAGTCGGAGACAGCAGGCTGTACGCGGGAGACGCTATCAGCAAGGATTTCAGTCATGACGAGATGGGCGGCGTGCATAAAATGCCTGAAGTCCTGGTAGAGCCCCTGAAGACTGAAGAAGTGTCCAAAATAATGGCTTATGCCAACAAGTCCAACATCCCTGTTGTTATCAGAGGATGCGGCACCGGCCTGGTTGGCGCCTCTGTAGCTATTCACGGGGGCATAATGCTCAGCATGGCCAAGATGAAACAGATCCTTGAACTTGACGAAGACAACCTCACGCTCACTGTTGAGCCGGGACTCACCCTTCAGGAGATAATCGACTATGTAACGCCCCGTGATTTCATGTATCCGCCGGACCCCGGCGAAAAGAACGCGGCGATCGGCGGCAATATCAATACCAACGCAGGCGGCATGCGCGCCGTCAAATACGGAGTTACCCGCGACTATATCCGCGGCCTTGAAGTAGTACTGCCGAGCGGCAAGGTAATTGAAGTGGGCGAGAAAAAGGCCGTAAAGAACAGCTCCGGCTACAGCCTGAAGAATCTTATCATCGGTTCGGAAGGCACCCTCGGCGTAGTTACCAGGGCGGTACTGAAGCTTGTGCCTCTCCCAAAAATTGTCGTCAGCCTGCTGATACCCTTCAAAGATTTGGAATCCGCTATTGAAACTGTCCCGAAGATAGTCAGGTCGAAGTCCCTTCCTACTTCCATTGAATATATGGAAAGGGAAGTCATCCTGGATTCCGAGAAATTCCTCGGCAAGAAGTTCCCGGACAATACCGCGGATTCTTATCTGCTGCTTACTTTTGACGGCAGCAACATGGAGACTGTAGAGAAGGATTATGAAGCTGTAGCGGAGATCTGCCTTGAGAGCGGCGCGCTGGATGTCCTTGTTATAGACACACCTGACCGCAAAGAGGCCATCTGGAGCACCCGCGGATCATTCCTTGAAGCGATAAAAAACTCGACCACGGCAATGGATGAGTGCGACGTCTGCGTACCAAGGAACAAGATCGCCGATTTCATAAAATATACCCACGAAATAAGGGATAAATCCGGCGTGCGCATCAAATCTTTCGGGCATGCCGGCGACGGCAACCTCCACGCTTATATCCTTAAAGACCAGATGACCGAGGAAGAGTGGGAAAAGAAATCAGGCGAGATTTTCACTCTCCTGTACAATAAGGCTGAGGAACTTGACGGCCTGGTTTCAGGCGAGCATGGCATAGGGTATGTCAAAAAAGAGTATTTCCATCGCCAGCTCGGGGAAGAGCAGGTTAACATAATGAGAGGCATCAAGGCTGTCTTTGATCCTAACAACATATTGAACCCTGGCAAGGTCATATAGCAGCCGGCTGCTTATTGCCGACCCTGAAATAACTGAAAAGGGCTCAAAGCTGAACGAAACTTTGAGCCCTTTTTATTGTCCTTAGGCCGGACCGTTCACTAAGATGCCTTCCTGATGTTCTTTTTTGCAGCCTTAACGCGCTCTGAATTGAACGTACCCTCGAAAGCCTCAACAGGACATTTGGACACACAGAGGCCACACCCAACACATTTATGCTTATCGACCACATGCCTGCTCTTGGGTAAGCCGGTTATAGCTTCGACCGGGCAGACCTTCAGGCATGCCCCGCAACCGATGCATGCGTCATTAATTGCTGCCTTTGTCCTCGGGACAAAATCAGCTATAGCGCCGGTCGGGCACTTCGGAACACATAGACCGCAGACAGTGCACCTGGCGGGGTCTATCCTCGACAGATTATTCTTTACAACAGGCGCGTCAAACGGGCATACCTTCACGCATATACCGCAGGCTATACAGCCGGCGCTGCAGAGCTTGCGCGTGTCTGCCGCTTTGTCCCTGGAGTGGCAGACAACTACCACTGCCTTTGAGGCCGGGAGCAGCTCTATCACCTTCTTTGGACAGGCTGCAACACACTTGCCGCAGGCGGTGCATTTGTCCATATCCACAAGAGGAAGGCCGTTATCGCTCATTTTTATTGCATCAAACGGACAGACCCTTTCGCAAGTGCCGTAACCGAGACAACCATAAATGCATGTTTTGTCGCCGCCGCCGGCAAGCACGGCAGCCCGGCAGTCCGGCATACCTTCATATCTGTATTTTTTGGCGGCTTCCTTAAGGCCTCCGCCGCACATGATCCGTGCAAACTGCTTTTCCCTGATCTCGGCCGTCTTTCCCGTCAGTTCAGCTATCCTCAGGGCGGCCCTTTCGCCCGCGGGTATGCAGAGGCTCGGTGACATATTGGGGTCCTTCACAACAGCTTCGGCATACTGCTCACAGCCCGCGAACCCGCAGGCCCCGCAGTGCGCCTGGGCCAGCTGTTCATTGACCTTCTCAACCAGCGGGTCTGTCTTTATCGCAAATTTCTTTGCAGTATAAGCAAGCAGAAAACCGAATATCGTGCCCATGCATGCCAGAAAGATCAGCGAATATCTGATAAGCGGCGCGATATCCACACTCTCTTTGGCCTCTATCTCTCCGCCCACGCCGATATGCGGAAGTATCTGTGTCAGATCGGCAAACTGGATTATGCCGATTATGTCAGACGCTATTTTATGAACATCGTACATTACAAACTTCCTCCATTAGGACTTATGCTGTTACTCCTGACAGGACCAGCAGGATCAAAGCGTTATCAGCCCCGAGAAGCCGGTGAAGGCCAGCGCTATCATGCCGGCGATAATAAAGGCCATCGGCAGCCCCCTGAACGGGACAGGGATGTCCGCAAGCTCTATCTTTTCACGTATACTCGCCATTATTATCATGGCCAGCGAAAAGCCGAGGCCCGAGCCGAGCGCGAATGCGATGCTCTCGATAAAACTGTACTTGTTGCCGACATTCATTAGCGGGACAGCAAGGATTATGCAGTTGGTCGATATCAGCGCAAGATAGATTCCGAGCTTGTAATAGAGTCCGGGCGACACTTTCCGCATGATCGTGTCGGAACCCTGCACGAGTCCTGCAACCACCCCGATGAATACAATGATCATCAGGAACTCTATCCCGAGCGGCACCATGACAAACCTGAAGACAAGCCAGCTAATCGCGGCACTTATGACCATTACGGCCGTGAATGTGATACTCATCCCGATTGCCGTCTCCATCTTCTTCGAGACGCCAAAGAATATGCAGAGACCAAGAAACCAGGTAAATACGAAATTATTTACCAGCGATGCCGATACAATCAGTTCAAACAGCTTTATTAATTCCGCACCCATAACAGATCTCCTTTAGTGCGCCCCAGGCTTTGCCGCATAGCGCGCGTAAAGCCAGTTGAAGAGCGCCATCAGAATGCCTACCGCAAAAAAGCCCCCGGCCGGCAGAACAAGTATAAGAAGCGGCTTGGCGCCGATAATAGACACTCCCAGTATCGTGCCCTTTCCGAACAGCTCCCTGAAAATGCTTATAAATACCAGGGCCACAAGAAATCCGAGGCCCATGCCAAGACCGTCAAAGAGCGACGGGGTGAGCCTGTTTTTGCTCGCGAACATCTCGGCCCTCGCAAGGATAGATGCAAATGCCACTATCAACTGTATATAAAGCCCGACTTCCTTGTATACATCGGGGACATAAGCATCCATCAACAGGTTGACCACTGTAACCCAGCCCGAAATAACAAGCATAAAGATTGGCAGCCTGATCCTCTGGTGTATGAACTTGCGCATGGCAGAGACGGTCAGATTCACCATGACCTGCACGAACACTACCGCAACCCCCATGAAAAAACCATTCTTGAGGCTGGTCGTCACGGCTATGGCAGGGCATAAACTGAGCGCAAGCTTAAAGATGGTGTTCTCCTTGAGTATGCCGTTCTTTATCAGTTCCCAATAGCTGATTTGATTAGCGTCCGACATGCCCGGCACCTCCGCCCGTAATCGTTGCCTTGATGAACTTCACTCCGTTTCTTACAGCATCGTCGGTAACAGCGCGGCTCGATATCGTAGCGCCTGTTATCGCCTGGACATATTCCGTCGTCTCTGTCTTGAGCACCTTCAGATGATCGGCATCCTTGCCTTTAAGCAGGTCTGTAAATGAATCTTCTTCTATCTCGTCCCCAAGGCCGGGGGTCTCTTTCTGGTCAAGGATCTTCACCTTTTTGACCCTGAAATCCCTGTCGACCGCTATCAGCGTGTTGATATAACTCGAATAGCCCTTGCCGTAAGACTGTACTATGTACCCTATGGTAGCCTCGCCTTTTTTTGCCACAAAGTACTTGGCGTCCTTTTCGTGTATCTTCCAGTCGCCGAGCTTCTCTATCTTGTCCGCGTCAGGTACCAGGCTCTTCAGTGCCAACTCTTCAGCTACAACCTTATTGTGATACCTTATCGGAGATGTAGCAGCATGAACAAGCGCGATGATAAGCCCTCCGGCAATATAAATTACTGCAAGATTGAGGGTTATTTTAAGTATGTCCTTTCCGGTCATTTCAGCAGGCCCTTTCTCTCGGCGGCGCCAAAGACGTTCGACCTGAAACTCCTGTCTATAAGCGGCGAGAAACAGTTCATTAACAGGATGGCAAACATTACTCCCTCCGGATATCCGCCCTTGAGACGGATGAGCATGGTCAGAAAACCGCACCCTATGCCGAAGATTATCTGGCCTTTCCTGATCGAAGGGGATGTCACATAATCGGTTGCCATGAAAAAGGCGCTCAAAATTATACCTCCGCTCAGAAGGTGCAGAACCGGATCACCTGTAAAAAGGCCTTCGCTGCCGCCGAATACCCAGGCTAACAGACCGGCTGTGGAGAGGAAAGAAACCGGTATATGCCAGCTGATGTAACGCCTGTAAAGCAGGAAAGCCGCACCCATAAGCAGTGCGACGACAGATGTTTCGCCGAGCGAACCGGGCCTGTGGCCGAAAAGCATGTTCGTATAGAGATTGAGATAGGTGCCCGAATGTTCGAGAAGCTTCTGCAGCCCCTCTTCCTTGAGGATGCCCAGTGGCGTTGCCGTAGTCTTTGCATCAATAAATACAAAGGCCGCTGTCGGCTCGAGCCAGACAGTCATGAGTTTTGGAAAAGATATCTGCACAAATGCCCTGCCGATCAGCGCCGGGTTGAATATGTTAAACCCGAGACCGCCGAACAGCTGCTTGGCAAGCACTATCGCCACGAATGATCCGACAAACGGTATATATAACGGTACTGATGGAGGGAGAGTGAGCCCGAATAACAGCCCCGTCAGAACGGCGCTGCCGTCATCAATAGTGACCCTTTTCTTCAACGCCTTCTGGTATCCGTACTCGCACAGGACGGCAGTGGTTATAGATACGGCGATTATGGCAGCAGCCATAGGGCCGAAAAAGTATATGCCCATAAGCGCAGCCGGCAGAAGTGCCAGATTTACACTCCAGACTATATGTTGTGTAGTCTCTTCGCTCCTTATGTGGGGACTCGTTGAGACAATAAGCCTGTTTTGATCCCTGCTCCGTTCCATCCTGTATCCTCTTAGTCCAATGCCATATTATTCATATTAAGCTGTTATTCCCGGCTGCCCTACGGCTTGACCAGAGACTTGGCCAGCCTCACCAGCTGCACTATCGGCCGTTTTGAAGGGCACACATAAGTACATGAGCCGCATTCAAAACAGTCGAAGAGATTATACTCTTTACTCATCTCATAAAAACCTTTTTCAGAGGTTACGCTCAGCATGGACGGCATAAGCCCCATCGGGCAGATCTCTATGCACCTGCCGCAGCGGATACAATTCCTGAACTCGCCGGCGTGAGCAACCCCGTCTTCAGGCAGGACCAGTATGCCCGAAGTGCCTTTGGTAACAGGCACGCTCAGGTCGGAAAGCGCAAATCCCATCATGGGCCCGCCCGCTATCACCTTGGCCGCCGTCGTCTTGAATCCGCCGCACTCTTCTATGATGTCGGATACAGGTATACCCACCTTGACAAGCAGGTTGGCAGGATAGTTAATGCCTTCTCCGGAGACCGTAATTACCCTCTCGACAAGCGGTTTACCATACCTGACCGCCTCGTATACAGCCATTGCAGTGCTGATATTCAGCACAAGTACACCTACATCCATTGGAAGACCGCGCTCAGGGACCGTCCTGTTAAGCGCCGCCTTTATGAGCATCTTCTCGGCGCCCTGTGGATACTTCACGGGAAGGCTTAGCACGGATATTTGGGGCTCGCCCGCAGCCGCCTTTGTCATGATCTCTATTGCCTCGGGTTTATTGTCCTCGATGCCTATAATGGTCTCTGTGACACCAAGTATCATCATGATTATCTTTGTGCCCTCGATGATCTCACGCGCATTCTGCAGCATAACCCTGTAATCGGCTGTCAGATACGGCTCGCATTCAGCTCCGCTGATAATCACCACATCTATCGGCTTTTCCGCTGGTGGAGAAAGCTTCACATGTGTCGGGAACGCGGCCCCGCCCATGCCGACAATGCCCGCGTCCTTTACCATATGCTTCAGCTGGTCGATGAGAAGCGACTGGTAATCCGGCCTGTCGCTAAGCGGTATCCACTCCTCGAGAAAATCATTTTCAATGACTACGGAAGAAACCATCTTGCCCGTAACGCCCGGATAGTCGCAGACAGAAATGACCTTGCCTGATACAGAAGAGTGCACCGGGGCAGATACAAACCCCTCGGGCGTGCCTACGACTTCGCCTACTTTTACGCGCTGGCCTATCTCGACAGCCAGCTTGCAGGGCGCGCCTATATGCTGGCTCAGCGGGATAATGACCTGCTTCGGCGCCCTCGCCCTTCTTATGGCCCTGTCCCTGGCCAATTCCTTGCTGTCGGGTGGATGTATGCCGCCCTTAAATGTAAATTGCATGACGCTTCTTCCCCATAATGTTGGATTGTAACGATACTTCGAATTACTGAACCATAAATTGCCAGTACTGCATCTATTGAAATATATGAAATGGCTTAATTTATTTATTAATGATGAGTAGAAATATTACATCAGAACTTTTAAAAAATGCAAGAGGGGAAACGAATTTTTCAACTGTTTTTCCGATGGGCCATGGCCCCGGAAGTTTGATGACCAGCTGTCAAGAATGGGATTATTCTGCCTGCTCGTTTACTCCTTCCAGCCATACTCGCCAATAAGAGGTACAAATGCGCAATTGGTATAGGATTCCTTCACGATTTCACCCCGGACCTTCCTGCCTTTTAGAAGCACCTGCGAATACCGCTCGCCGACCGGAACTACAAGGATGCCCCCCTCTCTGAGCTGGTTCACAAGAGGAGCCGGAATTTCGGGCGCGGCGGCGGTGATGATAATGCGGTCAAAAGGCGCCTTGTCTTCCAGTCCAAGCGTTCCGTCTCCCGCAAATACATGTACATTCTTATAGCCGAGAGACTCCAGGGTCCTGCCGGCGCTTTCGGCAAGAGCAGATACTCTTTCGATGGTATAGACATCGCCCGCCAGTTCGCCTAAAATGGCTGCCTGATACCCCGAGCCCGTGCCTATTTCGAGCACTTTTTCAGAACCTGTCAGTTCGAGGAGTTCGGACATTATCGCCACCATATACGGCTGGGATATGGTCTGGCCCTCGCCTATCGGTACGGCCCTGTCTTCGTATGCAGCCGATCTCGTTGACTCCGGCATAAAGATATGCCTCTGTACTTTTTTCATCGCCAGCAGCACCGGCTCGTCCCTGATGCCGCGAGGAACAAGCTGCGTATCAACCATGAGTTCTCTCAGCCGCCGGTAGTCTTCCATGTCTTTTTCAGTACTTCGAGCGCGGCATAATTTGTGAGATCGAGATGCACCGGTGTTACTGATATATAGCCTTCGAGTACCGCCTGCATGTCCATGTCCTCTCCCTGTTCCCATATGGGCTTGCCCCCGCCGATCCAGAAATGCTTTTCTCCGGAAGGCGAATACAGTTCCTGAATTGCGTTGTCGTACGCACGTTTGCCCTGAGTAGTAATGCGTATGCCCCTGAGCGCCTCTTTCTGCCTGTTAGGGACATTAACATTCAGAAGGGTGTCGTCAGGTAGATTCTTGTCAAGGATATACCGGGCGACTTCAATGGCAAACGGCACAGCCACATCATAATGAAAAGGCCTGTCCCCGGCCAGTGAGATTGCGAATGAAGGGACACCGAGCAGTGTGCCCTCCATTGCGGCAGAGACAGTTCCCGAATAGGTAACGTCGTCCCCGAGGTTCGCGCCCCTGTTTATGCCTGCTGCCACAAGGTCCGGTTTGCGGGGCAATATTTTAGTTATGGCAAGCGCAACACAATCGGTAGGAGTGCCATTGGTATTGTAGACCCGGTCCCGCATCTCCTCTATCCTGAGAGGCCTGTGCAGGGTAAGGGCGTGGCTCACTGCGCTCCGCTCCCTGTCCGGCGCCACGATATACACTTCGCCGATCTCAGCCATCGCCCTGGCCAGGGTGTGAATGCCGGGGGCGTTTATGCCATCGTCATTAGTTACAAGTATCAGCGGCCGCACAGGTCACCTCGCCCCTGAATTCACCCTCCGCTTCGCGGTAGAGATCATCAGCACAATGTCTGTATTTCGGAGAAAAATGCATTAGTTCAAGCCTGCCCACACGCGCTTCGCGGGCGATCCTGCCTGCAAGCGCCGCCGTAAGATGACTGCGCTCCATCGCCCGATCGGCATCCCTCGACAGAAAATAACCTTCGCAAAAAAGCACGTCGGACCCGGCCACAAAAGGGATTATCTTCCTGATATTTTCTTCGTCCGGAGAGACATCCATGACATACGTTATCTTTTCGCCTCGAGTAATCGTGGTCAGCGGAGCCAGCTCCTCCATCCTGCGGGGAACTCCGTCAACCTCGATGACCGTATCGGGCGGCGCTTGCAGCCTGATGGCCTTCTTCATCTCCGAAAGCCAGGGCCCTACAGGAAGCCCCATCTCCTGAAGCATGTCCTTATTTATGTTTATATGAAATTCCTCCTCAAGCGAATAGGCGAGCACAGGTATTTCATGCTTTACATGTAGCGCCTTTACCCTCAAGAGAGGTTCATCGAGGATGATTTCATCAAAACGTCCTGACCGTCCGTCGATCCGGCAAAACGAATTCTCGGCATAAAAACCTGCATGCTCGACCGAATCTGTTTTAATTTCGATGACCTCAATCCTGACCGGATACTCCTTTATCAGGTTCCAGCTGTAACCCCGCAGCTTGCCTTCTACGCAGCTGATAATGTTTTCGGGACCGAATATCCTGAGCGGCTCATCCCTCCTCAACACAGCGCGCAGTATGGAATCAAAGCCGATGAAATGGTCCATATGGGTATGCGTGATAAAGATATCGCTGATCTTCAGGATGCTTCCGGTCTCGAGCCTTCTTATGTCTCCCGCATCGAAAAGGAGCGCCCTGCTCTCCCTCAATATGCGCACATAAAGGCTCGGGTCGTCAAAGGGACCGTTTACCGGATCGGCAATAAAAACTGGTTTCATAGTGCTATAATTATAGCTTAATATATATGTATCGTATCTGCAAACCGGCGTCACTGATATAGAGGAGGATTTTATGCCCGAGCTGAGGAAAGACCCGATATCCGGACGGTGGGTCATCATATCCGTTGAGCGCGGCAAGAGGCCGACCGATTTCATTTCTCCGTCGCAAAAACGCAAGCTGGGCGGATTCTGCCCGTTCTGTCCCGGTAACGAACACACTACCACACAGGAAATCGTTGCCTTCAGGCCGTCCAGCACCGCCCCCAATTCACCCGGATGGACCCTCAGGGTAGTCCCCAACAAATTTCCGGCGCTGCAGATACATGGAGAACTCAACAGAACAGGTGATGGCGTGTTCGACAAGATGAACGGTCTCGGCGCCCATGAGGTCATCATAGAGAACCCGGAGCATCAGCTCTCCCTCGCCACCATGCCCCAAAAAGCGGTCGAAGATGTTTTGTGGGCCTATTATTTCAGGCTCATGGACCTGAAAAAGGACTTCCGCCTCAAGTATGTCCTGATCTTCAAGAATGAGGGCGAGATCGCAGGAGCGTCGCTTGAGCACAGCCACAGCCAGCTTATAGCCCTGCCTATTGTTCCGACGAGCGTCAAAGAGGAGATAGATACTTCCAAAAAATATTTTGACGACAAGGAGCGCTGCCTCCTCTGCGATATCATCAGCCAGGACCTGGAGTCAGGGAAAAGGGTCATCAGCGAGAACTCCAAATACGTGGCCATCGCGCCTTTTGCTCCGCGCGAGCCGTTTGAGACCTGGATCCTTCCAAAGAAACATGAGTCGAGCTATGCACCTTCCGACAAGAGCTTCACAGACCTTGCCGAGATACTTCAGCGCACACTCAGACAGCTCGACCGGGTGCTCGACACTCCTCCGTACAACTTCATCCTTCATACCTCTCCTTTCAAGGACGAGGTCAACGACTATTACCACTGGCATATCGAGATAGTCCCCAAACTTACACGGACCGCAGGCTTTGAATGGGGATCGGGGTTCTTCATCAATCCCACTCCGCCTGAAGAGTCCGCCAAATTCATGCGGGACGCTAAAATATAATCAAATGAAGATAGCCCTGATATCGTCGGAGGCGGTGCCGTATTCCAAGACTGGCGGCCTCGCTGACGTTGCCGGCACGCTGTACAGGGAATACATCCGCATGGGCCTGGATGTGTCTCTCTTCGTTCCTCTTTACAAAACGACCTCTGTAAAGTTTGCGGATTCAATGACCGACACGGGTATATCACTGGACATACCGGTCGGAAGTGATATACAAAAATGCCGCCTCTTCAGGCTTGCCGCCAAAGGAAGCCCGCCTGACGCACGTGGCCAGGTTTATTTTATTTCGAATGCTGATTACTTCGACAGAGAAGAACTCTACGGGCCCCCGGAGGGCGACTATCCGGACAATGCCGCCCGGTTTGCTTTCTTCTCAAAGAGCGTTCTTGAGGTCTGCAGGAAATTAAAGCTTAAATTCGATGTCCTCCATTGCAACGACTGGCAGACAGGTCTTATCCCGCTTTATATCGAGGCCCTTCGCCTGCGGGAAAAGCTGTTTGAAGATACAAGGACAATGTTTACCATTCACAACCTGGGATATCAAGGTCTCTTCCCGCCTTCCGCCCTGGACCTCACAGGGCTGGGACCCGACCATTTCACGCCTGAAGGCATAGAATTTTACGGTAATATCAATCTGCTAAAGGCCGGCATCATCTCTGCTGACATGGTGACTACAGTCAGCCAAACCTATGCAAAAGAGATACTTACCCCGGACAAAGGCTTCGGGCTGGACGGGGTACTCAGGACGCGAAAGGATGCGCTCTACGGGGTGCTGAACGGCATAGACTATAACGAGTGGAACCCTGCCGCCGATCCCGCCCTGCCGGCGTCATACGCCCAGTCCGACGCTGCCGGGAAAAAGATCTGCAAACAGGCGCTGATCTCTCACTGCGGGTTTACCGGCAAATCCGAGATGCCCATACTAAGCTTTATTGGCAGGCTCTCTGAACAAAAAGGCATTGTACTGCTTGCCGGTTCTATAAATGAATTAATGCGGCGCGGCCTGAAACTTTTTATACTCGGCAGGGGTGACGCGCACCTTGAGAAACTCCTTCGGGATTATGCAGGCAGATATCCGGGCGATATTTTTTTCGTGGCCGGATTCGACGACAGGCTCGCGCACCTTGCATACGCGGGCTCGGACATCTTTCTTATGCCGTCGGTTTATGAGCCCTGCGGACTCGGACAGATGATAGCCATGAGGTACGGTACCGTACCGGTGGCAACCAACACCGGTGGTCTTGCCGACAGCATAACAGCCGAAACAAATGCAAGGCAGGACATGAATGGCTTTCTGTTCAATGAACATTCGCTGCCGTCATTCACCGCCGGAATCAACAGCGCACTTCAGGCATACGGCAACAGGAAAGTCTGGGCTAAGATTGTCTGCAGTGCGATGGGGACCGATTTCTCATGGCCCGGGTCAGCGGCAAAATATCTTGAATTATACAAGGGGACGGCGCACAATGGCTGAAAACGGCGAAATCCTGTTAAATCAGAACGCGTCCAATTGCGGTGATGGAGCTGAAGAACTGCGCCGGCTCAAGGTTCTTTTTGAACTCACAACCTCTATAATATCCATCACAGATTCAGAAGAGCTTTTAAACAAGCTATCCAGGGAGAGCGTCAAGTTCTTCAATGCCGGGGCCTCTATCATCCGCCTGCTAAAAGATGGAAAGTTGATGCTTGCGGCCCATACCGGGCTTGAAGACAATGTTATACAGGAGCGCGGTATAGGCGAAGGCCTCTGCGGCAGGGCTGCTGAAACCGGATCTACCATTTTTTTTGACCAGTCTGTTGACCATGACCGCTTCACTCCCATGTCTAAAATGCAGGTCGGTATTTGCACCCCTATGAAAATAGGGGCGACTCTTATAGGCAGCTTCGCTCTTCTTGATAAAAAAGATGGTTCGGGGAATATCGTTCCTTTTAATGAAGACGACAGGATCACCATTGAGGGCTTTGCTTCCGTTGCCGCCATTGTTATAGAGAAATCAATTTTTTATGAAAATGCGGTCAAGCAGGAATATGAGGCCATAGAGGCAAAGAAACATACCGAGATGCTTAAGGACTATCTGCAGGGCCTCATCGATAACTCGTCCGACTCTGTGATCACGACCGATCTGAACGGAATAGTTACTTCCTGGAATGACGCCTCGGTAAAGATGTTCGGCTATTCCTTTGAAGAGGCGATTGGCCAGTTCGTTCCTACTGTTCCTCACTTTCTCGTTGAAACCGAAAAGAATTACCTCGAACAGATAAAGGGCGGCGAATCCGTAAAAGAAGTGGAAACCGTCAGCAAGACAAAGGACGGCCGCATACTTGATATAAGCCTGAATATGGCCCCCATAAAAGACACGCATGGAAACATCCTCGGAGTCAGCAGGATAGGAAGGGACATAACCGAAAAAAAGCGCGTCGAAAAAGACCTTATGCGCAAGAACAACGAACTCTCCCGGCTTCTTTTTATCAGCTCAAACATGCGGGGCACGCTCGAACTCGACAGACTGCTGAGGATGGTACTTACAGCAGTTACAATGGGCGACGGCCTCGGATTCAACAGGGCAATGCTCTTTCTCGTTGATGAAAAAGCGGGTACCATCCGGGGCGCTATGGGTGTGGGGCCCGCTAACCATGACGAGGCATGGGAGATATGGTCCCGCCTCTCGATGGAACATAAGGACATACATGACATGATGGCCGAGATTGAACAGGGCCCACTGAGCAAAGATTCCCTGATGGACAGGCTCTGCTGCGGTATTGCCGTTCCGCTCGGGGAAGATACCATACTCACGCGGGCTGTGAAAGAGAAAAAGTCGTTCAATGTTACAGACGTCCTTGCCGAGCCCCTTTCCGACGGGGCGCTTGTTGATCAGCTCGGCACAATGGCTTACGCGGTTTTACCGCTGATCTCCATGGACCGGGTCATAGGAGTGCTATGGGTCGACAATCTCTTCTCGCGAAAGCCGATCATTGATCATGACATGGATATATTGAAGGGCTTTACCGACCAGATAGCGTCGGCCATCGAAAATGCCCGCCTTTTCGAAGAGATAGCAATGACCGAACAGGAACTTGAGAACATATTCGATTCAATCTCGGACCTCGTGTTTATCAATGACAGCAACTATGTGATAAACAAGATCAATAAGGCCGTCACAGTTAAGATAGGCAAGCCCGAGGAAGAGATCATCGGAAAGAAGTGTTACCAGATATTCCACGGGATGGACAGTCCCTGGGACCTCTGCCCCCATCACAAAACCATACTGTCCAAAAAACCGTTTGTCGGTGAAGTGGATGATAAAAACCTGGGAGGCACATATTTGATATCGAGTTCGCCGCTCCTGGATAAGGACGGTGAGTTGACTGGCACTGTACATATTGCGCGTGATGTTTCAGAGATTAAAAAGCTGAAAGAAAAATTCGTCGCAGTAGAGCGCATGGCCGCACTCGGAGAGATGGCTGCCAAAGTGGCCCATGAGATCAGAAATCCCCTGCTCTCGATCGGCGGTTTCGCCAGACGCCTCGAAAAAAAACTGGACAAGGACATGAAGGAGCAGGCAAAAATCATAGTGGATGAGGTGACGCGGCTCGAAAGCATACTTAACAATACCCTCAACTTCGTCAAGGGTTCCATACCCGAGCGGCATGAGGTAATGGCTTCCGACCTCGTGAATGATATCTTCGCGCTTCTCGAACCGGCCGTGAGAGACCGCGGCAACGCACTTATTATCGAGGTCGAGCAGTCCCTCGTTCTATTGGTCAATTACGACCGCCTCAAGGAAGCGATGCTCAACCTGATAAACAATGCGAATTTTGCGACCGAAAATGGTACGATAAAAATAAAGGCGCATGCTGTCTCGACATTCTCTGGTCCCGATCTGCTGGGCTACGAGGCCGAACACAGGGAGGCAGTGATAGAGATCAGCGATACCGGGTCGGGCATAAAGGAAGAGGACATCGACCGCATATTCGATCCGTTCTATACGACAAGACCGACCGGCACCGGGCTCGGACTCTCCATAACAAAGAGGATCATAGAGGAGCATGGCGGCAGGATCGAAGTAGAGAGCAAGGCGGGTAAAGGCACCATTTTCAGAATATACATTCCCATGAAAGGGGGCGCGCATGAAGATACTGGTGGTGGATGACGAGAAAAACATATTGAAACTTTACAAGGCTGAGCTGGAGGATGAGGGATATGAGATCGTAATTGCTAATTCCGGAAAGGAAGCGATAGAACTATTCAAGACTGATAAACCCGACCTGGTCACCCTCGACATAATGATGCCGGACATGGACGGCATTCAGGTGCTCAGGCAGCTAAAACAGGAGGACCCCCAGGTTCCGGTCATCATGCTGACAGCGTATGACTACAGGGACGACTTTTCTGTCTGGGTATCTGACGCTTATGTAGTAAAATCTTCGGACCTGACGACGCTGAAGACGACCATAAAACAGATCATTGAAAAGAAATAGTGAAACGCTTCAGGTCAGTGCTGAACGGCCCGCTTACGGCGGGCTCTCGATAGCACGCGTAGATGGCGCTGTCCTTTTCATAAAAGGGGCTATACCCGGAGAGATTGTCGAAGCCGTAATAGACGAACAGAAAAAAGACTACTCCTTCGGCACTGCCGTAAATATCATCACGCCGTCCCGAGACCGCATTAAACCCGCATGTAAATACTTTGGCGCCTGCGGCGGCTGCCAGCTCCAGTATATCAGTTACGAAAGACAGGTTTCGCTCAAGGAAGAGATACTGTCCGACAGCGTAAGGCGCGGCGCAAAGATTGACATGCCGCTCTCTGCGTCCCTTTATGACGAGAACCCGTGGCGCTACAGGCACAGGGGCCAGTTCAAGGTATCCGGTGATACCATCGGCTTTTTCAGGGAGAAGTCCAGAGAGATCGTGGACATAGACTCATGCCCGCTTATGATAGACGAGATCAATGAACTGCTTGCCAAAACGTCACTTTTATTAAAGTCAGAACCGGAAATGTTTCAGGCTATATCGGAAATACATATCTCATACGGAGATACCGGGATTGCATTGTTAAAAGTTTTGGAAAAAAGCGGACTGCCGCTTGATGCCGCAAAGATAGCTTCAACGATGCTTGGTGCCGGATTCGGCGGCATCTGCATCGAACCGGCCCGTGGCAGGCCCGGTTTTTTCGGGAAACACCATACCACGTTTGATCTGGAGGGGATTAAATACGCTGTCTCTCCTCAGAGCTTTTTCCAGGGACACTGGAGATTGAACCGTTCCATTGTCAGGCTGACACGAGAGGCATTGCAGCCCTTGGCAGGAAAAAAGATCATTGATCTTTATTCAGGCGCAGGCAATTTCGCGCTTCCGCTCGCGCTGGATGCCAAAGAAGTTATTGCGATTGAAGACAGTTCATCCGCGATTAATGACGGAAAAAGAAACGCTAAACTGAACAATATCGATAATTGCCGTTTCGTAAAATGTGCCGCAGAACAGATTGACGAAGTCGGTGCCTGTGATGTCCTCGTTCTTGACCCGCCAAGGGCCGGGCTGACAAACAGAGTAATGAACAAGATACTTGCCCTCGAACCTGAAAGAATCGCATATATTTCATGCAATCCGGCCACATTTGCGAGAGACCTGAAGAAGCTGCTTGTTAAATACGAAATGGAATCTCTGCGCCTAATCGACTTCTTTCCCCAGACTTATCATATAGAATCGGCCGGTTTTTTTAGATTGAGATAGGAACGCCGGCTTGAAGCCCGACCGTTTCCCTAAGGGCGTACCGGGCGCATAAGTAACCGCTATCTTATTGCCCGAAAACTTTCTTGACCTGGCCTATCTTTTCCTGGGTTTTACCGGCCATCTTGTCAGCATAACCGCTTGCCTGCAACTTGGGGTTGTCGGTGATTTCTCCCGCCGCTATTTTGACATCACCCTTTGTTTTGAGAAATGCGCCTTTTACCTTGTCCTTCATGCTGGATTTCATGTTATTCCTCCCTTTTCTTCCTGGTTATAGTTTTTGTGGACTGCATATTATGTACAGCATAAGTCATGCCAGGACCACTATTGAAAGGAATCTTCCTAAAAGGCGTTGATATCCTTAGGACTTAAGCGCAAACTTCGATGGGGAAATAATACTGAAAAGAGCGCATCCTGCTGACATATCAGGATTCTCCTGATATGTCAGCCACCTTTCCTATATCTTCAGATGCCGGGTCTTACCATCCACGCTTTGAAGTATTCACTAAAGTAGGTTTCATTCCCGCAAATAGGTAATATTGATCATAGAGGAATAAGATGAGTTGATCATCATGATTATTCCCCTTATTTTGGATATCGGTTACATGAAGAAACGCAGACAATAATTTGCAAAGAGGAGGGCTTATGATTTCAAAGATTCTTGTTCCGACGGACGGGTCCAAAGCGTCTCAAAAGGCAGCTATATATGCTGTAGACCTCGCAAAACATTTTAAAGCCACTGTAATTGCTCTGAGCATAGTTGATAAGCGGGGAATCATGGTCCAGGCCTTACCCGCCGGGGAGACTGCAAAGCAGGTAATAGAACCTATAGGGGATTATATGAGGAAAGCGGCTGAGGTATATGTCGGGGAAATAAAAAAGCTCTGTAATAAAAAAGGTGTCCTTTCAAAGACTGTTATCACGACAGGGCATCCGGTTGAGTGTATCGTGAAAGAGGCCTCAAAGGCAAAGGTGGATTTGATTGTCCTTGGTTCCCACGGAAAGAGCGCTTTGGCAGCCACAATTCTCGGCAGTATAACTTATGGAGTAATCCACAAAGATACAAAGATTCCTGTACTTATCGTAAAGGGGAAGTAAACTGAGTCTTCGGTCCCGGGAAGCGAATACGTAAACGGGACGGTCTTTTTAATCGCACCGAACAAACAGACCGTCCCGTCCAATTCTGTAATTATTTCAGGCAGCTATATTAATCTTCCAGGTACAGCCTTATAAGGTCATGAAACTCGAAATAATCCTTGCACTTTTTCCCATCTACAATACATGTTCCGGATACAGCGGCCGGGCGGGTGTTGACATACCGGGCCTGGTTTTTGCGCTTATATACATCTTCCACGTACTCTGATATCTTATTGCCGCGATTACTGTCGCAAACAAGGTGTATGAAACAGGCATCCATCTTCGCATTGTAGTGGGCGTTCGAACCACATTTCATTTTAGCGAACCCCTTGCTTATATAATATTTGTATGCACTGTGAGAACACTCTTTCTCGGACTTCTGAGTATCGGCAGAGGCGGCAGAGGCAAAAAGCACCATGACTGACCCTGCTATTAAAATTATCCTGGCAATTGAGCCGGTACTTATCACTTTTTTAGCTCTCATTTATACACCCTTTATCTAATATTTTCAGCGCAAGAAACCCTGACAACCTCCAGCACAACTTGCGTCCGTATCCTATTATACTGGATACCTTTGCATATTCACGTGATTGGGAACACAAAAAGCGGCTGAATTGGAAATTCGGGGGCAAGACCTTGACAGCATTGCGGGTAATTACCGACCGCGAGAAGCAAACACTGAAGCCAGTTGCAACACTTTGAAATTGAACTAATCTCCTCCGCTTAAAGAATGCTCATTTATGTTGAATGGAAATGACGGCAGGCTTCAGGCAAAAATAAAGCCATACCTTCGGATTTGGGCGCCTGCTGCAATTCTCTTTGCTCCACTGCAAGTCTATGCTTCCAGAATCGCACCCAAATACCTGTTGTATGGCTTTAGCTTGTTTGCAATGTCCTCTGTGGTTACCATAGCACTCTTATCTTAGTTGCTATGGGGAGTTCCGACGGTGTTTCAGGCTTCCTTCTCGCTGCTGAAGGCTTGCTCACCACATCTGTCGCTCGCTCCCGTTTTAATGTTGTTCCTATGGCTGGCCATAGAAAACATTGCAAGTCTTATCTGATTTAAGTCTACTCTCTTTCAGCCCGAAAGTTAATCGGACGAATGCTGATTTTATTGTCAGTGTTTCCCTACACGATATCGCAGAGAATCATGGCAGCGTTGAAAATTCGCGATACTGCATAATCCGGTTAAAAAGTGTTACTATCGTTATATTCTGCAGCCTGTTTTGTATATAAACGAAGTGTTAGTGAATGCAGGACGATCTGAAACAGTGAGAGGGAAACCAAAAACATGCAAAATTATCTGAAAACAGCTATCGAGGCTGCCGGGCTCGCAGGCGAATATATCCTCGCAAACCGCGGTTTACTCTCGCCGGATGACATAAGCCGCAAGCAGGCCTTTGATTTTGTCACCAGGGTTGACAGGGAATCAGAGCGGATGATAATCGAAATAATAAGGGAGAGCTTCCCCGATCACGACATCCTTGCAGAGGAGTCCAGAAAGGACATCGAGACTGAAGGTTTTCGCTGGATTATCGACCCCCTTGACGGCACTACCAACTTTATCCATGGGTTCCCTGTTACCGCAGTCTCAATAGCCTTGCAGCACAGGAAAGAGATTGTGGTAGGCGTTGTTTTCGATCCGTTCAGGGAGGAACTCTTCACCGCGATTAAAGGAGAAGGCGCTTTCCTTAACGGCAAAAGGATCAATGTCTCCGGCACCGACCAGATGGGCAGCGCGTTGATAGGCACAGGTTTTCCGTTCAAGAAAAAGGACCTTATAGACCGTTATCTGCAGCTTTTCAAGAAAGTGCTCACCCAGGTCAGCGATCTGCGCAGGCCGGGGGCAGCATCCATTGACCTCTCATATATTGCCTGCGGCAGGTTTGACGGTTTTTTTGAGATCGGACTCGAGCCCTGGGATGCCGCAGCAGGCGCCCTGATGATCAAAGAGGCAGGGGGCATCATCACCAATTTTGGCGGCGGAGAGGACTTCCTCGTTCCAGGCAATATAGTCGCCGGGAATTCCGTGATGCACGCGCTTTTGCTCGACATGGTAAAAGAAGTCTTTGCCGGAGTACTCGATAAATAATTGTATCGGAATGTATAGGCGGACCCACTGAGAGACGGTACTGACAACCGCCCCATGTCTCGCTAAAGTTGAATTTCGAACTTAGGCTTGCGCCAGATACTGAATACGCATATTTCTTTGCACTGACTTGTTTGGCTACAGCTACCGAGCCATGAGTCTGTCGTCAGTACCGTCTTCTAAGCACATAGACCACATCTGGACAAGCTGTCGGCAGGCCGGTGTCAGGGGCTTTCCCGATACCTTAATAAAATTTGCCGGACAACTTGGTATCCATTTACTATCCGGCTTATGAACTTTCGGCGAAGCCTGCTATGGTCGATCCCATCGAATTGGAAAGGCACTGACACCGGCCTGCCGACAGCTTGTTACAATCTCTCTGAGGTTATAAGTTCTGCCAGCCTGACACTATTGGCTATGCAGTCGTTTACCGCAATACCATGGTAGGCGTTGCCTGCCAGATACAAACCCTTATGTTTTGCCAAGGCATTATCGAGCGCTTCGAGTTTCAGGTAATGGCCCAGCTCATATTGCGGTATCGCCCTCTCCCACCTGTAGACCCTCACGAAATCGGGCTCGGCTTTAAGGTCCATTATGTCCGCAAGCTCATTGCGCACAAGGCTTATCAGCTTTTCATCATCCAGCATCGAAAGTTCCGAGGCCCTTGCGCCGCCGACCATAGTGCGCATTAAAACATGTCCTTCAGGCGCACGCTCCCCGAATATGCTCGAATCAAACAGTGTGCCGAGTATCTTCTTTTTCTCTTTGCCCGGCACCAGGAAACCGAAAAATCCGACATCCCGGGTAATTTTTTCTTTCCTGAAGCCGAAAGAAACGACCGAAAGGGCCGGATATGGTATTGTCGTCAGGATATCATGAATGGACCTGTCAAAGTCCCGCACTATATCAGCGCTGTTGTGAGCCGGCGAAGCAAGGACAACGCAATCGGCCTCGTATGTGGAACCGTCAGTAAAGTGCAGCCTGTAACCGCCCGAAGTCTTCTCGATGCCTTTTGCTGCCTTTCCCATAATAACCCTCTCGCCAAGTATATTAACCAGTGTCTCGATAAGGCTGTACATCCCGCCGCTGAATGACATGAGCGTGCCGCCAGGTCCTGCCTCGACTTTTTTACCTGATCTTTTCGCTTCTTTTCCCAGTACCATAAAACCTTTTATAAGTCCGCCATACTTCCGCTCAAGATCGTATACCTTGCTGAAACAACTCCTGATGCTCATCTTCGAAGGATCACCCGCATAGACCCCTGATGCCATAGGATCGAGCAGTTTTTCGAAAAATTCCCGGCCTACCCTCCGCCTCGCAAAATTCTCAAGGGTTTCGTCATCCTTGTATGCCTGTGGAACAAAATATTCCCCAATCATACGCAAGCGTCCCGGCAGGCTCAGAAAATTCGACATGAAGAATTTCGACACGGACTCGGGCAGTTGCTGAAGCGCACCGTTCGTATAAATAAAACGTTTACGTGAAGCATCGTTGCTTCGTACCGGAGGCAGCTTAATCCGGTCGGCAAGTTCAAGCGTGGCGGGCTTGTTGTTAAGGAAACCATTGACACCTGCCTCGCAGATATAGCCATCAGCCTTTTCAGTATAGATCTTGCCGCCGGGCCGCTTGTCAGCCTCGAATACCTTGATATCAAAATCCCTCTTTTTGCCCATCAGCTCACAGGCAAGAGAAAGACCGGAAATGCCGCCGCCAACAATTGCTATCTTCATATATCCCCCTCGGATCATCTGCTTCAAGTAGGATTATAACCCAAAGAAGTTGTTAAATACGCATAGAAACAGAAGCCGCTGTTGCGCAGGTCCCTAAAGATCACTACTATGATAGTAGAAACCGGATTGTCCGGTATTAACCCTGGAGGGCCTTATCATGAAGATAGTTGCTAGCGGCATAACAGGATTCATAGGCAGTTATCTTAAGACTGAGTTTGTTGTAAACCGGGGGTGGCAGGTTGAAGCCCTTCGCACAGATGATTTCAGTCTCCCTGATGATGAGTTCCTAAAAAAACTTAATGGCGCCGACGTAATCATAAATCTTGCCGGCGCAACGATATCCGCCCGCTGGACAGAGGATTACAAAAAGCTTCTTTATAGCAGCAGGATAGATACTACCAGAAAGATTGTGGGCGCGATCGCAAAACTTAAAAAGAAACCGAAGCTCTTTATATCCGCCTCTGCAGTCGGCAGGTATGCCGCCGAGGGTGTTCATACTGAGGAAAAAGGAGTTTATGCCACGGACTTCCTTGGCAGGCTTGCTGAAGCCTGGGAGGCCGAGGCCCTTAAAGCGGCAGATGCCGGGGTGCGGACAGTCATCTTCAGGTTCGGTGTAGTTCTGGGGCCTGGCGGCGGTTTACTTGCGAAGCTGATGCTCCCATTCAGGTTAGGACTGGGCGGCACTATCGGCGACGGTAAGCAGCCATGTTCCTGGGTGCATATCAGGGACATAGCAGATGCTTTTTTGGCGGCCATTGATAACACAAAATTTTCCGGGATATACAACCTCACTGCTCCAAACCCGACCACGAACGGTGGACTGACCAAAGCCATCGGCGGCGCGCTTCACAGGCCGACCATATTCAGGATACCAAAACTGGCGCTCCGGCTTAAATTCGGTGAAGGCGCCGAGACCTTTGCTTCCGGCCAGAGTGTTCTGCCAAAGCGGCTTTTGGATGCCGGTTTCAGGTTTTCGTTTGTCACGGTAGAAGAAGCAGTCAGAGATATAGTAAAATAGAAATCATTCAAACAGGAAAAGCGCTTGATCAGTAACGGTGTCACAGGTCGTTATGCTCAACGCAGCAGAAACAGCCGCTGTTTACGTATTCAAACCTCATGAATACGATGTCCTTTTCAGATATTATTCACGACATCCTTATATAGTTAGCTGACAAGAAAACAAGCCCTGGGGCCGCGCAAGGAGACAATGAAGACAGATTATCTTGTCATAGGAAGCGGAGTTGCGGGTCTGAGGGCGGCCATCGAGCTTTCGAGGCATGGAGAGGTCATTGTCGTTACGAAAGACAGCATTACCGAAAGCTGCACCGAGTATGCGCAGGGCGGTGTGGCGGTCGCATTAAGCGACGAGGACGAGGTAGGCATCCACCTTACCGATACACTCAGGGCCGGCGACGGACTTTGCAGGCAGGAGGCGGTCAAGACCCTGGTGGAGGAAGGTCCTGACAGGATACTGGAACTGATTGACTGGGGTGCGCAGTTTGACAGGGAAGGCCCGAAACTCGCTTTTACCAGGGAGGCGGCCCATTCAAAAAAGAGGATACTCCACGCAAGCGGCGATTCGACCGGCATGGAGATCGGCCGCGTCCTGATCAACCATGTTAAGTCCCTGCCCGGAGTCAACAGGTACCCATTCAGTACTGCCACGGAGCTCATTATGGACGACGACTGCTGCGTCGGTGCGCGGGTGCTTAACAACGGAGAGGTAACAGATATCCATGCGCGCGCCACCCTGCTCGCTACCGGAGGTGCCGGACAGGTATATTCGAGGACTACCAATCCTGATGTCGCGACCGGCGACGGCCTTGCGCTGGCATACAGGGCAGGCGCCGTGCTTGAAGATATGGAATTCATACAGTTCCATCCCACCGCGCTGTTTTTGCCCGGCGCGCCTCACTTTCTGCTGTCCGAAGCCATGAGGGGAGAAGGCGCTCTTTTAAGGAACATTGACGGCAATTTATTCATGCATAAATACCATGCTGATTCCGAACTCGCGCCCCGCGACGTAGTGTCGAGGGCCGTAATTTCGGAAATCGCAGAGACCGGCTCCAGCCATGTCCTGCTGGACCTGACGCATCTGGCTCCGGGATTTGTAAAAAAACGCTTCCCGCGGATATTCGATACCTGTCTTAAATATGAGATAGACATTGCGAAGATGCAGATACCGGTATCTCCGGCCGCCCATTATATGATGGGAGGCATTAAGACGGACCTCGATGGAAAGACCAGTATCCGCGGTCTGTTCGCGGCAGGAGAGACGGCCTGCACCGGAGTTCATGGCGCGAACCGGCTCGCCAGCAACAGTCTGCTGGAAGGGCTTGTATACGGATATAGAACAGCCAGAGCGGCTGCTGTTTATGGCCTTCAGTCCCGCGACGTCATGCCTGCCACGGGTCCGGATACAGCCTCCCCTGGCGGCACTGATGCGTCGCTGGATATCGCGGATACAAAGAAGACAATCAGGGACATAATGTGGGAATCTGCAGGCATTATACGCAGCGCCAATTCACTCGCAGACGCAAGGCAGCGCTTAATGGCAATGAAAGAGATCATGGGCATAAATTTTGATTCCAGATCAGGGGTAGAGTTGCGTAATTTGCTGACAGTTGCGATAATGATTACTGAAGCCGCCCTGTCAAGGGAAGGCAGCGTTGGCGCCCACTACCGCTCTGATTTTCCGTCGCGCGGCAGTGCCTGGCAGAAGCATCTGGGTCTCACAAAATCCGGTAATGAGGTGAGAAAGACATGGACATAAGAAAGGCAAAAATCGTAGGGACTCTTGGTCCGTCATCATGCAGTAAAAAGACGATAGGCGCCCTTATCAGCGCTGGACTCGATGTTGCCCGGCTCAATTTCTCTCATGGTGAGCATGACTTTCATGAGCAGGTATTTTCATTTGCCCGAAAAGAAGCTGCAAGGCAGGGCAGGACCCTTTCGATCATGCAGGACCTGCAGGGCATCAAAATCCGCGTAGGTGACATCGAGGGCGGCGGCATGCATCTCAGGCCGGGCGAAAAAGTCTTTCTGCTTCCGGGCAGAGAACTCGGCGGCAAAGACAGTATCTACATCTCATATCCCGCATTATTAAAAGACGTCAAGGAAGGTGAAGACATCCTTTTTGATGACGGCATTATCAAGGTAAGAGTTATCGGCAAGACAAAGACCGCCCTCAGGGCCGAGGTCATAGAGGGCGGCCTGCTGAAATCCAGAAAAGGCGCGAACCTTCCTTCCACCAAGACCTCTCTTGCTTCCTTTACCGAAAAAGACAAAAGGGATTTCAAATTCGGCCTGAAGCTAGGCTTTGATTATCTGGCGGTATCTTTTGTAAGGAGCGCCGAAGACATAGCGAATGTGACCGCTTGGGCCAAAAAGAACGGCCTGCAGCTTCCCCCGATAATCGCGAAGATCGAAAAGCCGGCTGCCCTGAAAAATATAAACGAGATCATGGACTCGGTAGAAGGCATAATGGTCGCAAGGGGAGATCTCGGAGTGGAGCTGAGCACCCAGCAGGTGCCGGTTGTCCAGAAGATGCTCATTGATCTTGCGAACAAGAAAGGCAAGCTTGTTATCACAGCCACACAGATGCTCGAATCGATGACCCATCACACCCGTCCGACCAGGGCAGAGGCATCGGATGTTGCCAATGCCATTCTTGACGGCACTGATGCCGTAATGCTCTCAGCCGAAACAGCAGCAGGCAAGTACCCAGTCGAGGCAGTCAAGATGATGGACCTTATAATCAGAAATACCGAGCTGAATTTCCCTGACAAGCTGAAAGCCATGTACCATTCCGAGAACAGGTTCTCGGAAGCAGTGGCCCTCGGCGCCTGCATGGCCGCGCAGAGCATCAACGCCAAGCTAATCGTAGTTTTTACACAGTCGGGTTACGCTGCACGCCTGCTCTCAAAACTGCGCCCCAAGGTGCCCATAGTGGCCTTTACGCCGGACCCCATAGTTCTGAACCGGATGTCGCTGTACTGGGGCACGATATCAAGGCTTATCTCTCACAAGGACATATTCATGGAGAACGACCTCCTTGCAGACATCGAAAAGACACTTGTCAAACAGGGGCTTGTGAAAAGGGGCAACAGCATTGTATTTGTAGCGAGTTCTCCGTTCCTCGGGAAGCATAATGTCATAAGGCTTCACAAGGTATAACACAAAACATTAAAGATACGGCGGGAGCTATTTTTTCTTCTGACTGACTGCTGCTGATTCTGGGCTGAAGGCCCTCAATTGTGGCTGTTGAATATTTCGTCGAATTTGGAAGAAATCTTTTTAAAGGCCTCGAATATGTCGGGATCAAAGTGATGCGGCATGGTCCTGCCGTCTCCCTGTGTGATTATCTTCGCCGCTTCCTCATGGGTCAGCGGCAGCTTGTAGGGCCTCAAACCCCTCAGGGCATCATACTGGTCGCACAGCATGACAATCCGGCCCTCGATAGGCGTTTCGTCCTTCTTCAGTCCGCGGGGGTAACCGGTCCCGTCCCAGCGCTCATGGTGGTTAAGGGCTATTGATGCAGCCATCTGAATGAAGGGATAGGAAGAGCCCGACAAGATCTTTTCGCCTATCCTGGCATGTGTCTTCATGATGGCAAACTCTCCGGCTGTAAGCGCTGCTGGCTTCAGCAGGATGGTATCGGGTATGCCGACCTTGCCGATGTCGTGCAAAGGACTTGCAAAAGAGATGGCGGCCACAAGGCTGGGTGAGAGGCCGATGGCCTCGGCCAGTTCCGTGGCATAATAGCCCATGCGGGAATTATGGTAGCCCGTCTCGGTATCGCGGAACTCTGCCACGGCAGTAAGCCTGGTTATGAGTTCGTTGCTCATGTTCTTGAGCATGGACAGGGCCTCTCTCAGCTCACTCGTTCTCTTCTCGACCGTCTCCTCAAGGATCCTTTTGTATTCCTTCTCCTTTTCGATAAGCCTGCGGTAAAGTATCGCCTTTTCTATCGAATGGATAAGCTGCTCAGACCTGTAGGGTTTGATGATGAAATCAAAGACGCCTTTTTTTATCGCATCTACCGCTATGTCCACCTCGGCGTGGGCGGTCATCAGTATGACAGGCACATCCGGCCTCAAATTGCAGATTTTTTCGAGAAGTTCAATGCCTGTTGTTACAGGCATCTTGATATCTGTCAGCACTACATCAACTGGTTTGTTCTGGAAGTGGGCAAAGGCATCGCCGGCATTGTGGCAGGCTACATAGTCGTATCCGTATTCGCCCATGAGGGAAGAGACAAACTCAAGGACATATGGGTCGTCGTCGACCAGCAGTATTTTTGCTCTTTCTTCGGGTTCAGGGTTGCTAATCGTCTCTTCCATATCGCTATAATATAATAACTACAGGCTCTTATTTTATCAAACCGTGATTGACAAAGCCGTATTCCATGGAATCATATGCGCACGGGCCGGAGGAGGTGCAAGACATTGAGCCTCAATGGAATAGTCATACCAACTGTTTTTGAAGCGGAACTCGTTATTGAAGCAATTTGCAACAAGGAAGAATTCGTCATCCAGGGCAAATCGTTCTTTAAGGGATATCTGGACAGTACGGCCGTTACGCTGGTTGTTTGCGGTATGGGAAAAACGAACGCCGCGCAAGGGTCCGCGCTTTTGTTTGAACGCTTCAGTCCTTCCCGCTTAATTGTCCTCGGGGTTGGAGGGGCCTATCCGTCATGCGGGCTTGGGATTGGGGATATCGCGGTTGCTGAATCTGAGATATATGGGGACGAAGGCCTGATGACTGGTGCCGGGATTCAGACAATGGATGCCCTGCAGCTGCCTCTTGCATCGGTCGGTCAAAAAAACTTTTACAATGAATTCCCGCTCTTTATACCCGAAACCCTGGCGAGCCATAAACACAGAGGAGCTTTTGTAACTGTCTCTGCCTGCACGGGAAGCACGAAGGCCGGCTTTGAAATCAGCAAAAGGTTTAATGCCATATGCGAAAATATGGAGGGTGCAGCAGTCGCCCATATAGGGGTCCTGAACAATGTCCCCGTTACCGAGATCAGGGGCATCAGCAATATCATAGAAGACCGCAAAGGAAAACCCCTCGACAGGACAGCCCTGCTCATGGCGGCCGAAAAAGTGCAGAGGTTTTTTATGGAAAAGGTGGTGAATTGAGACTGACCGCAAAGGTTTTAGAGACAAACCAGACCCTGATTCTCTGTCGGTTACTGATCAGTTGGCCGGCCGGTCATCATGTCATGGGGATGAGCCAATAACTCTTTCACCAACTGCTTAAGAGATACAAAAGCGACCCTCACGCCGTCAAAGTCCCTCCGGAACGATCTATCGACATCCTGGCAGACAACGTAATTGAGTCCGGACGGATATAACCGGCGAAAAGCCTTCATAGCTTTATACGAAAATCTCTCGCTGGACCATTTGCACTCGATTGCAACAGGCGCCTTCTTGTCACTGCGGTTGGGGATAATGAAGTCGATCTCATCACCTGATTTTGTACGCCAATACAGGATATTCTGCGTCTGCAGGTAGGCATGCAGCTCGTTCAGGACATAATGCTCCCACAGATCTCCTCTATCTTCAGGACGAAGTGATGATATGCCCTTAAAATAGCAGGCAAAACCTGTGTCAAAAGCATAAACTTTCGGCTGTTTTACGATCTCGGATTCTTTACTTGTTGAAAAGGGCCGGATTACATGCGCGACAAAGGAAGAGCGTAATATCTCAAGATAAGCAGCTGCAGTAGTATGTGAAAATCCACAGGCCCGGCCCATATTGACAGAGTTGAACTGACCGCCGCTCTGCGCGAAAACAAGCTCAGTCATCTTCTGGAACGAGTCACGCCTGGTCAGGCGGTAGAGTTCCACCACATCCTTTGCCCAGAACGCATCGATCCATTCCTGATATTCAGCCTCATTAATCGACTTGCTTGCAAAGAATGGCGGCAGGCCGCCGTGCAAAAACCGATGATCAATGTTTGTATTGCCGAAATCCTCGCAGTCCCGCGCTATCATCGGAGTGAGCCAAAGAGTCTCTTTTCGACCGGTCAGGGTGTCTCTGAATTTCCTTGAGGCGCCGAGCGTTGATGATCCGGTAGCAATCAGCCTGATATCCTGATAATGGTCAACAGCTATCTTCAGTACTTCAGAAGGGTTGGAGAGCCTGTGAATCTCATCGAACACAATCGTCCGGTTGCGGAGATCATTCAGGAATCCTTCCGGGTCTCCTTCGATCATACGTCTGGTTCTGGGGAGTTCGCAGTCAAATATTTCTGCACCCCGGATGCTCTCGCAGAGACAAGTCTTGCCTGAGCGCCGCACGCCTGCCAGCCAAATCAGGCGTCGTCGTTTCCAGATATTATCGAGTTTGGAGTGCCAAAAGTTACGAATTACCATTTGCAAGTATATTATCAAATAGTAACACTATTTGCAAGTCTGCCTTCAAATAGATTTATAGGGAAATATTTAGTTGGTTGGCATTGCAAAAACTCTAACCATCTTTTGCCTGACAAGTCAAGCACTTGCTTGAATGCTTGATGGAAAAGAGATAAGCTATCTCTAAGGTTCAATGATAGAACCATCTAATTATCATTCCCCATGGGGAACGGGACCTTAAGACAGTCCAGCCATTAGAAAATTTTGGAGAGTAATATGTATTATGAATGTCAGGTGATCGTGGGCAAGCCCGCTGTTTAGATATAATGTAAATGTAGTAGTAGCCCTCTCTTAATGATATAATTAGCATTGGCATAATTTCGATTGTTCTTGTGCAACGGAACGGTCCGCGTTAATCGGGCGAAATGCTATTATGAGTTCAGCAAATTCTGGGCACTAACTGTCTGCGGAGGTTTTGTGAGCCCTCGGGCCGTCGCAAAAAAAGGCAGCGCTAAGGCGGCCTTTCATATCGTAGCGCTGGGAGCGTCGGCAGGCGGTTTGCATGCGCTCCAATGCTTTTTATCGGCCCTTCCGCGAAAATTCAATTTTGCTCTTGTCTTCATGCAGCACCTGTCGGCCGGGCATAAGAGCCTGCTGCCGGAACTGCTGCGTTCACACAATCCTCATCTCGAGATAGTGGAAATAGCGGACAGACTTAAAGTTGCTTCAGGGAAACTTTTTCTCTGTCCCCCCGCTAAAAAGACCGCTGTCCAGAACGGTATTTTCAGCATCACACGCCTGCCCAAAGAAAAGATCAATCTCCCCATTGATGAACTCTTCACCTCACTTGCCGAAGATGTGGAAGAGCGGGCAATCGGAGTGCTCTTGTCTGGCGCAGGCACCGATGGTGCCCGCGGAATTCAGGCGATCAGGGCCTTGGGCGGGATGGTCTTCGTTCAGGACCCTTCCACTGCCGAGTTTGCGGGGATGCCCCAGGCGGCGATCAATACGGGACAGGCCGATAACGTGCTTCCGCCGGTTGACATAGCCCGGGAAATATTGAAGATATGCGGAACTGATCCGGAAATCGCAGGCAAGGAAAATGTGATTAAGCCTGATGAATTCGAGATCTTTTATCAGCTGCTCCAGCAGAAGACCAAGGGGCGCTTCAACCATTATAAAAAAAATGTGGTCGGCCGCCGCATCAACCGTCGCATGCAACTGCAGGGGATTTCTTCTGTCCGCGACTACGCGCGGCTTGTCGCGGAAAAAGACTCTGAAGCGGAACTGCTCGCATCGGACCTGATGATCGGGGTCACTTCTTTTTTCCGGGACCGCGCCGCATGGAAGGCCGTGACCATAGAAGTGATCCGCAAGCTCGTGGCCGAGAATTCCGATACCGCCATCCGCATATGGACCCCTGCCTGCTCCACAGGAGAAGAGCCTTATTCCGTCGCAATACTTCTCATGGACGAACTGGCCCTCGCCGGAAAGCAGCGGGATATTCAGGTATTCGCCACTGACGTGAATGACCGCGCCCTCGATAAGGCGCGCGAAGGGACCTATCCCTTCAGTATCTCGGCAGACCTGTCGCCTGACTATCTTCCCAAATATTTTACTGTCACCGAAGACGGTCTCTCGGTTGTCATCAACAAGGAAGTCCGGGAACATGTGGTCTTCGCAAAACAGGACATTCTCCACGACCCGCCATTTTCCAAACTCGACCTGATCATCTGCCGGAACCTGCTGATTTACCTTGAACCAGCGGCCCAGGACAAATGCATCGCCCTGTTCCATTATGCGCTGAAGGATAACGGGGCGCTCTTTCTTGGGAATGCTGAGTCCACAGGTTCTGGCAGGACACTATTCAAATCAGCCGGCCATAAAAACTGCCGCATTTACAGAAAGATCGCGTTGAAGAGTTCCGCGCGGCTTCCGATATCGGTGCCTTATTCTGCAGGGCGACTGGACCAGCAGCCGGAAAGACATTCATTAGCATCAGACGCCCGGCATGATATAATTGACTTTGCCCAGGAATCCCTGCTTGAAGAGTTCACGCCGGCGGCAATCGCAATTGATCAGCATTACAACATCATCTATCATAGCGGTCCCACGAACCAGTTTCTCCGCCAACCGCGCGGTAAACCCACGCAAAACCTCATGGAGATCTTCCCTGAGACACTGCGCAACAAAGTGCGGGGAGGAATCTACCGGGCAGCTCATGAGTCGGGGCCGGTATCAATGCAGTCGGGCATCACCGGAAGCGACAGGCGCGTTAAACAGGTCATCCTGCGCTTCTCAAAGCTGAAGGAAGGCTTTTTCCTTATTCTGTTTCAGGAAAAGAAAGGACGTGCGGAAACTAAAGAAGTGGTGTCTCTAAGGTCCGATGCTCTGGATGAGAACGTGGTGCACCAGCTCGAAACCGAACTTGCGGCGACCAAACAGGACCTCCAGAGCCACATCGAGCAGCTCAAGGGCCTTAATGAAGAGCTTCATTCCTCGAACGAAGAACTACAGGCAGCAAATGAAGAGTTGGAGACCTCGCGTGAAGAACTGCAATCCCTCAACGAAGAGCTTGTCACTGTTAACTCACAGCTCCAGCTCAAGATAGAGGAACAGGAAGAGACCAACGATGACCTGTCCAATTTTCTTTCGAGCACAAATATTCCGACGGTCTTCCTGGACCACCTGCTTCAGGTCAAGAGATTTACCCCCGCCATGTCGAAATTGATCCAGCTGCTACCCTCGGACGTCGGGCGCCCGTTAAGCGACCTTTCCATGGAAAACCTCGGCCCTGATCTTATCGCCGATTCCAAGGCAGTCCTCGAAAGCCTTCAGCCGGCAAAAAAAGAAATCGAAATCGACGGCACCGCCTATGTACGCGCGATATTGCCCTACCGCACCTCTGACAACCATATTGAAGGAGTGGTCATCACTTATAGTGACGTCACTGACCTGAAACAGGTGCTGGAGAAACTCTCTGTTGCCAAGGACGAATGGGAGCGCACCTTTGACAGCGTGCCGGACCTGATTGCAGTTCTCGACAACGATCACCGGGTGCGCAGAGTAAATAAGGCCATGGCGCAACGACTTGGACTCGAACCAGCGCAGTGCGTCGGGTTGCATTGTTATGAGGCCGTACACGGATTGTCGGCTCCGCCGTCGTTCTGTCCCCATGCACGTACTATGGCTGACAATATTGAGCATGTTGAAGAAGTACATGAAGACAAAATTGGCGGCGATTTTCTTGTCAGTACCACCCCCTTGTACGACGACCATGGCCGTATAACCGGTTCAGTGCATGTGGCACACGATATCACAAGACGCAAATTGTCCGAGAGGAAGACGCAACATCTCGCCTCGTTCCCGCAGCTGAATCCGAATCCTATCCTCGAAACAGATGCCTCCGGAACCATTACCTTCGTTAACCCTGCCACACAAAAGCTTTTGAAAGAACTTGGGATGGACGACAGAGATGCCTCTGTTTTCCTGCCCGCAGATCTTGGCTCTATTTTGGCGGGCTGGGACAAAAAAAGCGAAACGATCATGCATCGCGAGGTTTATATTCAGGGCAGGGTTTTCGGCGGAACAATTCATCTTGCGCCCCAGTTCTCGGCAGCGCGCATTTACGCTTACGATATTACCGAGCGCAGGCGGACGGAGGAAGCGTTGCGCGCCAACAACGAGGAACTTGAACGCCTGAACCGCGCAATGGTAGGCCGCGAGCTGAGAATGATCGAACTGAAGAAAGAAATAAATCAACTCTGCGTCAAGGCCGGCCTCCAGCCGCCATACAACCTCGATTTCGAAAAGGAAAATACATGAACATTAGCATGTACAGACGTTCTACGCGGCCATTCCTTATAAGCATCGTGTTTGCAGCAGTGATATGCCCTCTTCTGTTAGCGTGCGACAGCACCGACAAAAAACCATCAGCACCGCCTGAAAAAATCACTATTGCTTATTCGGCCACGCCGGATGCAGGTCTGGCTGAAGTCGCCCAGATGAAGGGATATTATCTGCAGGAAGGACTCGACGCTGTTGCAAAGAAATATCCACTGGGTAAATTTGCTCTGCAGTCGGTCCTGGACGGGACGGCTGATTTTGCGACAGTCGCAGAAACACCTTTTGCGCTTGCTGTCATGAACGGTCAAAAGCTATCCATAATTGCGACTATCCAGACCTCCAAAGGCAACCATGTCCTTATAGCGGATAAGGACAAAGGTATTCTTTCGCCCGAGGACCTGATTGGAAAGAAAATAGCGGCCACGCTCGGCACCAGCGGAGAGTATTTCCTGGATGCCTTCCTCGTAAGCCGGGGCATATCCAGAAAGGGAATCACTATAGTTGATCTGAAGCCTGACGAATCGCGTGACAAACTGATAAGCGGCGCTGTTGATGCCATCCTGGCTCTTCCGTCGGTAGTAGTACAGGTACAGGGGAAAATGGGCGACAGAGCTATTATTTTTGACGACAAGGATATTTTTACGCAATTTTTCATTATTGCGGCCAAACAGGATTTCATCCAAAAGAATCCTGACAAGGTCAGGAAACTGCTTCGCGCCCTTGTCAGAGCGGAGGAATTTATAAAACAGAAGCCCGCAGAGGCGCAAAAAATTGTTGCTGAATTTATTGGTCAGGACGAGGCGTCACTCGGCAAGATCTGGGCGGTAAATGACTTTAATGTCACGCTAAGCCAGTCAATGCTGCTTGCACTCGAAGATCTCTCGAGATGGGCGATAAGAAACAGACATACCAAAGCAAGGGCGGTACCTGACTACCTTTCTATTATATATTTTGACGGTCTTAAGTCCGTCAAGCCTGAAGCGGTAAGGATTTTAAGGTAGGGGCAAGGCAGGCCAATGCAAATCAGGAAAAAACTTCGAATAAACATGGCGGTATCAGCATCAATTGCTTTCGTCCTCTGCCTCATGCTTTTACATTCGGTATACCAACTCAATAGGGCCAATAATTTAGGGAAAATAGCCGGCGATATAATAGCCGTCACACTTGAAAGGGTCACGCTCGGCAACGACTATATGCGTAACAACAGCGCCAGGGCAAAAGGACAGTGGTTTGCTACTCAGGAACAGATCGGCGCCCTGCTGAAGTCGGCATTCGATAATTTCAGTGATGCGGACGCCAGGGATAGCATCTCCGAATTGTCTGAAAACAACAAGGCGAGCAAAAGAATCTTCTCGGCTATTGTTGCAAACAGGGATAAGAACGGATCGAAATCAGGCTCTGCCGTGCTTTCAATCGAGGTCGAGGACAGACTGCTCAGCCAGTTGAACATGAGGGCATATGAAGAAACCATAAATGGCCGTAAATTGCTGGAGACGGCCAGGAATATACGCAATTCTGCCGTGCTGTTTGCGGGCTGGGGAACCTTTTTATCTCTCCTGATCCTGATTGCATTGGCTATTTTCAACTCAATGACAATCGCACGCTCAATTGCAGACCGCATCCAGAGGCTACGCATGGGCGTAACGGTCATCGGCGACGGCAATCTCGATCACCGGATCGAAATGAAAGGGACGGATGAGTTCACCGATCTGTCCGACGCATTCAATAAAATGGCCGCTAAACTCAGCGGTGCCGAAAACCGTTACAGAATGTTGTTCAACACGATGATGGAGGGATTTTGCATTATCGAGGTTTTATTTAATTCGGACAACAGCCCTGTCGATTATCGCTTTCTTGAGATCAACCAGGCTTTTGAAGCGCAGACTGGTCTGCAGAATGCCCAGGGCAAACTCATGCGCGATCTTGCTCCCGATAATGAGACGCACTGGTTCGAGATTTATGGAAAAGTCGCTTTAACGGGTGAAGCGGCGCGTTTCGAAAACGAGGCCAAGGAACTGAACCGCTGGTATGAGGTATACGCATACCGCGTCGGCAGGCCTGAGGACCGGCAGGTCGGGATCATCTTTAATGATATTACCTCCCGCAGGAAAGCGGAGGAGGTGCTGCGCGATTCTCATGCCGCATTAGAAGTGCGAGTACGGGAGCGCACACAGGAACTGAAGTACCTGACAGCAACTCTTGAGCATCGGGTCGTCGAACGCACGGCCGAACTCCAGGCTGCTAATGAAACCCTCCGCGCCTCTCGTGTTGCTGCGCTCAATCTTATGGAAGATACGGTTGCCGCCCGCAACGAGCTTCAGTCGGCAAACAAAGAGCTGGAGTCCTTTATCTACTCCGTCTCACACGACTTGCGCGCCCCCCTGCGTGCAATAGCGGGATTCTCAGGCATTGTCGCAAGCAGCTGCTCCGACCGGCTGAATGAAAAGGAGAGGAACTATCTGGAACGCATACTGGACGGCACGGCCAGGATGAGCCAGCTTATAGAAGATCTGCTGGATCTCTCACGGATTTCCCAGACAGAGATAGTACGCAAAGAGATTGACCTTGGCGCCATTGCCTCCGCCATCATGGCGGGTCTGCATGATACTGAGACAGGCCGGCAGGTAGAAACTAATATAAAGTCTCGTATTTTGGCCCTTGCAGATGCGCGTATGATGGAGGTGGCCCTTTCTAACCTGCTGGGTAACGCGTGGAAGTTCACCTCCAAAACAGAGACTGCAGTAATAGAATTCGGGACAATCGAACAGGACGGCAAAACGATATATTTTGTCCGTGATAACGGCGCCGGGTTTGATCCCGCTTACAAAGACAAGATGTTCCTGCCGTTCCATCGGCTTCATACCCGTGACGAGTTCGAAGGCACAGGTATCGGTCTTGCAATTGTAGAGCGGATTGTCCATCGCCACGGCGGCAGGATATGGGCCGAAGGAGAGCCCGGAAAGGGCGCTGCGATTTATTTCTCACTGGGGTGAAATGCGATTTCGGATATCAAAATTGGTCCTCCAATCGAGGCGAAACCGGTTTCTCAAATCAGACCGTCCGGGCTTGAATAACAGACAGAGTTTGGTTATCATGAAATACTAAGGGGACATGAAACATTCCATACTTATCGTAGACGACGATTCGGACGATATTGAACTGACGACACTCGCGATAGAACAATGCAGTGTTGATGTCGACGTTCAAAGTGTTACGACGGGAACGGCCGCATTTGAGCTCCTGCGCAACGGTCATACCCCCCCGTCATTGATACTCCTGGATCTCAAGATGCCGGGCATGAGCGGTCTGGACTTTCTGCGCGAGCTTCGGGCAGACGAACATCTTAAAAACATACCTGTGATCATCGTTACTTCTTCAAACCTCGAATCCGACCGGCAAGAGGTATTAAAGACAGGCGCCAACGACTTCCTCCATAAAACCTTCAAGATGACTCAGTTCTGCAATGAATTGGAGATGCTGCTGGAGCGCTGGCTGCCGAATTGAACACATGCGGCATGCCTGCCTGGCAGAATCCCCGAAATTAGTATGGAGAAATAAAGCTGTCCTTTTCTTCGAACTGTCGCAGTAATTTGCCCCTTTGTGGTAGAATTTCGCTTTATCCGCAAATGACCATCCCGTAACCGGAAGCGGTCTGCCTTGCAGAACGGGGCTTTTACAGGCGGGTGCGAATATGCCGGTTAAATAAAGAATATCCTGTTTAACGAACGATAAAGTGAGGGCCACCATGTTTAAAAATCTGTCAATAAAAATGAAAATGCTCGGCATCGGTTCGATTTTGGGCATGTTTACTCTAGTGCTGCTTGGCGCGTCAATATATGCCATCTATTCTCTCTCTGACAGGTTTGATACCCTGAAAGATACCGAGATCACGATGCAGGTGGAGGCTGTCAAGGTCATACGGGACCAGAACTTTTTTTCACGTGTGACACGAAACATCATGCTCGGAGCCGATTATGAAAAAAACCTGAAACAGCTTGGTGAGACCTCCGACAATATCATGAAATCATTCTCCCATATGGAAAAGGCCGCATCTTCCGGGGTGGAAAAAAAGCAGGTGGCCGACGCTGGAAAGGCGATGAAGGCCTGGCTGGATGACGGAAAAAAGCGGATGGAAGCGCTAAGAGACCGTCCCGCTGAAAAGCGGGCAGTATACTTCCATGAGTATGAAAAAGGCGTCACACCGCTTGCCATGGAACTGCGCGGCAGTTTCGGGAAGATTGCCGAGAAGTCCGAAAAAGAGTTTGCCGGAGGATTGTCCGCATATAAGTCACTCGCATCCAACGCAACTCTTGCGATAATCGCAGTCGGCATTTTACTTATGATTATATCGACTGCCATATTCTGGATACTGATTTCGGCAATACTAAAGCCTATTAACACGATGGTCACGGTAGCTGAGACTATTGCGTCAGGAGATCTTACACAGGCCCGGGTTAACTATCAAAACAATGATGAAATGGGCCGCCTGGCCAAGGCCCTGGAAACAATGGCTGCTACCCTGAAAGAAATGATTGCGGGGATCAAGACGGCCTCAGCCAGCCTTGCTTCAGGCAGCCATCAGCTGAGTGCAAGCGCGGAAGAGATTACAAGGACAATGTCCGAACAGGCAAACCGCTCAAATCAGATCGCAACATCTTCGGAAGAGATGACTCAGACGGTCCTGGATGTTGCGAAAAATGTGTCGACTATAGCCGTTTCGGCGACTGAAACTGCCCGTACCGCGCGGGACGGGGCCGAGGTTGTAAATAAGTCTGCGGCAGAGACAAAATCTGTGGCTGACATCGTTGAAAAATCTTCTGTCGTTGTACAGTCACTCGGCGACAAATCCAAGCAGATAGGAGAGATCGTTGCCGTCATTAATGATATATCCGATCAGACGAATCTGCTCGCCCTGAATGCGGCCATTGAAGCGGCGCGGGCCGGCGAACAGGGCAGGGGTTTTGCGGTAGTCGCTGATGAAGTAAGAAAACTGGCCGAGCGTACCGGCAAAGCGACCTCGGAAATCAGCGGGATGATAAAGTCTGTACAATCCGAGGTGGACAGCGCCGTGGATGCGATGCATCAGACCTCGGAGCAGGTAAGGGTCGGTCTTGAATATTCGGCGCAGGCGAGTGATCGTTTGAATGCCATCGTGCAGAGCGTAAGCGGCCTTCAGGATATGGTCCAGCAGATTGCCGGAGCTACCGAAGAGATGAGTTCGACATCCGAGACGATAAGCGGAGATGTTGCTGAAATAGCAGGAAGCTCCGGAGAAATCTCCAGAGGCACTCACCAGATAGCTCAGTCTTCAGCCGAAATTGCGAGACTCGCGGGAGATCTGAAGACGATGGTTGACAGGTTCAAGGTGTAGATTCTTTATCGGCTGCTTTCAGCTTTAACTGGGCAACTATTTTTTGCACTCCCTCAATATAGTTGTTATAGTGTTCGGGCGCGTTTTCCAGAAACGACTCATAGGCTGTTATTGCCTCATTTATCAGGCCCTTTCTACTATAAGCAATGCCCAAATTATAGTAGGCTTCCGAAAGTCCCGCATCCATGCCGACCGCACGCCCCAGTTCCTCAATCGCGTCGTCTGTCAGGTGGCCGTTGAGCAGGGCGAGTCCGAGGTTTGCATGGGCCATGGCGAATTCCGGTTCAATGCTGAAGGCCTTCCTGAACTCGGCTATTGCCTCTTCAACCCGACCCTGATAAAAGAGGGCAAGACCCAGATTATTATGCGCCTCTGAAAATTCATCGTCTGCTTTCACTGCCGCAACGAATTCTTCCATCGCTTCCTCATAGCGGCTCTCACTCAGATGCCTGTTGCCCGCCTCGAACCTCTCCATCGCCTCATTCTTTTCAGTCATCAATCCCCCTCAGGATTATTTATATCAGGGCCGGATAACAAAACTCAAAAAACGGTAGGGCTGTTGCGGCAAGAGCTTTTCTTTACTATTATTGCACTCCATACTTCAAACAGCCGAGTCCCATTATACTACTAATCCATGATACCGGTAATTGCATTCCGGCCCCAACCCCCAGTCTTGACACCCTGTCCAGACAATCATTATTGTACATAGATGCGCCTTATACTTTTTGACATTGACGGCACTATCATGGAATCCGGCGGGGCGGGAGTGCGGTCGCTGGACTATGCCTTCAGGGATGTCATCTCTTCAGAGAATATTTTTGCGGATATCAGCATGGCCGGAAAGACCGATTTGCAGATAGTGAGGGAAGGTCTTAGAATGCTTGGCCTTCCTCCGGATAACGGCTATGTTCCGAAGATTCTGCAGTCCTATCTCCGGCATCTCAGGACAGAGATATTGAAGAGCGATAAACAGCTGAAGCCCGGAATCATTGAAGCCCTTGAAGCGCTGAAAATCCAAAGCTCAAAATACGGGCTCGGCCTGCTGACCGGCAACTTTGAGCAGGGTGCCCGTATCAAACTTGGGGCCTTTGAGCTGAATGATTATTTCCCAACCGGCGCCTTTGGCAGCGATCATGAGGACAGGAACATGCTTCTGCCTGTTGCAGTCGAACGTTTCAGGGGCCATACCGGCATGGACGTCGGTTATGCCGAGTGCATAGTAATAGGAGACACTCCGAGAGATGTGGCATGCGCCAAACCTTACCGCGCGTCCTGTATTGCCGTAGCTACCGGCCCGTACGGGACAGACAGCCTTGCGGACGCAGGCGCCGACTTTGTTCTGGACGACCTGTCCGATACTGAAAACCTGATGGCCCTTCTTAACCGTCTCTAATGCCGTATTATGTGATTCCCCGCCTTTTCATCATCAGCCTGAAATTCGCTCCCATCTTTCAGGCTGATGACGGCGTATTCACAATTCATCACAATGCTTTCATGACGTATTCATAATTTTCTGTTATTATCTAATCAAAGACGATTCAAATCAAAGGACATCGGCGGCAGGCTGCCGGTCGTATTTAACAACTGCAATGCAAATTTTAAGGAGGTCAAGATGAAGAAGTTATTAGTTCTATCGCTGTTCTGCCTTTTCGCATATTCGGTAACAGCGGGCTGCGTGGCGACTGTGAGCGTTCCGCCCCCTGAGCCGGTAGTGTACGTCCCGGCCCCGGCACCTGTAGCTGAGGTAGTCGTTGCGGCTCCCCCACCTATAGAGATCCAGGAGCCTGAGATGGTTGTTGTACCCAGCGGAAATGAATATGTCTACATGGTGCCCAATGTGGCCGGCGTCTACTTTTATGGCGGCGGCTGGTACAGATACTATGGCGGCGGCTGGTACAGATCATCCGTTTGGGGCGCTCCCTGGGTAGGCATATCTGTTGCCCCGCCGGTCGTTGTCGCAATAGATCCCTTCTACCCGTTCTATCTGCCTGTCGGATATTTCAGGATCGGTTGGGGAGATTTCCACAGCCACTGGCGCACCTGGGGACATGATCGCTACTGGCACAGACAGGCCTGGTACAAGAATGAGATGAGGTCTGATGTAAGAAGCCACAGGATGAGCCAGATAAGGGCAGATCGCAGCAGGGGCATTGACCGTTCGAAGATGGGAAGCACCAGGGGGCCCGTTGGCAGCCGTACCTTCAAGGGTTCAGGCACCTATAAAGGCAGCGGCACGATGAAAGGTTCTGGTACCTTCAAAGGCAGTCGTACTTTTAAGGGCTCAGGAACTTATAAAGGCTCGGGCACTATGAAGGGCGCTCAGACCTTCAAACGTTCCCAGCCCGTCAAGGCCGTCCAGCAGAAAGGCAGCGGGCAGGCGCACGTTCAAAAGGGTGAGGCGCATAAAGGACATTAAGAATTGATGGTCTCCTCCAGTCAGGTATGAGGAGACATTCCGGTCATTCACTCCCTGTCCGCCTAACTCCCCCCCAGGCGGGCAGGGTTTTTAAATTGGTTAACGGACTGGGATAACGGTCATTCCACGGGAGGCGCCATATGCAGCCCGTCTACCCGGTCTCCCGGGCCAATCCCATTCAGTTTGTACCATCCGGCATTGGTCTCAAGAGCATACCATGCCGGTCCCGCCGCACAATGGTAAGACTGCGAACCTGGCTGCATATCTGCTATATTGATTATTCTAAACGTGTCATCTATGAAGGCCACGCTCAGCGGGATTAAAGTACTTTCCATCCACATGCAATGAGCGCCTGCATCCGGAAAAATAAAGAGCATGCCCCGGTCAGCCGGCAAAGAAGGGCGCTTCATTAAGCCGACTCTGCGCGCCTCCGTATTTGCGGCCACCTCAGCCTCAATTCTGTGTCCATTTATGCTCAGGCTTATTAGCGGAGCCGCGCTTTGCGCAATCGATTCGCACCATATTATTGCGAGAATCGCAGCCGCTGTAAATAGCAGATGTTTTGCAGCTTTGGCAAAGTGGACCACAGTTACATCCCTCCGTTATTCGCAGGCATTGATCAGGTCCGGGGCGTCAATTTTAACGGACGACTGCCAGCAATCTCTCAATCAATGGAGCGGCTTCTTTTTCAGGCAGACAGTATTTCATTTCAATGAATTTTTTCCTGAATCGGGAAATCTCCTCTGCCATGGACAGATTACCAATAATTATCTCTTTCATATACTCCGCCAGTTGCTGAAAGTCTTTTGCCTCCATACCGAACCGTGTCATTTCCTGAACCCCCATCCTAAGGCAGCTGGCGGCTGTAAAGGCCTCGTCATCCGGCGCGCTTTGATAGTTTACGATAATATTGTTTTCCTCCAGCCTTTGAGCCACCTCGGGTCCCTTCCCGTATCCTACCCTGATTATAACCTGATGAGTCTCTGTATATCCCAGCTCCGGGTTGCCCTCTACCATCAGCCCCATGTCCTTAAGTGATCTTGCAAAAGTTTTGGCATTGGCGATAACGTCTCTCTGGAAATCCTGTTTGTAAGCGTTCATTTCATAGCTCGCCATAAGCAGCCCGACAAGGGTCCCGAGATGGTGATTGCTCACACTGCCCGGGAAGACCCGCCTGACGATGATCTCCCAAAGGTCTTCGTATTCCGTTCCCTCAGCCATGTTGCTTGCAATCACGCCTCTTTGGGGCCCAAAGAAAGTTTTGTGGGTAGATCCTGTCACAATATCAGCGCCCTCCATGAAAGGCTCCTGATAGAAGGGACCGCTGAGCCCGAGGACATGGGCCATGTCATAGTGAAGCAGTGGTTTCGAATTCATACCCGAGATCATCCGCCTGATCTCTGCAACAGGTTCTTTATAAATGATCATGCTTTTACCGAGAATTATCATCTCGGGCCCGTGCAAATGCAGAAGCTCCTCGGTCTTTACAAGGTCGATCTGATAAGGGTCCTCCCTTAGTGTAGGGAAAGCGATGACCGCCGGTCTCTCGGTTTGAGGATCATGTGCCACATAGTCTCTCAGGGCCCCCATGGGCTGAGCGCTCAGGTGGCCCCCTCTGCCCAGGTGGTGATTCATCACCTTTCTGATCCTGCGGCGTTCTTTTTTGCGGTCAAGGCGGTTGAGATAATCCATCAGGCCGCTGAAGACTGCGGTATTGGCCATCTGCCCGCTTATTACCCGTGTCTCAACTTCAGTGCATCCGAAGTATTGCCTCAGTTCTTCTGCCAGCAGTTCTTCGATTTCTTCGATCAGCTTCGTTCCCTGGTAATAGAATACCTCTTTCTCCCCGAAAGCCTTTATGCTACGGTGCTCGGCATACCTGTGAGCAGGGTCCGTGATACTTAGGAGGCTGACCAGATGCGAAGGTGTCGCTTCAGAAGGAATGAGATTGATGGTTTCCCTCTGTCTCCAGAGGTTATTCTGAACAGCGCGACCGACTAATCTTTCTGCTGATTCCGACATCTTTACTGCCGCCCTCTCTACTCCGTGTTTGGGTCCTCCAGGCAGCGCCGGTATGAATATCGGCCGTGCATAGGGGGGCGCCTCTCCTGACAGAAACCTCTCGACCACAACGCCTTCCAGAGCTCGTCCTCTCTGATCGATCTGAACCCTTGCTCCTGCCTCCAGATCGGAATCAATATAGCAGAGGGCAATTGCCCGCTTTCCTCTCTCCTCCGCCGGTCTCGACAGTATTCCCGTGTCGGGAAATTTCCAATAGGGGACCATCGTTCCGCTCGTTACATAACCTATTTTCCCCCCGTCCTTCAGCACGTCATATCCCTGCCGCGCGATTCCCTGACCCGTGATCGCCACAGGAAAAATTCTCTTCGGGATAATCTGTTTCTCTTTGTGAGGCAAAGGCAATCTATCCAGCCTCAGTTTCATTTCTTCGAATTGCTGCCTGAGGGCATCTTTCCCTGTCCATTCACCCTTCAGCGGAGAAAAACTTACTGCCGGTCTGGTAGAGGGGGCTGCAAAGATAGGGATCTCTTTGCCTTCACTATCAAGCCCCAGTTCGTGGCCATACAGAGGCAAGCCTGCTTCCAGCCGCAGGGTGTCCCTCGCTCCGAGTCCGACCGGCACAACACCATCCTTTTCTCCGATGGCCAGGATACTTTCCCAAACCTTCTGTATTTTGTCGGCCCTGACAAACAGCTCGAAGCAGATAGGTTCGCCGGTATAACCGGTCCTTGAGATAGTCAGCTCGATCTTCTCCCCTTCGATCTCGCTTACCCTGAGCCGGTTTCTCCAGGGATCAGGAAGTGCCGAATGACCCTTCATCAGAATCTTTTCTAGGATCCCCTTGGCAAGCGGTCCCTGCAGGGCAATCATTCCGAGCTCTTCGCTTCTGTCTTCAAAGGTGAGGTTTTTAAACCCCTTCCTGCGATCGTTCAGCCACGCCCAGTCCTTGTCCTTATTTGCTGCATTCACCACCAGTAGGTATCTTGCCTCCGATGAAAGATTGCCTTCATCGAGCCTATAGAGATAGGCATCATCTACTGCACCTCCGTACTCATTCGGAATCAGGGTATATTGGGCCATGCCATGCTCAAGGGCGAGTGCGTTATTCGTCAGTACATACTGAAGAAAAGGGTTGGCCCCTTCCCCCTCAACGAGAAAACGGCCCATATGGGAGATATCGAAAAGTCCCGCAAATCTTCTTGTATGCAGATGCTCTTCGATGATGCCTTTGCCGTATTGGACCGGCATGTCCCAGCCTCCAAACTCTACCATCTGCCCGCCATGTTCCTTATGCCACAAATTCAGCACGGTCTTCTTCACATTATTTTGCATTAATCCGATCCTCCCTTTTCAAAAACCGTCAAATTCGCTATCTCAAAAATCGCAAAATCGCTCTATTAACGCATCAGATTCCAGCTGTCCTGACTGTATTTGTCGCTGGCGAGCCGTAAAGCACTGGCTTCTTCTCCGGCTGTGAGGCATTGTTCCTCAAGTTCGACGCCCAGTGCCGGCCCGAGTTCTGTTGTAATCGCGGCTGCCAGCTCTTCACGAGTGACGCCGCGCCTTAATATTTCTTCGACAGAGACCACCCTCTGCTCCAGCTTTCTTTCCATAGAAATACGGGCTTCCGGCGAAGAGTGCTTCAGTACGGAGACCGCCTTTTGGGCGGAAAAGCTGAGTAAAATCGAACCATGCTGCAGGATAACCCCGTACTTGCGAACTTGTGCGCTGCCGACAAGCTTGCGGGCATCATATTTAATTTCGTAACTGGACGCGGCATCAAAACAGGCGGCAGAGGCGCCCTGATTCCTTATGTTCTGCCCATAAGCCTGCCTGGATATGTTCATCTCTGCATTTATGCCGAGCAGTCGAAGCCCGGCCAGCAGGCCTTTACTGAAGTGGCCATAGGAAGCGATAACTGCTGCCGGGACCGAGGGATCCGTATCTCTCACTACGATGCTGTAGGTCAACTCCATGTCATGCAGTACCGCGCGGCCGCCCGTCAACCTCCGAACAACAGATATGCCGGCCGCGGCGCAGGCGGATAAATCGATATCTTTTTCTGCCTGTTGAAAATAGCCGATGCTGACCGCGGCGGGCTGCCAGCCGTAGAACCTCAATGTTGGAGGCACATCACCGGATGCGTGTGCCATCATGATGGCTTCGTCGATGGCCATATTTGTTGCAGCATCGGCAATCCCTGTGTCAATTACACGCCATTTCATGATTCAGTCCCCGGCACAATGCCGCTTTCCAATATGGCCTGCCGTATCTCTTCGGACAGAAGCGGTCTGTGATAATTCAACATGACACCACGCGGACTCTCATTGTAATAGGGCCTGTTGCAATCAGGACAGCCGCTGGTTTCAAATGCCCTGCCGTCCGCCAGGATACCCGGCAGACGGGGCACGTCAAAATTGACGATACGTCCGTCCCTGCAATGAATTGAATCCAGGCCATGCCCCTTTTTCAGAAGGTAATGCGCTATTTGAATACGTCTGTAATGATCTATCGCAGGCGGTTCGCGGTCAGCGAATGCAGTGCCCCGCACGGGAGTAAAAGCAAACAGGCCGACAGTAACGCCAAGGCTCACGCAGTAAGAAATAATCCTTGCCATCTCTTCTTCTGTTTCTCCGAGACCGACGATCATGTGCGTGGTAACCCGGCCGGGCAGGACTGCGGCGCATTCCACCAGAAGCTGCCACCTTTTCTCCCAATTCCCTTCCTTGGTCATGCTGTATACTCCAGGGGTGGCGGCATCAAGGGCAATACAAATCCGTTCCGCGCCTGCATCTATAAGCTCCCGGGCCTGTTCAACTGTATCAAAATGACCCGATACGCATAACGGAATAGACCTGTCTTTTTTAAATGACTCCAGGGCATCGAGAGTGGCCGACCAGCTCTTCTCCCCGTTCACTACCTGTAAACATATCCGCTTAAAATCTCCCCTGGCCCAGGCATCTTTGATGGCCGTCACGCTGTCAGACGCCTCAAACGGCGGCCAGGTGACCCGTGAAAGCATATTTTCTCTGGCCTGGCTGTCTCTCGATTGTGAACAAAACCGGCAATTGTTTCTGCATTTCCCTCCGAGCATGACATACGCAGTTGTTGGCGGCCCGCTGCTTTTTATCTTTTTGACTCTCGCCACGGAAGCAGTGCCTGCTGACAGATTCCAGATGCTCATAGGACGCAGCACTCCTTTTTGATGATAATGGACAGATCAAGACTTTCCGCCAATTGCACAGCCGAGGGAGCCGGGTTTACTATCGTGTTGATGCCCGATCTTACAGCCCACTCATCAAGTACATTGCGATAACTGCCCCCGGGTCTCATGCAGCCAAGATGAATAGGTATGTTCGGGAACTCATGCCGGGCTGAAGCCAGTATTTTCGCTGTCTCTTTAATATCAGGCGGATGGCAGGCAGAATACCGCGTGCCCTGTGTGGGCCTGAAAACTATGAAAGACAGTTCATCAGTCCCAAGTTTTTTGAGCAATTCCATGGCCCGGTATTCGCCTCTGATTTCGCCTCCATGAAGTCCTATGCAGATATGCGGCACAACTCTGCATTTATCCCGCAGTTTTTTATAGCTGTCCGCATAATCGGAAACCGTGTGCCGGGTACCCAGGACCTGCCGGATCGTCTCATCGTCACCGATCATATCAAATGAGACCGTATCGGCAATTTTGGCGATTTCTGTCATGTCCGCCTCCTGCGCGACGCCTACGTGCACATTGCAGCGCCTCCCCTTCTTCAGCATAGCAAGCTGTGCTGCGTGTTCACGTATCGGGACCCTGCCATCAACTGTACACCCTCCGCTGATCAAAAAACTGAGTGCGGAACTATTTTCAGACCCGGATTCATTCTCGAGTGATTTCATATGCTTCAGATAATGACCGCCGCAATGAGCGCAGTTTAACTGGCACTTGTCGCCCGTAACGCTGATGGGCCGCGTTTGTGAAGGATATGAAAAACATATTTTCGGTCCAAAGCTGCGCTGCCTGACAGCCCAGCCCCGGTCAGCCATTGTTCTCAGTTTGTCCATTTTACGATCGGTTTGCGGGCCGCCGCCACCTCGTCCAGTCTCCCGACAACCGTATCATTCGGCGCGGTCTTAAGCAATGCGGCATCTGTTTCCGCCTCCCCTGCAATCCTTCTGAGCACGCTTATGAATTCATCAAGGGTCTCCTTACTTTCCGTCTCGGTAGGTTCGATCATCATGGCTTCTTCAACAATGAGCGGAAAATATATTGTTGGCGGGTGATAGCCGTAATCCAGAAGCCGCTTTGCAATATCCAGCGTTCTGATGCCGTATGGTTTCTGTTTCAGCGAGGTCAGAACAAACTCATGCATGCAGAACCGGTCAAACGGGGCATGGTAGATGTCCTTAAGCTGACTCAGGCAATAGTTCGCGTTGAGCACAGCATCCTCACTGACACGGCGCAGGCCATCGGGTCCCATAGCCCTGATATAGGCATATGCCCGGACAATAACTCCGAAATTGCCGTAAAAGGCATGGACTTTCCCGATAGATGAAGGTCGATTTTCGTCCAGTGTATACTTTTCTCCATCGAAATCGATAACAGGCACAGGCAGAAAGGGGATAAGCCTTTTCTTTACCCCAATAGGCCCGGAGCCCGGCCCCCCTCCGCCGTGCGGGGTCGAAAATGTCTTGTGCAGATTGAGATGCGCCACATCAAAGCCCATGTCGCCGGGATTGACGATACCCATAATCGCATTGGCATTGGCTCCATCATAATAGAGCAGTCCGCCGGCCTCATGAACTATTGCCGCAATCTCCCTTATATTGGTCTCAAAAAGTCCCAGTGTACTGGGATTGGTCAGCATGAGCGCGGCCGTATCGGGCCCGACAGCGGCCCTTAGCGCATCAAGATTGATAGAGCCGTCCTCACTTGATTTAATGCCGAACATTTCGAGGCCGCAAATTGTGCAAGTGGCCGGATTTGTGCCATGGGCCGAATCAGGAACGATCACTTTCGTTCTGTTATCGCCTCGTGAACGATGGTATGCCCGTATAAGTTTTAGTCCTGTCAGCTCTCCGTGGGCTCCGGCAACAGGCTGCATGGTGACCGCATCCATGCCCGAGATTTCGGCAAGGTATTGCTCCATTTCGTAAAGCAGTTTCAGAGCGCCCTGCACTGATCCGCTGTCCTGCAACGGATGCAGCTGGGACAACCCCGGATATCTGCAAACATCCTCATTTACCTTTGGATTGTACTTCATCGTGCAGGAACCCAGCGGATAAAACCCGGAGTCCACGCCAAAGTTACGCGTGGATAACCCGGTATAATGCCGCATCAGGTCAGGCTGGCTCATTTCGGGCAATTCAGCCGGTGTCTTGCGGATGAAACGCGACGGGAGCAATTTATCCAGCGGCCCGCAGGCCACATCATTTGCGGGCAGGTCTAAAGCGGTGCGTCCCGGTCTGCTCATTTCGAAGATTAATTTTTTGCCTTTTTTCATAAAGCAGCCTCCATCCCGGCTATCAATCGATCGATCTCGTTTTTGGTCCGTTTTTCAGTCACGCAAAGAAGCATGCAATTTGACAGCTCGGGATAATATTTGCCAAGGTCCAGGCCGCCTATGATGCCTTCAGCAAGGAGCGCACTGTTAACCTGAGACACCGGTTTACTCAGCCGCACAACAAATTCCTTGAAAAACGGGGCGTTGAATGCAGCATCAACCCCTTTTATCGCGAGCAGCTTGCGGTGCGCATAGTGGGCTTTCTGCAGGCACTGCCCCGCAGTCTCGATATATCCCTTTTTCCCAACGGCAGCCAGATATACCGCCGCTGACAACGCGCATAACGCCTCATTCGAGCAGATATTGGAGGTAGCTTTCTCCCGCCTGATATGCTGCTCGCGTGCCTGGAGCGTGAGCACAAAACCCCTGCGCCCCTGTCCGTCAGAAGTCTGGCCGATTATACGTCCCGGCATTTTCCGCATTAATTTTTCGGTTGCAGCAAAGAAACCGAGATACGGTCCGCCAAAGGATATCGGCAATCCCATACCCTGTCCCTCCCCTGCAACTATATCGGCGCCTGAGCGGCCGGGAGATTCCAGGATTCCCAATGATATGGGATCTACCGATGCAACCAGTAGCGACCCCTTTGCATGGGCCATTTCTGCGATGGCTTTCAGCTCTTCGATGTTGCCAAAGAAGTTGGGAGACTGAATGATAACGGCTGCCGTCGATTCACTGACTGTTTTCTCGAGAAGAGTCATGTCTGTTATTCCATCTGCATTGCCATACCCGATGTCTCTGAATTTACAGTCACGGTCAATACCGTACGTTTTGAGAACATTCCGGTAGAACGGATGTACCGTTCCGGACACAACTATTTCATCCCGGCCGGTTGCTCCGCAGGCCATCATCGCTGCTTCCGCCAGTGCAGTCCCTCCGTCATACATTGAGGCATTCGCCACATCCATGCCTGTAATTTCGCATATCATCGACTGGTACTCCCACAATGCCTGCAAATATCCCTGGGATATTTCAGGTTGATATTGAGTATAGGCCGTATAGAATTCCGATCGTAGAATCACATGGTCCACAACACTCGGAATGTAATGGTCGTAAGCTCCAGCCCCTAAAAAACATGGATAATCCCTGATATTGTCATTTTCGGACGCCATTGCCTGAAGATGTTTCACAAGTTCGGACTCTGCCATTGCCCGCGGCAGGTTGAGAGGCCTGTTCAGCCTCAATTTAGCCGGAACATCTGCGAACAATGCTTCTACTGTATCAACCCCGATTGCCGACAGCATCGCCCTGCGATCTTCTTCCGTATGAGGCAGATAGCTCCATGACATTGTCAGTGACCTCCTTCCGCAGCCACATGCCCGTATGCATCTGCGTCAAGCATGCCCTCCAACTCTGCTTCGCTCTTCATCTCAATTACTCCGATCCACCCCTGACCGTATGGGTCTTTGTTAATATGCTCCGGAGCATCAGAAAGCACCTGATTTGCATCAACCACCACCCCTGTGACCGGGGCATAGATGTCGGACACTGCTTTCACTGATTCCACGACTGAAAAACTCTTGCCTTTGTTCACAATAGTGCCTGCGGCGGGCAGTTCTACATATACGATATCTCCCAGTTGCGACTGGGCAAAATCGGTGATGCCCACCGTAACCCTGTTGCCGCTGATCCGGGCCCACTCGTGCTCTTTGGTGTACTTCAGTTCCTTGGGAATGTTCATCTCCGTTTCCTCCTCTTTTTTTTACATTCTGTCTGATTTTTTTGCGGCTAAAAAAAAGACAGAGACCGCCAATCGCGGTCTCTGTCTTTTTACCTGAGAGATTACCGGCCAAACTACTGCCCGGTTTGCCCCGTGGGTGCCGCATTGCGGTCTTTCCAGAGTTCCATCCGGATACGGTCCATTTGCCTGAGAGTTCTTACCAGATTGCTCCTTCGGCGCCTGCCTGTGCAGGTCTCTCCCGCATCCATCATATGGAGAACTATTCTATGGTTATTATACTAATTGTTTGAATTATTTATCAGTCCTCTTCCTGCCCGGCCTCATCCAGCATTGCTCATGATGCTTGACTATTCAGATGTCCGGGCTTTACCAGCGATTTCCCCGATATTTCCTCTATGTCAAGTCTCAAAACCGTAGTGCGCGCCAGCAGCTCTTCTTTAAACACATGTCCCGACTTTTTTGTATAATGAGTCATGATTGACTGCAGTGCCTCAATTTTTTCAGAGGGGTCATCAACAAAGATAATCTTTCCCATTCCTACGACACTCTTATACTTCGTGCTGCAGCCGCAAGAGACGTCGTGTAAAAAAAATTCGTGTTCAATGTCGGCCTGAAAACAGACCAGGTTGTTCTTTTTCAGGATATTGATCTTCTTTCCTTCCCCCGCACTGTGAAAGTAGAGAGATCCATCCTTCCCAAAGCCAAAGTTCATGACAACAACATACGGCACATTGTCATCGCACATCGCCAGCCGACAGACGTCGGCTTTTTCGAGGATTTTCATGATCTCTGCGCGGTCTTCAATCTGTCTGTCTGTTCTTCTCATACGCCCCTCCAGATATAATCCTCAATGAAATCGACTTCCGGGTCACTCAGACATAATTATGCCTGTTTACGGCTGTTCCTTGCACTGCTAAATCCTGCTGCCCTCCAATATTGGCCTCCGTAATATATCCGGAAATCAGACCATACTCAACTCGACCGCCTTGAGAAGAATGGCGACTCCCTTTGGCATCATCGCATGATCAAAATGAAAGTCCGGGTGATGCAGTCCCGGCTCCGCATCGCAGCCAAGACCTATATACGCAGTCCTTAACCCCTGGATTTTTTTTGTGAAATAATGAAAGTCCTCGCCGCCGGGTGTAACTATGGGATCGAGCAATCCCGACGGGCCCAGGACAGCCGTAATGGCCTTGCGGGCGATTTCAACAAGGACCGAATCATACTCAGCCCCGGGAGATCCTGCCTTCACCACGGCTTCCGCTTTGGCGCCAACAGTTGCCGCACCGCTCACCACTGCCTGCTTCACCTTTTCAATCAACTCATCCGCTGACTTATCGGCTTGCGCCCTCAAATCAAATACCATCTCGGCCCGGTCCGGTATTACATTCAGCGTACTTCCTCCCGCATGCAGCCTGGTCGTTTTTATTGACCATGGAACAACAGGATTTGAACGAATCGCATTCACAGCCTGTACCACCGCTACCGCTGCGTCGATGACGTTTATTCCAAGGTGCGGCCGTGCCCCATGCGCAGTCAGGCCGGTCACTGTTGCCTCAATTAAATAGGAAGCGCCGTGATAAATAGCCGGAGACGCCTGCCCTGATTTTGCTTCCTGAATGGGCCGCAGATGCATGCCGAACATTATGTCGATCCCGTTGAGCGCCCCGGATTCGATCATCTTCAGGGCACCCTCAAATTTCTCTTCCGCCGGCTGAAATACAATTTTCAGCGTTCCCGCTTTTACACCCTGTTCAGCCATGACCTCAGCCGCCGTCAGCGTCATGGCGCTGTGCGCATCGTGACCACATGAGTGTACACATATGTCCTGACCTTTCACTGTATGGCTCAGGGCATCCATATCAGCGCGCAAGGCCACCGTCTGTCCGGGCTTGCCGCTGCTGATAGTGCCGACTATACCGGTCCCTCCGATGCCGGTGGTTACCTTGTACCCCGCTTTTTGAAGGGCCTCCGCAAGGAATTTGGAGGTGCGATGCTCGGCAAATCCGACCTCAGGCATGGCATGCAATGTTTTATAGATTTCGTCAACCCGTTTTGCTTTATCAATCATGGCAAACTATTCCTCCTCTGCAAGGCCTGTTATTCGGCGATCCATCATACTAATACTCGCATGACCAGCATTCCGACAACGGCATTGATAATACTGATCGCAAAAAGGACGGGATAGAACCTGGTCTGCACGCCGGCCGTGCCCAGCATACGCCCCATATACTGCACCTGGGCCCCCATCAGAAAGATTGCGGGCAGCAAAATGCTTACATGCTCCGGGTTCAGGACATTCATCGAATATAGCGAGATGGCCACGCCCATGCCGCCCGCCATCGAAAGCCAGGCGCTCATCAACACGGCCATTGCTTCGCCAGGCAGACCGAAGATCGCCATCGCCGGGCCGAAAAAATCGCCCATAAGTTTCAGCAGGCCGGTTACCCTGAGGATCTGAATCAGCGCATATGCCATAACGAGGTTGGGCAGAATGCTGCTGGTGCCTATGTTCCAGCCTTTCCGCGCTCCATCGACAAAAATATCTGCGAGTGTCTTCTTTTCCATTCAATCAGACCTCCTTGACTAAATATCTCAGATAGAGCCGCATCAAAGTGGAACCGAAACATTTGAGAACAAAAATCACTACAAGAGGCAGCACAATCGGCACTGTAATAATGGCGAAGGCAGCTGCTCCCGATGCAAAATAATTGGTAATCGTGCCTCCTCCGGAAAATTGCCATGCGCTGAAAATCGTCCGTTCTTTCTCGTTAATACAGTCTGTTTCCTTCAGCATTTTTGTCATACCGGCACCGGCATCAGTGCTTTGAATGCTCGTAACCAGTGCGAGGCCGGTAATACCGGGTAAGCCGAGTATCGGCCGCAGAATTGGGGTCAACAGCTTCTGCCCGGCCTTCAGCCCGCCCAGATGGTCGATCACTTCAACAAAGCCGAGTGCCAGCATGACCGATGGAATAAGCGTTAAAGCAAACATAAAGCCGTCGCGCCCCCCGGTACCTCCCTGTCCCTGGATGGTCTTGGCATCCTTCATGACTCCAAAATTGCCGTTGATGGTATTAAAATCAAACACTGTAAGCCATTGGGCCTGTTTGGCCATAACACCGGAAAAAACAATGATCGCAAAAATCAGTGCGACATAGCCATACCAGGGAACAACCAGTTTATCAGGAACACAATATTCAGTCTTTTGCGGCTCGGCCATATGTTTCCTCCCTTTTTTTACCATTCGCGATGGTTCTGATCTGCAAATTCTTCATTCTTCAATTAACAGGGACAATATCCGTAATACTTGCCTATGCATATTTACGTTATCGGCTCTCTTTTCTCCATACGGAGTATTGATAGCCCTCCCAATTCCCTCCTTTCAGGAACAGTAACTTACCTGGCTGATTCCAGCCATAAAAAAAAGACAGAGACCAATTATCCTGGTCTCTGTCTTTTTACCTGAGAGTTTTTACCTGGTTGCTCCTTCGGCGCCTGCTCCAGCAGGTCTCTCCCGCATCCATCGCATGGATATCCATCCTATTTTTATTTACTGGTTTGCCCGAATGATTTTACCCCCCAACAACAGCTTAAGACTATCAGATAAAAGAGTGCTTGTCAATATTTTATTTGCGAAAAGAACATACGAAAAGAAGAGTTTGTGGCAGGTATTGTTACAGAAAAAGCTGCAATATGGATACAAGAACGAGATCTTAAAACAATAATTCGACAGTCTCCCGGCAATGGGTAACAATTGTTTTGACATTGACAAGGCATCCTGAGTAAAGTATGGTGAATCGGTTTGGATAATTTCGAAAATAATCAGCTAAAATGAAGAAGATCAAATATGCCCGGAAAGAAAAACTAAATATGGAGCGCCCTATGAGACTATCTCTTGCATGCGTGGTTATCGGACTTTTCTTCTTGACAGCACCTGAGGTAAAAGCCCTGGTTGGCATTGATGGAAAATGCATGGACGCCTGTGAGGACAGAGGCACCGCTTATGCAATATGCAGGGAGCAATGCGATTCCAGACCGGACGCTCCCGCTGCGATCACTGAACCTACTTTCCATTTGGATTGCGCGATAAAGTGCCAGAATCAGGGAAATACGCGCGAGCTCTGCAAAAGTTTATGTACATATTAATATAATTGATTTGATATTAGGGATTTATTATGATATTTGTGATCTCCACCCTCTCTGCACCGGGTGCTATTTTACTTCTTGAAAGTCGCGCTGCAAAGTGTTATGATTTCGGCAAGGGAGGTATTACATGAAAAAAACTATCGCATTCTATTTTGCTTTGGCAGTCTGTTTGTTATTGGCAGGTTGCGGTTGGAAACATAGCATGGTTGGCCCGAATGGTGATGTCAAGGTGTGCTACGCATCAGGAGCGGAAGTCATCGGAGTTGGCAAGGCAAGTTATGAAAGTGAAGATTGTATGGAGTACTATAGGGCGAGAGGGTATAAAGAAGATGAAAGTCAGAGATATTGGTATCAGCATCCTGATGCTTACAATAAATCAAATAGGGAATCGGGTGTAGATCAGAGAACCCAAAAGGAATCTGTCCCGGTGAGGGAAAGCGCATGGGTGTTTGCCGGTAAAAACATAAAAGAGGATGTTGCCTTATATTATAATCGCGGCAGTATTGTGCGCGGTGATGAAAATAAGGCCTCAGTTCTTGTAAAAATGGTGCCGGCTGAAGGCAGCACCCTGTATAAGAATATACAGACCAATATAAGAGTATCGAAAGGACAAAATATAAAATATAGCTATTCAATATTTGATATGCAGGTCAACTGTGGCAATGACATGTTCAGAATATATAATGAGAAATCTTATAGCAATGACAATATCGTGATTGGCCAGCAAAGTCCATCCGATTGGCAGCATTTTCGGAAGAGTTCGGTCTTTTATGCAATGATAAAAGAAACTCTTTGCAATAAATAAATATGTCTTCCGATTAGATAACTTTCAGACTGTTTCTCAAAGAGGTAGTCACAATGCACCGGGAGAAAGAAGATTTTCTTTCTCCCGGGCGCGATCCGGGAAAAACGCGGAGTAAGGCATCAATAGGAAAAGCTGTAGACAAGCAATGTTAAAGGCCTAAACTTATTGATAAACTTGATACTGCTGCGTTATCATCACCTATGGGAGTGCATAGGGCTCTGGTGTCCCTCCCGGACTTCAAATTTTAAACCATACAAAATCAAAAAACCCGCATCTGGTAAGGGCATACGCTAACTTCTTCTTTTATAAGACGATTCGGGTCGTTATATAAATTCTATATTTTCTATTGTTTCTATCGGTTGATACAGAAAAAGCTACAATATGGCTACAATGGGGCCATACATGATCAAAATTTTTCAAATCGGCAATATACCAGTGCATGGGTAGTTAACGTCATTAAATAAATAGGTATCTAACTGATTTTATTATAAAATAAAATCATGTGTATTTAAAAAAAACGTTGCATAGTGACACAAAATGCTGTATAATTAATACATCATCCCCGGTGATTTATTCACCGGCCTCCCCTAGGTTACGATCTAGGGGTTATTTTTATGAATAGAGTTATATTCCTTATTGACGGCTTCAATCTTTATCATTCCATCGTAGAACTTAGAAGAGACACAAGATATTCTACGAAATGGCTTGATATTCATGCTCTATGTAAATCCTATCTGCATTTATTCGGAAAAGAGTCTACCCTTGAGAAGATATATTATTTCTCAGCACTTCCGCTTTATCTTATGACCTCTCATCCAGAAAAAATTAAGCGTCATAAAGAGTATATTGCCTGCCTTGAGGCGAGTGGCATTAGTATAGAACTGGGTCGCTTTAAGCAGAAAGACGTATTCTGCGAAAAATGTAAATCCATGATACTTAAACACGAAGAAAAAGAGACTGATGTTGCAATTGCCATTAAACTACAAGAGATTTTTCTCACTGATGCGTGTGACACAGCGGTTATCGTATCGGGCGATACCGATTTGTCCCCGGCCATCAGAAGCTGCAAAAAATTATTTAAAGATAAAAAAGTTGTTTTTGCCTTCCCCTATGCAAGAAAAAATAAAGAATTGGCTGCCTTGGCTCCAGATTCCTTCTCTCTCAGCAGAAACCAGTATATAAGACATCAGCTGTCAGATCCTACCACTCTTAAAGATGGTCGAGTAATAAATAAACCTAGCTCTTGGTAGCATATTCAAACTTACCCACGATCTTCCGCCCTTGCTCACCGCACAGGATAAGTTGTATATTACTGGCAAAGCGGCCATTAAAAAAATGAGGTGAGCTTTCATGGCAACCGAGTTTGAACGCCTGAAGCAGTATGTTTTATATGCATTCCTGAACAGCCCATTCCTATCTCTCAAAATGCTTCATAACTTCGCCGTTGTTTTTTGAACTCAGGATTGTACATTTATATTTATCATAAGGAGGATATTAAATGAAACAAATAGAGAAAGAAAATGATCAAGAGGTTAAATGGAAAAAGAGATGGATTGAAAACCCTTTTGAAAGCGCTTTATTTCAATCACGTTTTCTCGTTCTCATTCCGGTTGTTGGCATATTGATTGCGTCTGCCGTAATGTTCATTAAGGGCTCGCTTGAAGTTGCTCAAGGTGTAGTTGGCTTCTTTGACAAATTTACTGGTTTTCATCCAAATCCATCTGACGACAATACTACAATATTGTCTTTCATTCCTGCAATCGATAATTATCTTTTTGCAACTATCCTTCTGATTGTTACGTCCCAGCCACTCGGTACCGATTTTAGGGGGGCAAATCCCACCTAACCGGTACCAGTTCTAAGGTATCCAATCCCACCAAAACGAGACCAGTTTATCAGGGTTTAATCCCAGGCAAACGAGACCACCTGTAAG
>CAIJNL010000027.1 GCA_903822005.1 uncultured Nitrospiraceae bacterium
ACTTAAGGCGCGTTGCGATCCTCTTAATTGGAGGGAATAAGGGAGGAGATGACCGATGGTATGATAAATTCATACCAATTGCCGACAAGCTCTATGAGGAGCATCTCGGAGAAGTGAAATAAGAAGGAGGCTACTTATGAAAAAACCGTATAGAGATTTAAGAAATAAAATGAGTCCGCAGGCACAAGAGGCGGCTAAGAAAAAAACAGAGCAACTTTTAGCCGATCTTCCACTGCAGGAGCTTCGTCAAGCGCGACACTTAAGCCAGGAGCAATTAGCAAGTATTTTGCATGTCAAACAGGCTGCTATTTCCAAAATGGAACATCGCACGGATATGTACATAAGCACATTACGCAGCTTCATTAAGGCAATGGGGGGCGATCTGAAAATAACAGCTCAATTCCCTGATGGAGAAGTCCAAATCAATCAGTTCGAACAGGTTGATGTTTAACAAAAGATAATACCAATATTGGGGTCACCTCACGATTTGTCAAAAATCGTACGTTAGTGCGCCGGGCTTAACGTGCTTTATAATCCGAATTCTGTGGTGACCCTGTAGACAAAAAACCGCCTTTCTTATAACAAAGATTGTTATTTTATGTTATCCTAAAAAGGAGAGAAGGAGGATAAAATCGTGAACATTTCACTTACACCACAGCTCGAAGAGCTGGTTAAAACGAAAGTAGCAAGCGGGCTTTATGGTTCCGCAAGCGAAGTCTTGCGCGAAGCCTTACGCCTTCTTGAGGAACGAGACCGGATACACGCTATGCGTTTTGAAGAGCTAAGGGCCGAAATCAAGAAAGGCTTGAACAGCGGCGAGCCCACTCCTTTAGATGTGGAAGTCATTAAAGCGCGGGGCCGTAAGCGGCTTGCGGCTCAACAAACCAAGGCGACCGACTGATGTTAAGAATCCTCAAGCGCCCTGAGGCTGAAAATGATATTGAGGAAATCTGGCTTTATATTGCACAAGACAACCCTGATAACGCGGACAATCTGCTTGACGAAATTGAGGAAACAAGCCTGAAACTCGCACGGTTCACAAGCATGGGCAGAAACAGGGATGAACTCTATCCTGGGTTGAAAAGTTTCCCGGTCGGAAAATATATTATTTTTTATTTACCGGTTAGTGGTGGTCTTGAGATTGTCAGGATACTGCATGGCATGCGGGATATCGACACCTTTTTTTAAATATGGATAACCTCCCGAAACGAAAGAATCGTAAGTCTAGTGGCGCAAGTGGGAGGTCAGACCCCTAATCGATATACCCGGAAATCATGACTAATTATAAATCATGAAGAGAGTAATTTAATCGGTTTGCTGCCTTCACCTGCAAAGCCGCAAAATCCACTTATGCTCAAATGTGCTGATTCCGGAAGAAAACAGCAAATACTGCCCGCCGATAAATATGGTCATGTGTGCCTTTTAAAACTGATATAATTGTGATTATTAGAAGTTCAACCTATGACAATGCGCCGATGGAAAGTTTCTGGGGCAGGTCGGGGTTTAATGCCTGAAGATCTCGGTCAGTTTAATAGTCGGAATGGCCAGAGACTCGATGATGTCGTTCAGTACCAGGCCCGGACCGACGGAAGGAAGTTGATCATGATCCCCGACCAGAATAACCGAAGCCGTGGCCGGTACAGCTTTAAGAAGCGCATGGAATATCTACCATCGATACTTCATCGATCACAAGCAGATCGCATTCCAAAGGACACTGCTCGTTTCTCTGAAATCCACCCAAACGAGGATTTGCCTCAAGAAGTCTGTGAATGGTCGACGCCGGGTGTCTTGTGGTTTCGACCATAGTAGTAGTGAAAAATTTATCACTTATATATTACTCCCGACCAACTGCACATAGTCCCGGAGACTTCTCAATTCTTTTAAGAGGTAGGTCGTTCTTTTTAAGAGAAAGACAGTGGTGGCGGAAGTCGTTAGGACTATGTGCAGTAATAGGCGTGCGCTGGAAAAAGGATTGCATTTTCCGCGCGCGGACTGTGCAACCGGAGTATCGAGCGGTCGTTAATTGAATGTTAATGTAGAACTAGGGAAGCCCGCATCGGGCATTTGAGAGCGTCTGGCAGGGCGGTGATGTCTGTCCTCCAGGAGCTGGTATCAGTAGGTTTTTCACGGAAATAGTTCTTTTTTTTGTTAGTAACTGCGGGAATAATACGAGGATAGTCGCGCTGGCCGCGGTGTTCTCCTCTTTGCCCAAATACTAAGCAAAATTAGGGTCTGCAATGGACTGGATTATGATTCTTTTCCCTTGTTGGAATTAAAAGATGTCGTGGTGTCTAGCTGAATGTACGTTTATGCAATATAGTATCCTCAGCCATATTGTTCTGAGGCTTGCCAGAGCTAATAGCTTCCTTAGTCATATCGCTCGCCTTGAATGATACAATCTTCCTGGCTGATATGACATGCTCTTCCTTGGTTTTGGGATTGCGTCCGATCCGCGCTTTTTTAAACCGGACCGTAAAAGTACCAAGCCCGGAGATCTTAACCTCTTCACCCGCAATAAGAGTTTCCTTGATGGTCTCGATGACTCTCCCAAAAATCTCCAAGGCCTGTCCAGGTGGTAGCCCTGTCTTCTGGGTAATGAGATCTATAATGTCATTCCGTATCATGCGCGTGGCCCTTGGGGACTCTGCTATTCCGAATGTGCGTAAAAGTGCACATTCTTCTTCCTGCCCTGATTCTTCTTGCAGACAGGATCATAACTGACAGGCGTGACTTTCCCACCGGATACTTTTTGAAGAGCATCCGTGCTTCGCATTACTGCATTGCTCGCCGCGGGTAGAGCAGTTTCGGTTGCCAGCCGTTTGAGATTATTGGCAGCGTTGATGTCTCTGTCGTGGATAGTTCCGCAATTCGGACAACTCCAAGTCCTGTCCGACAGCTTTAACTCACTATGCACGAAGTTACAAATGCTGCACATTTTGGACGATGGAAACCAACGGTCCGCTATAACTAGTTTTGTGCCATACAGTCTTGCCTTGTACTTCACCTGC
>CAIJNL010000028.1 GCA_903822005.1 uncultured Nitrospiraceae bacterium
CAGGGTTACTCATCATTGTGATATCATCGAAACAGGAAACGACAGTTGGAGAATAAAAACACGAAACTCTAAAAAATGACCGTCCGGGGTGGGTCAAAATTGGACGCCGATGCCGGGTCAATATTCAATGCCGATCTACAAATAGATTTTACTTTCTATAAACTCGACAGGAACAATAGCGTCCATATTTTGCAACCCTCCTTATATCTAAAAAAACAAAAGCCGGACCTGCAAAGGATGTTTCCCCTGCCGACCCGGCTTAAAGATAATCGCCGTTGAACTTTCCGCCCCCTCCCAGAAGCATCCAGTCATCTCCCCTAAATATGTAAACTGCCACTGCCCCTAATATTATTTTTCAGGCATTCCCTGCCGAACCAAGCACATTCGTATTCTTGGCAATAATCATTTTTTTCAGTTCGTCGCGCGCAGGGCCCATATATTTGCGCGGATCGAATTCCGACGGGTTTTCAGCCAGTACTTTCCTGATAATAGCTGTTACAACGAGACGGCCGTCGCTGTCTATATTGATCTTGCAGACAGCTGATCCTGCGGCCCGTCGCAGCTGATCTTCCGGAACCCCTACCGCGTCCCCCATCTTGCCGCCGTATTTATTGATCATGGCGACATATTCCTGGACGACAGACGATGCCCCGTGCAGGACGATAGGGAAACCAGGGAGCCGTTTTTCAACCTCTTCGAGTATGTCAAAACGGAGCGGTGGGACTGACTCGCCCGGTTTCAGCTTGAATTTATACGCGCCGTGGGAAGTGCCGATAGAGATCGCGAGCGAATCAACTCCGGTTTTCTTCACAAAATCCTCAACCTCATTCGGGTCGGTATAGTTGGAATGTTCGGCCTGGACATCGTCCTCTATACCGGCCAGAACGCCAAGTTCGCCTTCAACGGTCACATCGTATTTATGGGCATATTCGACCACCTGGCGGGTCAATTCAATGTTCTTTTCAAAGGGGTGGTGAGAGCCGTCGATCATGACCGAGGAAAAGCCGGATTCAATGCAGGATTGGCAGAGCTCAAATGTGTCGCCATGGTCGAGATGCAGGGCAACGGGTATGCTGCTGCCGAGATCTTCACGGCACATCTCAATCGCGCCCTTTGCCATATGCCGCAGCATGATCTGATTGGCATATTTCCTGGCACCGCTTGATACCTGAAGGATGACCGGGGACCTGCTCTCGGCGCACCCGCCTATAATGGCCTGGAGCTGTTCCATGTTATTGAAATTGTATGCTGGAACGGCGTACTTGCCGGCCATTGCCTTTTTGAACATCTCCCGGGTGTTTACAAGACCCAATTCTTCAAATAACCGCTTTGCCATGACTGATCTCCTTCCATTTGTGAGCATATTTTCTGTCAATTATGAACTGTTATAACAATACCATAAAAGTTGGACCTTGAAAAAGAGTTCATGGTGCAAAGGCCGGCCGGTCTTTAATGCGGCGCCATCAATCCTTTTCCTTCCCTGCTCCGGTCGGGGGAATTCGTTTGTTTGACAAGCAGTTATTTTATCCTATAAACTCTATACAAAAGAATGCCTGACAAAGTCGAGGGAGATAAACTATCGTGAATGCCCTTACAGAACATGGCCTTCCCCTGATCCAGGACGCTGATCTGAATGGAAAAATTGTCCTCGTCCGCTTTGACCACAATGTTGTAAAGAACGGCGAGATCCGTGACCCTTTCAGGATCGACCGCACCATCGGGACCCTCTTCCATATTGTCGAACGCGGCGCCCGGCCGATCATGATGACCCATATCGGCAGGCCGAGAGAGAAAAAAACAGGCGCAATTGTCTGCAGGCAGGAAGAGTCTGTTGAGCCGATAGTGCAGTATATCGAACAAAAACTCCACACCAGGCTGCATGTCCCGAATTTCGCGGTTGATCCTGAAAAAGGGATTACCGGTATCGATACCTCAATTAATCTTGCCATAAAAAAACTGAGGGAAAGAAAGATCGGCGGCATATATCTCCCCAATACGCGATGGTTTTATGGTGAAGAGACAAAGGGCGAAGCGCGCGAGACCCTTGCACTGCAGCTTGCCGGCCTGGCTGATATATATGTGAACGACGCCTTCGGGTCATGGCAGGCGCATGCTTCCACTTACGACATAACCGGACACCTGCCTTCATATGCCGGGTTCCTGATGCAGCAGGAAATCCTGAACCTCGGCCGTGTGCTGACCCCTGAGCAGCCGTTCCTGGCAGTCGTCGCGGGATCCAAATATGACACAAAGATCCGGCCTCTGTATGCGATATACGACAAGGTAGACCGCCTTATACTCGGCGGTGTCATATACAACACCTATTTATGCGCAAAATACAATGTGCGTTTCCGGGGCGTGCTGGACGAAGACATAGCCCTTGCCAGGGAACTGGTCGAAAAGGACAAGACACAGAAAAAAATTGTCGAGCTGCCGCATATTGTGGAGTCAGACACCATAGAAGGGAAGATAGAGGGTAAATACAGGACTATCTCGACAAAAGACTTTAAGGCCGGGAACTCATATGGATATTGTCTCGATATAGACCCTGCTTCTTTTGAGGACAGCGCGGTGGCGGCGGCTATTGGAAACGCGAAGACCATATTTGTCAATGCGGTCATGGGGTTCACCCCGCACTTTACCGCCGGCTCTCAGGCCCTCGACCATACCATTGACAGCAACAGCTCCGCAATGAAGATGTACGGGGGCGGAGACACGCTGCAGGAGTTTAAAGACCTCTGCCCAGGTCTCTACCTCTCGGTAATGGACAATGCCAACTACTACTTCTTCACGGGCGGCGGCACTGTGCTGACTGCCATTGAACAGGGAAGCCCCTATGACCTGAAACCCGTGCAGGCGCTGATAGAGTCTAAAAGGTAATCCTTTAACCACCCTCTTCACAGGCTCGTCTGTCGCCGTCCTTTTTTTGATCCTTTTGTTGATCAAAGCCGGATAATATGTTATATTCGCTGTTATACGGGCAGGGGAATGCGTCGAGCGTCTGTGCAATAATTTCCTGCCGATCAAAAGACATTCCGGAGGGTTTACACAAAATGCGCATATGGAAGACTGAAGTTAACCTTGAAAAAATTTATGAACGCTGCAGGAACACCATGATAGATTATATAGGGATTGAACTTGTCGAAATCGGGGATGACTATCTGAAAGGAAGAATGCCGGTGGACCATCGGACGAAACAGAGGATCGGTATTCTGCATGGCGGCGCTTCCGCGGTCCTGGCCGAAACGCTTGGAAGCATTGCTGCAAGTCTCTGCGTAGACCCCGAAACAAAGAGGATTGTCGGGCTCGAAATCAATGCCAATCATATACGACCGGTGACAGCCGGCTATGTAACCGGAATAGCGAGGCCGCTCCATATCGGGAGTACCACTCAGGTATGGGAAATACATATATCTGATGACAGGGACAAGCTTGTCTGCGTGTCACGTCTCACGATCGCCAATATTGACAAGGGTAAAATACAAGGCGCATCGTAAGGCCGGCAGAAACAGGCATTTATGCAGGGGACGGAAACAAGGGACCAATCCACCGCCATTACTCTTCAGAAGGCCTGGAGTCAGTGCATCAGGTCTTCAAAAAAGTTTATCTTCCGTAATATTTTCTCTATTTATCGAGTACTTCCCTGACCATCCGCAGCAGCTCCTGAATCGAAGACGGTTTCGACAGAAAGTGCAGCCCTTTTTCGAGCACGCCCTGTTTCTGGATCAGGTCCGCCGGATATCCGCTTGTAAATATCGCCTTTATCGCAGGATTGATCTGTCTCGCTCCCTCAAGTAGTTCCTTGCCGCTCTTCTTCGGCATGATTACGTCCACGAGCAGCAGACTGATACTGTCCCGGTGTTCCATGAACTGCTGCAACGCCTCTTCACCATCCGCAGCCTCTATCACAGTGTACCCAAACTCCTGCAGCACGTCCCTGTTCAGCTGCCGCAGGGTCTCATTGTCTTCGGCGATCAGTATGGTTTCCGTTCCTCCCCGAATCGGCAGCCGGACCTCGGATTGCAAATCTTCAGCGGCAAAGGATATTACGGCAGGGATGTATATTCTGAACGTAGTGCCCCTGCCCGGTTCGCTGTAAACGCTGATATATCCGTTATTCTGTTTTACAATTCCATACACGATGGAAAGCCCAAGACCGGTCCCTCTCCCGGGTTCTTTTGTCGTAAAAAAAGGTTCAAATATCTTCTTCTGAGTATCTTCATCCATTCCCTCACCGGTATCACTTATGCTCATTACCGCATATGGTCCCGTCTTGCCGTAGCCCTTTGCCATGACATACTCTTCGTCAAGCGTAACCCGTCCCGTTTCGATCAGGAGCCTGCCTCCTATTGGCATGGCGTCCCGGGCATTCGTGGCCAGGTTCATAAATATCTGCTCGATCTGCGTGACATCCGCATATATCGTAAGTTTCTCTCCGCTGAGTGTCGTTGTTAACGTGATGTCTTCACTGATGATCCGGGCAAGGAATTTTTCAACTTTTCGGATACACTCATTAAGATCAATATGCTTTGGACTGATGACCTGCTTTCTGCTGAACGCCAGCAGGCTCTGGGTAAGACTCGCCGCCCTGTCTGCCGATGCAAGGATTTGATCAAGGTATAGACGGTTCGGATCGTCCGCTCCGATCTTGCTCTGAAGAAGGCTGCTGTACCCTATTATCGCGGAAAGGATATTGTTGAAATCATGAGCGACCCCTCCGGCAAGCTGGCCTATGGACTCCATTTTCTGGACCTGGTTAAGCTGGGCCTGGAGTTTCTCTTTCTCTTCTTCTGCATACTTTCGCTCGGTAAGGTCCCTTACAACCGCGAGAACGCGTCCCTCTCCTCCGAGCCGCGTCGCCGACAGGACTATTTCGGTCCAGAAGAGTTCTCCATTTTTCTTTTTGGCCAGCCATTCAAAATTCTGGGGCCCCTCTGTAACGGCCTTTTGTATCCAGCCTATGGCATTCTTTGATGAGTACGGCGGCACACCCGAGCTCAATTCATACTCCTGCTCATTCAGCAGCTCTTCGCTGGAATACCCGTACAATTCTTCCACGGTCCTGTTGATCTCCATGATCCTTCCCGTCACCGCGTCATGCACGAATATGGCGTCTTTGGTCGTATTGAAAATATCCCTGTAATTCCTTTCACTTTCGACCAGCGCCTGTTCCCGCAAAGCAAGCTTTCGGGCCATCGAATCAAACGTCTGACCCAGTCTTCCCAATTCACCTCCGCTGACAAGGTCGGAAACCCTGACCTCCAGATCACCCGCCGCCATTTTTTGGGAAGCCTTCTCCAGCAGGACGATACGGTCCGCGATCGAGCGTTTCCCAATAAGCCATGCGAAAAGAACTGCAAAGAAGAGGCATAATATGAAGAGCGACAAATTGCGAATCAGTATCTTATTGGCTTCTGCCAGAGCGCTGGCAACAGGAAGTCCGGCGCGGATATACATATAGGGCTCCCGTTCGCCGGGGAGCCGCAACTTACGATATGTAACGATGCGATTGTCTCCGGAGATCGAAGATATGTCATCATATGTCTCAACGTCAGGGCCCTCTTGCATTTGCCTGAAGAGTTCAGGATCATAATTTCTGCCGATATATTTCTCCTGTTCGAAAGGCCGGTATAGCACGGTGCCTTTGTGGTCAAGCACTACAAAGCTGGCGCCTGCAGGCAGCTTGGCGCGTTCCAGCACATGTTTGAACTCATCCAGCACAAACCCCGCAATAATAACACCACTAACTGCACCGCGTTTACTTTTAAATGCATATGCCAGATTAAAGGTGGGCTTGGCTGTGGCCCTGCTGATAATGTATTCACCTGATGATAATTTTCCACTCTTGACTGCATTTATAAAGTATCTCCGGTCTGATACGTTAAAAGTAGGTCTTGTCGGAATGGCTGCTGCCCAGATAGAACCGGCAACATCGGATACCAATATATTCGAATACTGGGAGTTCAACTTGAGGATATCGCCCAGAAAGGGCTCGACCCATGCTCTGTCCTGCCTTTGGACCTCGGGCAGCTGGGCCAACACGATAATCAACTGCTGGGCGGCAGCTATGAAATTTTGCTGTTCTGCCGCGATATTATCGGCAAGCCTCAGCGTCTCCACCCTGGCGGCCTGCATTGCTTCTTCTCTCATCTGGATCCCTGAATAGACAATGATTCCTATTGCCGGCATGGCAACTATGAAGGCAAGCACCAGTATCTGCGCCTTGACGGACATGGATACCAATCTCGTCATCATGCTTATCATTGGAGGAAGAGTCCCGTTTCCGAATAAGACATAACAGTATTATATGCAATTGAAATGCATATATTCTATTGCCGTAGCATGAACGGTCTTTATTTTTCCGCAGTCTCCCCGCCGGATGTCAAAGATTAATTAAAAACAGGCCGCCAGATCACTTTGCGCAATCTTTTATTGCGGTTAAAAACAATATTTTGAAATACCGGAAACGGGCACGTGCACTTTGCCCTGACAATCCGTAAAAGCAACCTTGACAGCCGTACAGACTTATGGTAACTTATTCTATTCAGCATAACTACGTTCCGCCTAGCAGAACACAGCGGCGGAAACGAATAGAATAAAAATACCGGCTGAATAGTGACCAGCCTGAAAGAAGAGATCATATGGCGCATTCGACAAAAATAAGCCTCAAGCCCCAGACGCCCAGCGGGGTGGATGTACTGGACCGGGCTTTTTCGATTCTTTATGCCTTCAGGCCTGAAGATACTCCTCTTACTCTCGCCGAACTTGCGCAGAGAACAGGCCTTTACAAGAGCACTCTCCTCAGGCTTGCCGGTTCTCTTATTCACCACCACTTCCTGGTCCGGCTCGGTGACGGGCGATACAGGCTGGGACCGGCCGGCTTTGCCCTGGGCAGCATCTATCAGGCAGGGATGAACGTAGGAGAAGTGTTACTGCCGATAATGCGCGGCCTTAGCAGTGAGCTTGGAGAAGCCATTTCGTTTCATGTCCGCGAAGGCAATGCCCGCATATGCCTGTACCGCATTAACTCAACCTATACCATAGGTCCCCAGGTCAGAGTTGGAGACATCCAGTTGCTCGAAAAAGGCGCGGGGGGGCGCGTACTGCTCGCGTTCTCGGGACAGGCCGGAGAACCCTACGACACAGTGCGGCGTTGCTACTATTATATGTCCTCTGGTGAGAGAGACCCTGAAACTGCCGGCATTTCCGCGCCGGTATTCGGCGATGACCAGAAACTGATCGGCGCCCTCGGTATCGTCGGCCCCGTTTCACGCGTGGATATTCCTTATATGAAGAAAGTCAAAGGGCGACTGTTGCTGGCAGCGGCGCAGGCGACTGAATCCATGGGTGGCAATCCTGTCCCGCTTAGAGAGGCGGCGAAGGCCAGACACGATTCCGACATTCCAAAACCGGGCCGGAGAGCATCAATATCCGGTTGAAGCAAACATGATCAAACCGCACCTGTTTAAACCGCAGGGCAGATTAAGGAGACCAGAATAATGTCGGAAAATAGCAGAACAGCGCTCGTAGTAAGCGCTCACTCAGCAGATTTTGTTTGGCGCGCCGGAGGGGCCATCGCCCTCTATGCTGCAAGGGGATATGAAATTACTGTAGTCTGTCTGTCGTATGGTGAACGCGGTGAATCCGCCAAATTATGGAAGAACCCCGGGATGACCCTTGAGGCGGTAAAAAAGGCAAGACACAAAGAAGCTGAAGATGCGGCAGCTGTACTGGGAGCCCGGCTCCGCATGCTTGATCTCGGTGATTATCCCCTGCGTGTTCCGGACAGTGTCGTCTGCGATCTGGCGGACATCTTCCGTGAAGTGGCTCCCGAATTCGTGCTTACCCACTCCGTAAAAGACCCCTACAACGCCGACCACCCTCTGGCATCGCAGGTGGCCCAGGAGGCGAGGATAATAGCCCAGGCCCACGGTCATCGGCCCGAATACAAAAAAGTGATCGGCGCACCTCCCGTATTTCTTTTTGAGCCGCACCAGCCGGAGCAGTGCCAATGGAAGCCGGAAGTGCTGCTCGATATATCAGAGGTTTGGGAGCGCAAACGGGCTGCGTTCGAGATGATGTCCGCGCAGGAACATCTTTGGGAATACTACACGCGTGTGGCATTACAGCGGGGATCGCAGGCCTCACGCAATTCAAACCTCAAGATAAAATATGCGGAAGGCTTCCAGCGCGTCTTCCCGCAGGTCACGGCCGAATTATCATAAATTTTCACAGCGTCCATATTAAAGAACGAATGAAAGGAGATTTCAGAAATGTTTAAATGGTTTACTGAACTGACGAAGAAAGAAAAAAAGACCTTCTGGGCCTGCTTCAGCGGATGGGGCCTCGACGCCATGGATACCCAGATGTATGCGCTGACAATACCAACGCTTATCGCGCTGTGGGGCATGACACGGGGTGAGGCCGGCATACTCGGGACTGCCGTTCTGATCATGTCCGCACTCGGCGGCTGGATTGCCGGCATGCTTTCAGACCGCTTCGGACGGGTCAAGGTACTGCAGCTTACCATCATATGGTTTGCAACCTTCACATTCCTGTCAGGGTTTACAAACTCCTTCGGCGAACTTCTGTTGGCCAGAAGCCTGCAGGGTCTCGGATTTGGCGGAGAATGGGCAGTAGGGTCGGTGCTGATAAGTGAAACAATAAATGCCAAAGTGCGCGGACGCGTCGTTGGCGCCATACAGGCTGGATGGGCCTGCGGTTATGGTATCGCCGTCCTGCTCTCAACTATTATATTCAGCACCCTGCCTCAGGAATACGCGTGGCGAATCTTCTTCTTCTGCGGATTGACTCCGGCCCTGCTCGTGCTCTGGATCCGCCGCAACATTGAAGAGGCGACTGTGTACACCGAGGCAAAAAAACAAAAAGAGGACGCCGGCACCAAGGGCCGCACACAGCTCTGGGACATATTTAAACCGGGTTACCGCGGTACTACCTTCAAGGCCATGATGCTTACCACCGGTATCTACGGCGGCAACTATGTAATGATCACCTGGCTGCCCGCGTACCTGAAGATAGTACTCGGTCTCTCTATCCTGAATGTCGGCGCATACCTGGCTGTAAATATAGCAGGCTCTTTCTTCGGCGCCTTTGTTAACGGGTTCCTCGCAGACGCGATAGGCCGCCGCAAGACCTTCATGGTAATTGCCTGCATGCAGGCCACCACCGTAGCAATCTACACTATGGCTCCGATCAATTACCCGACCATATTCTGCCTTGGCTTTGTTCTGGGGACCCTGCAGTCGGGCACCGCAGCCGGCACGGGCGCATTCCTTGCCGAACTCTTTCCGACCGCCATACGAGGTACCGCTCAGGGGTTCTGCGGCAATGCCGGCAGGGCCATCGGCGCCATAATGCCTACCATGGTCGGCCTGCTCAGCGCAACGCTGCCTCTTGGCGTCTCAATGGGCGTATGCGCCTGCTCGGCATATGTGCTTGTTGTCATATTTGCCTTCCTTCTTCCGGAAACCCGCGGCAGAGATCTGACTTCCATGAAGGTGCAGGAGGCAACAGGCTAACTGCCGGTTTAATATATAAATCCAGACCGGGCAGGTGATCAGAAAAGAGACCCTGTCCGGATTTTTTTAGAGAGAGTGCGAACATACCCGCAACTCTTCGACTGCTGACCAAGACGTCTCTATTATCCCTCACTTGACCTTCGGATTCGCCACGCGGCCCATGAACAGGATGGTGCCGTTCTCGTTGTCCCTGATGATAAAGAAAAACGGATGGTCCGCGCGAAATACCGGATTATCCCGCGCAAGCGCGGACTTTGTTGCCATCTCTACGACCGTGGCGGCCGCCGCTTCTGTGCCTTCCTCGCTCACCTCTACGAAAGCCTTGTGCACTATTTGCGAGATCCAGAGTTTCCCCTGGGGCCACCCCATGCCGCTGAAATCCGCCTCGCCCGGCGCGAACGCAGCTTTCATGCCCATCTTCTTAACTGGCAAAACCAGATCATATCTGGTCTCAAGCCTGAATTTCGGCAGGTAAAGATCAATACTCTGGCCCCGCTGACTGTCCAGTTTAGCCAACCACCCCTTCAGGCTTTGTTCGGTTAATTGTTTTTCGAGCGCAGCCAGACCATCGATGGTCTGCGGAAGCAGGATCACCATTGATTGAGCTTTCCAGGCGTATGGAATCAGTATGGCCTGGAAATCTTTATCAGCCATGGTCTTAAATTTGCCCTTTTGATACATGAACGGAACTTTCACCTGCTCGCTTGTCGAGACCCTGAAATTATTATCGCGAGTATTCCTCTTCTCGAATGGGGTCTCCCATGCGCCTTTGAAATAGATCGCATTCAGAATAACGCAGACTGAATTTGGATCAAGATATTCGAGGATCTTATCGATCTTCCCCTCAGTCTTTTTATTGACCCAGTTGTTGATGGCGGCCAGATCCCCACTGGATATCTCGGCATCATAGCTGTCTTTGAGGAATTCTTTAAACTCCTTGTTCACATCGCCGCCAGTAAGTATGAGCGCGTTTGCAATGCTCAGTTTCCCCCCTGGCACCTCGGCTTTCCCTTGCAGTTCCCAATTCAGGTTCTTGAAAGTTTTGTGCAGGTCGGCCCGAGTCATCTGGAAATGCAAGATCTCTTTCATCTCCTTTTCCGTATTCTCACGGGCACCGGCATAGGTCATTGCAAGCGCCGAGGAGATACTGTAAGGCGAAAAGAAGAGATTGCCTTGCGGGCCAAGTTTATCGTACAGGTCCAGTGCAAAGGAGCTGTTTCCTTCTATAAGTTTTTCACGTAGTAACAACTCTTCGGGAGACATCCCCATTGTCCAGCCATTCTCTTTGCCCGCCCCGGCGTGACCGGTCCCAAGCCCAAGCCCGAGACTGAATATTGTCGCTAGCATTACGATCAATAATTTTCGCATATCCCCTCCATCAAATTCCTACTGCCCTTTATCAAGGAATTTACTTTACCTCAACCACCTCCAGTTTATAGCCGGTGGGGATGACAACAGAAACCACGACCTTGCCATTTATGTGTTCATTTGTAAAGGATTTAATGAACACAGGATTTGAATAGATCGTCTCAATTACCGGTTCCTTAAGGGGACAATACTTTTGCGTCTGGACTATCCCGGCCCCTGCATAAAAAAAGTAGGTAGCATAAAGGCCATCACTATCACCAGAAACCAGAACCTTGGTCAAGGGCATACCCATCGTGTTACAATCATTCCTGGCTACCACCCTGGACAATCTGAATTCCACACCTTTTACGTTTTCAGCGGTGATAATTTTCGTTACGTATGTAATTTTACTATCTTCCACCTTAAAACCTTCTGCCAAAGCCCCTAATCCAAACAATAGCAGAGTGACAAGCATTATCAGCATCTTATGTTTCACAGCCAACGACTTTTTCATTTTATCCTCCGTTTATCAATTCGGACACTTGCCGTTATTGCAGCTTTGATGTCCGCAACAATGCGAACTTGAATTGCAGGGATCTCCATAGTTGGTACAGCAGCTTCCGCCTTCACAAACATGTATGCATTCGGAATTACCGGAACAGGCTGCGCCATCACGACCTTTATTAGCTGCAAACATTGTCGATGATGATCCTGCTGCAAATAGATTTGATGCAGGCGTCTTAGAGCACTCTATTTTTTTACTTGCTGCATTCTCAGGTTGATTAACATCGGCCCCTTTATCTGAGACTGCGTTTGACCCGGATGTGTCCGCCGCATAAGCAATGCCAACCATGCAGACTAAAGCAAACATTGCTGCCAGCACCAGAACTCTCTTGACTAATGATTTTTTCATCTGATCCTCCCCGGATATTGTTGCTTTAGACAACGGTTAGTACTTTGTCTTACAACAGGTACCTATGTCGCTCTTTTGTCGTATTCCTTAATGGCTGTAGATAGTGTCACTGGCTTGGGGACATGCCTTGAGGATAGCATTTCCAGCAATCGTAATAATTTTCCGATACAGGCTTACCGTAATGCAACCATTCAAATACCTTTATTGTTGTATCACATATTCCGCCACTAACTTTTTTACATCTAAATTCACCAAGACTACCGCATTTAGTATTTTCTTCGGCTTTACAAGAAGCATAGGAGTCGAATGCCCCTAACATCTCGGGATTCTTGGCAGTTCTCCCGTTCCCGTCGACCGAATATGGAGTGACATGCCAAAATATCCAATTTTCAGCATCAGCTCTATTAGCGGACAGGCAGATTGCCATCACCATAACCGCCACCATTACGATTGCAATTGACAATGCCAATAAAGTTTTTTTCATACATTTATCCTCCTTCTTTTTCAGTATTTATTATTTAATCGTTTTTATTCCTTCGCTCCATGCTTCTTTAACAGCTCGGCTATTTCCGCACGTTCCATAAGTATGGCGTTGCGTAGCGGAGTATTGCCAAACATGTTCTTGAAATTTACATCAACGCCTTTGGCTATTAGCATTTCCACCATTTCCTTGTTATTTTTCATTGTGCTTATTTCCGAAAACTGCAGTTATCACCTTGCCTGCTCAAAGGTGCCCTTTTTATCGAATTTCGGCAAATGAGCAAACCAGCTATCTGACAGAACGCACCGGCAGTGCGCGGCCGCCAAAAGAGTCGGACTTGGGACCCCACTTCCGACGGCCACTGTTGAAGCCGAAATAGGCGGCATCGGAACCGCCCGTCTCCGAGGCCCAAGGAGAGTCACAGGTAATATCTATTAACTCCGTAGCAACAAATATTTTATAGTTAACACCACATGCTGCCGTACGGGGTTTCCTCGCATCATACAACTCCGCCAGCTCGTCCACCGTCGGCAACCGCCAGTCTGTGTACCCGCCCCTGCGGTACTGCTCGATATAGCTCTGGGCGTTTTGCCAAATAATATCACCGCCGTTGTCCCTGGCCGCCCACATCAGGTTGGTCTTCGTGTCCAATACCGTCCCGTTGTCATATGCAATGAACCGGCCATCCCTGGCCGTCTCCCCGGCAAAGGCAACCACTGCCACCATGGCGACGATAGCCATAATACACAAGACACTTAATACTGTTTTCATGCCTGCACCTCCAAAATTTTGTATTCGCATTAACATGAAGCCCATTATTATTTCGCACCATATTTCCTTAACAGTTCAACCATTTCTTTTTTGTCAGCTTTGACAGATAATTCGAGTGGGGTCATGCCATCGTTGTCCTTAGCATTAATATCCGCACCTTTTGCGATTAACAGTTCTGAGATTTCCATTTTTTCCTTTATCTCATATTCATACTCGTATTCGGAGACCACGACCCCGTGCAAAGGCGTACCGCCTTCATTGTCTCTGGCGTTCACATCAGCGCCTTTAGAAATTAATAACTCTACTATTTCCTTTTTTTCCTTTTTCACTTCTTCATTCACATACCTTTTAGCCACTGCCGAGTGCAGCGGCGTCTTTCCTTTATTATCCTTGGCATTTACATCAGCGCCATTGGCGATTAATAATTCCATCATTTTAATTTTTTTGTTCCAACCGCTTATGGTCCAGTGCAGTGGCGTACTGCCTTCATCGTCTCTGGCGTTGACATTTGCCCCTCTGGAGATTAATAGTTCAGCGACTTCCTTTTTGTTTTTTTCGGCAGCCCGATGTAACCATGTTACGCCCTCGTCCCTTGCATTGACATCAGCTCCACCGGCGATTAGCAGCTCGGCCATTTCCTTCGTATAAGCGTTATCCATCAGCTGGTGCCCCGAAATGCTCTTATCGTCAATATTTGCGCCTTTGGCGATTAGCATCTCAGCTACTTCTTTGTGATTTTCACTGACGGCCAGCATCAGCGGCGTATAGCCAAGTTTGCTCGCTGTGTTCACAACAGCGCCTCCGGCGATTAACAGTTCAACTATTTCCTTTTTCCCTGATTTGGCGGCGGCGTGCAGCGGCGTAAAGCCCTGTTCTTGAATTACGTTGACATCAGCGCCTTTTGCGATCAAGAGCTCGACTATTTCCTTATTGGCACGGGCAACTGCGTATTCCAGCGGCGTATAGCCAAATGTGCTGGCGACGTTAACATCGGCACCTTTGACAATTAACAGCCTTGCTATTTCTATTTTGTTATGTCTAATGGCCAAGTGCAGCGGCATATCGCCTTTTTTGTCCCTGGCGTTAATATCAGCACCTTTAGCGATTAACAGCTCCAGTATTTCCTCTCTATTAAAAATGACGGCCACATGCAGTGGCATACCGCCCCACTTATCTCTGGAATTGACATCTTCGCCTTTGGCGATTAACATAGCCACCATTTCCCTGTTGTTATTCTTGATGGCACTGTTCAGAGACGTATACTCAAAATCATAGAAATCTGCACCACTGGCGAGTAACAGGTCGTACATTTCTCCCTTTACAAAATTGAGGGCCAATTGCAGCAGTGTATTGCCCTTTTTGTCCCTGGCGTTTATATCAGCGCCTTTGGCTATTAACAGCTCAGCGACTTCCTTTTTGTCAGATGTGACGGCCTGCGCCAGCGGCGTATAGTCAGATTTGTCTCTGGCATCCACAACAGCGCCTCCCGAGATTAACAGCTCTGCTGTTTCCTTTTTCCCGGATTTGGCGGCCCAGTGCAGCGGCGTCTCGCCAATATTGCTTTTTGCGTTTATATCAGCGCCCCTTTCTATCAGTAACCTGACAATATCAATTTGCCCTCCCCAGCAGGCCATGTGCAATGCTGTCCGGCCATCAACCATCGCGTTATTAACCTGTGCGCCTTTTGCGAGCAGCAACTTGACGATTTCAATATGACCTCTGTAGGCGGCAATAATCAGCGGCGCATTGCCAATATTGTTTTTTGCGTTTATATCGGCGCCTCTTTCTATCAGCAGCTTGACGATTTCAAGATGACCCATACTCGCATATATCAACAGAGTACTTCCACTCGAATCCGTTGCGTTAACGTCTGCTCCCTGATCAAGCAGGGACGCAATCTGGTCTTTTTGATTTACAGATAAATTTTTGTTGATAAATCCCACCAGCCGCTTTGTCGCCTCAGAGTTATCTCCTGCAATACATGCGTTATTGCCAAATATTAAGAAGAATGCAAAGATCATTAAACATGCAACTATTGTCTTCTTCATCGTTCCTCCTTGCCGATCAAATTGCCGTTACCACTTTTTCCCTCTAGTGTTTAAAAGTTCTTTTGCAGGCAGATTACCCAATCTTGCTGATTCTTTAAAATCATATCCTGCCTCAAACTTTTTGCCCAATTGCTCGTAAGTCAATCCTCGAAAGTAATAAGCCTCTGCCATATCAGGAGTGAGACGTATTGCTGCATCAAAGTCCTGAATCGAACGGCTATGCTGTTCCAGAGCTTGATAAGCACGTCCCCTATGGTAATAATAGTCAGTAAAATCAGGCCTGAAATGCATCCCCATGTTTACTCTTCGCATACCCTCTTGCAGGCTTCGACATCACTAAAAGGAAATACTCCGCCACAACCAGTAAACTCCATGCAGTTCTTTGCCTTTGCGTCAAAATAAGCGCCTGTCAATAACGCCTTGCATGATCCACTGGATGGCTCCAGATAGCATCTTCTCTTAATTTCAACCTGCTGTTTATTTTCCGCTTTTAATATTGCATTCAAATGTATGGCTGCATCCCTATGTCCATTATGCAGGCAAAAATCGATCTCCTCTGCAGATGGTTTGATGCCGCCTGCTGCCAGGATTCGCACTATGTCTATGTTTCCAGATTCGCAGGCATCGTGAAAAGTGACGCTCTGTTGAGGATTTGCCCCTTTTTCAAGGAGAATGTTAAAAATATCTTCGTAGCCTCGCCGTGCCGCCCCAATAAGAGCACGATCGTCGAAGCTGATACCGTTTTTCAGGAAAATCACGGCAATATCTTTGTGGCCTCGCGAAATAGCATCTTCAAGCAGTGCTGCGCGGGCTGGTTTGTGAAGATCAAACTTATTTTCGATGAAGCGATTGACAATCTCTATTGCCCGTTTTTTGTGATCCCAGTAAACTATACTGCTTAATGGAGTTTTGCCGTCATTATCCTCCAGATTTACATCCGCACCATTCTCAAGGAAAATTTTGACAACTTCAAAAGCCTTATAACTCATGGCATCATGAAGGGGCACCCTTTTGTAGTTGTCTGCGGCGTTTATATCCGCGCCTCTTTCCAGAAGCAGTTTGGCGATATCACGATAATTCCTGATTGCCGCATAATGCAGCAGGGTCTTTCCGTCTTTATAACGAACATTTACATCCTTGTGAGACCGAATGTACTTTTCCATACGCAGCGGATCGCCCGAGATCGTTTCCATTTCGGTTTTATGGTCGCTGAAAAATTTATCAAGAAGATCATCATTCTGGGCCTGCACATTGCCATTCAGCATCAGGAGAACAACAATTATAAATGCGGCAAATAAATATTTTGTATTCATATCCCCCCCCCTAAACTGCCAAATAAGACAGAGGCAGCATCTGATAAAGCACGTTCGTTGTTTCATCTCTTGCGAAGAAAGAAAAGCCGCCGGCAGGGCCGACGGCTTTTGTGTTAATCTCTAGCTGCCAAGCCTGCCTGCCCTGGCCTCCGAAGCTGCATGACGAAAGTTTTTTTATCGCCTGCCAGATGGTCCCACAAAATCCTGACCATCAGATGTGCGTCCACCGTCACGTTCAATTCTTTTTAGCTGGTCTATCCAGCGTTCCCCTCTATCCTTAATCTTGACCTCTTCTACCAGGAGCACCAGCGGCTTGGGCGTTACTCTCGGCTGTGCAAAATCTGCCGAATCAGCCGTAGTCACCTTGATGTAAACCTCTTCCTTGCCCAGTTTCCTCAGATCAAAGCTGACTGATCCAAAGCCATTGCTGCCTATCACTCCCTTGCCCTTCGGCACAAGCGCATAGCTCTCTTCCGCTCCGATCGCGCTGTATTCAACCTTGAAGTTTACACCGGGCTGACCCGCTATATTCAGCGTAACCTTGGCCATCTCGCCTTTCCTCAGTACCTGTATCACTTCCTGCTTGATCGCCTCTGAGCCCATCGTTATCTTCGATGTCTCAA
>CAIJNL010000029.1 GCA_903822005.1 uncultured Nitrospiraceae bacterium
AGGGTTACTCATCATTGTGATATCATCGAAACAGGAAACGACAGTTGGAGAATAAAAACACGAAACTCTAAAAAATGACCGTCCGGGGTGGGTCAAAATTGGACGCCGATGCCGGGTCAATATTCAATGCCGATCTACAGCTTGGGCTCAAAATCACAATATCATGACAGCAAAGAGCGGCCTATTGCCATAGGCCGCCTGAATATGGAATTTCACCGTGCCGGCAATATCAAATAAGGATATTCAGAGCTCGGTTGCGATCGGGTCTGTGTCCCGCGCCGGTGTTGCTCCGGGCGCTGATTTCAGGTTGCTAAGATTGTAGTATGTGGCTGCGATACCGCTCGCCAGAATGACTGCAATTCCGAGCCAGCCCATCCAGCTCAGGGTGTCATCCCAGATAAGGATGCCCCACCCGCTCGAAAAGATGATCCCGGTATACTGCAAATTAGCGGTAACGAGCGTCTTGCCCATCCGGTAAGCCCGCGTCATGGCCATTTGTGCCAGAGTGCCACTCACTCCTACCGTCATCAAGAGAAGGATGCCTTTGGCGCTGTGACTGGTCCACGCAGGCCCGCTTCCCCCTGCAAACAGCCCATCGTAAAGAGTGCCCAGAAAACCGAAGATCATTCCGATCAAAGAGAGATAGAAGACCACGCGGGAGTCGGGCTCTCCCATGCGGCCCAGGCTTCTCACCTGCAGGTAAACCAACGCCGCTAGAATACCCGACATTAGCGCCATAACACCGCCAATCCACTGGTCTGCACTGATAGAAGGGCGCAGGAGCAGGGCAACACCAATAAAGCTCATTATCACAGCGGCGACCAAGCCCCAGTCAAAGCGCTTTTTGCCCAGCCACAGGCCGCTGACAAACAGCATAACGGCCATCCAGATAGGCGACATGTAATTGAGGGTAATCGCTGTTGCGAGCGGAAGTTCGGCGATAGCATAAAACCACAACCACGCTGAGATGACGCCGGTAACGCTGCGCAGTACGTGCCGCGAAAAATATTTTGTCCTGATCGTTTCGCCCCGATGTATTATGAAAAAGGACATGAAAAACAGCCCGATTATGCCCCTGTACATAACTATTTCCGATGTCGAATAATTGTCTGCTGCCAGCTTGATACTGAGACCCATGATCGAGAATATGAAGGCGGCGAGGAGCATCCAGAGAGATTGCATTTGATATTTCCCGTACTGTTATTTACTTATTCTAATTTACAACAGGGACCGGCGCAAAAGATATATGATTTTGGGCAGTATCATAATAGAGGTCACGTCTGTCGGAGACATCTTGGGTCCGGCGCGGTGAGGTCACCATAAAGCATCAGGCCCAGGGCCGGGCATCCTCCATGACAGTCGGAGAAATGCGGGCAAGTCAAAGTCGGACAGTTGTTGGTTTCGAAAATCCTGAAGAAATCAAGGATTGTGTTATTCAAAATGGTATTCAGATTGTCGCTAAAAATATTGCCCAGCCTGAACTCAGGTCTTCCAAAGAAGAGATAGCAGGGATATACCGATCCATCGGGCATAACAGAAAGCTTTGCTGTCCCGGCAGGGCATCTGACTTCCCTGAGGGTAGGAGTATTAACACTATCTGATATGAATCCCGTGCAGTACACGCCTTCCAGATTGCCAAATTCGCGCTTCATCTGCTGCAGTTTTAGATAGTACTCGGGGAAAGAAAGCCCCTGTTCCAGATCGCCGGCATTGAGCGTGTCCATGAAGATCGCATAATAGCGAATGTCCGGAATCCGGAGAAATCGCAAACCTGAGTCGGGGATGAAATGCTGTCTGTTGCAGACGCTTTTTAACCATGGCCGATGTTCGCTTATGTAATCTGTAAGTTCAGCATGAACCGGTCTGTTGCCGAGAGATACTCCGATGGCAAGCCGTGACCGATCGAACCTTAGAGACAGGGCCTGAAGCGTTTTGACATTGGATCCGTTTGTGCTGATTGAAACAGAAAGATCTTTAGAGAACGCAATATCGATCAGCGTGACAAGCTCAGGGTGCAGGGTGGGCTCGCCCCCAAGAATATCTATATCCCTGATGTCTTCTTGTGCAAGTCTGTACGCGAGTCCGGCAAAATCATAGATGCCCATATCGGCAGCCGCATAAATCCCGCGGTTGAAACAGAAGGCGCAGGATTCATTGCACCTTAAGGTCGGGAAAACTTGTATGTACAATTAGCTCTTTTTTTCCTGTATCACATCATCGGCCCAGCACAAAGCAGCCGAAACTGTCGGAAACCCTATGGTGCTGGTGAGCAAAATTAGCGCATGATAAATCTCATCTGGCATTGCCCCCAGCTCCAGGGCCCGCCGGGTGTGCGAATGAACAGCGCCCTCGGAGTGTATTGCGGCCGCTGCAGCAAGCTGGATAAGATGCGCGTTTTTTTCGCTTATCGGGCCGGCGGATTTTGCGGCCTTGCCGAGATTCTCGGAAGCCTTGAAAAATGTCTCGAATCTCTTTTTTATGCTTGTGAACTGGTCGGGCAACATGGAAACCTCCCTGTCGGTTTAGTCCTTCTATTATACGGATATCAGCCTTCTGCCGGCCTCCAGGGCATCAGCCCGCGCTGTCGGATGCTGCAGGATTGCGCCCTTGGCATCAACATCCATGAACCCCAGGCTCTCATGCACAGGAACACTTACGGTCCTGAAGAAAGCCTTTGCTGTTGCGCCTGCACACTGTATGCCGACCTCTTTCTTCATGCCGCCGACTAGAATCAATAGTCCTTTCCTTCCGAAAGGTCCCTCTGGAAGCGGTTTTTTAAGCAGATACTTTTCGCACCAGAAGGACTGACAGCGGTCTATCATCGCCTTGGCCTGTGCGCTTACTCCAAAGAAGAATATTGGCGAGGCAAGGATGATCCTGTCTGCATCACGAATCGCCTTATAAACCTGAAGCATGTCATCTTCAATAACGCACATGCCCGAAGTTTCGCACTCGCCGCAGTCCTGACAGGGAGTGATATTCATGCTGTTAAGGTCAAAGAGGGTGATTTCATGGGCGGCCTCAAAGGCAGGCTTCAAGGCTTCTTTGAGCAGGATATCGGTATTTCCTCCTGCCCGCGGACTCCCCTGAAAAGCGACAATTTTCATTTATTCTCCATCACTGTGCCAAAAATAAAAATGATACGGTAGGGGCCGCCAAACTGCGCCTTGCACATTCGATTTGACCGTCCCTGCCGTCCGTCAGAACAGATTCCTGTTATTTAAGTCTGCCTCAGCACTGTCGTTATTCCGTGAATCAGTCTATTTTTTTATAAGCCTGTTTCTTTGACTTGCAGACCGGGCAGTCGCCTGTCGGCTCGTTCTCTATTGTATGGCCGCATACGCTGCATACGTAATAATCGGCGTCCGCGTTTTTGCCGAGATTGGCCAAAGCATTTTTGTACAGCTCGGCATGGATTTTTTCGACCGCGTTGGCAAATGTGAAAGTCCTTAAGGCTGCGGTGTTGCCTTCAGCCTCTGCCTCGGTGATCATCTGCGGGTACATTTTTTCAAATTCAAATACCTCGCCGGAAAGGGCCGCCTCAAGATTCTCTTTGGTTGACTTGATACCGCCCATCTCCTTAAGATGGCCGTGCGCATGAACAGTTTCTGCTTCAGCAACAGCCTTAAAGAGCTTTGCCACCTGCTTGAATCCTTCCTGCTCCGCTTTTTTTGACCAGGCCAGATATTTCCTGTTAGCCTGAGACTCTCCTGCAAAGGCGTTCTGAAGATTGGTTTCTGTTTTAGACATTTTGATCCTCCTTAATTATTCAAAGTTTTTGTGGTATTCTTTGACCTTTTGCGCAAATGCCACGCCAAAGTCATAGCATTTTTTCTCATCCTCTGCCGACGGTTTATAAAGTATTTCAATGCCGGGCTCAAACGTCTGCAGGCCCATCTTCTGAAGAGTTTCATAAGCTTCTTTTACTGCGCCGCCACCCCACCCATAGCTGCCAAAGGCTCCGGCGATCCTGTTCTTTGGCCTCAATCCCCGCAGGTGAGTCAGAAAATCGGCCACGGTCGGGAACATGATATTGTTCAATGTAGGGGTGCCCACCAGCAGGCCGCGTGATTTCCAGAACTCCTTTATCGCGATGCTCTGCGGAGTTGCCCTGAGCTTTATAATCCTGCCTATAACGCCTTCGTCCCTGATACCGTTTAATATCGGCACAGTCATAAGTTCGGTGCTGTGCCACATGGTGTCGTACACTATCGAGATGCTGAGATCTGCCCTGCTTTCAGCCATATCGAGATACATCTTGAGCACCTTGCCGGGATTCTGGCGGAATATTACACCATGGTCCGGCGCTATAATATCGATCTCCAGGCCGAGTTTCTGGATTTCCGCGATCTTGCTCTTGATCATGGCCCCGAAAGGCATAAGTATGTTCGCGTAATAATCCTTTATGGCATCTTCGAGCTCGGCTTCGGAATTGCTTGCTATATACTCATCGTCAAAGCGCGCTGAAGAGGCTATATGCTGTCCAAACCCGTCCTGGCTGATGAGAATCTTGTCCTCTTTCACATAGGTCATCATCGAATCCGGCCAGTGCAGCATCGGCGTTTCGAGAAAGAGGAGCGTGCGTTTGCCTATGTTGAGTGTTTCGCCTGATTTAACGATCTTGAGCTTCCAGGCCGAAAGATCGAAGAATCGTTCCAGCCCCTTACGGCCTTTCTCGGTAATATAAATCGTCGCGTCGGGACATAGTTCCATAATCTTGTCCAGGCTGGTAACATGATCATTCTCTATATGATTGACTACAACATGCTTTATCCTGGCCGGATCAACAAGCGCCTTGATGTTTTTTATGGAGGTTTCGGCAAAGTCATACTTGACCGTGTCGATCAGGGTTACTTCACTATCTATGATGAGATAGTTGTTATATGAAGTGCCCCGCGGAGTTTCGTATCCGTGGAAGTCGCGCACTGCCCAATCAACGGCCCCCACCCAATAGATATCTTTTTTCAGTTCTACAGCCTTCATACAGCCTCCTTTATGATTGTCATTTATGAATAAATGCTATTAGATTATAAAGTACCTGTCAAGCCGAGCAACATGCTTTTTGCGCTATCTCTTGTTTGCTGTCGTTGTCTTTCTGCAGTCAGGGCACAATCCATAAAACTCGACATGACTGCCAGTTATCTCGAACCCGCGCAAATCAGTATCTGCCGCAGAAAGATCAAAATCCATAAATATATCAACTATCTTTTTGCAGCCGGTGCATATGGCATGATGATGACGTCCTGTTTCAGGGTCGAAATGCCTTTTTTCAGCGTCAATCGTTATCTCTTTGATTCTGCCCCTGGCTTTTAACGTTTCCAAAGTTTTGTAAACAGTTGCAAGAGACATGGTCGGGAATTTCTTTGCTATATGCCTGTAGATGTCTTCGGCCGTAGGGTGACTTTTGTTATTTTCGAGAAACGCAAGAATGGAGAGACGCTGTGGCGTCAGTTTCAGCCCAAACTCCTTGTATCTCTGCATAATTCCCCCTCATTTTGTTAATAATTATTATCAACAAATAAATGTTATCAAATAAAACTATCTTTGTCAACAGGAATCTTGAGAAGAATTGATCAGTATAGTTATTATTAACCAACAGGCTGTTCCTGACCGTATTAAAAATACGCGCTGCCGGGAAAGGTGGGTATGAAAAAATCGAGGAAGATTGTGCTTACACTTATTGCATCAGCCTGTATTGTTGCGTCAGGCTGCGGTTCCGATGAAGAAAAGAAGACAGAGAGGCAGGTTTATGCGTCGAGGGATGCCTGCGCCAAAGATTGGGGCAGCGGCGATTGCGAACTAAGCGATAGCGACAGGCGTTATTACGGCCCGCACTATTATTTCATGGGCAGCAGGATCTGGTATTATCCGGTCGGTTACAACACCCCGATGGAGCCCCGTCCGGGCATGGGCGCCTCCACTATCAGGCCCGGTGCCGTATCTTCCGCAGCAGTCGGGCATGTCAGTTCCACAAGTTCCGCAAGGGGCGGATTCGGATCTTCTGCGCATTCACATGGCGCATCTGGTGGAAGCTCATAATGAAGAGGCTCAAGGTCCGGCAGCGTCCGGGGTGGCAGAAGAAATTTGAAGAGCTCGGGTTCACTTTTCACTCCATGGGCGGATGTTACTGGAGCGAAGGCTTCTGCTATGAATTCTCATCAGACCAGATAGACCATCTTGAAGAGGTGACCCAGGAACTTTATGGGATGTGCCTCAAGGCAGTGGATCATGTAATTTCAAATGATCTCTTTTCAAAGCTCGGCCTTGGCGAACAGGCTGCTGAACTGGTAAAGGAATCATGGAAACGCCAAGACGTGAGTCTGTATGGCAGGTTCGACTTTTCATACAACGGCAAGGATGAGCCGAAACTCCTCGAATATAATGCCGACACACCGACATCACTTTACGAATCGAGTGTAGCCCAGTGGGTATGGCTCGAAGAGATGTTTCCGAAATACGATCAGTTCAATTCGATCCATGAGAAGCTTACTGACGCGTTCAATGCGGTCAAACAGAAGATGCCGCTGGTATCAAGACTCTATTTCAGTTGCGTTAAAGACAACGAAGAGGACCTGGCCACAGTCGAATACATGCGGGATGTGGCAACACAGGCAGGAATAGATACTGCGCATATTTATATCGAGGACATCGGGTACAGTGCCGACCTGAACAAATTTACGGACCTGGGCGAAGAGGCCATCGACTTTATGTTCAAGCTCTATCCCTGGGAATGGCTGCTCAACGATGAATTCGGAAAGGACATAACTCCTGAAACGATCACGCTGTTTGAGCCTGCATGGAAGATGCTGCTTTCGAGCAAAGGCATTCTGCCGATATTGTGGGAGATGTATCCTTACCATAAGAACCTGCTGCCCTGCTATTTCAACGCAGCCGTGCTGGGAGATAATTTTGTAAAGAAGCCGATTTTTTCACGCGAGGGCGCAAATATAGAGATGAAGCGTGACGGCCAGTCGATAGTGACCGACGGCACCTATGGAAGCGAGGGCTATATTTATCAGGGCATAAGCGAACTCCCGTCTTTCAACGGCCGTTACGCAGTTACAGGTTCATGGATAGTAAACGGCCTGTCCGCGGGCATTGGCATAAGGGAGGATGAAACCCCTATTACAAAAAACACGAGCAATTTTGTGCCGCATTATTTTATCTAAAACAGAATACATGATCGGGGAGGAATAATGGAACTGACAGCACAATTTAACGCTATACTCAAGTTTCTTCTCTATTTCGGAACAGGGGCGGTGCTTACCGCACTGTTTATCGTGGCTTATATCTGGGTGACGCCTCAAAAGGAATTTGACCTGATCAGCCGCGGAAACACTGCAGCGTCATACAGTCTTGGCGGGGCACTCATCGGTTTTATCATTCCACTTTCGAGCGCTGTTGTTCACAGCGAGAATCTTGTTGACATGATCATATGGGGACTCGTCGCGCTTGTGGTCCAGATTATTGTCTTCTTCATAGTGAAGATGATCTTTGAGAACCTCACGCACAGCATCGAAAAAGGGAATACTGCAGAGGGTATTTTTCTGGGTGCTCTCTCGCTGGCGGCCGGAATACTCAATGCGGCATGCATGTCGTAATAATAACGGGGCAATCGGAAGATGAACCATCGAAAGTGCATAAGCCGGGGAACGGCAACAGCAGTGCTGGCCTGTATGGCCATTATCATCATTTCGTTGTCTGTAACGGACAGGGCATATCCTGATGAAGGAGCAATAATGAAAGGTACTTCTGATTTGTGGCCCAATGAGATAAACGGCTGGAAAATAACCGAAGGACCTGTGCCGTATGATTCAACGACTGCCTATAAGTATATGAACGGCGCTGCCGAGCTTTTCATTGCATTCAACATGCGGACGCTGAATGTCCTGAAATATGAAAAGACAGGTCAACCGGCAATTACCCTCGAAATCTTTCGGATGGCCGCTCCGGAAGACGCATACGGAATCTTTTCCTTTGAGAACGATGATCCCAGGGGCAGCATTGGCCAGGGATCTGAATTCGGCGGAGGTCTGCTCAGGTTCTGGAAGGGGAGTTATTTTGTAAGCATCTATGGAGACGCGCCAGGGGCTGAAGTCGAAAAATCGACCCTCAGACTCGGAGAGCAGGTCGCTTCTACTATAAAAGAGAGAGGAGACCCTCCAAAGATACTTAATTTACTGCCAGCAGGCCAGGCGCCGTTTGCAAAAACACAGGCATGGTTTCTTCACAGCCACATACTTCTCAACCAGAGATTCTTTGTTGCGTACGACAATATACTGAATCTCTCAGGCGATGTGAAGGCCGCCCTTGGCCGGTATGGCAGCCAGAAGGAGAAGGTCCAGCTGCTGCTGATCGAATATCCTTCCGCTCCCGGGGCCGACGAAGCTTTCGGAAACTTCAAAAAAATATATTTATCAAATGCCGGCGTCAAGGTCCCGGTAAAGACAGAAAACAATAAATGGACAGCTGCGGAGAAACGCGGCAACTATCTTGTCATAGTATTTGATGCGCCCGATTCGCAGTTTGCCGTTAAAATGATTGAACTCACATCAGCCCGACTGAAGGAGGGGAAATGAAAACAGAAAAAGCTATTACCCGCCGTGATTTTATTAAAGGTGCAGCAGGTATTGTTTTGACAACTGCGATAGGCTCCTCGTTGCCGTCTGCAGGAGAGGCAGAAACGAGATCAAGGGTAGTCGTCGTTAGAGACGCTAACGTACTGGGTCCCCAGGGCGAGATAAACAGCAAAGTATTGCAATCCATGCTTGATGAAGCGGTCCGTGCACTCACAAACAAAAAAGATGCGCAGGCAGGCTGGAAGACCCTGATAAAAAAATCCGATATCGTGGGCATAAAGACAAATGCCTGGAGGCAGCTCCCGACTCCTCCCGAGCTTGAGCAGGCCATAAAGCAGCGCGTCATCGAAGTAGGCGTTGCAGAAAGCAACATGTCCATCGACGACAAGGGCGTGCGCAATAATCCGATATTCCAGAGCTCTACGGCGATTGTAAATACCCGCCCGCTCCGCACTCACCACTGGGCAGGCACCGGGACATGCCTGAAAAATTACATCATGTTTGTGCCGACTCCTTCGGAATATCATCCGGACGGCTGCGCTGAACTGGGAAAGATATGGACGCTGCCTGTAGTAAAGGGCAAGAACAGGCTCAATATACTCGCTGCCCTGACACCCCAATTTTACGGCCGCGGCGCGAATTTCTTTGACAGGCGTTATGTGTGGCAATACAAGGGAATAATTGTTGGTACAGACCCCGTAGCTGTCGATGCCGTAGGAGCAGAACTGCTGAGGCTGAAACGCATCGCCCATTTCAGTGAGGACATGGCACTCGATGTTGCGCCGCGACATATACAGGTAGCAGACCAGAAGTATAAGCTCGGCAATTCGGACCTGAAAAAAATTGATATTGTGAAGATTGGCTGGAAAGAGGACATACTCCTTTAGCGATTGATGACATTTCTTGCTGCAGCTGCCCCCTGCATATAGCGAGTGAAAATTAGGAGAATGACTGAATGTCCTTCATGCTAAAATTTTTTAAATTGGTACTTTCAAAGACGTCATTTACACGACGCCTTGTCATCGGAGCAGTGCTTTTCAATCTGCTGCTCGCCGCGTTTGCAGGAATGACCCTTTACAATCAACGCAGCCAGGTTGAGATGGGTGTCGCAGTTTCGACCCAAAATATCTGCCATATATTGGAGCAGAACATTTCAGGGATAATCAAAGAGGGCGATCTGGGACTGCTTTTGCTTAAGGACCGATATGAATTGCAGCTGGCTGAAGGCGGCATTGACAAAAAAAGACTGGACTCACTTATAGCCAACCTGAATACCCATGCACCCCATATTGTAGGCTACCGGATTGCGGACGCAAGCGGCACCGTCCTATATGGCCAGGGAAAGGTTGCTGGCACAGTAGTTCAGAAAACAGCGCTCGGTCAGGAATATATTGACCGTCTCCGCAACGATTCCGGAACAGAGCTTGTCATTTCCAGGCCAGTGCTTGGGAACGTCTCAAAGAAATGGGTCATAATCATAGCGCGCCGGCTCAACAAACCTGACGGTTCCTTTTCTGCGGTTGTCTTTGGATCGATACCAATTGAGCATCTTGCCGGGATGTTTTCTTCAATCAATCTTGGTAAAGGCAGTGTCATTTCGCTGCGCGACGAGCAAATGGGGCTGATTGCCCGTTACCCGGAAAGTGATGCGTCCGGAAAGCCGATCGGGCAGAGACCGGTTTCGAACGAGCTGCAAAGGCTGATTGCAGAAGGGCGAACAGCGGCCACATATTATACGCCGACCGGTTCGGACGATATTGCCCGTGTGGTGAGCTTTCGCAAGATCGGCAGCCAGCCACTTTATATCGCAGTTGGCATTTCCCGGCAGGTATATCTTGCAGACTGGTGGGATTCTGTCACAGAGGATGCACTATTTATGCTGTTATCGATAATCTGTTCAGCTGGTACGGTATTGCTGCTTTACAGGGCCAGGAAAAAGGAACAGATTGCCATGAACCAAATGGTGCAGCAGGAAGAAAAGTACCGTGTTGTTGCGGATAATACCTTTACCTGGGAATTCTGGCTAGCCCCTGATGGATCGTTTATCTACATATCTCCGTCCTGCGAGCGTGTGACTGGCCATGCTGCCCCCGAATTTTATAGTGATGAGGGACTGCTGTCAGGCATCATCCACCCTGATGATAAGGCGCTTTTTACCGTACACAGACATGATGCGAATACCGGTATTTTTACGGCTGGACCTCTTATTTTCAGGATCATCCATACTGATGGAAGCGATCGCTGGATAGAGCATATCTGCCGCCCTATTTATGATGACTCAGGTCTGTTTCTCGGGGTCCGTGGCAGCAATCGGGACATCACTGAACTTAAACAGGCCGATGAGGATCTCCATAAGGCCAACGCCTATCTCCAGGAGGCCTTTGCTTTTGCGAACGACATGGCTGTCAAGGCAGAAATGGCCAATGAAGCAAAGAGCGAATTTCTGGCCAATATGAGCCATGAGATCCGTACTCCCATGAATGCCATCACCGGCATGGCCTACCTTGCGCTGAAGACAGACCTTGATCCGCGTCAGCGGGACTACGTTTCGAAGATCCACCGCTCAGCCGAATCACTGCTTGGCATCATCAATGACGTGCTTGATTTTTCAAAGATCGAGGCAGGCAAACTCGAGATTGAATCGATCGATTTCAGTCTGTCAGACGTTTTTGACAATGTGGGCGATCAGATCTCTTTGAAGGCAGAAGAAAAAGGGGTTGAGGTGATGTTTTCGATTGCTCCCGAGATTCCGCGCATGCTGGTCGGAGATCCCCTCAGACTGGGACAGGTCCTGAATAACCTGGCAGGCAACGCCGTAAAGTTCACAAGGCATGGGAACGTGATTATCTCTGTTGAAGCAGCCTCTCCGGCAGAGCAGGATACGATAGCGCTGACTTTTAAGGTCACCGACACCGGCATCGGCATGGATGCAGCCCAGAAAGAGCGGATATTTGCGCCTTTTACCCAGGCGGACAGTTCGATCACGCGCAAATACGGAGGTACCGGCCTTGGCCTGACTATAGTGAAACGACTGGTCGAATTGATGGGCGGCAGTCTTCAGGTTGAGTCAGAGCCCGGAAAGGGAAGCTGCTTCTCATTCACAGTTACGGCAGGAGTTTCATCCCGGCGCTATGAAGACTCAGTGTGTACCGCCGATTTCAGCGGGAAGAGGGCATTAGTGGTGGACGATAACGAGGCATCACGGACAATCCTGAGCACCATGCTGGAATCCTGCGGACTCAGGGTTACGTCAGCGGATTCGGGTGAGGCGGCGCTTGCGGCCATGAAGCAGAGCCCCGAAGATGATCCATATCTCTGCATACTGCTTGACTACAGAATGCCCGGCATGAATGGCATCGAAACCGCACGCCGTATAAGAGAATTATATGGTTCTGCTGCCGCCAAAGGGAGTCTGATCATTATGGTGACTGCATATTCCAGGGATGCGGTAAGTCAGGGAATGAAGGAGCAGGACATAAGGGCTTTCCTTTCCAAACCGATCACGCCAGCGTCATTGTTCAGGGCCATGAACGAGGTGCTCCTGAATAAGGGGATAACAGTAGATGTGAGCACCGATGCACGGACTTCCGTTAATGTTGGGCTGCAGTACCTGTCCGGAGCGCGTGTACTGGTGGTGGAGGACAACAGCATAAATCAGCAGATAGTGACTGAACTGCTGGAACATATTGGCCTGACAGTTGAACTTGCAGGCAACGGACAGGAGGCTGTAAGCCTGGTGGCCGCTTCAGCGCCGTTTGACGCTGTACTTATGGACCTGCAGATGCCGGTCATGGACGGTTATGAGGCGACCCGCCTTATACGCCAGGAGAGATCTTCTGAAGAGCTGCCTATTATCGCCATTACGGCACACTCCATGGCCGACGAGCGCGAGCGCTGTCTTGCATCCGGGATGAACAGCCATGTCTCAAAACCGATAAATCCTGATGAACTGTATAAAAATCTTGTGCAATGGGTCAAACCCCGGCATGGCAGGGCTGCAGTCACCATATCGCGTCAGGAGAAACAGGATTCCGTGCTTCCAGAAAAACTGCCTGGCATCGCCATTGAATCTGCACTTGAAAGGGTCATGGGCAACAGCTCGCTGCTGAGGACCATTATTATTGATTTCCGGACACGGAATCTGAAAACAATGGCCGGCATAAGGCAGGCGGTGGCGGCACATGACCGTGATCAGACACTGTCACTTGCGCATGGACTAAAGGGGGTGGCGGGCAATATCGGTGCCTCGGCCCTTGCCGATACTACGCGAACTTTTGAGGATGCGGTAAGGGAAGGGGAGGAATCCGGGCTTCCGCAGCTGCTTGATGCCCTGGAACTGCAAATGGCAGAGGTGTTTGAGGCTGCCGGGATTCTGGAGAAGGCAGATACTATGCAAACAGCGGACGATCAGCCCGGAGAAGATGCATCTTTGGACCAGGATGCTCTGGCATTTGATATGGGTGAATTGTATAAGCTGCTCAGCCTCAGCAGGGTTTCTGCGTCAAACAAGTTTAGGCTGCTTAAAGCCGCACTGCCTGATACAGGGGAGCGCGCCGCCTTGGACAAGCAGATTGCCGGTCTAGACTTTAGGGCTGCAATGGAATCACTCAGGCGGCTGGCCGAAACAATGGGGATAGTCCTCGGGGAGCGGTCATGACCGGCGAAAACAAGAAACAGATTATAATGATTGTTGATGATGCGCCTATTAACCTTCAGATGCTGATCGAGGTGCTTGGGGACGAGTATGAGATAGTCTTTGCCGGCAACGGCAAAGATGCGCTTGCCGTTGCTGAAAGCAACCATCCCGACCTTATCCTTCTTGATATCCAGATGCCTGGCATTAGCGGCTACGAGGTCTGCAGCGCCCTTAAAGCGATTCCTGGTCTGACAGGTGTGCCGGTCATATTCCTGACCGCCATGTCTCAGCAGCAGGATGAAGTTAACGGGCTTAAACTTGGTGCCGTGGATTACATCACAAAGCCGTTTAATCCCGATATTGTCAGGCTGCGGGTGCAGAACCATCTTGAGCTGAAGCGGTATAGGGACGAGCGTTCGCGTCTCGCCCTGCTCGACGGCGTTACCGGCATTCCCAATCGCCGCGCCTTTGATGATCAGTTCCGTCGCGACTGGTTCCGCGCCATGCGCAATAAGACCGCATTGTCGTTGATCATGATCGATATCGATTATTTCAAGGCTTACAATGATACCTACGGGCATCTTGGCGGCGATGACTGTCTGAAACAGGTTACAACGGCAATGCTCGCCTCCCTGCGAACTTCCGATTTTGCGGCCCGGTATGGCGGAGAAGAGTTTGTCTGCATTCTCCATGAAACAGATGCGGACGGAACGCTCATAACTGCTGAGAGGATACGCGCAAAGATTGAGCTGCTCCATATACCGCATGGTGCTTCACAGGTCTCACCATTTGTCACTGCAAGCCTCGGAGCTGTATCACTCATACCTGCGGAGGACTTTGTACCGGACAACCTGATCAGGCTGGCTGATCAGATGCTGTACAAGGCCAAAGACATGGGACGCAATCGGGTTGAACCGCCTCACTAAATATAGCTGCAACTCTGATAAACGCTTTATGGTAATGATTCTTCGTCTGCTTAATCCTGCAGCCCTCAATTCATAGCATGTTTTTATTGCGTTCACAGGTAGGCAACGGGCAGCCGTTAATCTCCAGATTTGATCCCCTGTTTTTTTGGAAGTGTCTCTTTTAAGCGTTATCCTGTAAGGGAAGGTTGTGCCCTGCGGATATGCTGATAATTGAGATGGAGGAAATGGATGTTTGACTTGAAATTCAAGACCATCGAACGCAGGTTTGTTTTTGTTATCAGCTTGTTTATCGCAATTTTGCTTATAGTGATCGCTGCAGGAACCTACTTATATTTCCAGCATACGACTCAGCAGCTTATCTTTGACCAGCAGTATTCCATGATTACAAGCATGGCACATGATCTTGACCAGCAGGTCACGGCAGCGCACACCGCTTTGATTAAAGTAGCGAATGTCGCACCACCCGATATTGTAAACAACCGCAAAGCAACTCAAAAGTGGCTTGAGAACCGCACAGGTATCGGCTCCATTTTCAACAACAGCCTGGTTATCCTTGATAAGACCGGAAAGTTGATCGCTATAGTGCCGGCCCATCCGGATATTCACGGATCGTCATTAGCCTACAGGGATTATTTCAAGAGCAGCATAACAAGCGGCAAACCATATATCTCAGCGCCGTTTATGTCGGCGGCGACTGATCGGCCTATTATAATGATGACCGCGCTACTCCGGGCGAGGGACGGCTCTATCAAGGGGCTTTTGTGCGGTTCCATTGACCTCCTGAAGGATGGCATCTTCACGTCAACGTTGGCTACTCGCCTCGGCTCATCAGGATATATGTATATGTTTGCGCCAGATCGCACCATGATCATGCACCCTGATGCATCCCGGATTATGAAGAGGGATGTTCCACCCGGGGCAAACAGGATGTTTGACATGGCCATAGAAGGGTTCGAGGGATACGGCGAAACGGTAAACTCCAGGGGAATGCCTTTTCTGACATCGTTCAAACGACTGCAAACCACCGGCTGGATACTGGCCGCCAACTATCCGAAAGATGAAGCGTATAAGACGATCACCAGTTTCAGGAATTATTACCTGGTAGGAATGTTTTTTATGCTTCTGATCAGTATGGTGCTTGCGTGGAGATTGGGCGCCGGGATAACCCGGCCGCTCTCTGGCTTCACCTTGAGGATTAAAGATCTGGCTCAACCGGATTCAGACAGACGGCAACGGCTTGACGTCAGTCGATCTGATGAACTGGGGCAGATGGCAAGGGCTTTCAACATGCTGCTGGATCAGGTGCAGCTGAATGAGCAGGCACTTCTGAATACCAACCGTTCTCTCGAAGAAACCACGACGCTCGCCAATGTATTGGCCATGCAAGCCGAGACTGCAAACGCCGCGAAGAGCGAGTTTCTGGCCAACATGAGCCACGAGATTCGAACGCCAATGAATGGAGTCATCGGAATGACCGGATTGCTGCTGGATACGGAGCTGGACGCTGAGCAGCGGCGTTACGCCGAAATTGTGCGCGCCAGCGGTGAATCGCTGCTCGTGCTTCTGAATGACATTCTGGATTTCTCCAAGATTGAGGCCGGAAAACTTGATCTGGAGACTTTAGACTTTGATATGCGAGTCATGCTGGACGACTTTGCCGACATGATGGCCCCGCGAGTCCACGAAAAGGGACTGGAGCTTATATGTGCAGTCGCGCCGGATGTGCCGGCTTATCTCCGCGGCGACCCCGGCCGCCTGCGTCAGGTGCTCACCAACCTGATGGGCAACGCTGTGAAGTTTACCCAGCAGGGCCAGATTGTCTTGCGGACTGCCCTGGTATCTGAAACCGATACCGACGTTGTGATGCGTTTTTCGATAAAAGACACCGGCATCGGCATCCCGGCTGATAAGCAGGGGATATTATTTCAGAAGTTCACCCAGGTAGACGCCTCAACCACACGTCAGTACGGCGGCACAGGGCTGGGGTTAGCCATCTCCAAAAAATTGGCGGAACTTATGGGCGGCGAGATCGGCATGGAGAGCGAGGCAGGCAAGGGCTCCGAATTCTGGTTCACCTCACGTTTTGATAAACAGGGAGGGGAGACGAAGACGGAAAATATCCTGCCTGCGTGTCTGCGCGGGGTGCATGTGCTTATTGTGGATGACAGCGCCACCAACCGCGAATTTCTTGCCACCAGTCTGGCCTCCTGGGGCATGTGTACGTCCGAGGCTAAGGACGGACCGGAAGCATTACAAGTCCTCTGCCGGGCACTTGAAGAAAATTCACCCTTTCAGATTGTTGTGATCGACATGCAGATGCCTGGTATGGACGGTGAAACCCTGGGTCGGACCATCAAGGCAGACGAGCGCCTGTCCTATATCAAAATGGTGATGCTAACCTCCCTTGGGAAGCGGGGCGATGGCCAGCATTTCACTGAGATCGGCTTCACGGCCTATGTGACTAAGCCAATACGACATACTGAACTGAAGATGGTTCTGTCCATGGCACTGAGGGAGACGGATGTAACAGAGCCTCTGCGGCCCATACTCACGCGTCACACAGCTCGCGAGCAGATGAACTTGTCAGACGGACGCACAGCGCGTATTCTTCTGGCCGAGGACAACATCACCAACCAGCAGGTGGCCATAGGCATCCTGAAAAAACTGGGTCTGCGTGCTGACGCCGTCGCCAATGGCGCTGAAGCCCTGATTGCCCTTCAGACCATCCCATATGATCTTGTGCTCATGGATGTGCAGATGCCTGTGATGGACGGCCTGGAGACCACGCGCCAAATCCGTAATCCTGAATCAGCCGTGCTCAATCACAAAATCCCGATTATCGCAATGACCGGGTATGCCATGAAAGGGGACCGTGAGCGCTGCCTTGAGTCTGGAATGAATGACTACATCATAAAGCCGGTTTCTCCACAGGCTCTGGCCGAAGCGTTGAATAAATGGCTGGGCAAGATGCCGGAGGCCGCAAAGGATCAAGCGCCCATGATTACCGGCAGCAGCGATGCCGGCACAGGTCGTGGGCCGGAGTCTTCCGTATTTGACCGAGCCGACATGATGGCCCGGGTGATGGGAGATGAGACTCTGGCAAGAGCTGTGGTCGAAGCTTTTCTGGGAGACATGCCGAAGCAGATATCCGCATTGAAAAATTATATTGAGAACGGGGATACCAGGGGCGTCGAACGTCAGGCCCACAGCATCAAGGGAGCATCTTCCAATGTCGGCGGCAAGGCATTGCAGTCAGTCGCTTTTGATATGGAAATGTCGGCAAGAGCGGGCGACCTGAATTCTGTCATGTCATGCATAGACCTTCTGGAAGAAAAATTTGAGCGATTTAAGGAAGCTGTGTCAAAAGAATTATGAAACAATCCCAAAAAGGAGTATCATGAAAATTCTGATTGCTGAAGATGATTTCACGAGCCGTCTGCTGTTGCAGGAGCTGCTGAAGAGTTACGGTCTGTTCCACATTGCTGTCAACGGGAAGGAGGCGGTCGAGGCTGTGAGTATGGCACTGGAGGCAGGCGAACCCTATCACCTGATATGCCTGGACGTCATGATGCCAGAAATGGATGGACAGGAAGCGCTGATCGAGATCCGTCAACTGGAAGAAAAGAAAGGTATCCCGGGACCGGCGCGCGCAAAAATTATCATGACCACAGCCCTTGCCGACAAGGCTAATGTCCTTAAGGCCAGCGAGCATCAATGCGACTACTACCTGATCAAGCCTTACGACCGGTTAAAACTTCAGCAGGCGCTATACAAGCTGAACCTGATCAAATGAACGGAAGGACATCCTTATGCGCATTCTGATTGCTGAAGACGATTTTACTTCCCGCACTGTGCTGGCCGGTGTGTTAAAAAAAACCGGGCATGAAGTGTTGGAAACTGTCAATGGCTCTGCAGCATGGACTGCCATGCAACTGCCGGATGCTCCGCGCATGGCAATACTCGACTGGATGATGCCAGAAATGGACGGACCGGAGGTGGTGCGAAGGGTTCGCGACCTGCAGCCGGTCTGCCAGCCTTACATAATCATGCTTACGACCAGGGGCGAGAAGGCGGACATCATAGCCGGGCTGGATGCCGGGGCAGATGACTATATAGCCAAGCCGTTTGACCCCGGAGAGCTTCGCGCCCGGGTCGAGGTCGGCCGGAGACTGATCGGGATGCAGGACGCTCTGGCAGCCAAGGTTGATGAGCTTCGCCAGGCGCTCGATCAGATAAAAACCCTGCAAGGCATTCTGCCTATCTGTTCAAGCTGCAAGAAGATCCGCGACGACCGGGGCTACTGGAACCAGGTGGAGGTCTATATCAGTGACCACACAGATGCCGAGTTTACCCATGGCATCTGCCCCGAGTGCGTGAAAAAACTCTATCCCTGGATGAAGCAACCCGGAGACAGTAAAGAGGAAAAAGCCCTGTAAGGCGAGGACTATTAATCAATCAGGCCTTCGGGGCATCATTTACTGATTCTTGGGACTAAGGCACCAGTATTATCTTTCCCTGTGCCGATGACTCCATCACCTCATGATGTCCGCGTGCAGCCTCAGCAAGCGGCAGTTTCTTCCCGATAACCGGCCGCAGGGTGCCGTTTTCGAGTCCGCTGTAAAGCGCCGCATTAATGCGTTTTTTTTCATCTTCTGTTGCCTGCATTATTACCATGCCGAAGATGGCCGCATTGCGCCCCATGAGGTCGCGGGGGTCTATCTCAACTTTGCCGCGGCTGCCGATAATTACCACCCGGCCATTCTTAGCGAGCATTGGCAGGTCGTTGCCAAGGTTCACGTTGGCGAGCATCTCAAGTATGACATCGACTCCATTGCCTCCGGTTAATACTAAAATCTGCTCCGAATGCTTTGGGTCCTTATGGTCTAATGCATGGTGTGCGCCCTGCTCCATAATATGCCTGCGCCCTTCATCCGTGCCGCCGGTTGCGATAACCGTCATGCCTGCTGCGCGGGCGAGCTGAACGGCGGCTGTGCCGACCCCTCCGCTGGCGCCATGTATCAGCACCGTCTCGCCTGCCGCTGCCTTTGCCCGGTGGAAAAGTGCGTGGTATGCGGTAGAGTAGGGCACTCCTATACCTGCACCTTGTTCAAATGATATATTGGCCGGTAGGCGATGGCCCTGCGACTCAAGGCAGAGGGCTTTCTCAGCGTATGAGCCCGAGACCGCGGCGTCTATATAGACCCTATCGCCTGGTGCGAAGCCGATTACTCCTTCTCCGACAGTCTCTACTACTCCTGCGCCGTCCTTTCCAGGCGTATACGGCAGTGCCGGTTTCATCGGATATTGCCCCGTCCTTATATAGGCATCTACCGGGTTAATGCCGATCGCATGCAATTTCACAACAACTTCACCCTTTGCAGGTTTTGGGTCCTGAATTTCTACAAGCTTCATCACTTCCGGCGCGCCGAATTCAGTCACACGTATTGCTTTCATTTTATCCTCCAAGTATGTTCAAACAATCTGATTAGATATTACCAAGCAATTGAAAGGCGGGCAATATAAGCCCCGGTCAATTTTCGCAGAAAGGTCTTAACCCAAAATGTTAGAATATCCGGATGGATGGGAACGAAAATATTCTTGTTAGAGGGGTCAACTGGGTCGGAGACGCGGTGATGACCATGCCTGCCCTGAGGGCCATACGGAAAGCCTATCCGGCAGCCCGCATAAGTCTCCTGATCAAGCCCGCAATAGCCCCTTTGTTTGAACAGAATCCGGACATAGATGAAATCATATTCTACGAAGACCGCCACAGGGGAATGTTCGGAAGGCTTCGCCTGGCATACAGATTGAGGAAAAAGAGGTTCACAAAGGCCATACTCCTTCAAAACGCCTTTGATGCTGCGCTGATTGTGTTTCTTGCGGGTATTCGCGAGCGCATCGGATACGACAGGGATGGCAGAAAATTCCTGCTCACAAAGGCGGTAAGCCCCCAGAATGGCGACCGCAAAGACCATCATATATATTATTATCTGAACCTCCTCAAGGCTGTTGGTATTGACGCCGAATTTTCCGAGCCGAGTCTCAGGATTACTATCCAGGAGAGGATGGATGCGCGCCGGGTTGTATCTGAATTAACAGGCCCTATACTCGGCATAAATCCGGGCGCAGCATTCGGCCTGTCGAAAAGGTGGCTGCCCGAAAGGTTTGCCGAAGTGGCCGGATGGTTCATAAAGGAGACGAAAGGCAGCGTGATTATATTCGGAGGCCGATACGAGACTGCCATTGCCGAGAGGATATTCAGGCAACTGCCCATGAACAAGATGTTTCTTGCCGGCCGCACCTCGCTGAGGGAACTGGTGGCCTTTATTTCCGAGTGCGACGTCTTTCTCACAAATGATACCGGACCCATGCATATCGCATATGCCGTCGGCACACCTCTGGTCGCGGTCTTTGGTTCGACGTCACCCGAGCTGACAGGCCCTGTCGGAAAGGGGCATGCGGTTATACGGACCAAACTTGATTGCAGCCCATGTTTTTTAAGGATGTGCGACAAGGATTACATCCGCTGCATGTTTGGCGTTACTTCCGAAGAGGTCTATGACAATGTAAGGCGCCTGCTGCCGACAAAGAAGGCGGTCTTTTTTGACAGGGACGGCACGCTCTGCAAAGACGCGAATTATCTCGGCAGCTGGGACGATTTTGAGTTGCTGCCGGGCGTTGAGAGGCTCAAAGACCTTAAAAACGCGGGTTTCGAACTCATCGGAGTCAGCAACCAGTCAGGGATAGCAAGGGGGATTGTCCCAGAATCCTTTGCCCGTGAGGTGAACAATCTCTTTGTAGATAAATATGGTTTTACGGATTTTTATTATTGCCCGCACGCTCCGGGGGACAATTGCGCCTGCCGTAAGCCCCAGCCCGGTATGCTTTTAAGGGCCAGGGCCGAATACGGAATAGATCTCAAGAAATCCTTTGTGGTGGGCGACAAGGATGCTGATATAATGCTCGCAAAGGCAGTTGGCGCGAGGGGTATACACATAACAACGGGTCAACATGCCGAATGCCCGGGCGCCGATGCTGTTGTCGATAATCTTGACACTGCCATTAAGTATATCTCGAGATGGAAGTGATCAGGCTCAAAAAAGCACCCGGCAAAATACTTATCATTAAACCCAGTTCGCTCGGAGACGTAGTCCATGGCCTGCCATTTTTATATGCTCTTCATAAATGCTTTCCGGGCGCCGTTATCCACTGGATAGTAGCGCGCGGAAATGAGGGCGTGCTTGAAGGCAATCCGATGATCACGAAACTCTGGATTATAGACAAGGACAACTGGAAAGACTTGGGCAGGCTCAGGGACACCTTGACGGAAATTACAGGAACCACCGCAGCGCTCAGAAAAGAAAAGTTTGATATGGTTATCGATCTTCAGGGCCTTATGAGAAGCGGTCTGATGGCTCAGGCAACTGGCGCCCCTGTGCGCGTGGGATTCAGCGAAGCAAGAGAGGGCAGCCATCTCTTTTATACCCACAAGGTGCGGGGCGGGAGGGGCATCCATGCGGTTGACAGGTATCTGAAGGTGGCCCGAGCTCTCGGATGCGCGACTGAAGAAGCAAGATTCCCGATGCCTCCCGTCAGCGAGCCTGAACGAATAACCCGCATTAAAGACAAGCTTGGCGATTATTCCGTCATCGTGCCTGGTGCCCGCTGGCATACTAAACAGTGGCCGGCGGAAAGGTTTGGCCGGCTTGCCTCAATGCTGGGCATCAGAAGCGTGATAGTCGGCAGTGCTGCGGATTATGAAACGGCAAGGTTGATTGAGGCGGCAAGCGGCGGCAAGGCGCTCTCCATCGCCGGTGAGACGGATATCAGGGAGCTCATATGCATCATAAAAGGCGCAAAATATATGATTACCAATGATTCCGGCCCAATGCATATAGCGGCCGCGTGCGGAATTCCTGTAATCGCTATTTTCGGCCCTACCAATCCGGTACTGACCGGTCCCTATGGTTCCAATAATATCATCGTCCAGGCACCTGTTGACTGTTCCCCCTGCCGCAAAAGAGAGTGCGATGACCTGAAGTGCATGAAAGAGATTACGGTGGAGCAAGTGCGGGAGGCGGTCGGCAGACTTAGTCCATAAGCGGTCTTCAGAGGCTCCGAATCTCGGCTCGCCAAATAAGAACACGAACATCCTTCTAGCGCAGTATCTAAAAGAATCAGTATCAACCGTGCGATAAGCGACTCAACGACCGCGGCGAGTCTTCGATTCTATCGCCTCCGAAGACCGCTTATCAACATCAATCTAAACTGTGCACTTGCCGTACTAAAACATGAGAATATATTGCCATTTCACCAATATTTTCCTCTTTCAGCACTTAAATGGTATAATTAATATCAAAATTCATAAGGGGTGGGCCAATGCTTACCGATGATTTGCCGCTTGGATTAACTTTTGACGATGTTCTGCTCTTACCTGCCAAATCTGATGTCCTGCCGGGCGAGGTGGATGTAACCACTTATCTGACCAGGAATATCAAGCTTAATGTGCCTATTATCAGTGCTGCCATGGATACTGTCACCGATTCGAGCCTCGCGATTGCGATAGCAAGGGAAGGCGGACTCGGCATCATGCACAGGGCCATGTCGCCGCAGAAGCAGGCCCTTGAGATAGACAAGGTTAAGAAGTCCGAAAGCGGCATGATCGTGGACCCGATTACCGTGGGCCCCGACGCTCCCATATCCGATGCAATGGTGCTTATGGCCAGATACAAGATTTCGGGCGTGCCTGTGACAGAGAACAGCAAGCTCGTCGGCATTCTTACCAACAGGGACCTGAGATTCGAAACTAACGGAAAGCGAAAAGTACATGAGGTGATGACGAGCAAGGAGCTTGTTACCGCGTCCATTGGCACTACTCTCGATGAGGCCAAGGACATACTCAACAGGTACAAGATCGAAAAGCTGCCTATAGTCGATAATGAAATGTATCTCAAAGGCCTTATAACCATCAAGGACATCGAGAAGCGAAGGAAGTATCCGCAAGCCTGCAAGGATTCTCTGGGAAGGCTGCGTGTTGGGGCTGCTATCGGCGTAGGAGAGAACACGATCGCAAGGGCGGAACTGCTGATAAAGGCAGGTGTTGATGTGCTTGCTATCGATACGGCCCATGGCCATTCCAAGGGTGTCATCAATACTCTCAAGGAATTAAAAAAGAAGTTTGATGTTGAGGTGATAGCCGGTAATGTCGGCACTGCCGAAGCGACCGAGGAGCTTATCAGGGCCGGCGCCGATGCCATCAAGATCGGAATAGGGCCGGGATCGATCTGCACCACCAGGATCGTTGCAGGAGCGGGTGTTCCGCAGCTCACCGCCATAAAGAACTGCTTCAGCGTTGCCTCAAAAGCGGGTATACCCCTTATCGCAGACGGAGGGCTTAAGTACTCAGGCGACATTGCAAAGGCCATTGCTGCGGGAGCGCATTGCGTCATGATCGGCAGTCTCTTTGCAGGCACTGATGAATCGCCGGGAGAGGCCATTCTTTTCCAGGGCAGAAGCTACAAAACATACCGCGGTATGGGCTCCATAGGAGCCATGCAGCAGGGCGCAAAGGACCGCTACGGACAGGAAGGCGTGCTCAAGGAGAAGCTTGTTCCTGAGGGAGTAGAAGGCAGGGTCCCCTGCAAGGGTCCGATCTCAAGCAGCATACATCAGCTTGTCGGAGGTCTGCGTTCAGGCATGGGTTATTGCGGCTGCAGGACGCTTGAAGAAATGAGGGCCAATGCCAGGTTCATACAGATAACAAATGCGGGCCTTAGAGAGAGCCATGTGCATGATGTCATCATCACCAAAGAAGCCCCCAATTACCAGATAGAGCAATAACCTTATAATTTTATGAGTAAAATAACTAACGAAGACAAGATACTCATTCTGGATTTCGGCTCTCAGTATACCCAGCTTATAGCGCGGCGTGTCAGGGAGGGCAAGGTCTATTCAGAGATATTTCCTTTTAACGCGCCTATTGAAAAGATCAAAGCATTCGCGCCAAAGGGCATCATACTTTCGGGTGGTCCCGCGAGTGTTTATGATGCAGAGGCTCCTGTCTGCGATCTCGAGATTTTCAAACTCGGAGTCCCTGTATTCGGAATCTGCTACGGCATGCAGTTGATGGCCCACGTTCTCGGGGGCCGGGTGGCCAAGGCCGCAAAGAGGGAATATGGCCGCGCCGAACTTACGGTTGACGACAACACCGACCTCCTGTGGGGAATAGCCGGCCAGTCAAAGGTCTGGATGAGCCATGGAGACAGGATTGAGAAGATGCCGGAAGGATTTTTGGGCATTGGTCATACAGAGAACTCGCCTGTGGCAGCGATGGCCGACAAGTCTCACAAATTTTTCTGCCTGCAGTTCCATCCCGAAGTTGTGCATACAGAGGAAGGCAGCAGGATACTCCAGAACTTTGTGTTCGAGATATGCCGCTGCAATCCGACCTGGGAGATGGCCTCATTCATAGAGTGGCAGATAGCAGACATACGCGCCAGGGTAGGCGGCAAAAAAGTAATTTGTGCGCTAAGCGGCGGCGTAGATTCATCAGTCGTGGCCCTTCTCATCCACAAAGCGCTGGGCGAAAGCCTAACATGCATATTCGTGGACAACGGTCTTCTCAGAAAAGACGAGGCGGAGAAGGTTCGTAAGACCTTCCGGGACCATTTCCATATCAATCTCGATTTTGTTGATGCGCGGGCGCGTTTTATCGATGCTCTGGCAGGCGTGACCGAGCCCGAAAAAAAGCGTAAGATCATAGGGCATGAATTCATAGCCATCTTTGAAGAAGAGGCAAAAAAATTCACCGATGCAGAGTTTCTTGCCCAGGGGACCCTCTATCCCGATGTCATAGAGAGTGTGTCCTTTAAAGGACCCTCGGCCGTTATCAAGAGCCATCATAATGTAGGCGGGCTGCCCGAAAAGATGAAGCTGAAGCTTATAGAGCCATTGCGGGAACTTTTCAAGGATGAGGTGCGCGTACTCGGCCACGAACTTGGACTTCCCGAGGAGATATGCTGGAGACACCCGTTCCCCGGCCCGGGCCTTGCAATCAGGTGTATCGGAGAGGTCAACGAAGAAAACCTAGAGATGCTGAGAGAAGCCGATGCAATAGTGCTCGAAGAGATCAAGGCAGCGGACCTTTACAAGACGATCTGGCAGGCGTTTGCAGTAATATTGCCCGTGCAGAGCGTAGGGGTTATGGGCGACGAGAGGACCTACGACAAGGTAATAGCTGTGCGAGCGGTGACAAGTCTTGATGGCATGACGGCAGACTGGGCGCATATACCCTATGATGTACTCGGTAAAATCTCGGGCCGAATCATAAATGAAGTAAGAGGCATTAACAGGGTCGTTTACGATATCACCTCTAAACCGCCCGGAACCATAGAATGGGAATGAGATAGATCATGGAACTGAAAACTTACCTGAAAGAAAAGCGGGAACTGGTCGAATCTTTTCTCGGCTCCTATTTCGGGCCTGAAGATGCTCCGCGCGTGCTATTCGACTCAATGGGTTATTCTGTCCAGGCAGGGGGCAAGCGCATAAGGCCGATCCTCTGCATTGCAGCTTATGAAGCATGCGGCGGCAAGGCAGATAATATTGTGCCGCAGGCGGCCTCAATAGAGCTTATACATACTTATTCACTGATTCATGACGATCTGCCCGCAATGGACAATGATGACCTCAGGCGCGGCAAGCCGACTAATCACAAGGTCTTCGGTGAGGGCATGGCCATACTCGCTGGTGACGGCCTTCTCACAGAGGCCTTTGTGCTGCTTGCAGATCCGCGCTACAGGCATTCGTCTCTGAGTGCTTCAGCAGTAATAAAGATTATTTATGAGCTTGCTTTTGCTGCCGGCGCGCATGGCATGGTAGGCGGGCAGGCGCAGGACCTTCTGTCCGAAGATGCCGAGCCTGATGCGGAGACACTTTCTTTTATCCACAGGCATAAAACAGCCGCGCTGCTTTCTCTCTCGGTGCGTATGGGCGGAATACTCTCGGGCGCCGACAAAGCGATCCTCGACAAGCTGAATCTTTACGGGGAGAAAATCGGGCTCGCATTCCAGGTAGTTGATGACATCCTGGATATTGAGGGCGAGACAGAGGTATTGGGAAAGCCTAAAGGGTCAGACGAGAAGAAAAAGAAGATGACATATCCGCGCCTTTACGGGATTGAAGAGTCGCGTAAGATAGCAAAGGAGCTGATAGATTCGGCCCTCGACGCATTATCTGCATTCGACGAAAAGGCAGATCCCCTGAGGGCCATTGCCGGATATCTTTATGAGAGAAAGAATTAGGCTGTCTCCATTATGCTCACATATAAGATAAAATCGCCGCAAGACCTTAAAGGCCTCACAATGGAAGAACTGAAGGCCCTTGCCGAGGAATTGCGCGGGCTCATCATCGAGACGGTCTCGAAAAACGGAGGTCATCTCGCATCGAACCTTGGCGTTGTCGAACTCACGATTGCCCTGCATTATGTTTTCAACTCACCTGAAGACAAATTCATATGGGACGTGGGTCATCAGTCGTATTCCCATAAACTGCTTACCGGCAGACATGGCCTGATGGGTACCTTAAGGAAGTTCGGCGGCATGTCAGGCTTCCCTAGCATTAAAGAGAGCCCCCATGACGCCTTCGGCACCGGACATAGTTCGACCTCTGTTTCAGCCGCCCTGGGCATTATCGAGGCAAGGGACAGACTCAGGGAAAAGTACAAGGTCATTGCCGTCATTGGCGACGGAGCGCTTACCGCCGGACTTGCATATGAGGGACTGAACCAGGCCGGCCATCTGAAAAAGGACCTGATCGTGATACTGAACGACAATGAGATGTCGATATCACAAAATGTCGGCGCCATGTCGGTATATCTGCACAGGGTCCTGACCGGCACTTTTTATAAGCGGGTCAAGTACGAAACAAAGGCGCGGCTTAAGGGCATACCAAAGATCGGCGAGTCGGTAGTCAAGATAGCCGAGAGGGCAGAGGGCAGCTTTAAGGGTTTTTTCCTGCCGGGCGGACTTTTCCAGGACCTTGGATTCAACTATCTCGGACCTATAGACGGACATGATCTGCCACTGCTCATAGACACCTTAAAAAGCATCAGGACTTACGACGAGCCGATACTCCTGCATATAGTCACGAAAAAAGGGAAGGGCTATAAATTTTCCGAAGATGATCCCTGCGTCTTCCATGGCATAGGGCCGTTCGAGATAGAGACGGGCGAGACCAATATTGTTGTCAATTCAGACGAAAAACTCGGCGAGTGCATCGCATACAGCGAGGGCTTTGGCAGGGCGCTTACGGATGAGGCTTCAGAGGATGGAAGGATAATAGCCATAACTGCGGCGATGGCTGAAGGAACAGGGCTCGGTTGCTTTGTTGAAAAATATCCGGACAGGTTTTATGATGTCGGTATTGCCGAACCTCATGCAGCTACCTTTGCGGCCGGACTGGCAAGCCAGGGGTTGAAGCCGGTAGTAACCGTCTATTCGACATTTATCCAGCGGGCTTATGACCAGATAATACATGATGTCTGCCTGCAGAATATGCCGGTGGTCTTTGGCATCGACAGGGCCGGCATAGTGGGAGAGGACGGGCCTACACATCAGGGGCTCTTTGACATCTCTTTCCTGAGGAATGTGCCGAACCTCATGTTCATGGCCCCGGCGGACATGCCTGAGCTGCGCAAGATGCTCAAGCTGGCCTTGCGGCATGGCGGGCCCGCGGCTATCCGGTATCCGCGGGGCAAGGCCTTTGAGTTCCAGCATGTTTCGCGGGACACAGAGGTGTTGCCCGGCATGGCGGACCTGATCAGAGAGGGCGATGATGTAGCGATTATCGGCATAGGCAACACAGTCCAGCCTGCGCTTAAGGCTGCCAAGCTGCTCAATGCCGACGGGATCAATGCCGCGGTCATTAACGCGCGCTTTATTAAGCCTCTTGATGAAAAACTTATTGTCAGTATTGCGATGCGTACTAAAAAAATAATTACGGTGGAAGAGAATGTGCTTGCAGGAGGCTTCGGGTCCGCTGTCCTGGAATGCCTTTGCAAGCAGGGCATTTCGGACGTTGCCGTAAAAATGATCGGGATAGACGATGAGTTTGTTGAGTACGGGTCTCAGCGCATCTTGAGGGAGAAATACGGCCTCGACGAGCAGGGGATTTATCGCACAGCCCTCGAATTTGTGACAGGCAAGATAATAAAGTAAGTCAGGCCGCATTCACCAAGGCAGCATACACCTTGTAACAGCGTGAAAAATGTTAACATCAAATTGAGGTCATACAATGGCTCCCGGTAAAGAGAGACTCGACAAACTTATTCTCGACAGAGGTCTTGTCGTGAGCCGTGAAAGGGCGAAGGCTTTTATCATGGAAGGAAAGGTGCTGGTAAACGGCACGCCGGCAGTAAAGGCGGGAGAACTGGTCGGCATCGACGCGCAGATCGAGATAAAAGGCGAAGACCTTAAATACGTAAGCAGAGGCGGTCTCAAGCTTGAGGCTGCGCTCCGCCATTTCAGCATTGACCTGAAGGGCAAGACCGCAATGGACGTAGGTTCTTCTACCGGCGGTTTCACTGACCTGATGCTCCAGGATGGAGCGAGCAGGGTTTATTGCATAGATGTGGGTTATGGCCAGCTCGCCTGGAAACTAAGACAGGACCCGAGGATTGTCCTCCTCGAACGTACCAACATACGCCACCTCGAAAAAGAGCAGATACCCGAAATAGCGGATATCGCGGTAATTGACGTATCTTTCATATCACTAAGCAAGGTGGTGCCGCATGTGCTCGGCTTTCTTTCTGAAAAGGGCGAGCTTGTCGCGCTCATAAAACCGCAGTTCGAGGTCGGCAAGGGACAGGTCGGCAGGGGCGGCATTGTGAAGGATGAAGAGAAAAGGCTTGCCGTAATTGCTCGAATCAAAGAAGAGTTTGAGTCCTTCGGCCTAAACGTTCAAGGAGTGATCCCGTCGCCTATCACAGGGCAAAAAGGGAATGTGGAATATCTTATCTATAGCCGCAAGCAATAGCCTTTACTGAAGCAGTCACAACTTTAAGTATGCCGGGTTGTATATAGAAAAGAAACCATTATATGATATTAAAGCATCCATAAAATTAACCGGACAGGGGGACAGGCAACGATGTCAGAATGGATCTGGGCAGCCATAGGGCTGGTACTTATTATTACAGAACTGGTAGTCCCGACTTTTTTTATCATTTTCCTCGGCATCGGCGCGCTGATCGTTGCTGTTACAACCTTTACGGGTCTTTCAGAAGGCCTGAACACTCAACTGCTTATATTCGCGCTGTCCTCCATATTGCTGATGCTGTTACTGCGCAGCAGGCTCAAGAAAAGGATTTCCGCAAAAGAGATGGAGCCTGAATATATGGGGAAGCTGGCAACGGTGACTGAAACAATACTGCCCGGACGGGAAGGCAAGGTCTCATACAGCGGATCTGTCTGGCCTGCGGTTGCCGATTCAGAGATTCCGAAAGATTCTACCGTAACCATAATCGGCAGAGAGGGAATCTGCCTTAAGGTCAAACCGGCCTGAAATAACGCCCACAATATCGCAGGGAGGTAATACAAGCCATGATTTACAGCTATATCACCTTGTTCATCCTAGCACTGGTTGCCATCATCATCATCGCAAGATCAATCAGGGTTGTGCCTCAGCAGACGGCTTATGTTGTCGAAAGACTCGGCAGGTATCAGGACACCCTGAGCGCAGGTATCCATGTCATCACGCCCTTCATAGACCGCATTGCCTACAAGCATACTCTGAAGGAGCAGGTAATTGAGATACCCGAGCAGGTATGTATAACAAAAGACAATGTGCAGGTCGGTATTGACGGCATTGTATATCTGCAGGTCGTCGATGCCAAACAGGCTTCCTACGGCATTGCCAATTATTTCATCGGAATTACCCAGATGGCCCAGACCACCATGCGTAGCGAGATCGGCAAGATCGACCTCGACAAGACCTTCGAGGAGCGGATGATCATAAATACAAATGTGGTCAATGCGGTTGATGCTGCCGGGCGTCCATGGGGCGTAAAGATTATGCGTTACGAGATCAAGAATATTGTGCCTCCAAAAAATATCATCCAGTCTATGGAGAAACAGATGATCGCCGAGCGCGAGAAGAGGGCCGCCATACTACTGTCCGAGGGACAGCGCGATTCAGCCATCAACATAGCCCAGGGCCAGAGGCAGAAGGTTACTCTTGAAGCCGAGGGCCAGAAGTCAAAATTTACCCTTGAGGCAGACGGACAGGCGGCCGCCATAAAGGCCGTCGCGGAAGCTACCGCTGAAGGACTGAAAAAAGTTGCAGCCACCATCAAAGAGAGCGGCGGCTACGAAGCCATGCAGCTGAGGGTTGCAGAGCAGTGGGTCGCCCAGTTCGGCAATCTCGCGAAGAACACCAATACCATGATACTGCCGGCAAATCTTGGGGATATCGCGTCTTTTATTGCGACTGCTACAAGCGCTATCAAAATGTCCGGCGGGAGCGGTACCGGAAGCGGAAAATAGGACGAGCCGGGCATACAGGCAGCTGGAGAGTTAATTTAACGGGGCCGTCAGGGCGTTAAAATCCTGACGGCCCCGTTGTTGAATTTATTGTTTTATCTTCCGCATGGCTGCGGGTTTTCAGGGGTGCCGCAATTCAGCAGTTCGGTCCTCCGGTTCGGGTTGACATATCCGCCTCGAGTCGCGTCCCAGGAGCTGTGCTGCGAAGAATACCTCTGGCCTGTGGCAGGATCGTATGTCGGCTGATTTCCCCTCATCGCATTGGCCCAGTTCTGCATCGACCTGTCACCCGACTGGTTTTTATTTTGCCCTGCCTTGACGATTGAATCGTGGCCAGTGTTGGGATTATTCTTGGGGCTGATGATTGTATTGTTGCCGAAAGCGGTCGAAGCGTTTGTGAGCACTATGCTCTTTGATATGGCGCTCAGTAGAGGCCTTGCCTGCTGATAGTCCGGGGTGGCTGCCCGGTAGCCTATGATCAGGGCATCGTTCATGCGATATTGGTTTGCAGTGCCCACTTTGAAAGTGCCTATCACCGGAAGACCCTTGTCAGTAAAAGATACCTCGGCCTCAATGAAGTTCCAGACCTGATATGCATTGCGTTCGCTCGGCAGGTTTCTGATCGAAATGACCCGCGCGTTTTTGTAATCAGGCACATGATTGAACACCCAGGACAGGAAATCCTTTGGTGCCCTGCTTCCCCTGGAACGCATAACTCCCGAGAGGGAGGCGCCGAAGCGGCCGTCAGGAGAGAGGAGTGTAACCCCCGCGTTTGTTTCACTGACCTTCCATCCAGCCGGTGCGGACCATCTGAAATATCTGCCCTGTTGGGGCTGAAGAGCAGCATTGTAGTTATTCATCATCGGCTGCTGCATCTGCTGACCCTGATAACCCTGCTGCGGATAACCTTGCTGACTGTAGCCCTGTTGCTGCATCTGCTGACCCTGATAACCCTGCTGCGCATATCCCTGCTGACCGTAGCCTGGGTTTTGGGAGGGCTGGTTATTCATTCCCTGATTATCGGAACAGGAAGTCAGAAAAAAAAACGAGACAGAGCAAACAACAATCGTGATTTTACGCATGACATGTCCTCCATAAGGGGCTTCAGCATTGGGAAAGCATATAAAACATGCAGCTGATAGCGGCGGGATGCGCACCTGCGATCCAGACCCCAATATCTAATTTTAGCATCACGCAGCAGGCACGGGCAAATTTAGTTACTTATAACCTAAAGCAGAAGATATCTGCTCTGCCGTCCGCACGACCAGGGGGACGGTATTTTTTATCACATCTGCGGTAAACCGGATTTCAGGGGCAGCAATGGCAAGAGAAGCGATTATTTGTCCGCTGGCATCGAATATGGGCGCGGCTATTGCAGCAACGCCCTGTTCGCGTTCGCCAATGCTGATGGCATATCCCCGGTGCCTTATTGCCGCCAGTTCATCAAGCGGTATTGCAATATTGTTGGCCAGCAGCAGCTTCAGCTGTTTCTCGGGCATCCAGGCCAAAAGCGCCTTTCCCCCGGCCCCCTTGTTAATCGGCAGACGCTCGCCTACGTTGATGACCCGCCGCAGCGCGTGCGTTGTCTCTATCCTCTCCATACAGAGCCGGTATTCACCGAGCGCTACATAAAGACTGACGCTTTCATTGGAGGAGTCAAAGAGTTGCTGCATATGTGGTTTGGCTATGGACCTCAGGTCCGAGGCTTCAAGCGACGGCAGAAAAAGACGAAAAAGCTGCGGCCCGAGCTGATATTTTTTTGTTTCGGGATCGCGCTTCAGATAATTCCTTTTTTCGAGCGTTGCAAAAATTCTGTGTGCGGTGCTCGGGTTCAGGCCGGTAAGAGTTGTGACCTCGGTCAAAGAGAGCTTGGAAGATCCCTGGCAAAAACAGTCGAGCACATCCAGTCCCCGCTCCAATGTTCTGAGCGAGACGGGCGTTTGCTTCTCATCCGGGTCAATATCATTCACTCAACTTGCCTCCAAAGCGGAACAGCGATTATGGAAACCGGACAAACAACGATTTAACAATTATAATTACTTTTTTAAACAAAATCAAACAGATCCGGAATATATTTCGTCCAAGGCCGGATGGGCTATTGACAATTAAACTGCCCTGTAGTATTCTCACTCTATGGAAATAGCTTCCACAGAGTGAGAATGGGAGGAAGATATAGATGTCACTTTTAGCAGGGATTCGGGTGCTTGATGTGTCAACTGTCATAGCCGCGCCGTTTGCGGCAGGACTGATGGCAGATTTCGGTGCGGATGTGATAAAGGTCGAAATGCCCAACTCAGGCGATCCTTTCCGGGCCCTGGGACCATACCACAAAGGAGAGGCCATGCGTTGGGCCGCAATGGGAAGAAACAAGCGCTGTATTACTCTCGATCTCCGCAAGGAAAAAGGCAAAGAACTCTTTCTGTCTCTCGTTGAGAAAAGCGACGTTGTTATAGAAAACTTCCGCACCGGCACGCTTGATAAATGGGGGCTTGACTATGAGACCATGAAGAAGCGCAATCCCCGTATCATAGTTACACGTATTACCGGATATGGCCAGACAGGTCCCAACGCCCTGGTTGCAGGGTTCGGGACTCCCGCAACAGCTTTCTCCGGACTTACATATGTTACGGGATACAAGGACCGCCCGCCTGTAAGCCCTTCATTTTCCATTACCGACTACATAAGCGGAATATATGCGGCCATGTCTACGATGATGGCCCTTTATTCCAGGGACGCAAAAAAAGGAGAACCGCAGGAGATCGATGTAAGCCTTTACGAGGGCATATTTCGCATGATGGAAATACATTGTGCGGACTATCATAAAAATGGAATCATACGTGAAAGGGCCCCCAAACTCAGCGGCACTTCAAGCCCTGGAGGAACATACGAGACACGGGACGGCAAATGGGTTGTACTGGTCTGCAGCACAGACCGTACATGGGACTATCTTACTGTTGCAATGAACCGCCCTGATTTGCTTACCAACCCGCTTTACTCGAGCATGAAAGAGCGTTTGGCCAACGATAATTCCCTGGATGACATTGTGCGTACATGGATAGCCTCACTCGATTATGAAAAACTGAAAGGCATTGTTGACAAAGAGGGAGTTCCGGTAAACCTTGTATACAGCATCGAGGATATTTTTAATGACAGCCATTATGCTGCGCGTGAAAATATTGTAGAAATGCCCCACCCAACGCTCGGCACCATCAAGATGCCGGGCATTGTTCCAAAGTTCAGCCGCACCCCGGGAGAAATAAAATGGGTCGGCCCGCCGCTTGGGGCCCATAATGAGGAGATTTACAACGGGTTGCTCGGACTCACCGCAGAAAAAATCAGCGAACTGAAAAGCGAAGGTGTAATATGAGACAGGAAAAAGGAATTGACTGGCCATCCAGTATTGTTGTCTGCGAAGTCGGACCCAGAGACGGCCTGCAGAATGAAAAGAAACTGTTCAGCGTTGAACAGAAGGTTGAGCTGATCGAGCGCTCAGTGCATGCAGGGGCAAAAATCATAGAGATAGGTTCTTTTGTCCATCCGAAGGCAGTCCCGCAAATGGCGGATACGGACGAGGTCGCCAAACGGATAAAACGGGTTGAGGGCGTCGAGTACCGCGCGCTCGTTATGAACATGAAAGGTCTCGAGCGCGCTCTAGCAGCAGGCATAAGGAAAACCAAACTAACGGTTTCTGCCAGCAGGTCTCACTGCCTGGCCAATATGAATCGCACCCCGGAAGAGGTGGTTGCCGGGTTCGGAGAATTTGCCGAATTCACGGCAAAGCATGGCATCGAACTTTCGGGCGGGATTGCGACCTCCTTTGGTTGTCCTTTCGAAGGGCGTGTGCCATTGGAGCAGCTCGTTTCAGTAATATCAGGCTTCAAAAAGATCGGCGTCAAAGAGGTATCAATTTCCGATACAACAGGCATGGCCAATCCAAGACAGGTCTATGAGTATGGCGTTCATGTGAGAAAGCTGTTTCCGGACATGAAGTGGATCTTACACTTTCATGATACGCGGGGTATGGGTCTTGCCAATGTTGTGGCAGGAATGTTGGCCGGAATTGACCGCTTTGATTCCTGTTTTGCAGGCCTGGGCGGATGCCCTTTTGCGCCTGGCGCCACCGGAAACATTGCAACCGAAGACCTCGTACACATGTGTCATGAAATGGGCATAAGCACCGGCATGGATCTCGACGAGGTAATTTCGTTAGCCAGGTCAGTAAAAGAAATAATCGGCCATGATACCTCCGGCTTCATTCTTAGGGCAGGCAAATGCAGTGACATTGTGGCGCCACCAAAAAAAGATGGAAAAGAGGCGTCCTGATAAGGCACACTTGAGCAGCAGATAAAAGTCTGAAAGATCACTATGGGGGGGTATATGTTTTTGGGCACAGACCTGTCATTTGACGAATTGAAAAAGAGAACCGGCGTTCCGCTGGCCATTGCAGCATGTATTGCTGTTTACCTGATTCAAACGCCGCCAAATCTGTCGGCCCATGGACATACCGCTCTTGCATTATTTGCAGGGATATTTGTCCTGTATCTCACTGAGGCAATACCTCTGGCAATAACCAGTCTCGCAGTAGTTCCCCTGGCAGTCCTCATGGGAATTGAGACACCGCGGGGCGCGCTTCTCGGGTTTGCCTCCACTTCAGTTTATCTTATAGTGGGCGCCTTTATATTGGCGGCAGCAATGGTCAAATCGAAGCTTGCCGAGAGGATCACCTACCAGATCATGAAGTGGGTCGGGACCAGCACCTTTAAAATAACTCTGGGCATAACCATGGCCAATATTGTCCTGGCCTTTCTGGTGCCCTCCACAACCGCGCGCGTGGCGATCCTGCTGCCGGTCTGCCTGGGTATAATCGAAGTCTTCGGGAAAGAAGGACGCTCGAACCTGAGCGTTAACCTGCTGCTGACGCTCTGTTTTACAAATGCCACCATAGGCGCAGGCATTTTAACTGCTACAGTGCCCAATCCGGTCACCATTGACTTTATCGCCAAAGCGGGCGGCCACACCATCACCTATGGAGAATGGTTCATATACGGTTTCCCGCCGGCATTTCTAATGACAATGTTGACGTGGTGGGCCATTCAAAAGATCTTTCCGCCAGAGGTTAAAGAGATTCCTGGGGGAGACCGGTATGTAAAAGAAAAACTGCAGGAACTCGGCCCCCTGTCAATAAACGAAAAAAAATCACTGGGAGTATTCCTTCTGGTTGTCGGTCTCTGGGTCACCGGAGGATGGACAAAAATAGATACTACTATAGCATGCCTTGCGGGCATTATTATCCTGTTTATGCCCAAGCTCGGTTTTATGACATGGAAAGAGGCTGAAAGGGGCGTATCGTGGCAGGTCGTGCTGGTCTGCGGCGGCGGAGTAAGCCTTGGCGAAATACTCATGAAAACAGGCGCCGCAAAATGGCTGGCCATGACCATATTTGATTCACTCGGATTATCGGGACTTAGCGTAATTGCTATGCTCGTGCTGCTTATGCTGGTCATACAATATATGCATATACTTTTTGTCGGTACGACTGCGATGGCCACGGCCCTGCTGCCCATCGTGCTCGGAATGGCCCAGGTGGCTGGTGTAAACCCAGCGGTATTCGCACTGCCTGCAGGAATGATAATCGGCGGCTATCCACTTCTGATGTTCTACAATACGCTGCCGAACATCCTCATTTACGGCACAGGAGTGCTGAAGGTCGGGGATTTTCCAAAGGTGGGGTTCATTCTTTGCGCGGCAGCCTGTCTTGTTTACACTCTCTGCGCATTTACTTATTGGGAGTGGCTCGGGCTTTATTAAATTAATGCGGGGATCGGCCGGATTATTCGTACTAGTCCGGCTGATTATCCATTTTGCATCGCAGGCGGTATCCAACTCCCGGCTCATTGATAAAAAATTTAGGGCAGGCCGGGTCCTCTTCGAGTTTGTGCCTCAGCATTCCCATGTAAACACGAACATAATGCATCTGGCTGGCATATGCCGGGCCCCAGATTTCCTTTAACAGTTGTCTGTGTGTGACCACTTTCCCCGCATTTCTTATCAGATATGAAAGCAGTTTGTATTCTATGGGCGTGAGATGCACCTCGGAATCGCTGATAAAGACCTGTCTTTTCTCAAGATCCACCTTCAGATTGTCGAGCACGAACAGAGGCTCGGCGGGACCTCCCTGCTGAATTACCCTGTGGCGAAGGGCGACGCGGATTCTTGCAAGCAATTCTCCGGCACTGAACGGCTTGGTCAGATAATCGTCAGCCCCGCTGTCCAGGGCCGTGATCTTGTCGCGCTCCTGTTCGCGGGCCGAGATGATAATCACGGGGACACCTGACCACTCGCGTATCCCTGCAAGCACATCGAGGCCGTCCATATCCGGCAGCCCGAGGTCAAGAAGTATTACATCCGGATTACGCGTAGCCGCATCTGTAAGCCCTTCATGACCATTCTCCGCCTCCACCAGTTCATATCCCTGGCTCTGAAGAGTGACCCGCAGAAAGCGTCTCATTTGCGGTTCATCATCAATAAGTAATATACGGGCGCTTTTGTCAGACATAATTATACAGTCACCTCAGAATCTACCGCGGGCGGCACTTCCTCAAGCGGAAGGGTGAAGCGAAAAGATGCGCCGCCTTCCGGCCTGTTCCCTGCCCATATTCGTCCGCCATGTGCCGTTATGATGGCTTTGCAAATAGTCAGTCCCAAACCTATGCCGCCTGCACCAGTCGAACTTCTAAAGAATTTGTCGAAGATTCGTTCCTCGTCACCAGGCTTTATGCCGGGACCGCTGTCAGAGACCTCGACAAGTACGCTGTCCTTGTTAATAGATGATGCTATTTCGAAAGAGGCGGATGCAGATGTATATTTTACGGCATTTTCGAGGAGGTTCATCAGCACCTGTTCGATCAGCAAAGGATCGAAGGAAACGAGAGGCAAGTCTGCCGGCATATTGACCGTGACTGAATGGCCCCTGAGTTTTTCCGCAAGGCGGTTAAGAACCGCCCCGACTATCTCTTCCATATGCAGCCATTCCTTTTTAACGGTTATGGCGCCGGATTCTATGCGGGTCATATCGAGAACGTTGCGGATGATGCGATTGAGGTGCTCGGACTCTTCAATGATGGTCTGCACGAGTTCGCGTTTGCCTCCGGCATCGAGTAAAGCATCCGGCTGCAGCAATGTTGTGGAGGCGCCTGTTATCGCCGCAAGCGGCGTGCGCAGGTCGTGCGACAAAGAACTCAACAGCGTATTCCTGAGGCTTTCGGTCTCGGCCTTTAGAAGGGCCTTCTGCGCCTCTTCTCCCATCAATGCGCGCTCAATGGCCATGGCAATCTGATGCGCGAAGTTTTCGATGGCGTGGATCTGTTCCTGGTCAAAAAAGGCAGAGTCTTTAAGAATGATCCCGATTATGCCCACAGTCCTCGAAGAGGCGACCATAGGCAGATAGAGTCCGCCTGCACCCGGAAGTGTATCTGTATTCCTGCCCGCGTGTTGTTTGTGATCAAATGCCCAGCTCGCCACGCTTAATTCGCGTTCATCGAGTTCCAGATTTTCGGGCTTTGCCGTCAATATTGAGAGGGCGCTGTTTTCATCAGGGACCAGTATAACCGTATCCCTCGAAAAAGCCTCGCTGATATGCTTCACCGCTATTTCGCCCAGCCGTTTAATGCCTCGTTCATGTACAAGTTCTCCACTCAGACGATAAAGGGCGGCAGTGCGTCTCTCTCGCCTGCGAGCGGCATCAGCATGTTCTCTGATGCGCAGAGTCAGGCTGCTTGTGATGAAAGCCACGACAAACATGACCGCAAATGTCACCAAATATTTGATGTCAGTCACGGCGAAAGTATAAAAAGGCGGAATAAAAAAGAAATCAAAGGCAGCCACGCTCAGAAATGAAGCGAGCAGCGCCGGGCGTTTGTCGGTCCAGCTCGCTATCAGCACCACAAAGAGTATGTATGTCATGGCCACATCAACAAGTGTCAGATAATAGTCCATTATAAAAGCGAGTCCGGTGCCTGCTGCGACACCCAGGATACTGATCAGCCATTCTCTTGGGGCCGTCTTTTTTACGGCTGTCCGTGTCTGAATGGCCGATGCCGGGACAGCGACATCTCCAGATATGACATAAACCTCAATATCTCCGCTGCCGCGTACAATGTCATCAAGCATGGACCCGAATATTAAGTCTTTCCAGCGGGGATGCGTCGGTTTACCAATGATAATTTTTGTGACATTGCGGCTGCGCGCATAGTTCAGTATCTCGTTGCTGGCCTTGTGTCCCGAGAGTACGACGGTCTCGGCTCCAAGGCTTTCAGCAAGCCGCATGTTATCGGCCAGTTTCCTGATATCTTTTTCAGAAGGCCTCACCGTGGAAGGAGCCTCAACATTGACTGCAATCCATTCGGCATGGAGGCCGTCGGCCATGCGCTTGGCCGCCCTGATCAGTCTGACAGCAAATGGGCTCGGGCCAACGCAGACAAGAATGCGTTCTGCAGCAGGCCATACGTCATGCACACCCTTATTGCGCCTGTAGTCCTGCATCTGGGCGTCTACACACTCGGCAGTGCGGCGCAGTGCGAGTTCGCGCAGTGCGAGAAGGTTGCCTTTACGGAAAAAATTCTTTCGTGCGCGAGCCGCCAGGTCGGGCACATAGACCTTTCCTTCCTGCATCCTCTGCAGGAGATCGTCAGGCGGCAGGTCTATCAATTCCATTTCATCGGCCCTCTCGAGGACCGAATCAGGCAGGGTTTCGCGGACGGTGACACCGGTTATCTGGGCGACAATATCATTAAGGCTTTCTATATGCTGAACATTCAACGTTGTATAGACGTTGATTCCAGCATCCAGCAGCTCTAACACATCCTGCCAGCGTTTATTGTGGCGCGATCCCGGCGCGTTGGTATGCGCCAGTTCGTCCACAAGTATGATGGAAGGTTTTCTCTTCAGGGCCTCATCAAGATCAAATTCCTTAAGGGTCGCGCCTTTATAATCGATATTGCGTCGCTCAAGTATCGTGATATCTGACAATAAGGCTGCCGTTTCCGCGCGGCCATGAGTCTCCACCAGCCCTGCTAGCACATCCACGCCCTCAATCAGTTTTTGCTGTGCTGCTGCCAGCATCGCATATGTCTTTCCGACTCCGGGGGCAGCGCCGAAGAATATCTTCAGTTTTCCCTGATGCCTGCGCTCTTCTTCAGCCTGCACCTGTCTTAGCAGCAGGTCGGGATCAGGACGGCGTTCTTCCACTAGTGCAGCTCCATGTGAGAAAAGAATAAAACCGGTTTATTCACCTTGACTGATTTTCCCATCTATTGCCCTCATGAGTAAAGACTATTGTCTATTTGCAAATAAAAGCGGCCGGCGTTACAAGATATAATACCGATCCTTTCCTGGCCATGTCTCCAGGCCTTATATTACCATCAACAACCTCGGCCCTGATGTAATTATCACCGCCGAAGGAGACTATACGGATCTTTCCAGCCTCAAGGACAGTTCGACAGGGATCTTCACGATAGACCGTCAGTATGTCACCTGTAGCTGCTGCGTCCTTTATCTCAGCAGTGCCGCTGTGGAAAAGATAAACACTTGTTCCGGCTTTCGCGCCGGTCAGTTCTTCCGGAAAATACGAAGTGGCGGCAGAAATTGCAGGCATCAAGCAAAAGAATGAAACCATAACAATGAGCAGTATCTTTGCTTTCGCTTTCATATCAGCTCCTTAAAGTTTCTGCGCTTGGTCAAGCGCAAGATTCAGTTTCAGTACATTTACCCTCGGCTCGCCGAGTATCCCGAACTGGCGGCCGTCGGTATATTTTGCGACAAATGAGCGCACCGCTGACTCATCGATCCCGCGTGCACCGGCGATCCTCTTCACCTGGTATTCGGCCGCAGCAGGGCTGATGTGCGGATCGAGTCCGCTGCCTGAGGCCGTGGCGAGATCAATCGGGACCTGCGTTGCAGACTGAGGATCAGCTTCACGCAAGGCATCTATTCGCCCCTTCGCCTGTTTGACCAGATCAGGATTTGTCTGTGACAGGTTAGACCCTCCCGAGGAGGCAGAATTGTACGGAAATGGAGCAGTTGCCGAGGGCCTTCCCCAGAAATATTTCGGGTCATCAAACGGCTGCCCTATAAGTGATGAACCCGCAGGTTTATTGTCCTTCATAATGATGCTGCCATTTGCCTGCTCAGGAAAAAATAACTGCGCCAGCGCGGTAACTGTCATGGGGTATAGCCCCCCGGCTATTACGCTGAAGATAAACAAAGAAACTATAGTCGGTCTTATCAGTTTTAACATATATCACCTCACACCAGATGCAGAAAATTAACGAGCATATCTATCAGCTTGATACCGATAAAGGGCACTATCAGTCCGCCCACGCCATAAATAAGTATATTGTTGCGCAGTACAATGCCGGCGCCCCCCGGACGGTAAGTGACGCCGCGCAGGGCCAGCGGTATCAGCGCAATAATTATTACCGCATTGAATATGACGGCAGAGAGTATGGCGCTCTGAGGTGTCTGGAGTCCCATTATGTTCAGGACCGCCATTTGCGGATAAGTGGCAATGAACACTGCAGGCAGTATCGCAAAATATTTTGCGACGTCGTTTGCTATGCTGAAGGTCGCGAGGGTGCCGCGCGTCATCAATAACTGCTTGCCGATTTCTACGATTTCAATCAGCTTGGTCGGGTTCGAATCGAGGTCAACCATGTTGCCTGCTTCTTTTGCGGCCTGTGTGCCTGTGTTCATCGCAACGGCCACATCCGCCTGCGCCAGTGCTGGCGCGTCATTGGTGCCGTCACCGGTCATGGCGACCAGTTTTCCGCCTGCCTGGTGCTTCCGTATCAAAGCGAGTTTTGTCTCCGGTGTTGCCTGGGCAAGGAAATCATCGACCCCTGCTTCTGCGGCCACAGCAGCAGCTGTCATAGGGTTATCACCGGTTATCATGACTGTAGAGATGCCCATCTTTCTCAGCTCGGCAAAACGTTCCCTGATCCCGCCCTTCACTATATCATTCAACCGGATAACGCCAAGCACATCTTTTCCGTCAGTTACCACAAGCGGGGTCGCTCCTTCGCGCGCTACCTCATCAACAGTTACCGTGACGTCTGCAGGGAAAACACCGCCCTTAGATGTCACAAAGGCAGCTACTGCATCAGCTGCGCCTTTGCGTATCTGTCTGCCGTTAAGATCAACTCCGCTCATGCGGGTTTGGGCTGAAAAGGGAATGAATTTTGCTCCAAGCGACGTTATGTCGCGCTCACGGATACCGTACTCTGTTTTTGCCAGTACCACTATGCTTCGGCCTTCGGGTGTCTCATCAGCAAGAGAGGCCAGCTGGGCAGTATCTGCCACGGCATTGATCTCCCTTCCCTTGGCGGGGATAAAAGCGGTTGCCTGGCGGTTGCCGAGAGTGATGGTCCCGGTCTTGTCGAGAAGCAGCACATCCACATCACCCGCTGCTTCAACCGCTCGGCCGGACGTGGCTATGACATTGGCCTGGATAAGGCGGTCCATGCCCGCGATGCCGATTGCTGAAAGGAGCCCGCCTATAGTAGTCGGTATAAGGCATACAAGCAGCGACACGAGCACCACTATGGTGGCCGGATTCCCCTGTCCTGCCGCAGCGACACTGAACATAGAAAAAGGCAAAAGCGTCGCGGTGGCAAACAGGAAAATGATGGTCATACCCGCAAGCAGTATATCCAGGGCTATTTCATTAGGCGTCTTCTGCCGCTTGGCGCCTTCGACCATTGATATCATCCTGTCGAGGAAGGTCTCGCCGGGGTTTGCGGTGATCTGCACAATTATCCAGTCTGAAAGCACAATGGTGCCGCCGGTTACGGCGCTGCGGTCGCCGCCGCTTTCGCGTATGACCGGTGCGCTTTCCCCCGTAATGGCGCTTTCGTTCACCGATGCGACGCCGGCGACGACCTCGCCGTCACCCGGGATAATATCACCTGGTTCCACCAGGACATAATCACCCTTTCTCAATTGGGAAGACGGGACAGGCGTGACACCGGCATCCTGTTTAGGTTCCGAAAGCTTCTTCGCATTTACATCCTTGCGTGAGCCTCTCAGGGCATCGGCCTGGGCCTTGCCGCGGCCTTCGGCCATCGCCTCGGCGAAATTGGCGAAGAGCACTGTTGCCCAGAGCCAGAGCGAGATCGAAAAAATGAACCATGGAGACTCCGCACCCGGTACAAACAGGGACTGTACAAAGAGCAGCGAGGTCAGGATGCTGCCGACCTCTACCACAAACATTACCGGATTGCGAAGCTGGTTGAGCGGATTCAGCTTTATAAATGAATCTATCAATGCGCGCTTCATAATTCGCCCATCGAAGAGGGAAGACTTTTTCTTTTTATTGATCATCGGATAGTTCCTCCTTGTTACTTATAGAGCATCAGGTGCTCTGCGATCGGCCCCAACCCAAGGGTTGGAAAGAAGGTCAGCGCGCCGACGATAATTACAACACTCGCCAAAAACAGGATGAAGAGCGGCGTATGTGTCGGCAATGTGCCTGCGCTTGGCTGGACATATTTCTTTGAGGCAAGGGACCCGGCTATGGCCAGTATGGGTATCATGGTCCAGAACCTGCCGAACAGCATTGCTATTCCGCCTAAGGTGTTGTAGAACATGGTATTTGCATTTAGACCGGCAAACGCGCTGCCGTTATTGTTGGCCATTGATGAAAAGGCGTACAGCACCTGCGAGAACCCGTGCGGACCGGGATTGGAGATACCGGCGATGCCGTCAGCAGTAACAGATGCTATGGCTGTTCCGAGCAGGACAAAGCAGCAGGGGACAAGGATTACTATTGCTGCCATCTTGACCTCATAGGCCTCGATTTTTTTGCCGAGATACTCAGGTGTTCGTCCCACCATAAGGCCGGAGATAAATACAGCGACGAGCGCAAAAGCGAGCAGTCCATAAAGACCGGAGCCAACGCCGCCGAATACGACCTCGCCGAGCTGCATCAGCACCATCGGCGCCAGTCCGCCGAGAGGACTGAACGAATCATGCATGGCATTTACAGATCCGTTAGAAGCCGCAGTGGTAGCAGTGGCCCAGAGCGCCGAATTGGCAACGCCGAATCTGAGTTCCTTGCCCTCCATATTGCCGCCCGACTGATCTATGCCCAGCGGTGAGAGGAACGGATTTGCAGCCTGTTCACTGGAATAACAAAAGAAAAGCAGAGGGATAAAAATTACGGCCATCGCGGCAAGCAGTGCCCAACCCTGCCTCCTGTCACCGATCATCCTGCCAAAGGTATAGCAGAGTGCGGCCGGTATAAGCAGGATCGCGAGCATTTCCAGGAAATTCGAAAACGGCGTCGGGTTTTCATAAGGATGCGCTGAATTTACATTGAAAAAACCGCCGCCATTGGTGCCGAGCTGTTTTATTGCAATCTGGGATGCTGCCGGGCCAAGAGGCAGGGACTGTTCAGTGGCCTTGGCAGGCTCTGTAACCGGCTTTCCGTCAGAGGTCAGTACCGCTTTGCCGTTGGCATCCATCTTGGGGTTATCGTAATTGATAGTCTGCACAAGCGGCACAGTTTTATACGGACTGAGGTTTTGGACGACTCCCTGAGAGACGAGTATTATCGCCATGATCAGGCTTAAGGGCAGCAAAATATAGAGGAACGAACGCGTGAGGTCGACCCAAAAATTGCCGATCGTGCTTGTGGTCCTCCGTGAAAAGCCGCGGATGAGCGCAACAAGCACAGCCATGCCCTGGGCAGCTGATACAAAATTCTGAACAGCAAGCCCCGACATCTGCGTGAGATAACTCATGGTCGATTCTCCGCCATATGCCTGCCAGTTGGTATTGGTAATGAAACTCACTGCGGTATTGAAGGAGAGGTCAGGAGCGACACCCGGGAAGTTCTGCGGGTTCAACGGCAGTATCCCCTGAATACGCATAAGCGTAAACAAGAGGATAAAGAACGCGAATTTGAAGAGCAGGCATGCCACTGCATACATCTTCCAGGACATCTCTTCTTCGGGCCGCGTGCCGAGCAGCCTGTAAATCAGACGCTCAACCGGGCCGAGAACGCGGGTTATCAGTAATGATTCACCCTGATAGACCTTTGCCATATAACTGCCGAGCGGTTTGACAAGAAGACCCAGTACTGTCAGGTACAAGATAATCTGAATTATTCCGTTTGTCGTCATGAGAACATCTCCGGTTTTAATAGCGCGATTACAAGATAGACCAAAAGGCCCGCGGCAATCAGGCCGCTAATCCAGTACAATGTTTCCATATTAACCTCCACATCCAAACAGTGTTTGTAATTGGCGAAACGTCGATTACTGTGTAAGCTTTTCCGCAAGTTTTACCAGCAGCCATGAAAGCGCAAAGAAAGCTACGGTGATACCGACAAATAATATATCCATATAGCACCCCCTTTTCAGATTGTATCAGCAAATTGCATCAAATAGGAGTAAAGAAGGGCAGATGTAGCGTAAAAAAAGTATAAAAATTACTATATAAAGATTATATGTACTCCCGGTTCCCAGGCTGTGAGCTTTTGCATCATCGCGAAATTGCAGTCGTTGGCCTATAGTGTGATAAAAAAACTTTAAAGTGGAATCTGTCTTTCTTATTCTGCTTGACTTAGGGCCGGTCAGTAATGAAATATATAGCAAATTGAGTAATCTTTGGCAAAGTTAAAATGAGGGTCCAACCTGATACTGGGAAATATCTTGAAAGGAAGGGCAGCCATGAATACCGTAGCACATCCTGAAGTGCGGCGCTATTCGCCCAGTCGTGTGGGCCGGATGGCCTGGTTACCCATTCCCCTGTTGCTGACAGCTATTGTTTTGGCAAGGCTGGCGGATGTGCAGAGTACTTACGAGTCCCATACTCTGACATTAATCCTGAGCCTAACATTCTACACGCTGGTTTCGCTGGGCACCCTCTATCTGGTCGGACGGAGTTTCCTTGTGTTAGGCTCGCCCGGACTTTTGCTGCTGGAGTGCGGGGTCATACTGTGGAGCCTGTCCGGCACGGTGGGTGACGCCGTCTCCGGCGGCGACGCAAATATAAACGTTACCATTTTCAATACAGGCATATTGCTGGCCGGGATGTGCCATCTGGCAGGTGCCATCTTCTCTCTGAGGCCGCAGCGAGTGCTCCGTGCGAAGGCCTTGTGGCTTGCGGCAGGATGCACAACCGCCCTGGGCGCGCTTTGGATAGTTTCGCAGGCAGCGCTGTCGGGCTGGCTGCCGGTTTTTTTCATCCCGGGCCATGGGGGCACGATGGTGCGCTACTGCGTCCTCATTTCGGCCATCACCATGTTCGTACTCTCCGCCGGCTTGCTGTTGACCAAACAGCGCTCAGCTTTTCTCCCATTCAGCTATTGGTATGCCCTGGCCTTGCTTTTGCTGGCAGTAGGGCTGTTTGGCGTAATGATCCAGTTGTCCCTTGGCTGCGTTGTGAACTGGCTGAGCCGCACGGCGCAGTGGCTCGGGGGGATCTATCTGCTACTCGCCGCCATAGCTTCGTTGCGCGAGTCAAACCTGCCGCTTCTGCCGTCTGAAAAGAAGTCGTATCGGGTGTATTATCGGGAGGCCACTGCCGTGGCGGTAGTGTTCGCAGCGGCAGCCCTGCGTCTTGTGTTTCTCTCGGACCTGGGGATGCAAGCCCCCTATCTGACGTTTTACCCTGCCGTGATGCTGGCCGCACTCTATGGAGGCTTGCGCTCGGGCCTGCTGGCAACGGCCCTATCGGCGATATTGGTCGATTACTTCTGGATTGGGCCGGCTGGGCCATTAATCATAGCTCAACCTGCCGACTGGCTGCGTCTAATAACCTTTGTTCTGAGCGGTGTAATGATAGCCTGGATCACGGAAGCCATGCATCGCGCACGTGCCCGCGCAGTCGTGGCTGAAACTCAGGCCCTGCTTGCAGCTGAGCGTGAGTCTGTAGCAGAAACGATGCGCAAAAACGAGGCAATGCTGGAGGAAGCGCAACGGATTGCAAATATTGGAAGCTGGGAGTGGGATGTGCAATCAGGGGAAGTATTTTGGTCCAGGCAGATGTTTTCCATTTTTGGTGAAGATCCTGCATCGTTTATACCCAGCTACGAGAGTCTTCTTGCCCTCGTTCACCCGGATGATAGACAGCACATCGACGAAGTAATCCGTAATGCGGTTGCTAAAGGGAGTTCTTTTTCGGTCGTGCACCGTGTTCTGGACAGGCTGGGTGAGACGCGTGCGGTCCTTGCCCGGGCAGAGGTCATATCGGATTCTGATACGCGCGGCCAGCGGTTTATAGGTACATCGATGGACATCACAAATCGCAAGATTATGGATGATGTGCTCAGGTTTCTTGCGCAGGGCGGAATTGCCACGGGCGAGGATTTCTTTCAATCGCTGGCGAATCATCTGGCCCAGAGCCTGGATATGGACTATGTCTGCATTGACACGATAGAGGAAGGCTCGCTGACGGCCCAGACAGTAGCCGTATACTTTGACGGCAAGTTTGAGGACAACGTGGTCTATACGCTGAAGGACACACCGTGCGGCGATGTCGTCGAAAAGAAGGTTTGCTGTTTCCCAAAGGATGTGCGCCATCTGTTCCCAAGGGACCAGGTGCTGCAGGACATGCTGGCTGAGAGTTACATAGGGACGACCCTATGTAATTCCCAGGGGCAGCTTATCGGCCTGATCGCAGTTCTGGGGCGCAAGCCGCTTGCGAATCCGGAGTTTGCAACATCGATCCTGCAGCTGGCGGCAGTGCGCGCAGCCGGTGAACTGGAACGCAGGCAGGCCGAAGAACAGGTCAATACGCTTAACGAGCAGTTGAAGCTCCAGGTAGCTGAACTTGACGCTGCCAACAAGGAGCTGGAATCTTTCAGCTACTCAGTCTCTCACGATCTTCGCGCCCCTCTTCGGCACATATCGAGTTTTGAGAAACTATTGAGGCAGAGATTGCAGGATCATCCTGATGAAAAAGTGCACCATTATGCGGACCTGATATCCACGGCTTCTAAACGGATGAGTACGCTTATCGATGACCTCCTGAATTTTTCACGCATTGGACGTACAGAACTTCAGAAGAGAAAGATAAATTTTAATGACCTGGTAAGAGGCGTTGTGCAGGAATTTCAGGGAGAACTGGAAGGACGTAAAGTTATATGGGATATCGGCAAACTGCCTTCGCTTTACGGCGACCGGGCACTGTTGAGACTTGTGATTGTCAATCTTGTTTCGAATGCAGTCAAGTTTACAAATACCCGAAGCGCGGCCGAGATCAGGATACGATGCCAGGATGAGGGTGATAAAGTTATCTTTTCGATAGCGGACAATGGTGTCGGATTTAATATGAAATATGCCGACAAACTCTTTGGGGTATTCCAGCGTCTCCATCGACAGGATGAATTTGAGGGCACAGGCATCGGCCTTGCGCATGTGCAAAGGATAATTTCACGGCATGGCGGGAAGGTCTGGGCTGAAAGTCTTGAGGGACAGGGCGCCACATTTTATTTCACATTGCCAAATAAGGATAAATAGACAGGTCTGTAATTTGGCGCTAACATGCAAGAGAGTCAGACCGAAAATGTTGTGTTGACTAAGAAAAGGATGTAATGATAACGTAGTGGCAATGTTGCATTTGTTGATATTCGGTACGACTTGAAGGCTTCTGGGAGGGGGCACGAAAAGTTTACGGACCGTTTGCAGCTTTTGGCCGGGTCGGCAAGGGAGTCAGTCCTTTGAAGACGCGGCTTTTATTTTTTTGATTTTCATTTAGGGAAATATGCGAGCACAATAGAAAAAATCATGGTATAAGAACATAATTATCGGATACATATAAGGAGGAAACTCAATGGACTCACAACTTGTCGTTTTCAAGGGCAAACAGATTCGCCGGACGCTGCACAATAACGAATGGTGGTTCTCGATTGTTGATGTGGTTGCGGTTCTTACTGATTCAGTTGATCCAAACGGTTATATTAAAGACATGCGTCGTCGGGATGATGAGCTTTCCAAAGGGTGGGGGCAAATTGCCACCCCCCTTTCAGTCCAGACCGAAGGCGGCCTGCAAAAAATGAACTGCGCTAACACCGAAGGTATCTTCCGCATTATTCAATCTATCCCATCGCCTAAGGCAGAACCATTCAAACGCTGGCTGGCAAAGGTTGGCTATGAGCGTGTGCGGGAGATCGAAAACCCAGAACTTGGAACACAGCGCACTCGCGTACTCTATAAGGCAAAAGGCTACTCAGACGACTGGATTGAAAAACGCATGCGCGGCATCGCAATCCGCGAAGAGCTTACTGACGAATGGAAAAAGCGTAACGTGAAGGAAAAGAAAGAATATGAAATTCTCACTGCAGAAATCGCAAAGGCCGCCTTCGGCATAACGCCGGGCACACACAAGAAGCTAAAAGGCCTGAAGCGTGAGAACCTGCGCGATCATATGAACGACCTTGAACTGATCTTTTCGATGCTCGGTGAGGCGGCTACTACCGAGATCACGCGGGTTGATGATGCACAGGGCTTTCACCAGAGCAAGAATGCCGCACGGAAAGGTGGTGCGGTTGCTGGTACTGCACGGAAAGACCTGGAAAAGAAGATCGGCAAAAAGGTTGTGTCAGGTGAGAATTATATGACAACACCGGAAAAGGTCAAACGGCTTAGAAACAAGTGATGCAGACCAAGACATTGCGGAGGTACATGTGAATCGTATTTATTAGGGAAGGGTTAAGATATGGTGTCTTTTATGAATATCGAAAAGGCGGCGACATGATATCGAAAGATATATTGGCTCATATCGCAGAAGACGGCAGAAGGCATGGTCTTTGCGCACATCTGAGAGAAACTGCGGGAAGGGCAACTGCGTTCGCCGAGTCTTTTTCGTCAGCTGATTGGGCCTGGAATGCCGGGCTGCTGCACGATCTCGGCAAAGCTGACGTTTTGTTTCAGGCATATATCCGTCGCGAAAATGGGATGGATGATCCTGAATATGAGGGAATTGGCAGGAATAGAGTAAATCACTCAAGCGCAGGTGCTGCATTTGCCGAAGGACAGTTCAATCAGGCCAATATGCCAGTTGGCAGAGCACTATCATACATAGCAGCAGGGCATCATGCCGGATTGCCAGATTGGTATTCAGCCGATACGGGGAATGCAGCGCTCCAAAACAGGCTTATCGAAGGCAGAGCAAATCTTGAGCGTATTCTGCCTGCTGCAAAAAAACTATCTTACAAACTGCGCGCCATAACCAAACCGCCATTATTTGTGAAACCGGCTAATTTTCACCTGTGGGTGAGAATGCTTTATTCATGCTTAGTTGATGCCGATTTTCTGGATACCGAAGCTTTCATGAACGCAGAACAAGGACAGGCACGCGCTGGGTTCAAGCCCCTGATTGAATTGAAAGATGCTTTTGATAACTATATGCTGAACAAAACTGAAAAAGCACCTCAAACAAGCTTGAACATAATACGGCAAGAAATTCTCGCTGCTTGCAGATCTGCTGCCTATCAAGCTCCAGGGCTTTTCTCTTTAGCTGTACCGACCGGCGGAGGGAAAACCCTTTCAAGCATGGCGTTTGCCCTCGATCATGCGATACGATATGGCAAGCAGCGCATTATTTATGCCATTCCCTACACAAGTATTATCGAGCAGACTGCTGAAATATTTTCAGATATCTTCGGTGCTGAAAACATCGTTGAACACCATAGCAATCTTGACCCGGAGCGCGAGACGCAACGCAGCTGCCTGGCTTCGGAAAACTGGGATGCTCCGATTATTGTTACCACTAATGTCCAATTCTTTGAATCACTCTTTGCTTACCGCTCAAGCCGTTGCCGCAAACTACATAATATCGTCAACAGCATAGTTATTCTGGATGAAGCTCAAATTCTCCGGCCTGAGTTGCTTATGCCTTGTACAGACACGCTTAATGTCCTGACGCGCCATTACGGCGTAACCATTGTGCTATCTACCGCAACTCAGCCGGCATTGCCTGGGATTGATGCACCGCGCGAGATTATGGCTAATCCTGCCGAACTATACAAGAAACTAAAACGGACTGAAATTCTTTCACCCAAATCATTTGAGAAGCCTGACGAATGGGAAATACTTGCACTGGAACTCCGACGACATCAACAAGTGCTCTGTGTTGTAAACTCGCGCCATGACTGTTATGATCTTTTCAGACTGATGCCCGAGGGGACAATCCACCTTTCGGCGCTTATGTGCGGCAAACACCGCACTGAGGTCATCAAGGAGATAAAGCAACGACTGAGCAATGGAGACTCCATACGCGTTATCAGTACGCAGCTTATCGAGGCAGGTGTCGACATTGACTTTCCCGTAGTCTATCGTGCTTTAGCCGGACTTGACTCGATAGCTCAGGCTGCTGGCCGCTGTAACCGCGAAGGCAAACTAAATGCAGAGGGTCAGCTTGGACAGGTGCATATATTTGTGCCACCAAAACCGGCACCTCGAGGGCTCTTGCATAAAGGGGAAAGCACGACGAAGGAACTGCTTTTGCTTCCTGAATTTGATATGCAGAAGCCGGAATCATACACCAGATACTTTTCCTGTTTTTATGCAAAAGTGAACGACACCGGCACACGCTTTATGGAATGGCTGACACCGGATGATTCTCATACACTTGCCGTGCATTTTCGGACAGCGGCACAGAATTTCAGGTTTATTGATGATCAGGCGCAACAGTCCGTTATTGTCAGATACAAGGATAGTGAAAAGCTGATAAATACTTTGAAGCAGATTGGGCCAAATCGCGCATTGATGCGCAAGCTGCAACGATATATAGTAACCCTGCCTGCACGTATGGCAACTCGTATGCTTGAAGATGGCAGGCTTGAAGAAATTGTTCCCGGTATTGTGGTCCAAAGCAGTCTGAAGATTTACGACAACTCGGTTGGGCTTGATATATACAAAGATGCATTGCCGGTTGAGGATTTGGTTATATAAGAATGCAGTAACACGAGGTGAGCCATGAAACAGTTTTGTCTTGAAGTAAGTGGGCCGTTTGCCTGCTTCACTCGTCCTGAAATGAAGGTGGAGCGCGTCAGCTATGACGTCATTACGCCTTCAGCAGCACGAGCTATCTTCGATGCAATTCTTTGGAAACCTGCTATCCGCTGGAACATCAGTCGGATTGAGGTGCTTGCGCCTATCAGATGGATATCTGTTCGGCGCAATGAGGTCGGGAGTGTCATGTCGCCCCGAATCGCTTGCCTATTTGTAGACGATCCTAAAATGCGACAGCAAAGAGCAGGCTTATTTCTTCGAGATGTTAAGTACCGTCTTTTTGCCAATTTTGAGTTTATTCCGCCAGATAGACGAGGTCAGATCCGAAATCCAGTTCCTGAATATCTAGTAGATGTTGACGACGCGCAGGAGCTTCGCAAAGACGAGACTCCCGCAAAATATGCAGCAATATTTGAACGCCGAGCAAGCAAAGGGCAATGCTTCAATCAGCCATATCTCGGCTGCCGGGAATTTTCTTGCGACTTCAAACTGATCAAGACAGAAGAAGCGTCGGCAGGACTACCGGTTGAACTCGCAGGGCAACGAGATCTTGGATGGATGCTTTACGACATGGACTACGACAACCCCGCTGAACCCAATCCACTGTTTTTCAGGGCGCAGATGAATAATGGTGTTATACAAGTTCCTGAGCGAACTAATAGCGCGGAGGTGCGCGGATGATCCTACAATCGCTTAAGGAATACTATGACCGGAAACCTGGCATGCCGCCCGAAGGGTTTGAAGAAAAAGAATTCCCTTTCATAATTGTTATTGATGAAAAAGGTTGTTTCATTACCCTTGAAGATACTAGAGAACAAATTGGCAAACGGCTTATTGGTAAGAAGTATTGGGTTCCCAGATCACAATCTCGGACTGGCAGTAGAAGCTACGAAACTACTTTTCTGCTTTGGGATCACGTTGGGTATCTCCTTCAACATCCTGAATCAGACGCAAAGGCAATCAATCAGCATAAAACGTGGCTTGCATCCCTTGAATCATTGCCGACTGCATTGCGTGTTGATGATGGAGTAGCATCACTTATTCAGTTCTATAGTAACGATGGCCTCAGCTCAGTAAAAAAGGCTGCTAATTGGGCAGATTGTGCTGGGCTTGTTTCATGTAATATGACGTTTCGGCTTGTTCATGATTTAGAGCCAATTCCCTGTCGCCCTGCCATCCGAGAATATGTAAAGCGGTTAGATAGCCAAAAAAAGAACGCTATTGCTCGCTGCTTAGTGACCGGGGAAATGGACGAGATAGTAAGGGTTCATGGAAGAACTCCAATAAGCAAAGATTCAAAGTCTCTTGTCAACTTTCAAAAGCACGCAGGCTATGATTCTTATGGAAAAGAGCAGGGATATAATGCTCCCATTGGCAGGCATGCTGAATTTGCCTATACCACGGCGCTCAATACACTCCTGAAATCCAAGAAATCAAGGATGCAAATTGGCGACGCGGCAACTGTTTTTTGGGCAGCTAAAGACACTGATAGCGGATTTGAAGATTTATTTAGCGAGCTTTGGACAGATAACCCTGATAGAAATGTTGCGGCTGTAAAAAGTTTGTTCACTGCACCAAAGACAGGTGCCTTCGTGACTGATGAGGATTCGACACGTTTCTTTGTTTTGGGTCTTGCGCCAAATATGGCACGAATTTCTGTGCGATTTTGGATAATGGAGACTGTTAGCAATATGGCTAAAAGAATTCGCCAGCATTTCAATGATATCAATATTATATGCCCCGGCTATGAAGCGTATGTACAGCTTTCTCTTAATGCGTTACTTGCCGCAACTGCAAACGAAACCAAAGCAGCAAATAACAAAGCTAACCTTGTTTCCTATCGTGGAAAACAGTATGACGTAAAACCGCAGCTCTCTGGTGACACCATGAGGGCTATTCTTGAAGGGCTACCATACCCGCAAACGATGCTACAAGCCGCGATTAGACGCATTCGGGCGGAGCGAGAGATAACCTACCCGAAGGCTGCTCTTATTAAAGCATGTATAAACCGGGCAACACGCTATCGAATGCCTGAAATAAAGGAGGAACTTACCGTGAGTCTTGACGAAACAAACATGAACATCGGGTATCGGCTCGGTCGTCTCTTCGCTACGCTTGAGAAAATCCAGTCAGAAGCCAACCCGGGTATTAATGCAACGATACGAGATCGTTGCTATGGCGCAGCCTCTGTTACGCCCGTGACAGTTTTCGGAAATCTTATGCGTTTGAAAAACCACCACCTTGCAAAGCTAGATCGTGCAGGGCGGCGCATATACTTCGAGAAGCTGATCGGTCAAATTATGGACGGTTTTAACGACTTTCCTGCTCACCTTGTTCTTGCAGATCAGGGCCGATTTGCCATCGGCTATTACCACCAAATGCAGAATTTCTATACCAAGAAAAGCGAATAGCGCTAAATTGAAAGGAGAATACTTATGAGCAATCCCATCAAAAATCGTTACGACTTCGCCCTTATCTTTGATGTAAAAGACGGAAATCCGAATGGAGACCCAGACGCAGGCAACCTTCCGCGCGTTGATGCAGAAACCGGTTGTGGGCTTGTTACCGATGTTTGTTTGAAAAGAAAAGTGAGAAACTATGTTCAGTTAACTAAAAGTTGCGAGCGCCCGTACGATATCTACATAAAAGAAAAAGCTGTCTTGGGGCAGGCGCATTTTATGGCTTTTAAGGAGTTAGGTATTCCAACTGGCGACGAATCTCGTGCAACGGTACCACACGAGTTAAATGAGTTATTTTCGGATATTTCTTTGCCAGAAGGCATCACCTTTAATGAGGGTGATGACGAAAATAGCAGCGAACTTCTTATTGCGCCGGATGCCGACAAAAAAGCTATTAAAGAATGGTTAAAGGAAGAAAAGCCTGACAAAAAAATAGAAAGCATAATAAAAGCAGCTATCAAAGATGCTAAACCTCGAAAACCCACTGCGGAAGACTCAAATCAGGGCAGGGGGAAAATGTGTCAGGACTTCTTTGACATCAGAACTTTTGGCGCAGTGCTTTCTCTGAAAACAGCACCAAACTGTGGCCAAGTTCGCGGCCCGGTGCAACTGACCTTTGGAAGATCAGTTGATCCAATAGTATCGTCTGAGCATTCAATAACGCGCATGGCTGTCGCCACCGAAGCCGAGGCTGAAAAGCAGGGAGGCGACAACCGGACGATGGGTCGCAAAAATACCGTTCCTTATGGTCTCTATGTAGCTCACGGCTTTGTATCAGCCCATCTTGCTGCCCAAACAGGCTTTAATGAAGACGATTTAAGCTTGCTGTGGGATGCTCTTGTCAATATGTTTGAGCATGACCGTTCTGCAGCTCGCGGGCTGATGTCTACCCGCAAACTAATCATCTTCAAGCACGATAGCGCTTTGGGCAACACCCAGGCATATACCCTATTTGAGCGCATCAAAATCGAGCTCAAAGATGTCAGCAAAGTGGCGCGGGACTTTGCTGATTACATTGTTACTATTGATGACAAGTGTTTGCAGTCGAGCATAACGGTAGAGGTCAAACCATAAGAGTGCAACAGGACGACCTGATCCAACTTTCGTCCTTGCAGCACTATGCATACTGCCCGAGGCAATGTGCATTGATACATATTGAGCAGGCATGGAGTGAGAACGTCTTTACAGCTGAGGGCAGGATCATGCACGACAAGGCCGATAGTAATAAACACGAGTCGCGAGGCAATGTTCGTATAGACTACAGCGTACCTCTGCGGTCACTTAAACTCGGACTAATCGGCAAGGCTGATGTCGTAGAGTTTCATCGGCAGGTTGACGGAACATGGCGGCCATTTCCCGTTGAATACAAACGCGGGAAGCCGAAAGCTAACAATTGCGACAGGGTGCAGCTCTGCGCACAGGCAATCTGTCTTGAAGAAATGCTTAAGGTGCAGATAAGTGAAGGTGCTCTATTTTATGGGCAGACGCGACGCAGGGAAGATGTTGTCTTTGACGAAAAACTGCGAACTGAGACAGCGGATATTGCCAGAAAGGTGAGAGAGCTTATTGAAAGAGGCATTACGCCCAAACCGGAATTTTCAAAGAAATGCGAGCAATGCTCTTTGCTTGAATTATGCATGCCAAAGCCTTGCGGCAAGGCCAAATCGGCAAGCAGTTATCTGCTGAAAGTAACGAGGGAGGAATGAAAAAACATCTCAACACGCTTTTTGTCACGACCCAGGGAGCATATCTTGCCAAAGAAGGCGAGACGGTTGCCGTCAAGGTTGACCATGAAATAGTCTTGCGCGTGCCTGTTCATACACTCGGCGGGATCGTCTGCTTTGGGCAGGTATCGTGCAGCCCTTACTTGATGGGCTTTTGCGCAGAGAATGGTGTGGCGATCAGCTTTCTTACGGAAAACGGCAGATTCCTTGCAAAAGTGCAGGGGCCGGTGTCGGGCAATGTGCTTCTTAGGCGAGAGCAATACCGCAGGGCTGATGACTTGCAGGCTGCGTCTGCAATAGCTCGAGCGATTGTAACCGGCAAGATAGCGAATTGCCGCACTGTACTTCAAAGATCACTTCGAGACCATTCCGACAAGATTGAGGCAGATGCCGTTTCTTGTGCATCGCAGTATCTTGTGCATTCGATACGAAGACTGCAATGCGAGCATCCGCTCGATATTGTGCGAGGGTTTGAAGGCGATGCGGCCAACACGTACTTCGGTGTCTTCAATCACATGATAACCTCGCAAAAGGACATATTCATTTTTGACGAGCGAAATAGACGACCGCCGCTTGATAACGTAAACTGTCTGCTCTCATTTCTTTATACTCTGCTTATGCATGATGTCAGGTCTGCCCTTGAGTCAGTGGGGCTCGATCCTGCAGTAGGCTTTTTGCACAGAGACCGTCCTGGTCGCTATGGGCTTGCCCTCGACATAATGGAAGAGTTTAGGCCGTTTTTTGCGGACCGGCTTGCGCTTTCACTGATCAATCTTTGTCAGGTGCAGGGTAAAGGGTTTAGTCAAAAAGAGTCGGGTGCTGTTTTAATGAATGACGACACAAGAAAGACCGTACTCGTTGCGTATCAAAAGCGCAAACAGGAAGAGATACTGCATCCTTTTATAAATGAGAAGGTAACAATCGGTCTGTTGCCTTATGTGCAGGCGATGCTGATGGCGCGGCATCTGAGGGGCGATCTCGATTGTTATCCGCCGTTTATCTGGAGGTGAGGTCAAGGCATGTTTGTGATTGTAAGTTATGATGTTGCGACCAGCGAAGGTAATGGACAACGCCGCTTGCGAAGGGTAGCAAAGGCGTGTCAGGATTTCGGGCAGCGTGTGCAGTTTTCGATATTTGAATGCATTGTTGATCCTGCACAATGGGCCGTGCTGAAAGAGAGATTGATAAGCGAAATTGATCAAGAAAAGGACAGCCTCAGATTCTATTATCTGGGGTCGGAATGGCATAGACGGGTTGAGCATGTTGGCGCTAAAGTGCCGCTGGATCAGGAGGGGACGTTGCTTGTTTGAGAATGCGCGAACCTGTAGTTTGCATGATTTTGCAGGAATGTTCGCAAATTGAGATTCAGCTTTTAAAACAGTAAGTTTTGCAGTTTGCTCTTTGACAACTTTGATATTTCCGGGACGAAGTTGGCACCTTCGCAAAAAGAAAGCATTTTGGTCTTATATATTAATGAGTTAAGTTGTAACAGTCGCGCCCCGCGCGGGCGCGTGGATTGAAACAAAGAAGATGCTTATATCTTCTTCCCAGGCCATTATGTCGCGCCCCGCGCGGGCGCGTGGATTGAAACTCGCATATGCCGCATATCTCGATATTATGGATGGTCGCGCCCCGCGCGGGC
>CAIJNL010000030.1 GCA_903822005.1 uncultured Nitrospiraceae bacterium
TGGATAATCTTACCCATCTTTCTGTTAAAATTCTTCTGAGTCATGGTGTTCCTCCTCTGGTCTTGTTTTTCTCGACAAATTACACTACCAGATTTGAGGTCACCATGACTCTAAATGTGCGAAAAATATGTTACGTTATCCAGGTCAACCCGACCATCATAGAAATTGACAAATTAAACAAAAGGACGACTTTGATATACGTAATAATATTTCTTCTTATTTCACTTAATGTCATTTTCACTCCTCAGATATCTAAGATCTTTCTATGACAATTAATTAAAAATTAAAAAATATAGGTTATTGAATGAATGAACTAAAACGGCAGCAATAAATCCACCCTGAATAAATGCAAACGATACAATTATAGATCGCGTAAAAAGAAGTGCCATATTGATTGTGTTAGAAGTCCCAGGCGCAAATAAAAGATGTGCTACAACGAACAGTGTTGATGATGCCAAAATAGCAATCCACAAGCCCCATTTTCTCATTAACATATTGAGAAAATAACCACGGAATAATGCTTCTTCTACAAGAGGAGCCCAGCATACGCACAGAAATATGTTGATGTAATCGAACGGATGTGATACTTCCAGAAGTTTTGGTGATAAATACATATCTCTGCCAATAAATATTATCTGAATAAATGCCACTAACCACATGAAAATTACGCCGGCAATCGTTGCTTTAAATATATTTGAACTTATTAATATTGGCAGGATTATATGCGTTCTGAATACCAGATATATAATTGCAACAACTGGTGAAAGAGCTGAGGTAAATATTATATAAAGGCTGAGGGGCGGAATATTGCTCCCTTTTTCTATGAGAGTTGAAGCAACATACCCGCCACATATGTGAGCTAATACAAGAACTACAAACCCTTCCACGACAAAAAAAGCACTATTCTTTTTTGCAATTTCCATTAAACAATAGGTTTAAGCAGTCCATATTTTTGATATGATGCTTTTTTCACTCTGTAATTAATATACTTCACCCATAACCAATAAATACATTTAATAAAGCTTTCTTGTTTAACACAATAGCAGACTTTTATATTAAATTATAAATATCCGATTAATTCATTATAGTCAATCTCAGTATATTAATTTTTTAGCTCCTTTATTCGAACATGACCGCTGGATCGACATATCTTGCCCCATCGCCTATAGGCACTCCGATTTGCGGCCCTGAATCGGCGGAAGCCTTAGATTTACTGCATGCATCAGCTTTTGCTTTTGCCTTTTCCCTTACATTCTTAACCGCATCGCCAATAATTTCAGGCGGCAGCAACATCTGTTCCGAAATACGCGTAAGACCGGGATTATATGGATCTCTGTAAAGTTCACCAGAAGTCACACTGGTATCACCCGGATCCATGCAGTTTGTGCCTGATGGACATTTATCAAGTGGATTGTTCGACCTTATAACCCCTCCTAAGCCATTGGGATCTGTCCACTTAACCGGATTTAAACTGACGTATCCAAAAAGATTAATATCTCCACCCCTAAAATCCATAGGATCTTTTGCAGTCCATCTGCCGACTGCAGGATCATAATCTCTTGCACCGAACCTGACTAATCCAGTATCTCTATCGTGCAAGCCGCCTGCGAATCCGAATGGAACCTTGAATGCCGGATTAGTATCATTCAACATGTTTCCGAAAGAGTCATAATCGATTTGTTTTATTATCGACCCTGACGTATTGGAAACAGCTCTTAACGAGCCGACTTGGTCATACATCAGGTAATGGGCGATCCCGTTTTGTGTCATCGACACTGGCATATGACCATCTGCATAGTTGAATCGCATCAAAAGATTATCATTGCCATCATAAACAGAAAGTAGCGTGATAGCATCTTTCCATAAGTATTTCTCCGTAATAACACCATTGACTCTCTTCGCTATCCTTCTACCCATCGGATCGTGATCATAAGTTATCAGCATACCATCTGCCTTTGTCACTCTAAGCAACTCTCCCCGAGATGAGTATTGATAACTGGTGATGTTCGATCCATTAGTCTTACTCGTCAGGAACCCATCAACATCAAACTGATAGCTCACAGCCCCGGCTGTTATCAGATGGTCTTCTGCAGAATATGTGTAAGTCCGGCTTCCATCCGTTAACCTGTTGCCATCACCATCGTAAGTGTATGTCTCCAGCAGCATTCCGTCCCTCTTCACCGTAGCCAACCTGCCATTGTCATCATAAGTATAGTCCCATGTGACTGTGCCGCCGCTTATATTCTCAACTCTCTTCGTTATCCTGCCTGCCAGATCGCGGGTCAATGTCCATCCATACGGCATATTACCGCCAATGCTGTGTGAAAGGCCATCCAGCTCCCCATACCCGCTGAAGTTACGCACAGCGGTCATTGTGCCGTCGCTAAGCTGCTCAGGTAAGCCATTCTGGGCATTTCTTGTTATTGTAATACCCCCCGCATTTATCAGCAAGCCATCATTGTCATATGTCAATGCCTGCGTTATCCCTGCATACGTTATTGAGGCTGTTTTGAACAGGTTATTGTAGGTGTAGCTTATCGCCTGGTTCAGTAAGCCCGTGCGGGTGTCTGTCTTAAGTAATGTGCCATCATAACCATAGACGATCTGCTCAGTGCCTCTTGTTGCGCTGCCAAGCAGATTTGAGCAGCTATAAGTATAGGTCGTAGTGCCCTCAGGTGTAACCGTATTCGCTAGCTGTCCCTGGGCATAATTAAGCTGTATCTGCCTGCCTGACGGAAACTGCAATAGCTTGAGCTTCTTTTCTTTGTCATATGAATACTGATAACTCCCTGACAGCGGCGTAGTCATGCTCTTGCGCTGGTTAATGCCGGTATAGTCGAAACCAAAACTCGCGTTTTTTGGGTTGGTTAGCAATGTCATGTTGCCGTTTTTGTCGTAGGCATACTGGATAACGGTGTTGTCCGGCATAGTGCTGGTTAACGGCCTGCCCATTTCGTCATATGTGAAATAGTAGGTTTTGCTGTCCGGTGTCGTAAGATATTCCACATTCCCTTGGTTATCATAGAATATCGTGGCCGTTCTATCTCCAACAGCAGCCGTTGTAAACCTGCCTCTGGCATCATAGCCATAGGTAACGGGCAATAGACCTGCAACAGTCTTTTGCTGCGTAAGAAGGCTCGAAGTATCGTAATTAAGAGTTATTATCCTTCCTAACGGCGAGGTTTGGGTTATTGATCCGTTAAGGGTACTATTAACTGTTTTCCAGTTCTTACCATTTACTCCGACTGTTTCTGTAATCCGGTCAAGGATTTTATCAGAATCAGTATCCTTATAAGCCTTTGTATCTGTTATAGTCCTGATGATGCCAGCCGGTGACATGGCGGCTGATGATGAAACGTATTTATATTGATAAATCGGGTCGAGCTCATATTTGGTCGTCCATTTCATGCCACATGCAATATTGGTTTCAGTTAAATTGTCGGCTGACCGGGTAATATTTGTTATAAAACCTGACGGATCGGTTATCTTCGTAGTGTACACGCCCGTTAAGTCCGTATGGTCGTCGTATTGAATGATATTGTTTTCACCCGTCTGGACAGTGGCCTGAATGTCGCCGGCAGTATTAACCGTGCTTGAATAGGTCCATTGACCACCTTCGGGATTGCGAACCTGAATTACCTGACCGCCTGCATCGAACTGATGAATAAAATGATTACCTTTGGGATCATACTCATCAGTCAACAAGCTGCTTTCTGTATAGCCAAATGAATAATAATAGCTGCCAGGATATGTAATCTTTGTCAGGTTGTTGTTTGAATCGACTGTTAACATGGTAACCTGCCCGTATGGCGATGTTATTGACAGCGGAACTCCGCTTCCATCACGCTGTAATGTTGTCTGATTGCCAAAACGATCGGTTATAGAAGCAAGATTGTTTGATGAATCGTAGCCGAATGTCAGTAGCGTCCTGCCTGTTGAAAGGTCGATGGTAGATTTGTGCAGGCCCGTGCGGTACTGTCAACTATTTTGTGTAAATTTGATAAAGGGGCAGATGTTGGCGCACCTTCCCGACCTTTGTTGATCTCCAGCTGAGCTCCATCTTTAACGCTATAAACGCCAGCAGCCTGTAGCAGGCATCCTCGCCGGCCACGATCTCCATGGACTTCGTCCTGCGTTTGAATTCCTTGTTGAGCCTTTCAATTACATTCGTTGTCCGCAGAGATATCCATTCCTCCGGCGGAAAAAAATGGTATGTCAGACATGAATCAATCGACTGGCTCAATGATTTCACCGCCGAGGGAACCTCCTTGTCCCACTTCTCGACAAACTCCTTATAGAAATCCTCTGCCTTGTCCCTCGAAGATGCATAAAAGATCGATCTCAGATCATCGGCTATTGTCTTTTTCAGTTTGTGAGGAACTTTTGCCAATACATTCCGGGCAACATGAACCTGGCAGCGCTGCACTTTTGCGTTTTTGAACTCTTCCCTGAACACTGTCTCCAGCCCGGGCAGTCCATCCATTATCCCAAGTGTTACCAGTGATCCATCAAGGCCGCGGTCCTTCAAATCCCTGAAAAACTCTCTCCAGGCAGTCGCGGATTCCTTATCTCCGCTCTGTAGCCCTGTAACTATCTTAGTCCCTTCCTCAGTGACCCCTATTGCTACAAGCACCGGAACATGCTCGACACTCTTGCTGAATCGCATCTTGAAATTCGTTCCGTCCACATAGAAATACTTTATCTTCTCGTCTTTAAGATCCCGATTGCGCCATCTCTCTACTGCTTCCTTCAACTCACGATTTGCTTTGCTCACTTCTGCGTGGGATATGCTCCTGCCGATAAGCCGTCTGCTCAATAAGCCAAGGGTCCTCGTGCTTATCCCTGTCAGATACATTATGGACAGGTCTTCCGCGATCCGTTCTTCATATTGTTTGCTCCGGGGCAATACCTGCGTCTGATACTCCCCATCGCGGTCCCTCGGCACCTGTACTCCTACTTCACCAACCCCTTTGATGCAGAACTTCCTGGAATACCTTCCATTTCTGTGGTTTGTAATCCCTGATGCGCGCTCATACCGCTTGCGGCCCAAATGATGCGTCAGTTCAGCATCCATAAGATTCGTCAGGTAATTGCCAACTTCCTTCTGTACATTCATACTCACCATCTCGAATATCCGCTGGGGCCTTTCCTGAATTTCCTTGAATAAATTCACCAGCTCTGGTACGCTAATTTTGAGTTCCATGGGTGCGCCTCCTTTAATGTTGTTAGCGGTAACTACATTTTATAGGAGGTGCGCCTTTTTTACTCCATTTCCAATTTCACACAAGAAAGTTTACACTGCCGGCCCGTGCTACCAATAATATAGCCCGTCTCGTTTGTATCATTGAATATTATATCCCCCTCTGTTGTGACAGAAAGAAGCGCCCCGGGCATTGATATTTTTCGCAGATAATAACCCTCGCCAACATAAATATTCCCCCCTCTATCTACAGCAACACCCCACGGTACTATCTGAGCTTTTATTGCAAGCCCGCCATCGCCAGTGTGTCCGCCTTGGCCGGTCCCGGCAATGGTAGAGATATTGCCAAAAGTATCGACTTTCCGTAATCTGAAATTATTTGTGTCAGGTATATAAATGTTACCGGCATCGTCAACCGTAAGACCTGTGCCGCTTTGAGTCCACATATCAGCCTGAGTAGCAAGACCGCCATCGCCGCTATACCCGGCATTACCCCTGCCTGCTACCGTTGTGATAATACCACTTGCATCGATCTTCCTTACTTTCATAAAATCCAGAATATAAATGTTGCCTCTGCTATCTACGGCGACATCTTCTACTGATTTCAGGACCGCTTTTGTTGCCGGACCACCGTCCCCACTTTCTCCCCATGAACCAGTCCCTGCAACCGTAGAAATGATGCCGCGGCTATCGACCTTACGTATCCGGCCATTCCCCGCATCAGCTATATAGATATTACCGACATTGTCTACCGCTACCCCGGAAGGCCGATCAAGACTAGCAAGCGTAGCAGGCCCTCCGTCGCCACTACCATAATAATCGTCGATACCAGTGCCGGCGATTGTAGTAATAATCCCGTATGTATCCACTTTTCTTACACGGTTACCATTATATTCAGCTATGTAAATGTTGCCGGCATTGTCAAATGCCACTCCCCAAGGAGTATCAATGCTGGCCTGGGTGGCCGGCATGCCATCGCCGTTATAACCTCCATTGCCATTGCCTGCGATCGTAGTGATGATGCCGTTTGGATCAATTTTTCTTATGTGGTAGTTAGATGGTATATAAATGTTTCCAGCGCCATCTACAGTCACTTTGCGCGGCGTTGCGCATGCATTGATTGCGGGTCCGCCATCGCCTATATCGCAGTTAAATCCTTTCCCGGCTATGGTGTTTATCATCAATATCCTGGAAAGGTCGATAGCAGTTCCATCACCTTTATATAGCAGACTTGGCTCATTTGGGCTGATGCTATGCTGTGACGACAGGGTCCATCCTTCTCCAATTGTTCCCTTGGCATAACTGTGGGAGGGTTTATTGATGTGTATGGTGTCACGCTTCCATGTGATCAGCTCCTCCCTTGCCCTAATTCCTTCAACAGCTCCGGGAGGTGTTGCTGGCGAGTCTCCTGGAAGGCCCCAATGGCTGGTGATATTTTGGGGAGATGCGGAGTAATAAACGCCGGAATATACAAATCCGATACTTACATTGGCTGTTGCCGTGCCATAAGCCTGGTTTCCCAAGTAGTCTTTGCCATCCCACTGGAAGTTGGCCGTCTGATTCGGTGCGGCTGGAAGTGTCTTTTCAAATGTTAGGCCAGCTAGTTCCAGTCTGACAATAATGTTCTTTAGACTTGTCGGTACACTAGAGCCGCTTACTGGAACAAAAATACCTGATATATACCCTTTCACCCTGTCGCTTGCATAGTGCAGGGTCAAATCAGTACCTGGTATTGAAATGTCTTCGTGGACAATACGGCTCCTGCACTCGATATATGAGCCCACTTTGTTGCAATCATCGTCAGAGACTTTGTTATTAGCCATAGGTGGTCCGCCTGGATTGGGATATTGTGCATCAGCCGGAGGTCCCCACGGCCAGTTCCAGTCCCAAGCTGAAAAATGAGTGACCTGTGCCTGCCAGTATGTTGCGCCAGGCCTATAGATAGTAGGATCATTCAGTCCAACTACTGTTCCATGTGGCAGCCCATCTCCGACATTATCATAGGCATCAACGATACCGTCGCCATTTGTGTCCAACAGCCTCACAACCACTCCATCAGGCTCTGGCATCCATATGCCTTTGTCTCGATCATAAGACCCAACTGGCACTATTTCACCTACCTTAAAATTGAGGAAGTTTTCTACATATGCAGTAACAGGTTTTTCAAATCGCACATTCTTTGCGCCGTCAACAGACAGCTCCGAACAATATGTAAATGCCGATGTCGGGGGCAGTTTAGCAGGCATGGACTCGGGCGTGCTGAATTCTGTGGCACGAGTGGTAATGGTCGTTAAAGGAACCTCGTTTCCATTTGCATCTTTGACGTAGGCCCTGTTGTCACCGGTGAATACCATTGTAAGCGCTCGGCTGCCGGACACATCTGTTGTTGTTGAGCTTCTATGGGTAATGACTGTGGACGGATTGCCATTGAAGGACACCGTTGTAGCAGCAGTATCCTCCGGGATCATTACCATTGGCTCGGCTGTGGCTATGCCATTCCACGGCACATTGACCTGACGATGGCTGGTTATGAAGCCTTGTTTTTGATAAACATAAGTAATGGCTCCACCCCCATTTACAGGGATTGAGAATCTTCCTGTGCTGTCGGTCTGTGCGCTGCCGTATTCCGGATGTCCCAGAACGGTTACTGAAACTCCTGAAAGAGCGGTCGCCATACTGTCTTTTACAAGGCCAGTTGTAAGCGCAAAGCGTTTGGCATCATAGCTCTCGATGGTGGCGTCTTTCGGCACGAGGTCTTCATACTTTTTTCCATAAGAACCTTCCGGAAGAGGCTGAACGTTGATCGCCTTGGTTACAGTGAACGCGACTGAGTTAGATGTCCCTCCGCCCGGAGCAGGGTTAGTTACCCGGATGGAATAAGTGCCCGCTGTTGCGACCTGTGCTGGCGTGAGAGAAACTGTAATCTGACTGCTGCTGACATACGTGACCTGTAGAGCTGTATTATTGAAACTGACTGCTGTTGCAGGCACGAAATTGCTGCCATTTACTATCAGTGTAAAGGCAGGACTTCCAGCCTTGGCATTATCCGGGGTGACAGACGAGATCGTCGGTATCGGGTTAACCACCGCAAAGGTCATTGTATTTGATTGCCCGCCACCTGGCGCAGGGTTTGTTGCCTTTATCTCTATTGTGCCGGCATTAAGCAGGTTGGCTGCCGTGAGAACAAGGGTAAGATTTGTATTACTAACCCACGTAAAAGGGTATGATACACCATTTAGAGTAATTATGGTGTCACTGAAAAATCCGCTACCGTAAACGGATAAGCTGATCCCTTGTGTGCCTGCTGCCGCGCTTCCCGGATCAATAGTTGTTATCGTCGGAACCGGATTCGTAACGGTCAGGGCCAGGGCATTGGATGAGCCGCCGCCCGGTTGCGAGCTAAAAACGCTTAAGGAGTAAACACCTGCTTGTGACAGCAACCCGGCAGGGATGGTTGCCTGAAGATTATGATTGTCTGCAAATGTGGTGGTAAGGGGCTGACTGCCAAAGACTCCATAAGACAGGGAAACAAATTTGTTGCCCGCAAGTGCAATAACAAGCGGCAGACTGCTTCTCATGGCACCGGCAGGAGTTACTGATTTGAGCAAAGGGACAGGATTTGACAGCTGAACCAATGTCAGCACATTGGCCCCGGTATCTGTGACGCCGGCCATATTAGTGAAGCTGTTAACTGCCACGGAGGCGGACAGCCAATGGACAGGGTACCTGCCTGTGATCTGGCCGGTCAATAGGTCTATCTGAACCAGTCTGTTGCTCAGATAACATACCACAAGCGCGGTGTTATCTAAACGGTTGATCCTAACATCGACAGGAAATATGCCGGCTTTTATGCTCTTTGTCTCCCATGTCTGGAGGTCGATTAGAGTAATGTTGCCGCCCCAGAGGTCGGCAACAACGGCCTGATGTGTTTCAGGATTTATGTCTATCGCATACGGACTTTTGCCGCCGGCTACTGTCCGAATCACCTGGTTTGTATTGAGATCAATGACCGAGATTTTGTTGGTCATCTCCCTGACCACAAGGGCGATATTCAGCGCTGGATCAATGGCTATATCAAGCGCGCCTTCGCACAGCTTATGGGTCTTTGTGACCTGATAGGTCTGTATATTTATTATCGAAACAGTGCCGTCAAGGTTTGCAACATAGGCAGCATGGGCAGACTCATTGATAGCAACATTATGAGGCAACCGTCCGATGCTCATAGTGTGCAGGACTTTATGGATATTCAGGTCAATAATTGAAAGATTGTCCCATCCGTGGGCAACGACTGCCCTATTGAGGCCTTTATCTATTGCGACAGCTGTAGGCCTATAGCCGACGTTGATTGTCTCTATGACATAGTGGTTGGCAAGGTCTATTATCGAGATGGAATTGGAATATTGATTAGTAACAACTGCCTGATTAGTCTGGTCATTGATAGCAACACTGCCCGGACCAAACCCGACCGGTATATCTGCTGCCTCTGCCCTGGAGTAGCAGAGAAAGATAACAGATAGGGCAGCAAGTATTAATGCCGCAAATAAATGCCTTGTGATGACGATCTTCATGGTATGCCTCCAAAGAAGTATTTGCGACATTTAATATTGATAGATTCCATGAAAGGGGAAATTACAAATTGATGCTGCTTGGGATGAAAAGGACGGAATTTACCAAAGCCTTTAAAAAAGAAAATCCAGGGGATTTCGCGTAACCACAGGAATGACCGGAATGGTGATCGGGCAAAGAAATGCAGCGCATATGATACTGATACGTCACGCATGCAGCAAAAACCTCCATGAAAAGGTTCTGCTGTCATACGCTACCACGCCCCCCTCCATAAATGGTGAGCGATAGACAGGGCACTACAATACCACTCTAAAGATACCTAAGAATATCAGACGCAGTTTCTCTTGTCAAGCGATTTTTGAATTTAGTCACCTGACACTTGATTTTTCACCTGTATTGCTGTAACCTTTAAATTGATGGCAGCGGTGAAAAAAATAACCGCAACAAAAAGCCCGGAGCCGGCCGGCAAGGGCCGCCGCGTTAAGCCAAATAACGCTGAAACCACGCCGCGCAAGCCCGTCAAAAGCCAAAAAGCTGCTGCAGCAGCGAAAAAACCAAAAACAACTGCGTCAATGAAAAAACCTGCGGTACGCCGGTCCCGGCCCGCCAAAGAAACAAAGTCAGAGCAGCAAACAATACTCGCGGCAGGTTTTCCGGAGATATATGACGATCAGCCTGACAGCCCGGCCAATAACAGGCTTCATCTCTTCCCCATAGATCCTTATCACATATTTTCTTATTGGGACATAAATAAGGCTGAGTTCGATAAAATCAGGGGCAGTCTGCTTGCGAAATATAAACATCTTGCGCCGACATTAAGATTCTTTGATGACGGCACGGAGAGGATTACAGGCCATACACCCGGCACTTTCTTTGACCTGACTGTCGATCTTGCAGCAGGCAAACAATATATATATCTGGAAAAATCGGGCCGGACCTGTTTCGCTGACCTCGGGTTTAAGAACGAGCATGGCAGGTTCTTCCCTGTAAGCCGCTCCAATACAATCGAAACCCCTCAGGATATGCCTGGCGATGAAGGACTGCAGTGCGATGCCACCAGCCCGGTGCATTCTGATCTTTCGCGCATGAACGAGCAGAGCTTTATGCCGGGGATATCATCGATGCCTGCAGAATCATAATGGAAGATGATCCGCCGCGCAGGACTGCTTCTCTCGCAATTGTACTCCATGCGCATCTGCCCTTTGTGCGCCATCCCGAACATGAATACTCACTGGAAGAAAACTGGTTTTACGAATGCCTGACGGAAACGTATGTACCTCTTCTGCTTATGCTGGACAAACTGGACAGGCAGCGCATTGACTTTCGCATCACGCTATCGATAAGCCCTACCCTCGCATCTATGCTGCAGGACACCTTGTTGAGGTCCAGATATCTGCGGCGGCTGGACCTGATGATTGAACTTGCCGCAAACGAGATCAAAAGGACCAAATCAGATCAGCAGGTCAATAATCTTGCGAGGACTTACAGTAAAAGACTTCTCGAAGTTAAGGACGCTTTCTCAGTCAGATACGGGCAAGACTTGATAAGCGCGTTTGCCCGTCTGCAGGGCACAGGAAAGATCGAGATCATGGCCAGCGCCGCAACCCATGGCTACCTCCCGCTACTTTCCTCGGATGATTCGGCAGTCCGCGCACAGATAAAGATAGGCATAGATTATTACGCAGAACTGTTCGGCATAAAGCCACGCGGTTTCTGGCTGCCGGAGTGTGCGTTCTTCCCGGGACTGGACAGGATCCTTCATCACGAGGGTATACGGTATACAATACTTGAAACTCACGGGATTACCCGCGCAAGACCTACCCCGCCATATGGGATATACGCCCCGGTACGCTGCCCCTCGGGGCTTGCCGTATTCGGGCGCGATCCGGAAGCATCAAGACAGGTCTGGAGCTCTGTCTCCGGATATCCCGGAGATTTCGACTATCGGGAATTCTATCGCGATATAGCCTATGATCTGCCTGAAGATTATCTCGCCCGGTATATTCATCCCGACGGGATAAGAACGGATACGGGGTTCAAATATTATCGCGTTACCGGCGCTACCGATCAAAAAGAGCTTTATTGCCCGAAGACCGCAGAAAATAAAGCGCGTACTCATGCCGCCGATTTTATTTCGAAGCGGGTCGAAAGACTTGGAGAACTCTCCGCCCTGATGGACCGCGATCCTGTTTTTGTTGCGCCGTTTGATGCCGAGCTCTTCGGTCACTGGTGGCATGAAGGCCTGATATGGCTTGATGCCCTGATACGGATGGTAAAGTCAGGACAGAATGGCCTGGGGCTGACTACCCTGTCGGAATATCTCGAAAAGCATCCTGACAACCAGGTATCGCTGCCGTCAATGTCGAGCTGGGGAGAGATGGGTTACAACAAAAAATGGCTGAATAAAAAAAACGACTGGATTTACCGCCACCTTCACCGGGCCGCTGCTGTGGTCGGCGCATTGGCCCTGAAATATCCGGCAGCCCGAGGATTGACGCAGAGGGCGCTTAATCAGGCGGGGCGCGAATTGCTTCTGGCACAGGCAAGCGACTGGGCGTTCATGATGGACAGCGATGATGTTGCGAATTACGCTGCGTCCAGAATAAAAACCCACCTGCAGCGCCTGGATAAGCTCGCCCGGCAGATTGAGAGCGATTCAATAGACAGAAAATGGCTCGCGGAGATCGAGGGGCAGGACAATATTTTTCCGAAGATCAGGTACAACTATTTCGGTTGAATACAAAACCGGGCTAAACTGTTAACATATAATAAAGAAATGAGACTGCATGACCTGTGCGGCTTGCTTCCACTTAACTAGAGAGTGCATGTAAACAGATAATGATATCCGGACTGCAAAATCGACGCGTCTCGTATAAAGCCTTAAGTACCCTTAGAATTGTTGCCATTTATGCTGTCTTAAGCGGGTTATGGATTTATTATTCTGATACCATCCTCGGCAGCATAGTCAAAGACCCCGACATTATAACCAAAATATCAATAATAAAGGGCTGGCTGTTCATAATCGTAACCGGCTCTATCCTTTTCTATCTGATAAGCAGGTTTGCTGCTGAGATTCAAACAACACAGCAGGAACTTGCAGTGAGTGAGGGATATTACCGCGGTATTTTCGATCATGCCGATGATGCAATATACATTGCCGATCCCCGCACGCTTAAGATACTTAACTGCAATTACAAGGCATGTTCCATGCTCGGTTTCAGCATGGCGGAGCTAATATCCAGGACCGTCTTTGACCTCCATCCCCCTGAAGAACATCGCCGTCTAGCCCGAAAAATAGGAGAGATTCATCCCGGAACTCCTTCAGCAAGCATCTTCGGTCTGCATCACTCGGCATATGACGGCAGACTAATCCCGGTTGAAGTCAGCATTTCTTTTATCAAAATCAGCGATGAAGAGGTATATATCTGCATCTTCAGAGACGTGACGGGCAAGGCGCTGGCACAGGAAGAAGCCCGCAAAAGCTATGCCCTGCTTAATGCCGTGATCAGCGGCACTTCCGATGCCACCTATGTCAAAGACCTGCTTGGCCGGTATTTGCTGTTCAACCCTGCCGCCGAGGGACTTACAGGCAAACGCGCTGCGGATGTGCTTGGCAAGGATTCAACCTTTATTTTCGGGCCTGCTGAAGCTGCAGTGGTGATGGAGAATGACCGAAAAATCATTGAAGGCGGCAAGGTAAAGACTTTTGAAGAAATAGTGACCGGCGCGTCAGGAGAGACGCGTACATTTCTTGCGACAAAAGGACCGCTGTTCGATGCTGAAGGCAAGCCGTATGGCCTTTTCGGCGTTTCCCGGGACATCACTGAACGGAAAAGAGCGGAAGAGGAGCGGGCCAGGGCTGAAGAACAGATGCAGCAGGCCCAGAGGCTCGAAAGCCTTGGCGTGCTCGCAGGAGGCATTGCGCACGACTTCAACAATCTGCTCATGTCTATTCTGGGACATTCAAGCCTTGCCCAGACCAGACTCCCGCATGGTTCCCAGGTCATGGACGACCTGCAGCAGATCGAGGCCGCAGCTCAACGTGCTGCCGACCTCTGCAGCCAGATGCTGGCTTATGCCGGAAAGGGGCAGTTTTCACTTGAGGCCGTTGACCTCGGCTGCCTGATCGAAGAGATGGCGCGCCTGCTAAAGGTCTCAATAAGTAAAAAGTCTTTGCTTAAGCTGGATCTGCTAAAAGACCTGCCTCTGATTGACGCTGATCCAGCACAGATACGCCAGATCGTCATGAACCTTATTATTAACGCCTCCGAAGCCATAGGAGAGCAAAGCGGAGTCATCACCGTCTCTACCGGAATTACCACATGCGACCCGGAGAGCCCTTGCGAGGCTTATATAGGCAATGATACCCCTGAAGGAGAGTTTGTGTTTCTGCAGATAAGCGATACCGGCTGCGGAATGGACAGGGATACCCAGCAGCGGATCTTTGAGCCTTTCTTCACCACAAAATTCACGGGCAGGGGGCTCGGTCTGTCGGCTGTGCTTGGGATAATCAGGGCGCACAAAGGTGCATGCCGGCTTCATAGCGAACTCGGCAAAGGCACTACATTCAAGGCCCTGTTTCCTGTCAGACTCTCTGCTGACAGCCTGGAGCACGAGCAGTTCGCGCCCGCTCTTCCGGAACTGGAAGGGACCGGAACAGTCCTGCTTGTGGATGATGAGCATATCGTGCTTGATGCCTGCCGGGCTCTCCTCGAGGCAATTGGTTATTCAGTCCTGACGGCGCTGAATGGTCACGATGCGCTTGTCATATACAGGGAGCACGGCAGGGATATCGATCTGGTCATTCTTGATTTGACCATGCCCCATATGGATGGCGCAGAAACCTACGACGAACTGATAAAATGTGATCCTGAGGCGCGCATAATCATTGCGAGTGGTTACGCAGAGCAGGACGTAACGACCCGCTTTGCCGGGAAGGGACTTGCCGGCTTTATACATAAGCCCTACTCACTCGCACAGCTGCGGGATGTGCTGAAAAAAGCGAAACATACCCTGAAATAACTGTGATGCGGAATTCGGACTACTTTTTTTTGACCGGTCCTGCTGCAGACTTGATTTGCATCTTCCTGAGTTTTTCCATAATGCTGTTTCTTGCTTTCCTGAATCCTTCTGCCCTTAGGAGGTCAAAAACTTCTGCTGAGGCGGCCTCTATGAAAAAGCTCTCTCTCGCCTCTTTGTCGGCAATCGCCTCTATTATGTCCTTGCGCAGCTTGCCCAGAAACATGAGGTAAGCCCCGAAATCAGCCGAATAAAACTGTTCCAGCTCTCTTCTTACTGAAGCCGCCATGGCCGGACTTGCGCCTCCGGTGGATACTGCAATCGTCAGCGGCCCGTGGTTCACAACTGCTGGCAATATGAAATTTGCGAGCTCAGGCACATCTACTACATTTACCAGCCCGCCTGCGTTGCGGGAGATGTCCCTGTTGACCAGGTCATCTGAAGTTGCTGCAATCACGAGAAAGGCCCCCTTGAGATCTCCTGCGCGGTATTCCCGGGCGCTGTGCCGTATGGTCTTTGCTGCTTTATATCTCATCAGGGTGGCGGTCAGATCAGGACTGATCACAAGAACACGCGCCCGACTTTTCAGGAGTGAGGCAACCTTTCTTTCGGCCACTTTGCCCCCACCGACGACTATGCACTTTTTGCCTTCCAGGTTCAAAAAAGCGGGGTAATAAACGGGATTCAAATCAGGAGGCTCCTTTCTTGACCTGGGGCTTATACCAGTTCAGCTTCTGACTCAATTGGACGACTTCACCTACCACGATGATTGATGGTGGACCGAGTCCGCTTTCTTTGACTTTGGCAACAATGTCAGTCAGCAGGCCTGTCACAACCTTCTGATCGGTCCGTGTTCCCCACTGGATGACAGCGACGGGGGTCTCCGGACTCCTGCCGTTCTTTATCAGGTTATCGACGATATTGGGAAGGTTCTTCATCCCCATAAAGAAGACGATGGTCCCGATACCGGTAGAAATCTTGTCCCAGTGTATTGTGGATTCGGGTTTAGTCGGATCTTCATGGCCCGTAACAAATGCGATGCTTGTGTTATGCTCGCGATGGGTAAGCGGAATGCCTGCGTACGCCGGCGCTGCAATGGCAGACGAAACGCCCGGGACTATCTCAAAGGGAATACCGTTATCCACAAGCTCTTCGGCTTCCTCACCTCCACGGCCGAAAATAAAGGGATCACCGCCCTTCAGACGGACAACGTTCTTTCCTTCTTTCGCCTTTTTGACAATAAGCGAATTGATTTCGTGCTGCGGGAGTGTATGTTTCCCGCCCTGTTTGCCCACATAAACAAGCTCGGCATCACTGCGGCGCTGATCGAGAATCCGCTCGTTCGCGAGATAGTCGTAGATTATGACATCGGCCTTCTTGACGCACTTCAGGCCTTTGACTGTAATCAGGTCCGGATCTCCGGGTCCGGCCCCTACCAAATACACCTTTCCGTTTGTTTGAGTCATGACATTAGATAATGGCATATCTTCCATGGCCGTGTGAATTAAAAAACTGCTGCTAGGTTTTACACTCAAAAGGCCACGAAAAAATGCCGCCCTCCATCACTTTGACATTACTGAAGTTTTCGCCTTCGAGTATGCAGGCCGCCTCAAAACCGCGCAGACCCACTTTGCAGACAGCTACTATATGGTCGTCCCTGTTCAGTTCTTTGCACCGCTTGCGCAGTTCTCCAAGAGGAATATTTCGGATATTATTGCAGTCCGCAAATCCGGTCTTCGCATACTCCCCGGGAGACCGCACATCGAGGAACAAGACGTTTTCGTCCTTCATCAGTTCCCTGGCCTCGATACTCGAAATCCCCTTGAGCCTGCCGTCCAGTTTGTTCATAAGCGCATTTGCCGCCACTGCCACGCTGTCAATCGGCGAGCTGTAAGGTGGCGCGTATGCTAGGTCTATATCGAAAAGGTCGTTTATTGTTCCGCCCAGGGTCAGGACAGAGGCCGCAATATCAATACGCTTGGCAACATCGCCTTCTCCGATTGCCTGAAGACCGAGAATCTTCCTGCTTTTTGCCTCGGCGATAAGTTTGATAGTGATCAGCTTCGCGCCTTCCATATAATGGGGCTTGTCAAAGCCGGCGGTCGTTACCGACATATAATCATAATCCAGCTCCTTTGCCTCGATTTCGGTAATACCGGTCTTCCCGACATTAAGATCAAGGACCTTGACTATGACTGTATTCAGTATGCCCCTGAAACGGCTGCTGCTGCCAAAGAGGTTCTCTCCGATGATCCTGCCATGCTTGTTGGCAGTCGATCCCATAGGAGCAAAAACCTTTCTGCCTGTTACGATGTTGATATTCTCAACACAGTCGCCGCCCGCGAATATGTCAGGATCGCTTGTCTGCAGTAAAGGGCTGACCGCAATGGCGCCGGTCGGGCCGATTTCGAGGCCTGCTGAGGCGGCAAGCTCGGCATTGGGACGCACGCCAAGCGCCAGTATCACCAGGTCGGCGGGAATAGTTCCTTTATCCGTCTCGACGGCGGTTACCGCTGTGTCGCCGCTGAATTTCAATACCGTCTCGCCTGTCCGGAGTTTAATATCATTCTCTCTCACATACTTATCGACCAATCCGGCCATTTCAGCATCAAGAAAGGCCGGGAACACATGCCCTTTCATCTCGATCATCGTTACATTAGCACCCCATGTCTTAAGGGCCGACATCATCTCCATTCCGACCAGCCCGGCCCCGATGACAACAGCATTTTTGAATTTGCCGCTCTCCATCCCCTTCCGGATCGCCTTAGCATCATCAGGATGCCAGAGGCTGAAAATATTCTGCAACCCGATACCCGGCAGAGAAGGTTTTATCGGTGAAGCGCCAGTCGCGATCACAAGCTTGTCATAGGGTATGACGGATTCCTCTCCGGAGTCCAGGTTTCTGGCAGAAACCCTTTTCGTTTTTCGGTCGATTCCGGTGGCAAGGGTGCGGGTCATTACATTTATATTCTTGACATCACGGAAATATTCGGGATCGCGGAGCATGCCGGCAGGCGTCTTCATCAGCTCTTCAAGTGAATTGACCTCTGCTCCGACATAGTAAGGCAGGCCGCATGCCCCGTACGAAATCAGACGGCCCCTTTCGATTACGGTAATTTCCGCGGACGGACCACAACGCCTCGCCTTTGAGGCCGCCTTCAACCCGGCTGCTACTGCGCCTATGACAAGGATTTTCATCTCAGACTCCCTTTTATCCAGAACGTTTACAACGCTGCCTGACAGCCCTCTTATCGGGTCCTAACAATCCGCCCTGCCTGACAGAAGGCAGGGCGGACATCAATAGGTTCGGTCCTGCTAAAGCCGGGCCGCTAGAACTCTTCTTCCCAGCTGATGAACGGCTTGGGGATATCAACCATGGCATTGACCATGAGCTCGACCAGCCCTCCATAAATGATATTGTATTTTTTCCTGAATCCGAAATGCTCCATCATCGAATCGCGGGCAGCCCCCTTGCAGTTGGAGCAGGGCGCGCAATAGTATTTGGGAATAGATGGATCAAGCACATCCTTAAACGCCTCAAGCACCTGGCGTGCTTTCATGCGGCAGGCCACGTTATTTCGCCAGTCCGGAAAATTCTGGGAATTCATAATGGCAAACCCGCTCCCCCCGCCGCAGCAGTAATTATTGGTGCCTGCGTCAGGCATTTCGCGAAACTGCCCTTCGGGCATTATATGTTTCAGGATATTGCGCTGCGGAGATATTATGCCCATGAGCCGCACCATGTTGCAGGGATCGTGGAGTGTGACCGGGAAGTTGTTCTTCATGGGATCGAATTTAATCTTCCCGCTCAGAACTATCTGCTCAAGCAGCGGAAGGCAGGCCTCGCGCGGTATCGCGGCATCGCCGACCAAGACGCGGTCCGCGATTGTGATAAAGCCCTTGGTGGCATGACCACACTCGCCTATAACTATTTTCTTGACGCCAAGGTTCTTTGCAGCCTGTATCTGCGCAAAAGCGATCCTGGCGAACTGCACGTCATCATACCAAACGCCATAGTTGACGCCCTCATACCCCATCTGTTCGCTCGAAAGAGTCCAGCTCAAACCCGCTGCCTCAAAAAGAATAGCGAAGGCAGCCGGGTTCTCGGGCCAGGCCATGTATTCGCCGGCATTATGCAGCAGCAGGATATCTGCGTCCTTTTTATCGACAGGTATCGTTATGCGACGGCCGATCTTCTCTTCGATCATGTCTTCGATAAATTCGATGTTGTCTTTAAAAGACGCGGACGTCATACCTGTAGTCGAGCCTGTTTTCATGTGCTGCACAGTGCCTGACTTGTGAACGTTCTCTGGAGCGATGCCCATCTCCTGGCTGAAGACCTTGCGCAGTTCGCGTGAAATAAGTGCGTTATCGACACCTATGGGACAGACTGACGCGCAGCGGCGGCAAAGACTGCATCTGTAAACGAGTTCGGCCAGACGATAGACGACACGCCAGTTGAGATCAAGATCGGCCCCCGCCCATTTGCGCAGCAGCTTTCCGCTCTTGCTGAAGTAGCGTTTGATTATGCGGCGCAGCACTTCAGGCCTGTAATTGGGCTTATATATGTCCATGCGGCCGCTCTCGGTATAGATCGGGCAGGCCTCATTGCAGGTATTGCACTGCATGCAGTACTCATTGCTCAGGGTCGTCGGCATAAGGAAGGTCCAGTTGTTCTCTTTCTGGAACAGCTTTTCGATGCCGCGCAGAAAACCATTGACGATCGCCTCCTCTTCCTCTTTCGTCTTCGGAATGGGAAGATTGAGAGCTGATATTCCGTCCAGAGAAAAATCATATTTCTCTTTCGTCTCCGGCTTCATCTCACGGAACTTCGGCGGCTTGTCCTCTCCGTGGATTAGCTCAATATCGCCTGGCTCCAGCGGAGAAAGCACATCCGTCGCAGAGCCGAAATCCTTTATGGGCACTCTTCGGGTTGTCTTTTTCATTTCTTTTCACCTTCCTTTGAAGCCGAGTCAGCTACCTGATCGACCCAGGTGCCATCTTTCCTGATATGGGGAGCTGACCAGGTCATCTTGTAGTGCAGATAAGTCGCGATATCATTTTCCATGGCGCTGTTGCGCTTCATCATCTCGTCATCCCAGAGTATATGATGATAGAAAAAATACTTTCCTACAAAATGCATCATCCTGCTGAATGGCAGATAGAGCAGGAAGGCACAGTAGGAGGTCAGCTGCAAAACGATCAGACCGCTTCCGACCGTGGGCATGCTGAAGCTCAGCAGACCCGCCACGTGGTGCCTGATCAGTGAAAATGATGAATCAGCAAAAATCCACGCGGAGAGCGATGAACCGAAAAGGAAGATCATAAGAGCAAGATTAACAAAACTCACCGGGTCGGAGAACAGACGCATGTCTTCATCCGCTATGCGGAGAACCAGCAGCACCAGGCTTCCGAAAAGGCCTGCTGCAAAGCCGCCTGCCCCGGTGATGATGACGCCAAAATGCAGAAAGCGGACAACTAATGACGACGCCCCTCCGCTGACCGCAATTCCGCCCAGCTCGCACAACGCGCTGACTGTCAGCAGGACGAGCCACAAGGCACCGAGATATATCCCGGCATGAAGAGGAAAACTCCCGAGCCAGACCTTCGGATTATGAATATATGCCTTCTTGATGAAAAGCATCTCCTGGCTCATTTCTTTCAGTTCATGAAACAGCGAGAAATGCGGTTTGATCCCTGCAAAATCCACCTTCTGATACTTTGACCCTTCCGGTCCCTGATGAGGCACGGGATAGAGGTCCCAGCGCAGGTGTCGGGGAAGCTTCGCGTATTTTATAAATGTTGCCGCCGTCATAAAAACAAAAAAAGCCGCGGCAAAATACATAAGTGGACCACCAATAAACCAGCCAACTGAACTCATACTTTCACCCCCCCTGATTATTTACAGCATCCCCCAGCCCCGGTCATACTCCAGGTGGATCTGGAATTCCCGGTCCCTGAATCCAGCGGTCAGCAGCAGACGTTTCGCAACACCCGCTTCAACTTCGCTGGAGTAACAAAAGACGGCTTTCTCCCTTGTGCGGAAAACAAAGCCGTGAACTGCAAGCAGTTCCATCATCGCGATGACCCGGGCGTACCTTTCGGCAACTTGCCTGCCCGCATGGTCCACCATAGCTGCGGTTATCAGGCTTTTACCTGAAGCCGCCTCTGCAAGCGGATCGCTGTCCGGCTCCAGGCTGAGCTTAACCCGTGTCAGATGCGTCACTATCGGCGGCGCTTCTTCCGGACTGCCCGAACTTTTCATAACAGTTGCACCTCTTCCGAATACCGGCAATATAATGCCGGACTCTCCCAATAATAAACTTTGGCCGGATTGGAGTCCGGCCAAAGTTTATGCATATAATACGCGTAATACTTAAGTTATTTTACAGCCATCCAGTAGGCCTGGAATATCACATTGGACAGCCAGTAGCCCAGCGGAACGTTGATAATGACTCCGATTGTAAATGCCGCCAGCGGTTTCCATCCGAAATTCATCAGATCGCGGAAACGCGTAGTAAGACCGATAGCAAGGAAGGTCCAGGTAAACGTCCAGCTCCGCAGAGTCTTGACGGTACTAAGCGCGTCCTTTGAAAAAGCTGAGCCGGTCTTGGGATCAAGCATCATTATTACAACGGTCGCAAATATTGAAGCAATGAAGAACCCGATAACAAATTTCGGGAAACGGCGCCAGATCTGGGAGTAGTCTACCCGCTCAGACTCACCGATGCTTTTCTTTTCCCAGAGGGTAACGGAAAGGATGGCGGCCATAAGGGCCCACAATCCGATGAACATGTCACGTCCAACGACCTTCATCAGCGTAAAGGTCTTTACTGCCGTATCATCCGCACCAGGCACCTGGGCCAATGCGTTGTACTGTGAGGCCGCTGCGAATCCAGCCGCGTCAGCGAATTCCGAGGTCCCAATCCATGCTCCGGCTGGTCCAGGGGCCATGCCGAGATGCATTGCCATGGGCGGCAGGAAGAGCACCATTGCTATTGCCCAGATGATTACCATCGAGATGGCGATGGAAACATGCTCTTTTTCCGCCCTGCAGGCGCCGCCTACAGCTATAGCTCCGGAGACACCGCATATCGATCCGCCAGCTCCAAGTGTGGCGGCAAAACGGGGATCAAGCTTGAACAGCTTAGTTGCAGCAAGGTAGATTGCGAAAAACGTTACAACAGCAACAATAGTAGCCTGCATCATCGCCAGAGGTCCCGCGGACATGATGATGGTAAACGGCAGGGTTGCGCCCAGCAGTATGATACCGGTTTTAACATAATATTCAGTACGCAAGGCCTCTTTGAACCAGGCAGGCAGCGTACCTATATTGGCTATGAGCATTCCGAGCAGCAATGCCAGCACAGGAGTTTCGAGCTGCAGGTCTTTCATGTATTTATTAGAACCGAGAATCGTTACTATAAGAGACAAAATAAACAGAACGGTAAACCCGGTCAGAAACCTCTGTGTATTGTAACCCATAACTTTTGCGCCAAAGGCAAAAGCCAAAATGAAAAAACCGAACAGATATAAAATGCCCAATCCGCTTTTTGCGAGTGCGTCTGTTACTTTGCTGACGTCGTTCGACCATGTAGGCACATTAACTGCCATGGCCTTGAAGAATGCATACCCGCCGCTCAGGAACGTAAACGTGATCAGCAGAGTGAGGCCCAGGGCAATGATGATTGCCCAGGTGTCTTCTCTTTTGATCAGCGGCAAATCTGATTGTCTTACACCCATATCTTTAATCCCCCTTTTATTTATTCACTGCCGGCGCATAGTCCGGCAGTGTTGTAGACCTCATACTATACGCAGCCGGTCGGTTTAGGGAGGCCAGCCAGTTTGCAGGCGCCTTTTGCGGGGCCTGACGGGAACAGTTCATATATTTCCTGCATCGAAAATCCGGTGTCTTTGCAGACCTTGCGCACCATGGGCGCGGCGCCGAACTTTTTGAAGTAGTCGCGAAGGTAGTTTATCACCTTCCAGTGGTTCTCGGTCAGCTCAGTCACATCCTCCTGAGACGCAAAATAGGCCACCATGTCATCATTCCAGTCTTCAGGATTGACCAGAAATCCGTCTTCATCAAGCTCAACATCTTTCCCTTTTACCTGAACAACACTCATTGCATTTAACCTCCAATTAAATTTGTTTTGAAATGGATCTTTTACTACTTTATTTTAACACCAGTTTCCTGCCGCCCAAAGCGACCGGGCCTCGCGGTCACAGTTCCTTCATACCATAATTATCCCCCTTTTTCAGGTCAATGTGAAGAATATTTTTTAGTGTTCCCCTTGAACACTGCTTTCTCTTACGGAAATCACGATCTTGTAAAGTATGGTAAGCACAAGAAAACCGACGCCCCAGCAGCCCGCTGCCACAAAAAATTCGTTCAGGGCAGGCCAGTACGCCGTTATTCTCTCAAAATGATTGGGGATAAATCCGCTGACAACAAAGCAGAAACCCTTGTCGATCCAGATCGAAAAGAAGACGGCCAGTGCAGCCGCTGCAAGGGTCTTCTCATTTTTCCGGGTCGCAGGAACAGCCAGAAGGACAAAGGCCGCAGCTGCCAAAATGCTCGAGGTCCACATCAGGGGAACCAGCTCCGTATGCCCTTCCAGCCCGACATACAAGTACTGCAGGGAATGCATATGCCCCGGTATCCGGCTGTAGAAGGCAGTAAAGAATTCGAGCCCGATGAAGAATATATGCACGCCAAGAGCGCACACAGCTATCCTTGCGAGAGTCTGAATTGCCGTGCTGCCGGGATCAAATCTGCTGACTTTCCTGACTATAAGGCTCAGAATAATGAGCAGGGATGGGCCGGCGGCAAAGGCTGTCGCGAGGAAATGCGCTGCCTGAAGGCTTGTCATCCAGTGCTCCCTCCCTGGCAGCCCTGCAAAGATGAACGCGGTAACCATATGTATAAGAGGCGCCCATATGATAGCGAGAATAATGAACGGCTTTATCCAGGCAGGCGGGGGGGTGCCTTTCCGCTCAGCACCGAGAACAGTCCAGCCGCAGATTATATTTAGTATAAGATAGACATTCAGTACAATCAGGTCCCAGAAAATGATCGAATGCGGGGTGGGATAGAGCAGCACGTTCCATATGCGTGTGGGCTGTCCCATGATCGCAAAGACCGAGAGCATGCTGATGAGCACAGCCGGAACTGCGAGGAACTCTCCCATTATGGCTATCTTACCGAACTCCTTGTAGTTAAGCAGATAGTACGGCATGGTAACCATAACGGCTGAAGCCGCAACGCCGACAAAGAAGGTAAGCTGACCAACATGAAGACCCCAGGTAACATCCCTGCTGAGCCCGGTCATCAGACCCGAACCAAGATGGACCTCCCTCATCCAGCTGTTAAACCCGATTGCAATAACCACCAGCAAAAACGATACCCATATCCAGTATCTCCGACTACCCGTTATCGCGGCTTCAAGCATTCCTACCTCCTATTTCGAACAAAGCCCAATATTCATCTGATTGCAGCCAAAACAGCACGGTCATTTCATCAAATTATGTAGTATACGTTCGGCTCTTCCCCGAGTTCGGGCCTGCGCCTGATCGTGAACCTCGAGGCAAGAAGCTTTCCGATCTCGGAGGATGGATCATTCGCATCTCCGAATATAATTGCACCGTTTGAAGCTTCCGCGCATGCTGGCTTGAGCCCTTTTGCGAGCCTCTCTACGCAGAAAGTGCATTTTTCTACGACACCTATGGCCCTTGTCGGGAATCCCGGATTGACATAGTCCTGCAGGTTCTTTGCGTGCCGCGGATCATTGAGGTTATAGCTGATCGCCCCGTAAGGACATGCTGCCATGCAGTATTTGCAGCCGATGCATCGATGCGGATCATGCACCACAACGCCGTCCGCACGCTTGAACATGGTCTGCGTTGGGCATACCCTGACACAGGATGGGTTCTCGCAGTGGTTACAGAGCACAAAGAAAGGCTTGCTTTTGAAACCCTCTGGCAGAAATTTATGCTTCTGCCCTGGGAAAGCATGCTCAAAGGTCTCGGTCCATATCCATTTGATCTCATTTTTAGGATTGTCAAAATAGGGCACGTTGTGGATACGATGGCAGGCATCAGTAATTTTTTTTACATCTGACTCTGACTTGAGCCTGCTCATGTCGATAACCATTGCCAGTCGTTTGCCGGAAGGGGTGACCTTTCCAGGCGCTGCCTGGGCTGCTTCCAGTCTGCCTTTTCCGTTTCCGCCCGTCAGTACTGAGCCTCCGATGCCTGCCAGAGCAGTAAATCCTGCCAGCTTAAGGAAATCTCTTCTTCTCATGCTCATGACTTCTTCTCCTTTGGCTCTATATGACACTCCCAGCAGGTCGGCTTTACCTCTACGTAGGCGTGGCATTTATCGCAGAACTCCTCCTTGTTGGAGTGGCACTTCATGCAGCCGTTCTGAAGGCTCTTGTCGTATTGCCTGCCGCTTACCAGCACAGGAGACCTGTCATCGTTGCGCACCACGGCATCTCTCCAGCTGTCGAGCACCTTCATGTGCGTTGCCCTCATCTGCTCCCTGGGCGCGACGCATTTTTTGTCTTCAAGCTTGAGTATTTCGGGCGTGTCGATCCTGATGTCCGGTTTTTCGGCTGTCTTGCTCTTGCCCATATTGAAGATAAAAGGCGACGCGGCAAGAACCGCAAAGACCAACAGACCAATAAATATCTTTCCCCCGTTATATATCTTCATTATTCTTTGGCCGCCTTTCCGGGTAGTGGTACGAGACGCAAATCGAGGGTCCGTTCCTTTTCGCCCTTCATTATAAGGGCGTTTCCGACCAGCTCGTGAAGCCCCGATATCTCCACATCAGGCACCCAATATTCCATCAAGGCTTTAAGGGTCGCGCGGTCAATCGCGCAGATGCAGGACATCATGTTTACGCCATGGGCATCTCTAACGTGTTTAACTGCGTTGGCCCTCGGGAATCCTCCGCGCATCCTGAGCTCTATATTCTCGGATGCGTTCAGCCCGGTGCCGCTTCCGCAGCAGAAGGTCTTTTCCCGGATCGTATTTTCCGGCATCTCGTAAAAATTATTGCAGACGCTTTTCAGCACATATCGAGGTTCGTCGAGCAGACCCATTGCCCTTGAGGGATTGCATGAGTCGTGCCAGGTAACATTCAGATGGTTGTTCCTGGACGGGTCAAGCTTCAGCTTACCGTGTTTGATAAGATCAGCAGTGAATTCAGCTATATGCACCATCTTTGTCGATTTCGCATTCTCGAACCTCGTGCCCGTTATTGGAGAAACCGGCACCTCCATAAAATCAGCGGGGCCGTTCCATGTATCCATATACTGATGTAATACCCGCCACATATGGCCGCATTCACCGCCGAGTATCCACTTCACGCCGAGCCTCTTCGCCTCCGCATAAATCTTCGCGTTGAGCCTCTTTCCCATCTCATTCGACGTAAAGAAACCGAAGTTTCCGCCTTCCGACGCGTAGGTACTCCATGTGTAGTCAAGACCGAGTTCATGGAAGAGCATAAGATAGCCCATGGCGGTATATGTGCCGGGGTCCGCAAAAAGATCGCCCGACGGCGCCACAAAAAGGATTTCCGCGCCCTTCCTGTTGAAGGTAGGATTAATCCTGATGCCCGTAACGTCCTCTATGTCGTCGCAGAAGAATTCGACCGAGCTCGTTATCGTATGCGGCTCCAGGCCGACATGGTTGCCTACCCTGTAGCAGTTTGCCACAGGCCCGGCAATCCATTCGATATTCAGTCCGAGCAGGTTAAAGAGCTCTCTGCCGATGATGGTAATCTCGGCCTGGTCTATTCCATACGGGCAGAAGACCGAGCAGCGCCTGCATTCGGTGCATTGGTAATAGTAATACCAGAGTTCCTTCAGGACATCTATGGTCAGGTCCCGGGCCCTCGCGGCCCTGCCGAACATCCTGCCTGACACTGTGAAATATCTCCTGTAAATGGACCTCAGGAGTTCCGCCCTGAGTACGGGCATGTTCTTGGGGTCTCCTCCGCCGATAAAGAAATGACATTTGTCGGCGCACGCCCCGCACCTTACGCATATGTCCATAAAAAGCCTGAAAGAGCGGTATTTCCCGAGCCTCTCCTTCATGCCGTCAAGAAATATCTTTTGCCAGTTTTCGGGCAGTTTCCAGTCCTCATCAGCCGGGGACCAGTCACGCGCGTTCGGGAGTTCGAGCGCCGCCAGGTTTTTGCCTTTGGCACCCCAGCAGAAGGTATGTTCCTTGAATTCAACAGGCGTATCCATCCAGCCTTTTTTCGGCGGATTGTGGTCTATCTTTGAGAGTTCTTCAGGTGTTGCGCTGAATTTACTTGCCATTAACCACTCCTTCTTTTTCCACGGGTATTCCTGCACCTATCATCTTTTCCCTGAAGTCGTCCTCATATTCCTCATAAGTATGGACATGCACCGGATAATTCCAGGGATTTATATGCCTTGTCATGCGGCTGTCATTCGCCATATTAAGCGTAGGGCTGAGGAAGACCCCGCCCATATGCATAAGCTTGCTGAGCGGAAAGTATGCCAGCAGGACACTTACAAGGAACAGATGCACATAAAATATCGGTCCTATCCCTTCAGGGATGACCGGCTTAAAGCTCAATAGTCCGAGCGCAAGCACCTTGACACTGACCAGGTCTGTCAAATAGACGTACCTCATCAGCATGCCGGTAATGGCTATGCCAATAATAAGAACCAGCGGGAAGTAATCGGCTGCGAGCGAGATATATCTCACCTGCGGAATATACAGCCTCCTCGCAAAAAGATAAGCGGTGGACGCCAGAAGCACTGCTCCGGTCAGAAACAGCCTCGGCAGCCCTATTTCAAAAAAGCCGTCGACGCTCTTGATTATATCCAGGAAAAACGGCGCGGTTGGGACGAAAAATTCAGTATGCCTTAGGAGTACGATTAAAAATGTGTAATGAAATGTAATTGAAGCCAGCCACAGAAACTTTTCAGAGCCGTAGACAACCCTGTTTGAAGAGGTCATCTCTGTCTTTGTGTTCAGGAAAAGCGAGCGGAACAGGAAAACTTCCAGAAACATTCTGCCGATGACTTCCATGGTATTTGACGGATTGCCGAGCTTGTTCTGCGCAATCCACGGCAGTGATTTCTGCTGCCCGCGGGTCGTTGGAATGCAGAACGGCACCGGAGAACTGCCCCATTTAACCACTCTATAGATGAATCCGCAGATAAACAGGGCAATCGCTGCATAGGGAACAACAACCCCGAAAAGAAACTGAAGGTTTGCTGTCTTCACGCCGGCATAGGCGATCAGAACAAGCGCCAGAACAGCAATAAAGGAAAACAGGATTCTCATTTCTTTACCTTTCCTCTTTAATGGTAAGTTTATTCCCCTTGGGAGCAGTCCTGCGCCCATTAACTGAATCTATCCTGTCAGCCATCTGCAAAAGCCGGAAGTTGGCCCTTCTGGCTTCGTTGGCTTTGATTTCATATATTCTTTCCCTGCACTTCATGAAAATATCGAATGCTGAAAGCGTGAGGCCGTCAATCGCTGATTCAAGATCAGTAAGCTGCTGCGACAGCTGCCGGTCGGCCTGTTCCGCGCCAAGTTCCTCCCTGATTATCCGCTTCAATGAAAAGACAAATGAGAGTGACTGAGATGGAGCCAAATCCTGTACTGCCATTATGCGCACAATGCCGTCCAACAACTCTTCGTTTTTTGCTTTGAATGGGCTACTGAGAAGCCCTTCAAATATAGCTTCCAGCCCGCTGGATATGGTCGACCCTGTCGGGTTGGTGAATTGGTCGCCTTTGATTCTGAAATGGGTTGAGTTGCCTGAAGGGAAGCTCACCATAATCGCATCAAGCCATTTCGTGAGAATAGCTTTCTTTTTGTCCCTCAGTATTCTGCCAAGCGCAGTCCCTGCCGCTGCCCCTTCTTTTTGAGCTTCAGGGGCGTGACAGGCGGACTGCCCGCAGTTGTTCCCGTTGCCGGGAACAACTGCGGAATCCGAAAAGGCATTGGTATTCGTGGGGCGTGCCATTACGCTTCCGCACCCTCCGCATGAATACCGTTCATTGCAATCATTAGAACTTGCACTGTATCGTTGAACGGAATGTAGTTGTCGCATGTGTAAAATCATCCACATGCTTGTCCGTAAACGGCAGGTTGGTCATTTTGAAGAATTTCTCCCAGCCGATACGGGTAATCCATTCGCCATAGCGTTCGCCCGGGCGTGCATTGGCTATCCAAACCTCTACCAGATTATTTACTGCCGCCGTGACGGTGTCCCAGCGGGGCGGCTCGTTCTTGATGTAAGGGATAGCCAGGCGTGAGAATGCCGGACCACCTTTTGCGTTCGAGACCTTGCCTCCGACCCAGATCGAGACGCCGTCATTTTCGGGGTCCATGATCTGGAGGCCTGCCGGGCAGACGACTACGCAGTTGCCGCACATCATGCATTTTTCAGCAATAATGTCGACGCTTTTGTCCTTGGGTCTCGGGCGTATGGCACCGGTCGGACATGAGGCAATGACGTTCGGCAGCTCGCAGGCGCGGGCAAGACCTTCATCATTGATCCTCGGGATGGTGCGATGGATACCTACGATTGCGATATCAGAGCAATGGCATGCGCCGCACATATTTACGCAGCAGGCCACTGCAATGCGCAGGCGGGCAGGCACGCTTTTCTTTCCGGTAAAATAGTCCACCATATCATCCATTACTGCTTTGGTAATTCCGGAGGCATCTGTAACTGCGCTCTTGCAGTGAATCCAGCCCTGGGTATGGACCACGTTGCTGATCGAAAGACCTACTCCGCCGATCATATAGTCTTTTTTGTCCAGTTCATCTATAAGGGGCTGGAGTTTCTTCTCGTCGGAAACGAGGAACTCAAGATTGTTGCGTGTGGTAAACCTTACGAACCCTTCGCAAAACTTGTCGGCTATGTCGCTGATGTCCCTTATCCAGTCACTGCTCACAAGGCGCGGGGAGGCAACCCTGACGGAATGTATTACATCGCCGGTGCTGCTGGTATGTTTAAGAACACCCGGGCGGGGTATGTCATGCGATACCCACTTGCCGTAGTTCTTCTTGATAACCGGGGGGAGCATCTCCCTGAAATCGGGAGGTCCGAAATCGTTCTTGGCCATATTAGTTTACCTCCTCTTTCTTCCAGAATATATAAGGGTTGCTGCGGGGTGCACGCACCATCTGCGGCAGCGGCTTCAGGCCAATAGCATCGAGGAAATTCGCATATCCTAGACGGTCTATCAGTTCGCCTATGCGTTCGCGGTTCTTGCCGTTTTCAGCCCACCACTCGGTGATCTTCTCGAAAAGCTCTTTAAACTCGGTGTAAGGGGCCTCCATCTTGATAAAAGGAACAAGTATCCATCCTATCATCGAGCCTTTGACAACCGTGGCTTTTCCGCCTATGAGCAGGGTGGCCCCGCGCTCGCGGCCGATAGCTATGGCATCAGGCATCATATTGACGCAGTTCATGCAATGCACACAGTCTTCCGCAGAAACTGTAAGTTCTTTCTTGACGAGGTCATAGTTCAGGGCTTCGCTCGGGCATTTGCGTACTACACGATTGATGATGTCGTAGCCGCCGTCAACCATCTTGCGGACTTCCTTGTTGTCTATACGGATGCTGTCGCGCCATACTCCGATGACGGCCAGGTCTGAACGGGCCGATGCCGCGGCGCAGTCATTGGGGCATCCCGATACTTTTATCTTGAATTTATATGCCCACGCAGGCCTGTGTATCTCAGCCTGATACTTTTGAGTCAGGTCGCGAATGATGTCCATGCTGTCAATGCATGCCTTCTCGCAGCGTGCCTGTCCCACACAACATGCAAGACTGCGCAGGCAGCCACCCGATCCGCCAAGGTCAAAACCTACTTCAGAAAGCTCATCAACACAGGGCTGCAGGTTAGCCGTGGTCGTCCCGAGGAGAATAATGTCTCCTGTTGAGCCATGCATGTTGTACAAGCCGCTGCCATATTTGTCCCAGACATCAGCCAGCTGACGGAGTTTTTTGGTGGTATAGAAGAAGCCTGCCGGCTGGCATACTCTCACGGTATGGAATTCCTTCACATCAGGATACTTGTCCGGAAGATCGCTATACCGGCCGACTACACCGCCTCCATAACCCTTTACACCTACGATACCGCCATGCTTCCAATGTCCTATTTTCTCTCTGTAAGAAGTTTCGAGCTGCTCCAATAAGCCCTGAGCGCTTTTGTTCTTCTTGGCTGCCCGCTTAATCTCGGTAACAAAGCTCGGCCAGTCACCCTTTTCGAGCTCGTCTAACAACGGGGTCTTTGCATCATCCATTGATCCTTACCTCCTTTTGTATCGAATTAGTATTCGTCGACTTTAATAGCTTCCGACGGACAGACGCTGACGCAGCCCTGACAGCCCAGGCATTCATCCTGGCCCGCCACTGCCTTGCCGCCTTCCACTATGAATATCTGAGCCGGACAAGCGGCAACACATTCTCCGCATCCCGTGCAAAGCTCCTGATCTACGGTTACAACATACATAAACGTACCCCCTGAGTGATGATTATAAACGACTGTTAAACCAATATGCCCTTCAATGCTTTTTTTGCGGAATTATCATACATAAATATTTTTATCTTATATATGCACCCCCCGTATAACTGAAAATACCGATAGATTTTGCTGCATTTAATCGTTGTATTCTGCGTCTTAAGATATATTTTGGTGCAAGCCTTAATCTTCAGTCATATCTGCATCAGACACAGCCAGGTAACCTAAGCCAGCACCCTCTGATCTTCCGTCAGCTGTTCAGTTCCGCTCTTTTTCTCTGTGCAGCATTTGGCGCATAAGCCGCAGTACTGTACGAGATGATTAGTAATTACAAAATCATATTTTTTCGAGAGTTTGGCCTGAATGCTCTCGAGAATCGAAATTTCTTCGGCGATAAAATCGCTGTACTCAATTATGCGGCTGCAGCCTGTGCAGACCAGGTGGTGATGGTACTTTACGCACTTCGGGCCCTGCAGCAGTTCGAACCTTGCACGTCCGTCTCCAAAATCAAACTTGGCGACCATGCCTATGCTGACCAGGAGTTCCAGTGTCCTGTATACCGTCGTAAGCCCGATAGATGGTTTTTGTTCATGGACCCTGATATAAATATCTTCAGCACTGAGATGCTCTGCGGATTGCGCCATTATGCCCAGTATGGCTTCGCGACCCGTTGTCATCCTGTATCCTACACGCTTTATTTTCCCATGCCCGTCTGTTCTTTGATCCTTGTTTTGAGGCATTTTCTTTTTCGATTCCTCTCGTTAATGGTAATGGTTGTCATTTACATTACCAAATGGTAACCCTTAACATTATCATAAATACTTGGGGCTGTCAAGAGCTTTTTCCCCCATTAAAACCTTCACAAAAAAAGATCTTTTTTGCCCCCGTTTTCTGTTATAAATGACCCGTTTTACTATGCCTGGCCCGCATGTAACAGATGACGGACGGCATCGTAAAGTCTTTTAAAAAGCCCCCGTGCGCCCACGGGGGCTTTCCCTGCTGATATTCAGAAAAGACTATTTCTTCTGCCAGGGTGCCAGCGTAGTATCAGGACAGTCCTTTTCTATCGGCAACGAAGAGTCCTTCGACCATCCGATCCATGAGCTGTCGTAGTTGTGAATCTTGTCCATCGGCCAGCCCAATGCATACAGGGTAAAGATCCACTGGGTCGTACGTACGCCAGACTGGCAATAGAAATATTGCTGTTTTTTGCGGTCCATACCCAGTTTCGTTATTACTTTCTGTACGTCCGCAGCGGGCAGAAAGTCACCATCTTTGCCCCGCACCAGCGCATAGTCAGCCTGCACACCCCAGGGGATTCGTCCGGCGCGGAAGGCCCCTTTGTTAATCTCTTTGCCGCAGAATTCGGCATCGCCCCTGTTGTCCCACAACTGGGCATCTTTCCTGTCCTTCAGCCCAAGGATTTCGGGAGTGTCAACCCTCTGTCTCGGATAGGTAACTTTGGCTACCCAAGTTCCGGATTTCGGATCACTGGGACTCAGGTGATCGGCTTCATATCCGGCCTTGGACCATGCCTTGTAGCCGCCGTCAAGCACGCGCACATCTGTCTTGCCGTAATAATAAAACGCCCACCAGATCCTGGTGGAGTCGTATTTGCTGTCGTATACAACAACCTTGGAATCCGGATTGACACCCAGTTTCTGCATCAACTTTGTGAAACCTTCGGGCTGGAGCAGATTATCGGTAACACCGCCCTGGGTGGCAGGGTCGGCCTCATAGTCCGGCCGCCAGATTTGGAAGGCCCCGGGAATGTGCCCAAGCGTATAATCGGCTTTGTGGGCAACTGCGATAACTACCAGCTTGGAGTCCTTTGCCTTTATGAGCTGATTGAGTTCCTGTACAGTTATGAAAACATCTCCTTTTGCATAACCCTTATACTTCTCGGCAGCGCCGGCTGTAAGGGCAAGGGCCAGGCAAGTAACCAAAGCCAGAACGAAGACCAGACTTTTTCTGCTAATGTTTTTTCTCATATCCTCTTCTCCTCCTCTTGAGATGATGCTCCAATTTAAGGCTTCACTTAAAGCGCCTTATCCATAATTGCGTGCTTCCGTTCAGAAAAGTCTTTAATGGTGCAACTGCACCATCAATCGGCTTATCACCTTGAGACAGGCACTTCACCTATCTTGCGAATGAGTTGCTTTGCCTTGTATCGATTAAGCCAGGCCCCTACAGGACTGCCCGACCGGCCTGGGAATACAGAATCAGATTTCCATGGACCGCCAAAAATAAGGTCGAGTATATGGAGCGCCTTCTTGCCGCCCATTATCATCGATTCCCTGCAGGCCGCGCAATAGGTCACCATCACATCAGACTTCACTTCAGCTGTCCTGCGCTCCATAACGCGTTTGGCGAGTTTGGGGTTTGCCGGAACGACCATCCCGCCAAAGCCACAGCATCTTGTCTCTTCCCTGGTGTGCGGCGGCTCCTCAACTGCGTACCCCATGGTGTTCATGATCTGCCGGATTCCATCAAAGATCTCTGGAACATCGCGGGTCGGGCAAGAGTCATGTATGGCGATGGTAAGATCGGAGCCGGCGCCTCGTCCGACCGACAATGTGGGCAGGCCTATCTCAGGAAGGACCTCCCACAGGGAGCGCACGCGCTGCTTTGGACTGTACTGCTTCATGGTCACATAGCAGGATTGGCAGGCCACTATAATTTCCTCAGCGCCGACCCTGTCAATTTCCTTCTGCAGCTCCGCATAGCGTTCCTTGAAGGCCTCGACCTGTCCCAATGCCTTTGTCGGCTTGCCGCAGCATTTAAGAATGGCCCCGGTACCGGGAAGGCGGTCTCTGAGATGGGACAGTATATTCCCGACAAGCGCGGGATTATATGACGGCAAACTGCACCCTGGTATAAATACCCGCTTTGCCTTGCCATCGCCATTGCCCGATATTGTGGTATTGAAGAAACTCGAAAATCCGAGGGCCTGGTGAACATCGATGACCTTATGCCCTTTTATCGGTGATTTGCCTTTATTCTCCTTCACCATCTGAATGCGCATATCCATGAATCTGTCCATCATCATGAACTCTTTGGGGCAGACCAGGGTGCATTGTTTGCACATGTTGCAGGAATATGGTATTAAAGGATCCGCATTCCCCTTCTCAAGTATGTTACGGAAGAGCTCTCCAGGGCAGGTAGTGAAGTCATTGAGCATCTCGCACTCTGCCATGCATTCCTTGCACTCACACTTGAAACAGCGCGAGGCCTCCTGAACTGCGACGGCTTCTTCGAACCCGAGATCAACCTCCGCAAAAGAGAGCAGCCTGTCCTTAACAGGAATCATGGCCGTACGCAATCTGGGCAGGTTGGTTTCTTTCGGATCTATTGTAGTTTCGAGCTTCGTCTCGTAACTGCCCTCGAGATCCCTACCGGAGAAGAGGTCCCTGTCTGTCAGGTAGCGGTCTATGGATTCAGCCGCCCGTCGCCCTTCCGCCATTGCTTCTATCGCTATAACAGACCTGCCGGTGGCATCGCCGCAGGCGAAGATGTTCTCAATACATGTCTGCAGCGAAACCGGATTGACAGTGAATCGGCCGCCGGCGTGCTGGGGAATGATACCTCTTGGTATGCATGAACCGTCCACCAGCTGGCCAATCGCGAATATGACCGTGTCCACATCCTCGAAAACTTCGGTGACGCTGTCATCAAACCTCGGACAGAATTCACCGAGCGGATCGAACACTGATTTGCAGGCCCTTGCCCTAAACCCTGTGACTTTGCCGTCCCGGCCAAGTATCTCGACCGGTCCGCGGCCATTATGTATTGTTATGCCCTCAGCCTCGGCGTCTTCAACCTCCCAGGTGTGCGCCGGCATCTCTTCACGGCTTTCGAGGCAGAACATATGCACGTCAACCGCTCCCAGGCGTCTTGCTGTCCTGGCGGCGTCAATTGCCACGCATCCGCCACCTACAACAACAATTTTTTTGCCGATATCGGATCTCTGGTTCAGGGTCACCTCTCTCAGGAACCTGGCGGCGCTGACCACGCCACTCAGTTCCTTGCCCGGAATCGGAAGCATGTTACCTTTCTGGGCGCCTATCGCGACGAGCACAACATCATACTCGGCCCGCAGGTCCTCAAAATATACATCCTTGCCTATCTCCAGCCCGAGTTTGAACTCGATACCAAGTTTGTAGAGCAGGCTGTATTCCTTGTCTATAATCCTTGCTGGCAGGCGGTACTCCGGAATGCCGACCCTGAGCATGCCGCCCACAATATTGAGCCGGTCATATATGGTAACCTTGTAACCTTTTCGCCTGAGATCAAGTGCGGCCTGAGCGCCGGACGGACCAGCCCCTATTATGGCAATATGCTGGGGCTTTTCTTCCGCAATTGAAAGATCCCAGTCTTCCTCATTATCATAATTGTCCGCAACGAATCTCTTGAGCGCCGCGATCGATAAGGGATTTTTAAGTTCATTACGCTTGCATTTGTCCTCACATGGGTGTGGGCATATCCTGCCGAGCACACCCGGCAGAAACAGGGTTTCCCTGACCCTGGAGAGGGCTTCTTTAAACCTGCCTTCACTGATCAGTCCGGTGTAGCCTTTTGCATCAGTATGCATGGGACAGGTGGCAACGCAATAAGCCGCTGCCTCTCCCATGCAGCCGTCTGCTATCTCCTTCATCTTGTCAAGGACTGTTGATGTAGTACTATTGTCTTCCATATTCTCCTTTACTGGACCTTTATTGATTTCTGTTTTCGAATTTAATTCCGGATTATCGTTTTATTCTTTTTCATATCTATACTTGGGTCCGGCCTTGTTTGCGGCCCTTAAGCCGGTTCAGAAGCACCGGAGAAAGAGCAAATATAGCCAATACGGCAAAGGCAATAATAACTTTCCCCGACAGCACTTCCGACACTGAATTGACAGATCCGATCTGACTGCCTGCAAAGGCAAACACAACAGTTCCTGGAACGATACCTACAGAGGTTGTCCATACAAAAGTCTTAAGCGGGATTTTGGTAAGTCCCGAAAGAAAGTTGATAAGGAAGAAAGGAAAAACAGGTATAAAACGCAGGGTAAGGAGATATCGCGGACCGTTCTGATTAAGCTCTTCATTAAACTTGTTCAACTGGCTGTGATATTTTTCCTGAAGCCGGTCGCCGACCAGATAACGGGCTGAAAGAAAGGCGAGAACCGCGCCGGCAGTTGCCCCGATGTTCACTATGACAGTAGCGACAGCTATGCCGAACAGAAACCCTCCGGCAAGGGTCAGGATAATGTCACCAGGAATGGAGAAGGCAGTTGCTATAATGTAAAGGGATATGAACAGGAACAGAGATAAAATATAGCGGTCGTGCACAAACATTACGAGGAAGTCCCTGTTCTGCTTTAAGTTATCAAAGGTAAGGATGTCACCCGCGGGCGAATAATGTAATAACAAAATTACCGCAATAAATATGATAAGCAGAATGATCTTTTTCTTCTTGCTGATGGCTACCTCCGCATGAACATCTTAATAAATCATCCTGAACATTTTTAGCCGGATGTAGAAACCTGACCTTATAAACCAGCAAGCTTTATATTTTCGCGTTGCTGTGCAGCATTTCTTCAGGCTTTGCATAATAGGTCTGATGACCAGACGCCCTAAAGCAAATGGTAATCATTTTCGAAAATATCATATAGATGCTGGGGTTGTCAAGTTCACCACGGCAAATACTTCGGCGGGTGAGGCTTTGTCATCTGTAAAGGCCCGCTTTGAGAAAAATAAGCCGTTTTATATATAATTATTGTTTGTGAAATAATGTATTGTCATTATCTAATGAAAATAATCCCGGGGAGTAACAGGTGGATCTTGACCTTAAGATAAAAGAGATTGCCGACATGTGGGGGGCCGACTTTGTTGGCGTGGCCGATCTGTCGTCAGCGCACGATGCGATTCTGTCGCAGGGCGGACCTGTTATCGCAGCTTATCCCCGTGCGATTTCAGTCGGCATAGGCCTGCTTCATACTGTGGTGGACCAGCTGCCCGACCGTGCCAACAGGTCCGTGGCAATGAGCTATCAGTATCACAGCTATGACCTTATCAATCAGAGACTCGATCTTATGATTTCGCAGTTGAGCAGGCGCCTGCAGCGCGACGGTTACCGGTCCATGCCTATACCGGCATCCAAGCGGGCTGATGACGAACGCATTTGCGCGGCATTCTCGCACAAGATAGCGGCCAATCTGGCCGGGCTGGGCTGGATAGGTAAAAGCTGCCTGCTGGTGACCCCCGAAATAGGGCCCAGGGTGCGCTGGGCAACAGTGCTCACCGATGCTCCGCTCACTATCACGGGAGAGCAGACTTCAGCAGATTGCGGTGATTGTACCGAATGCGTGGATATATGTCCGGTCCAGGCCTTCACGGGAGAGCCCTTCCGCGCTTCCGAGCCGCGCGAAAAAAGATATAATGCCAACAGATGTGACCGCTATTTTGAGGAGATGAAGGAAAAGGACCCGGAACTGGCGGTATGCGGTCTCTGCCTGTATGTCTGTCCGCATGGCAGACAGCAGTAAGGCAATAGAGACGCGATATTAAAGAAAGCGGCACGGGTATAAATCCGCGCCGCTTTCTATTCAATGTCCGCAACAGGCAGAATCGAAATTACACTTAAACAACGCTCGCGGCAGTAGTCTTCATGAACTTCTCGAAACCTGCCTTGTCCCTCGATGCAACCTCCAGGCGGCTCACCCCGTCTTCCAGCACCTTAAGTTCAGAAGCGCAGGACAACCGCAGGAAATGCTGTCCTTCCGCCCCGATCCTTCCAAAAGAATTCCTGTCCATCGTGGCCACATAATGGCTGTATAGGAGGAACATCTGGAAAAGACCGGCCGGCGATGTGCGTGCCTTGATGTCCGCAGGCAGCGCATCATAAGCTGAAATGGCCCCGATCGACTCGCAGATTCCGGCGATATTGGGGAAGAGATAGAACGCGCCTCCGGGAGTTTTGCAGCGAACACCCGGTATCGCATTCAGTTTTTTCACGATTACATCCCTGCGGTCCTGGAATATCCTGACCATCTGTTCTGTCGCCGCCTTGCGCTCGGGATGCTCAAAGGCGATCCGCGCTCCTTCCTGCGTAAAAGGCGGTATGCATGAAAAATAGTTGATGTTGAGATTCTTGAACGTGTCTGCTTCGTCCTCAGTCGGAAACACTGCATAACCGACCCGACCGCCGGTCCATGCAAACGTTTTGGAGAAACCGCTGCTTATGATGGTCCTTTCCTCCATGCCGGGGACAGCAGCAATAGATATGTGCTTCTGCCCGTCAAATACGATGTATTCATATATCTCATCCGAATAAACGCGAACGTCCGGAGCGCATTTGTTCTTGATGACCGCTGCAATGCTGGTGAGCTGCTCCAGCGTGGCCACGCCCCCGGTCGGGTTCGACGGGAAGTTCAGGATAATCAGCCTGGTCCGGTCGGTTATCAGATCTCCAAGATGTTCTGCTGTAAAAGTGAAGTTCGATTCTTCGGACACATGGAGCGGAACAGGCACTGCGCCAAGATAGCGCGGAAAAGATTCGTAGATCGGAAATCCGGGGCTGGGATAAATCACTTCGTCTCCGGGGTTGCAATAGGCCTCCTGCGTGAAACCTATCGAAGGTTTGCCACCCGGAAATACTACGACGCGGTCCGGTGACACGTCGAGGCCGCGCATTTCTTTCATCTGCTTTGCAATCGCCTTGCGCAGGGGAAGTATGCCCTTTGGATCGCAATAATGGGTGTTCCCCAGATCAAGCTGGCGCTTCACTTCATCCTTCACAAAAGGCGGGATGTCAAAGTCCGGCTCGCCAAGGTTCAGGCGTACAACCTTGTGCCCTTCACCTTCCAGGAAAGCGATGTGAGGCCCTATCTTGAAAGCATTTTCAGTCCCCAGTTCATAAATACGGTCGGCATAAAGCCGTGCTCTTTTTGCTGAACTCATAAAACGTTACCCCCTGTATGCGTGATTTTAATGTCATATCCGTTATTTACAGAGAAATCAGGCAAATTCCGGCAGAAGTATGCATGATCTTTTGCGCAACTGATTTCTCATTAATTGCATTTAAAACAGGTATGCAATGCCCGGTCTGTAAATGCAGGGGATAAGTTCAATGGGATGAAGGCATGCGCATATTCAGCCTTCCCGAAATTCTGCTCCCACATCCTGGCCCTCAAGCGCTGAGCAAAGGCGATCCTGCCATAATCTGGGACTATATTAACAAATAAATGGCACATTTCTGCAATCAGTCGGACCGCAAAAAATGGCCCTCACCTCAGGACGCTCTATGATACGAACGATCGCGGGTCTTTTCCCGGTTGTTAGAAAGCCCCTATCGCGTTTACAAATACGCCGCGCGACCTGTATGACAGGTCCGTAAGGTTGTCGGAAAAGTTTGTAAAATTATAGCCTGCGCCTATCTTCAGGTTCTTGGTTATCTGGCGGTACAGGCCCACGAGGACTCCTGACCTTGAATCATGCGCCTCATAAACCGTCAGCCTGCGCACCTCCACTATCCCTGACCACTCTTTTATGAAATGCAGGTCTATACGGCCTACCATGAGATCTGCGACACTTGAGTACCAGGTGTCTGAAACCTTCGGCTGGCTCAGTTCCCCTATACGCAGGCCGTATTTCACGCCTATTGATAACCACGGCAACAGATCGTATATCGCGTCCACAGAAAAGACATGACTCCTTTGCGCGTAATCGACTATCAGTCCGCCCGATGAAACCTGCGACGGGGACGGTTCGTTCATGAAGTAAGTATATTTCAGCAGTGCGTTCAGTTTGTCATTCCTGACCGGTCTCACGGCCGCACCGATCACAAACTCCAGGTAATTGGCGTCATAGAACGCGCCCTGTGACGCATCGCTGAAAGAGAAGTTGAGTTTGGTGAGCACGCGCCATGACGGATCGAGCTGCAGGCCGAAGGCGTTCTTCATGAGCCAGGTCGAGCGGTGGCCGTTCGTGCCTGATTCGTCGCGATATTCCAGGGCGCTGGCATATTTGGTCTTATCAAATTTATAAGCCACGGAAAGTCCGCCTGCCTTCCGCTTAAGATCACCGGCCAGCGGATCGCTGATAGTGCCCATCTCGCCCTTGAACCCGAAGGTCCAGCGGTCAGTCGGCGCATAGTCGATACCAAACGTGTTAACAAGGCTGTCCGGGCCCGCGCCGTTTACCGACTTGACTTCGTCGTACAGTCGGACCTCTTTGCTGATCTTGTATCCACTGCCTAAGACCAGAGATCCTATCCTGCCGCGGAATTGCATGTCCGGGCGGTCAGTTTCATTCGTGTATGTCATATAGACATTGGACCTGTCATCTATCTTGTAATCGCCAAGCAGTTTGCCTCCGAGACCGCCGTCACCGGTCGAAATCTCCGCGCCTGCCTTCAGCCGAGGGGTTATCTGCCAGCCGCCGCCTATGCCGTACCTGTCGTTTTCAGGCCGGTTTCCCGTACGGGTAAGCGTCTCCTGCACGAACCCGTATATGTTCCATGGCGCATAGACCAGATCGGGCATTTTGGCATCATCCGTCTTCTTTACTTCTCCGTCCTTCTGCTTTACCGTTGTCTTGTCCTTCTCCTGCGGCTGGGCCTTGTTGCCGCCTGCAGAGGTTTGCGGAACATTCTTTTTATCTGCGGCAGCTTGATCAGTTGATGCCTCAGAGCTGTTTGCCTTTGCCGCGCCGGCCGGCACCTGGGCCTTCTTTATGACAGGCCTGTAATCCACCCTGAATATCGCATCGGTGCGAGCTCCATTGTCAGATAACAGCGGGCTTGCATTAGCGATCCTTGTAGTGCGCTCGTCGATGCGGGCACCGACCGATACGCTTACCTCGTCCGTAATCTGCTGTTTGACATTGAGCTCTCCGGCGCTGTATGTCTGGCTCGCGCTGTCCCTCCAGTCGAGTTTGGCGACCAGCGTGGTCGTCTTTGTCAGGGATATCTGGGCCGACCCTCCTATCTGTTCTGTTGCCTCATTGCTGAAGGCGACCTGCCCCGGCGCCGAGAATCCTGCTTCGCGATTCTGCCAGTAGGCTGTCAGGCGTCCTTTTTCCCGTGACCAGATTTCAGATAAATCTATCGCGCCTTCGACCCTGTAAGCGTTGGCCTTCCCATTCCTGCCCTGCTGCTGATTGAAATCAAAGCCGCCCGTTATGGACGTCAGGGTTGTGGTCCCCGGCCCCTCAGATCTGGCAAACTCGCCTTTCACCCATGTGCCGGGCTTATAGCGCAGCATCAGGTCGGTGCCATACAGCCGCTGGCGCGCGGCCTCTTCACCCTGCTGATACCCGGTAAGTCCAAGCCGTAAGTAGTCACCTACCCATTGAGTGCCGCGTAATCCGTATGCGAGATCGGACAACGCCGTCATGCCCGGAACAAATTCATAAGTAACTACCATATACACCGGATTGCCGTTGAGCATGCTTGTCATTACAAGAGTGCTGCCGTCTGCTGTTGACGGCAGCGGCGACCTCAGCACAATGCGCCCCTGCAGGTAATTTATCTCGTAGTCTTGCGCCGGTGCGAGCTGATTCCTCTCAATAGCAAACCCGGAATCCTTGTCGCGCACCTCGACCCATACGCGTTCAGATCCCTGTGTGATGTCCATATTGCGCAGATAGTACAGTGATCCGCCGGTGCCCCTGAATTCTTCACGCGATGCGATAGTGCCGGGTTCTGCCGCAAACGCGTTTATCTGCGTAGTGCGCTCTCCGAATTGCGTGGTGCTGTCAGGTTTGATCATGACGTTAAGGCCATACAGGCCTCTACTGTATTGAGTCAGCTCCGTGCCGGTCCACTGTGTCTTGAAGTTGCCCCACATTACATACGAGTCGCCCTTTTCGAGCTTCACATAAAACTTGCCCTGGGTCGGCGCGTCATCAGTAATAGTGCTGTCGTCCCCGTAAACAGGATAGTACCTGTTGGGATCTATGTTGCGCAGCAGGTACTGCGGGTCTTTTGAATCGAGGTTCCTGAACAGATTCTGAACCGGTTGTTCCCGAGTGTCTGCACTTGCGGTGATAATATATTCGCCCTTGATCTTGCCTTTCAGGTAGAAAGCGCCGCGCCCGTCAATATACTCTTTTTTCGAATAATTGTCCGAATCCTGCGTAACGATATTCGCCTGTCCCGAGGTGCTGCGATACCCGGCAGTAATGTCTATAAGCCCCACAAAGAAAAAGTCGTTATCAGGTATGGATATGTTCCTTCTGAAGCTTGCACCGTTGTCCTTTTCATCCCTGAGCAGGACCTCGACGCTATGCGGACCTGCCGGCATTATCTGGCGCACCGCGAACTTGCCATCCTTGTCTACGGGCACCGGCAGCCCGAGCGCCTTTACCTTATACCCTTTTGGCACTTTTTTACCGTCGACCGTGATAGTACCTCCCCGTACAGGGATGTTGCCCACAACCCGGCTGTTCTCGCCATACCCGATAAGAGATTCGCGTTCAGGACTCTCCTCATCCTTCATTGGAGTGCGGTTAGCGACGAATTTCAGTTCTTTTGGAGAAGTCTCATCGAACCTGCCCTTTTCATCGTATACACGCAGCAGATAATAGATGGTCTCCGGTGTGCCTGCCGGGGGAGACCATACAACGCGCTCATTGATATTGACCTGTACTGTGGCAATCGGGGCCTGCTGAATCGTCTTGCCCTTTTCGAATATCCTTATCTCGGCCTTGCGTACCCAGAGCGCATAGTTCGAATAGGTGAAAAAGCGGACTTTCGCAGCCTTCTGCGCCGCATTTGGAGTAGTCCAGACATTTAATGCAGGGCGCACCACGAGCGGATCATAATAGACCCGTATGTCCGCTTTTTCGAGTGCCACATCAACGCAGCGCTGCCGGTCCGCCTCTCCGCGGCCCGATTTCTCGGCGTCGAGCGGCACCCCGTCGATGGTAACACGCATCGGCATATATTCGGGCTTCTGATTCGGACCGCACGAAAGCTCTGTCTTCCCTGGTGCAACGGGCTTGACAGCAGTTGCATTGCCCTTCACATCACTTGGCACTCTGACCGGCATCTCCTTCTCCGAACTCGGCGGGGTCTTGAGACATCCGCTGCACTCGGTTGTGCTGTGGTCAAAGATCTTGCCGCGTATTCTTGCTGAACGCTCTCTTTCATCGATCTGTTGAACGGATTCAGTGCTGAAGACCGCGTCGCCTGCAAAGAGCCCGCAGGGCAAGCTGATCGTACATGCCGTAAACAGAACTGCTTTCCCGAAGACCCTGAGACTGCGGCATTTATTTGTCATGACCGATCACCTCTTCTTCACACGTGAGAGGGTAACGGCCCTTGCGGCTCTTCCATGCATCTTCGAGTATGCGTCGAACGGCCCGCATCCTGTCGTTAACCAGAGCGGGCGGTTCTTTGCCGGCCCTGTATGCGATCCTCGCAACTGTGGGCCTGTCTTCCATCTTTTTGTCCAGACCACGCACCTTTGCTTCCCACTGTTTCAGTAGTTTGGCCGAGCCCTGTTCGAACGCGGCATCGGTCAGTTCAATGCGGAAAACGCGATGCACTGCCGCTCCAAAGTTCATTTTTACCATCTTGCCGCGCGTGATCCTGACAGTCAAAGGATTCTCCGTAGTTATGCGATAGCCCGACGGCAGGGTCCTCTCATCGAGTTTGAGCAGGAAGTTTGAACCGCGGTCCGCGTTCGGGATCTCCGGACATGGTATGTGGAAGCGGCCTTCGGAATCCGTTGTAATCAAAAGACCTCTTACTGTAGCGAGCCTCACATTTGCAATACCCGGTTCGCCTTCGTCCTGGTAGCCGTTGCTGTTTTTATCATCGAATACCTTGCCGATAATGTCCGGACAGTCGAAAGTCGTGTCAGGAATGACCCTTACCGTGGCCTTGGCTATATTGGATACCATCGCGTTGGCTATGTAGTTGAGCGCCCAGGCCTGGTTGGTATATTCCCCCTCTGTAACGCCCGATCCGACAACAAGAATCATCCTGAAGATCTTCTTTTCGCCTGCGGCAAAGGTAAGATTGCTCCATGTCATGGTCCTGCCCGTGATCGCCGGCTCAGCCGCGACGCCATTTAGGTTTGCGCTGCCGGTGCGGTATCTGAAACCGGGCGGTATGATATCGACAAGATTGATATTCGGAATCTGGGCTGAGAGTGTGTTTGTGGCCTCTATGGTATATGGAACCAGATCGCCCCGCGTAACATTGATCAGGGGCGTCCTCTTGATAACTATAATCGCGCCGCCCAGTATCGGATCAACGGGTATGTGGTTGTTCACCACGCTTGCCGTGGATGCGCTCATTGTAAAACTGAGATAATATGTCGTGGGCTGTGCCCCGCTTGGCGCTGTTGCCTGGGTCTGTACGGCATACGTCGGCCCGCCCGGCACCGTAAAAGGTCCGCTGGTTGCCGGTATTATGCCTGAAGGCCCCTGCACATACCCGATTGGCGGAGTAACGCTTATGGCATACACGCCTGCTGGCGCACCGGCCAGCAGCAGGTACTGGTAGAACCCGTCAGAACTTGTCACCTGTGTTGCGTTCGCCACTCCTCCGAGAAGTTGAGTCGCGGGATTAAAGCCGCCCGGTCCTGTAAGCCTGACCGTTGCGCCGCTGACCGGCAGCCTGGTGACCGCGTCGTAGACCACGCCGGAGGGATCAACCGGCAAGTTCTGATTGATCACGTTGCCGCCTGAACGCAATACCATATTTGCTATGGTCCTGGCGCTGTAATCCGGCGTCGAGTCCGTATAGCCTGGATCCTGCGACACCGGCGTCCCATAAAGAGCGCTGTTGGATGTGTGACGGAAGCGCAGCTCATAGCCGCTGCCGGACGGCAGACCTGAAATCGTCCATGTGCCGTCGGCCGCAGTAGTAGCAGTGCCCAATACCGCATTGCCCTGCACAGCCTCAACACGCCAATTCAGCAGCCCGGGTTCGCCCGGCTGCCTGGTCTGATCACGGGTAATACTGTTGTACCAGACTGTGCCGCTAAAACTTCCCGTCAGACCTGTCCTCTCACCAAACAGGTAGCCTGTGCCCGCGGTGGCTATGGGCAATGTAATGGAGCTTATGCGGTTTTGGGCGGCTGCAGAGGTAAAGCTGGCATTATCTACAGTACCGGGAGGATTTCCGGGAGATTCACGGCCATCCTGATAGATGATCGGCTGGGTTTCCGTCAGGGTATAAACACCGCTGTTCAATCCAATGAACTGATAACTTCCGTCCGCCGCCGTTGTGGTGGTACGGTTAGCGGACCCTGAGAGGGTAATGGTCACACCGGCTATTCCGCTTTCTCCTCCATCCATGCTGCCGTTATCATTGACATCATGATAAACGAAGCCTCTCAGGCTGGAGGCGTTTTCCCGGAAGTTGTAGTTGATACCGCTCGTCCCTGAGCTCACTACGATTCCAGTAACCTGGTTCAGGGCGGCCGTGCCCGTCGGTGTTCCATTAACTGTGCCAATCTGAGTGCCCGAGTTTCCGGGATAGTCGCCAATGCCCGCCGGCTGGGATTCCGTGAGAGTGTATCCCGCAGCATTAGAAGGACGCAAGCCCGTGAAAGAATACGTGCCGTTAGCAATCGTCGCAGTGCTCAGGCTAACTGCAGCCCCCTGATCATCGGTGCCCGTCAGCGTAATGGTAACACCAGGCAGCTCTTCTCCTGCGTCATAGCTGTTGTTGTTGTTGAAATCATGGTATACCCTGCCGCTGATGCCGCCTGACAGCACTTCGCCGAAGTTGAAAGCTGCAAAAGCACTGGCGGCATTAAAAGGAATGGCGCTGATCACATTGGCAACAGTGGTATTGCACCCGGCGCAGGCAACCCCGTTGACAGTGCCTTTTGATAATTTGCCATCTAGATAGGCTGATGGCTGGGTCTCGGTGATGCTATACCCGGAACCGTTGGCGTTACGAAGACCGGCAAAGTTGTAACTGCCGTCCCCAATGGTTGTTGTTGTACAACTGGGAATTGTTGCGCAGATATTGGAGCCCGAAGCCGTAGTGCCGGCTGTGGTTGTACGGTCGGCATAATCAACGGGTTGGGACTCGGTGAGTGTATAGCCCGCTCCATTACTGGCAGGCAGTCCGGTAAAGCTGAAGCCGCCGTCCGCTGCCGTGGTAACCGAGCAGGCCGGATATACGCCGGCCATAACCGTACATACATTGGCGCCACTCGAGGTAATACCGGAGAGGGCAATGGTCACCCCTGCAATGCCTGCATCGATTCCGCTGTTGTATGCTCCGTTATTGTTTACATCAAGGTAGACGCGACCGCTGATAGAGCCGCCCTGCTCACCGAAAAGATAATCCGAACCGACCTGACCTGTTGCGATAACAATTCCGGTGATTACATCATTGCCCGCATTGCCGGTCGGAATTCCCGCAACCGTTCCGCGGCTGTCTATACCGTCGGTGTAGTTGGTCAGGGGTGCGATAGCCTGGGACTGCTCAGTCAGAGTATAGCCGGATGCGTCACTGGCAGGAATATTCACAAAGCTGAATGCGCCGCTCGAATCAGTGACGACATTACAGCTGGCAATATACCCGCAGACGGAACCGCCAGCCAGGGCGGTCCCTGAAAGCGTAACCGTTACGCCGGGAATGCCCGGCTCTAATGGGTCCTTTAATCCATTGTTGTTCAGGTCCACATATACAAAGCCGCCGAGCACCGTTCCCTGATGACCAAAGTTATAGTTCTGCAAAGAACCGTTTGACAGTATGGCAATAGTCTGCACATACTGGGTGAGGACATCGCTGCCTGCTGTGCCGGCAGGAGAACCTGAACCGGTGCCAACCTGCGCACCGGTATGGGTAAGTCCGGCGGGTTTTGTTTCTGTGACGCTATATGTGCCGGGCAGCAGATTTGTGAAACTATAGCCACCACCCGCGCCGGTCGTAGTAGTCGTTGGTCCGACTGTTGCACTCAGATAATCCGTACCTGTCAGGGTAATCGTAGCCCCGGGAACGCCGACAGTTTCACCTGCATTCTTCGACCCGTTTCCATTGGTATCAATATAGGAATAGCCGGAAATGCTTGCATAGCGCTCCTCTCCAAAATTGTAATTGCTTGCAACGCTGCCGAACACGAGTACAAGATTCTGCACCTGATTGACTGTAGGGCCGCCTGCAACCAGGTTGCCGGCAGCTGACCCGCTGCCGGTAACAGTGCCGACACTCGTTCTGCCGGGCTGGTATGCACCCGGCTGGGTTTCAGTAACGGTATATGTTCCGGAACGCAGGCCGGAGAATTTATAGCTGCCCGTGACACCGCCCAGGGTACTGGTGGTAGTAGTACGATTGACTGCTCCCAGATCGTCTGTCCCGGTAAGAGTAATTGTAACTCCGTTGATTCCGGTATCACTGCCATTGATAATGCCGTCGCCGTTCAGGTCCTCGAACACCCTGCCGGAAAGTGTCGCCTCGGGCAACTCGCCGAAATTGTAATTGATACCGTCTATATGCGCTCCCAGCGCGATGGCAGAAATAGAGGATGGAGTGACCGCAACAACGGTCGGAGTGCCGCCTTCGCTGCCTGCTATTGTCTTGCCGTTAACGGTGTTGGCCGGCTGGTTTGGTTGGGTAATGGCATATGAGCCTTCCGGCAGGCCGGAAAACTTGTAGCTGCCGCTGACACTGCTCAGTGTACTGGTGGTAGTGGTAAGATTGATTGCCTGGCCGTCCCAGGCCGGTCCGGACAACGTTATGGTGACTGAGTTGATGCCGGTCTCTGCCCCGTTAATGGTTCCGTCATTGTCACTATCGGTCCAGACCCGGCCGGCCAGACTGGAGGAATAGACCGTGATGGTTCCGCTTTTAATATTGTTGTTCGTTCCCAACGTGGCTGAATTTATGTCGAGGGAGGTGGTGGCAATGGTCGCCGTGTTCGTAAAAGAATCACTTCCGCTGCTGGGGGTAGTAACAGCGGTTACCCGAACGGGTACGGTGATGGTCCCTGTGGCCCCGCTCGAAACTGTGCCCAACGAACAGGCAAAGCTTATGCTGCCCGCCGCGCCGGTGCATGTTGTTAGCGAAAAACTTCCGCCCGTAACAGCGACGGTCGGCGTTGCCGTCAGCTCCATATTGGCAGGCAAACTATCGGTAACGGTTACGTTATCGGCCTCGGCCAGTCCCGCCCCGCCGTTGTTGCGTACCGCAATCTTCCATATAAACGGACGCCGCAGACCGATCGTAGGTATATCCGTTGTATCACCGCTATCTCGCGCTGTTTTAGAGACCACTTCAGGATCTGCCTTGGTTCGCACAGTGGTATCCTCGGTCACCGTATTGTTACCAGGAATAGGATCGTAGCTTGCATTTGCGCGAGTCTCTGCAGAAGATACCGTCACAGTGTTGTTGGTTATACCCTTTGCAGCGCCTGTCATTATTATCGTGACTTGTTTATTGGTGCCTGAGGTGAGATCGCCCAAAGAGCAGGTCACCGTGCCGCCGGAAGATCCCACTGTCCCGCCGGAACAACTTCCCCCTGCGGGCGGCGTGGCGCTGACAAAGGTCAGTTTGCTGGTCGGCAGCGTATCCACAATCTGCACATCGGTGGCATAAGACGGGCCGTTATTAGTAGCTCTGATCGTATAGGTTACATTGTCGTTAACGGCCACCGGATCGGGACTGTCGGTCTTGTTAACCAGCAAGTCATGGGACGGAGCGGTAAGTGTCGTGGTGGTTGATGCACTATTATTACCGCTGTCCGTTTCTGTCGTGGAGGTACTCACTGCCGCATCGGCCTGGATTATTCCGGGAAACGCGGTCATGGTAGGCCGGACGACAATAGTCACAGTCTGGGTCGTTGTATTGCCCGGAGAAGGCAGCGGCAATGTACCCAGATTGCAAATAACAGTCTTATTCCCCGTTGTGGTCAACGTTCCAACAGTCGGGGTCGTTGAGCAGCTTCCGGCAGATGGGCTGGATGAAAGAAAGGTTACACCATCCGGAAGCGTAACAGTCGCAGTGACATTATCCGCTGCGCTTACTCCCCGGTTGATAGCAGTCGCCACATATGTCAGACTCGCGCCAACCTGTACCGGGTCAGGGTTGTCAGTAATAGTTACCGTTACATCACTGCGCTGATCGACAGTTGAACTGACTGTGTTGCTGGTATTGTTAGAGATATTCGGATCGGCAACATCTGCAGAAAAGACGGCAGCACTATTGGTGCGCGGGGTGGTGCCGTTGGGCCGCACCTGCACCGTTACAACTGGACAGTCAACGTTTTCAGTACAGGCAGCAATACCCGTAAAGGTACAGGTAAGTGCGCGCCCGTTGTTGCCTGACGTTGACGAACTGCAACTGCCGCCGACCGACGTTCCGGCCGTTGTGATTGCAGCGCTCTCCAGTCCATGGTTTGCGCCAGACTGGTTATCGATCAAGTTGGTCAGTGTATCAGTAAGAGTAATATTGGTGGAAGTCACTCCTGCCGTCAGGTTGACAATCTGCAGGGTATAGGTTAACAGGTCACCGGCAGTAACCGTGCCGCTCACGGTCTTGACAAGCTTGAGATCGGCGGAACTGGCATTTGGCTGGGAGATCACTGTCGATCCGGAGCCGTCATTTCCAGGATTACTGTCTGCCGGGGTTCCGACAGAATTGGTGCTGTTGGCTGTGTTATTCAGGGTACCGGCACCGGTGGCTGTAACGTTAAGCTCAAGGTAAGAGGTTGTTGCCCCATTGTTCAGGACTGTCCCTGCGGCTGTGGTGCAGTTTATAGTGGCTGGTCCCGTGACTGGAACAGCCGGGCTGCATGACCAGTATCCGCCTGTCTGGTTGGTATAGGAGTTGACCGTGACATTTGCGGGCAGACTGTCGGTAAGCTGCAGAATACCCGTAAAGGCAGATGGTCCTCCGTTTGTTATGGACATCCGCCATTTGAAATTGTCTCCCACCACGACAAGGGCGGGTGAGAGAGCGGTGTTATCGGTGCGCAGGGCACTCTTGTTAGCGTGCAGATCGGCTGCCGCTGCCACGACCGTGGTGCTCAAGGATGCGCTGTTATTTGCCGGGTTGGGATCACTTGCCGCGCTGCCGACGCTGACAGTGTTAGTATAGCTGCCGACCGTGTCGGCACGCACCGGCACTGTAATGGCCGGCATCGCCACACTGTTGCCCGCTGCTGCTCCGCCGCTGGCGCGGCTGCAGCTGACATTCTGCCCACTGGTAGCAGAACAGTCCCATCCGGTACCGGATGGAGAGGCTATCACCGTAATTCCCGTTGGCACACTGTCGGTCACAGTGATGTTGCCGGGCACTTCACCAGTGTAGCGCGGGGTCAGGGTATAGTTGAAGGTCGTTCCGGTAGTGACCGGGTTGCCGACGCTCTGGCTTTTTGAAATAAAAACATCACTGCCGGCTGTCACCGTAGTATTAAGAGTGGCTGTGTTGTTGCCGGAATCAGGGTCCTGAGGGGCCCCGGATGAGGTGATCGAAACACTGGCAGAGTTGGTGAGGGTGCTTCCGCCCGAAACTGAAATCCGGCCTGTTATCGGCCCCACAACAAAGTTGCCTCCGCTTGCGATAGTCCCTGAAAGGTCACAAGTCACTGTCTGGCCTACTTGGGAACATCCGGAAGGAAGAGAGCCCGTTACATTGAAACCCGGAGGCAAAATATCCACCACTCGTACACTGCTTGCTGTATCAGGCCCGGCATTGCTGACGGTCAGGTTATAGTCAAGGGTTGCGCCTGACTGTACGCTGGGTGAAGGAGTGCTGCTTTTTGCTAGCGACAGATTGGCGCCCTGATTAACGGTGGTCTGCTCACTTTGGCTGTTGTTGCCCATGTCCGGGTCAATAAAGCCAGGGGCAGTGCTCGTTACACTCGCATAATTAGTGATTGTTCCCGCAATGGTAGTGCGCACCCGCACAGTAACCGTGGCACTCGCCGACACCGCCAGCGAGCCGAGATCACAGGTAAAGGTGCCCCCGGCAACCGGCGCGGGCGTCAGGTTACAGCTGCCCTGACTGGGTATCGCTGAAACAAAAGTAATGCCTGACGGCAGTGTATCCGACACCTGGATGCTATCAATCGTAGCAGCATCTCCGTTATTAGTGACCCTGATGGTGTAGTCCACCGTGCCGCCGGCGACCACAGGGTCAGGGCTGTCGGTGTGATTTAAAACCAGATCATAGTCGTCGGCTAGAGCGATACTGCTGAATAGAAGCACCATGATTGACCCGCAACAGACCATAAAGCGGGCCCGGCGCAGGCCACAGGCAGCGGCCGTAAAAAAGCGGCCAATAAATTGCCATGCGGCAGCTTTCAATCCGGAAAGATTTTGTCTAATAAAAACGGCCGGACGAGAAAAATATGTTTTCATCATCCGGCCGCTATATTCCTGTCCTGATTTATTGCAGTCTATAATCATGTCCCCCCCGGGAAATACTTTAAATCCATTAAATTCAGATAGTTAGCTTCTTTTATTGCAAATCTCCAAAACTGGCTGCCCGCGCACAGAGCCGTAAGTATAGTGTATGTATCGGTATTAATCAATATTACTTGAATATGTCAGCGGGGAGGCAGAAGTAGAATTTTTTTAAATATCAGTTATCTTACGGTCAAAGTTACGCGGCTGATTCCGCCGGTTAATCAGCCGCGCGTTACATCCTGGATAATCTTGCCCGGCAGCGCTTATAACATTATTTATGAAACTACTCTGTAACTGCCGGCCTCTGACAAGACGGTGCGTTCTTCCCTAAAAAATGAGAATGCGATTATTCCCAATAACAATCCGCAGGCCGGAATCATGAAGGCTGTTCTGTATGCGGCCGGGGAATATACTCCCGAAGACACTACAGGATATATGTTGATAACGGCTCCCATTGCGTATTGATAAAACGCGCCGCCCGAAAAGAGAAAGATGTTCAATGCCCCGACAGCTGTGCCCGCAAAGCGTGCCGAATAAATTTCTTTTACCCCTGCGAAGCATGAGACAAAAGCTCCTCCTGTCAGCCCATACAGGAAAAATAATATATAAAGGGCCTTTTCAGGCATTTCGGCAGGGAAAAATATCAGCGGAATGTAGCAGGCCAGGTGGGAGATACAGCCCCATAACAGGACATTTTTGCGGGACTTAAATACCTTGTCCGACATATAGCCTGCCAGTGGGCAGCCTATTACCATTCCAAGCGGAAACATCATAAGGACACTGCCAGCCGCCTGCTTGGACAATCCATAGATATCCTGCAGGTAAGGGCCGGCCCACAACGACCCGACCCCCATGAATGTTCCGTAATACGAAAACAACAGCAGGCCCATCAAATAAAATCTTCTGTTCCCAAACACTGTTCTTAATGCCTCTCCAAGGGAGACCTTGTCATCGGTCGTTGTCAGTGACGCTCCTATGCCTTCCGACGGAATTGAGAGGCCGAGTTCATGCGGTTTATTGCGAATGACGCTATATGATATTGCACTGGCAAGCAAGGTCAGTCCGGCGACCAAAATAAAAGAGTTTCGCCAGCCGATGTTCTCCATCAGGAGGACCAGTGGCATGGTCGATATTATCGCCCCGATATTTCCAACCGCCAAAAGAACACCTGAATATGTGGCCATCTCATTCGGTCTGTACCAGTCTGCCAGAATACGCATTGCGGCAACATAAACCACCCCGACCCCCAAACCGATAATAAAGCGCCCCAGCGCCATAACGGGCGCGCCCGGGGCAAGCGCAAAGACGACCCCGCCAATGCCTGCCAGGAAAACAAAAGCTGTTATCGTTTTGCGCGCTCCCCATGTATCCGCTAATACACCCGCAGGCAGGGCTGTTGCAGCGTAGGCCCAAAAGTACATCGACCCGATAAGCCCGAGCGCTGCAGGCTCCAGTGAAAGTTCTTTCATTATTTCCGGCCCTACAACAGCAGGTGCAGCCCTGTGAAAATAGGACACAAGATATGTTGCGGAAATGGAGAGGAAAATCCAAAGTCTGTATCGCTTCATTTTACTTATTAAAGAGTTCTCTTCTGTCACATCACACTCCAGGTTCATTAGCTCTGTAAGCTTCTTCTTGTTCCGCACACCCGACGACCTTACTCTTGTCAGGATGATGGGTATAGTCTTGTCAGCGCGAACTCATCATGCTTAAGCACCTCAGTTGCCGTATACCGCCCCCGGGCCGTTTTGACAATGCAGTCCATGATTTTGTCGCCTGCCTGCTCCAATGTTAATTCACGACTCATCACACCGCTGACATCGACATCAAGGTTTTCAGGCACCAGTTTGCAGATTTTCGGATTCGCGCAGATTTTGACGACGGGTGTGATCGGGTTGCCGACATTATTGCCCTTGCCTGTTGTAAATACGGTCATGGCTGCGCCGGCTGCTGCCATTGCTGTCACCAGATCGGCTGCTGCTGAAGAGGTGTTCATGAAGTATAGTCCCGGCCCTGCGGGTTCTTCGCATGTATCCAGAATGCCTACTATTGGTGATTTGCCGAGTTTCTGGACATTGCCAAGGGCCTTTTCTTCAATCGTAGAAATGCCGCCGGCGATATTGCCCTGGTTAGGCTGCGATCCGAGCAGGTCCTCGCCTTTCGAGAAGATCAGGTCCAGATAATCCTTATGTATTTTCAGAAACTGCTCGCCCAGCTCTTTTGTTGCGAAATGTTTGACAAGGATATGCTCTGCCCCCGTTATTTCCGGGGTCTCTCCGAACATGACGGTTGATCCCATCTTTATCAGCCGGTCGCATACTACTCCGGCCGCCGGATTGCTCGCAAGGCCTGACGTCGTATCCGACTCACCGCACTTGTAACCGATAACAAGTTCTTTCAGATCAGCCTCGACCTTTTCGAGTGCAGTTGCATAATGAACGTACTCCGCTGCCTTTCGCGCGGCCCTTTCAATCGTTTTCAGGTCGCCGTTTTCATCGCTCCAGTAATAGGAAACCGGTTTGCCCGTTTTTGCAATCCCGTCTGCAATTTTTTTGGTCCAGTTTGGCTCAATGCCAACTACAATTACAGCTGCAACATTCGGATTGCAGCCTGTACCGATCAATGTCCTGAAGTGAAGGTCCAGGTCAGCTCCAAATTGCATGCGGCCGTACGGATGTGTGATAAAAGTAGTTCCGGCCACTATGTTTGTAACTGCGCGGCAAATAGGATAGGAGACGGCATCCAGCGGCAAAAGCAATACATGATTACGTATTCCGATGCGGTCATTTTCACGACGATATCCCAGTATCTTAGTTGTCATTTCTACCACCTCGCGCTCTTTATGTTGTGAATATGCACCCAGTCACCTGCATTGATGTCCTGGGTCGCCTTGCCGATTATTTCTGCATATTCATATGCATATTCGCCAGTTTTTATCGACTTCAAGGCAATCTTGTGGCCAAGTTTGATGTCATGATTTGACTTGATCGTTGTTTCCCCATTGCTGTCCAGGTAAACTCCTACTGCTTTTTCTTCTGCCGAGATATCCTGGACGGCCACCCCTACGTTGTCTTCATGCCCGTGGACTAAAAATTTGTGATTCATTCTGCCTCCTCCTGAGAATATTTATTAAAACAGAGTCCAATGCTTTAACCATGCAAATGAGCGATCAACAATGGCATTCTGGCATTCCATGCAGATCTCCGATATACTCCTGATGACAATCAACCCCTATTTTACCGCCGCGCTTAATCCACGTATATGCTCTTGCATCGCAACCCCGGTCAGGGCAACGTTCTGGTCTTTTATCGCCCGAAATATCTCTTTATGCTGACTGAGCGCAATATCTGTCACGTCCCAGGTATTTGGTACCAGTTCAATCCCAGGTAATGGAGACCACCATTGTTAGTATATTATTGCTTCCTTATTTTTAAGTCAACGTTTTTGACCTCAATTTTCCCTTTCAGTCTGTAGCTTCTTCCCTTGAAA
>CAIJNL010000031.1 GCA_903822005.1 uncultured Nitrospiraceae bacterium
ACCCTCAAGGACAAGCTTGACCGCCTCTTCCTTAAACTGCTTGTCGTACTTCCTCCGACCTCCGTGTTCCTGCATGTGACACCTCCCAAGGTTATATTTTACCTAACCTTTCGATGTGTCCGTCATTTCGGGGCAGGATCAGTTAACCGTTTTCAGTAGCATTGATCGCATACTTTTCATTTGTACTCTACCTCACACTATATTCCATTGCCATTTTCACCGTATTAGGGACACATATAAACTTCTTATTCTCATGACAACGCTACAGGCATCGCTGACAATCATGTTTTTTTCATTTTAGATTTCTACTTACTTGGCGGCTAGTCAATCCGCCTAAAATCCCTTTACCATGGTCTCATCCACGTCCTGATTTCTAAAATCGTTCCAAATCGCATGTTGTTGTACCGATTTGCTCATCTAAGACCATTCGGCAAGCCTGCAAAACCTGCTCCACTGAGATCGAAAGAATGCACTTCATCTTATGTTCTACGCACTCTTCACGCAAACACCCTTCGCAGGAGACAAGTGTCCTCAAGACTACGTGTCCATCGCCATACGGGTACCACAGTCCGGGTTCTTGCCTAGATGTAAACACGGCCACGCAGCGCACACCGCTAGCAGCAGCCATGTGCATCGTACCGGTGTCGTTTCCTATAAACATCAAACAACGTTGCATGGCTGCCATAGAATCTCTGACACCCAGTACACCTGCTGCCACATAGCCACGACCGAATTCTAGCAAAAGTCTATGACCTAAATCCTTATCCTTCGCTCCCCCAAAAACTACTGGCCAGAGATCGTATTCGTCAATCAGGCGCTTAGCAACCTCCAGATATCTTTCCAATGGCCATATTTTGCACGGCATATTCGAACCGGGCCCAATGGCGAGCCATCTACTTCCACCATCATCAGGAAGCCCAGACAGCCATCTCTCTACATTAGCCCGTTCGCGTTCGCCGATGTTGATGTCAACCCGACCTTGCCCGGCAGGAGGCGGCGTCAGACCCACCACTCGAAGTCTATCAAGAAGGGAGTCTGCCACACGTGGCACCTCAGGCATTGGATCACGTATAACATATGTGGATCTACTTCCGAACTCCGCCATTCCAATTCGCAGCTTGATTCCGGCCAGCTTAAAAAAAACACTGTCGCGCTGAATCTGTCTATCACCCTCCCGCCGGATAAGGTAGATTAGGGTATCGAATCTCCGAAGTCGCAATATGAGCAACAACCGAGCAATCGCCAGAAGACTGCCAACAGAATAGACAATATAGTCGTCAATAAGGCCTGAACCATCTAAAACATCTTGAGACTGGACCAGAGACTGTCCGGGCTGCTCGTCTGTTAACATCGTTATGTGCGCGTCCGGAAAGTTTTCGCGGACAGTCCACAAAGCGGGAACGGCAACCAGAGTGTCACCAAGTGATCCTATGTGATAGACTAATATCTTCATATGCTTATTACCCACAGTTGCACTGAGATAATACTCTTTGATCCGCACACTTACTATGTCGCTGGAAGCGTCCGGCACACATCCGCGAAAAAACTTTAGCTGCTGAGTTCACTGCCTGTGGACTTAGGTGATAGAAGGTCACAATTTATCAACTCCTCGTTAACTAACTTAACCAGATAGACTCACTCGCTGGGTGCCGTCGCTACTAGACATATTCTGAGCCTCTCTTCCTGGCATGCAAGAAATATCAGCATTTACAGCAAGTATTCTGCTTCGCGATCCGGACAACACTCAATGGGCCAAGATTGCCTCTAGCCGCGACAATGAATAGCTTTCTAATTATTGACTCTTTTATCGCTCAACCTGTGATATAACACCGCATAACGCAATGATATTTTATATAGCACCAAAGCTACTATATATATCAATAATAAATCTCTGGTGAATGCTACAAAATTGATCAATAGGGACGAAGCATAAAGTCGCCAAACCACTCTACAAAACAGTATGAAGAAAATATATTTATGCAGAGTATCGTTTTGTAGAAAAGAATTATCAAGTTTATTCAGAATAAGACCCATACAAAACATTCCTATGATAATGCCAGACCAACCAAATCGACTATACAAATCACCTATCGTCATAACAGGCGTAGAATATGTTTCACTTATATTTACTCCATATTTAAAGGCAGTCTCGGCTCCATCCTGCATATGTATTTCCCTCCCGGCCGGACGCAAAAATCCAGGCACTGCAATCTGCCACCAGTCCTCAACTCCCTCCAAATATCGATAAGGATAAACAGTGGGGGTTTCTGAAATAATTCTCCCAGTTGCCACAAAATCTGACAATCGTCCCACTAATATACTTTCAGGGGTCACTGATTCGCCCTTCTCCACTGACATTAATAATTCATATTTCTCCGCCATCCCTACCTCGGACACGCCTTGTATATCTCTATAGATTCCAATTGCAACTAAAATGACAATAATTGATATACCACAAGCTCCAACTATAAAGAATTTAAATTTGTTTCTTTTTTCCCAAGAAATGTATGCAATAATAAGCAAAGGCAGAAAGCCAAGCGTTTGCTCCCGCGCTCCACTCGGCAAGTAAATTAAAATTGGCACTAATATCAAAACGATCGACAATATGCCATCTATGTTCTTTCTTGTTATTGTATAACGATAAACTTGTAGAAAAATACCACAATATGCTACCCAAGTTAAATGCTCTAATGTGTTATTGAAACCTGAGAATGACATATCAGTTTCTATAATACTGCCGTGATAATATAAGCCAGTGTTATACTTCAATGCAGCAATTAAGAAAATCAGACATACCAATGATATATTGAATTTCTTTTTTGTTATTCTTATTGTTGAAATATCAGTCTCAAGCACATATTTGCCCATATGTGTAGTCTTATACAGAAACGCACCCAAGAAAAAAGATAGCATTCCAATTATACCGCCGACCATTGACATATCTGTCTCTGCCCATAAATCGGAACGAACTGCTGGCGATTCGAGCAATAGATTAGCAAAAGCAGCGATTGGATAGGTAATCAAATTCATCAAACTATAGACAGTAACGAAGGACATGAATTTATAGTTTGCCGCCACTATTGCAAGCACGGATGCAAATGCTGCCGCAGTCGCAAGCCAAGCCACAGTCGGATATGAGGTATTGTTGAAAATAGCATAGGACAGCATCAACAGTGGGATAATGAATAAATACCTTCCGCCTGATTTTTCTTTATAAATTCCCAGATGATTTTCTTTTATCATTGTCTTTTGCATAAATATCAGATTAATTCATAGAGGAGGAAGCGACCAATAAACCTCCTCTGCCCGCCATAAACCTGTCAGCCGCGTCTCTAACCGATTTCTTGCGTCGAAGGTATAATATCATCATAGATTCTTCATCGCGGTATCCAGCATTTTAGAGAGAAGGGCATCATTGCTGTAACCCGACCGTATGCACCTTTCGCGTCCGGCGGCGGCAATTCGTTTTCGAGCGTCTTCGTGGGAAAGATAGTAGCTCACCTTGTCCAGCAACTCCTCATTGGAATCGAAATACTCTGCCTCCATTCCTTCTTCGAAAAGAGCTCGATGCTCATCGGTTCGCTCCGCAAGCATGAAGGCACCACATGCCGGTATCTCCACGCTTCGCGTTGTCTGCTGGTCTCTATTGATTTTACGGAGAAACCCAAGGTTAATATCGAATGCACATATGGCCAATGCGTAATCATCGTCCCATAGACAACGTCGCTCAAGCTGAAGTCCATTAGAAATGTGCTTCGATGCCCAGTTAGGCCCCCAAACCCGCACAGGCACTCCATTTTCAGTCAGAAACTTTATAGACCGATGGCGTTCAGCTTCGTAATCACCGATAAACCCTACACGGCCGCCGAGGTGTTTGCGCTCATGGTCGCCGACAGTCATTGGCCGGTGCGCAGAAGGATCATAGCCATTGAGGCTAAAATGGACTTCTTTGGCACCCAGCGACGTAAGTTCTGCAACGCCATAAGACTTCGTAGTAAAGTAAGCATCATACAATGGTAACGACTGTAAAAATGGGCGCGACTGGTTATGTCGCGCATACATGTCATCCGGCGAGTAGCCAACAACTCGGCAACGCGGCTGACGCCGCCGCACTTCGGCAATAGTGTCTGCTTCGATAGTCGTTCCTTTGTCGATCCACAATGCGTCCCACTCCGCATCACGAAACAACCTTAGTACGGAAGCATTCTCACCGTTACGATCTCTAGGCCCAAACGCGTCGAGCCCAAGACGGAAGAGTTTGCCGGATACTCTGCGAGGTAGCGCCAGAACCCACGGCTTCTGTGGAAGAGTTGCGTCTACCCCTGCAACCACGTGACCCAGCCTTTCCAATGCGTTAAGGCGGTGCAGTGAAGTTTGGCCTGTACGTAACAATCCGACATACACTATTCTCATATTGTCACTCTTACTAACTGCTTCACTTCGCTTATTAGAAATACTCGTGCGAAAAATACCAATAAACTCACAATTTTACCCACCCATTTGGGATTAACCCCTTAAAACCCCAAGAAGCTTGACTCCCAAGTGCCAAATTTGGGGTAACCACAATCTTTTCCTCTCCCTCCCCCAACCAACCACCCCACCAACTAAAAGTACTATCAGCTGTGATAAAATGCTTGCACTTAGTCATCAGCCACAAGTCTGCATAAGCATTTTCATCTCCTTTATTGAGATACACCATCGTCACATGCCTCCCTAACATAGACAACTTGACTTGAGCAGAATCAGGATTATCAGAAAACAAGAAATAGTGTGGTGCCTTAACTTTTTGCTCGATAAATTCAATTGCCTTGAGATAATAATTTACCGACGCATTGAAAGTTGCGCCGACACAACCGGGGTTCTCAAACCAACGCATATGCAAGGCCACCGCACAACTGGCCTGAATCTCATCAGCCATGCGCTTATTCAATGCATCCTCAGGAGGAATAATTTGTAAATCCTGACGTATGATCTGCTCAACGTCCTTGAAGTAATCCTCGCTCTGCCAATAACCCTCCAAGTACAGCGTTCCACGCGATCTGACCTGCAAGAGGCGATGATCGAAGTCGCGCCCAACCTGCTGGATATATTTCCGCTCCTCGAAAGGTTGGCGGCGATTATATGCGCGCTTGAGATAGCGTCGAACACGAGAGAGCGGTTCCAAACGTTCAGCCGCAGTAGCCTTGTGACAGGGGATTCTGAAGTGATCAAGCTGATAATGTCGCTTGTACTCAAAATCGCGTACAAACCCGCTGATGTCGTCTATGACCAACTCGGCGTTGTTCTTAAGCGCCAACCGGCGTGCAGCAGCATAGCAGAACAACTGATTACCGATTCCACCAAATATACGGGTGATGATTTTTTTCATTCTATCCCCAATGTATCGGTAAAATAGGACAATGCACTCAAAATAAATAACCCATAACAAAGCCTTGACATTCCGATAAAGAGGTTTGACAGTTAAGTGCGTTAATATTTTTATTGAACATTGAGCCTTTCTTAGTTACCTCTATTGATGAAGATGAAAATGCCGAGATTGTAGCAAATCTGTGACAATTCATGTAACGTATCTGGACTCGGTTGTATTTGCCGAACTATACCATCGCGCCCGATCACAGTTAATTCCTGCAACTCCAATCCACATGATTCGGCACAGTGAATTATCGTGCGAGGATCAAACACGCGATTGGCATTGAATTCCACCCGCTCCAAACCGATTGGTGCTGAAAGATAGAATCTGCCTCCTGACTTGAGCAGTTGAGCCATGTTTGCAATTCCTCGCTCATAGCCTTTCGGTTCAATCGGGTCTCCGTAGCGACCCAAGCCAAAGTGCTCAATTGCATGAAGACAGGAAAGGGAATCACAATACCCCGCTTCCACGCCGATGGAGGGCGATACAACGGAGCGCATCATATCCGCCTGCTTGAACACAACGCCAAGAATTTTGACTGGAATGGGCCGGACATCGAACACTTCTATCTCTCGAAAACTCGCCACATGGGCGACAAACCCATCCACCCGTGAACCGACATCCACATGCCTTTGCGGTTTGGCGTCATAAATCCATCGAGCAACAAGTAAATCTTGCCAAAAATACTCACTCTTGGTTGTGCCTCCTTCCTCGTAACGGTCGTGCAAACAGGGCATTAGAGTCAACTTGCCAGAATAGCCCTTACGAAAGCTCCACCAGTCGAGCAGAAAAAAAGGGATGCCGCACATCGAGCGAAGAAAGCGGCGCGGGTCGATACCGAATTGACTTGAGAGCAGGCTGTAGAGTTTTATGACAACATATTTTAACTTCAAGAGGGTTACCTACACTTGTAAATAGACAAAATTGCGACAATGATCATCATGCAGCCACTAACTCTCCAAAATACCTTCTGGAAATTAGTATCATCCAAATAAAATACGATGCAGAAAAGATAACATTTGCAAAGACAATACCTTTTATACCAAACAGATATGCCCCCACAAAATTAAGTATCCCTCCCCCAAGAGCTGTAATAATCTTAGGCGCAACCATTGAATTCGTCTTCATTTGACTCATGAGATCAAGTGAAATGGTTTGGCCAGCGGCAAATATGCCTCCGGATAGGATAAGCCATGGCAATAAATAAGACACCGATGCATATTCTTTAGCGACAAATAAATGAAATAAATAGGCATGGGAAAAAAAGACAATTAAAAAGGCGAATAACGTAACCCCCAATACCGAGCAGCCCAGAAGCCAACTCATTTTTTTTACGTCCGTATTTCGCTTGCTGTCACTCGCATCGCCGGCTCGCTGGTAAAAAATGGGGGCCAAAAACTGCATCGCCATACCGGTTACCATCGATATCGGGTAATATCCCAGTTGAAAAAGGACTGCGTACATCCCAACCTCTTCCATTGTTCCAAAAATCCCCAATGCCCAACGATCCGACACTAACTGAGCCCACGTAAAAATACCCCAGGCTGCAAAGGGCCATGAAAAATTAAATATTTGAGTTGACCACTTTGTCCCTTCATCTGTTTCATCCATATTAGGAGGAACAACCTTATAAAAAAATAAATACTGAGACACAAGAATCAGAATAACTGCGATAACATAACCCGCCATGGCTACTGTACTGGTCGCCCCCAAAGCAACCATTAACCCGGCGGCAATTAAAAAGCGCGACCATGGTTCTATTCCCTGATGAAGCGCCACAACGGACCGTTGACGCGCGGCATTCTGAATGCCGTTAAGGATTGAATTATTTCCGCTGAGAATGGCATACATAGTAGCGGCAAGTGCAATTCCAAGCCATTGCACTTTACCGACGATCAAGAGCCCCACGACCACAATTAGAAACAAAAAAACAATACCTCCACTTGCCGATAACACCAAGCGAAGAACCGCTTTCAAATAACCACCAAAATCGGCTCGTTCTACCGCTGGAGCATAAAAACGGGTAACACCATTGCCAAGCGGTCCCATTACCCCCTGATTGACCAGCGTTGCAACGGTCATTCCCAAAGCCAACTCACCATACTCTGATGGCATCATAAGTCCTGTTAAAATGCGGACGCCAACCAGAGAACCAAGCACAAGCATGATTTGGCCGAGTACAATCCAAAAGCCTTCTTTAAAAAGCCGCCGTGACCGTTCATAGTCAAAGTTAATATTTTCAAACATAATTTAAAAAAGCTTAAGAGTTCACCTTTGGGGGGCTTATCTTTGAATATCAGTTTTCAATTTGCTATCCCAACTGCCATCAAGCCTTATATATTTTATGACTCCTAACCCCCCTGCTTGCAAATGCATTTCGCGTATCGACGATGATCTTGGCATGTTTTTCGATGTAATCGTAATCGTAATCTGTATGGTCGGTCAGGAGTAGGACTAAATCAGCGTTCTGTAATGACGCCTCAGTTAGTGGCTGAGATTCCATGTCTATACTTGAGTAATTCCGATGCCCTTTACAGCGCGGCACATGTGGATCGTTGTAGTCCACAATGCCGCCATGTAGTACCAAAAGTTCAATAATCTTTAAGGATGGTGATTCCCTTTGGTCATCAATATCTTTTTTGTAAGCCATCCCAAGTATCAGCACCCTTGCTCCCATAAGATGTTTTCCCTTTTCATTTAGTACATCAAAGATCTTATCTAATACATAGTATGGCATGTTAGTGTTTATCTCTCCGGCAAGCTCGATGAAGCGCGTTGCGAACCCGTATTCTCTGGCCTTCCATGTAAGATAAAATGGATCTATTGGGATACAGTGGCCTCCGAGGCCGGGACCAGGGTAGAATGCCTGAAAGCCAAAAGGCTTGGTTTTGGCCGCCTCTATTACTTCCCATATATCAATGTCCATGCGGTCAAAGAGCATCTTGAGTTCGTTCACAAGGGCAATGTTTACTGCCCGATAGATATTCTCAAGGAGCTTGGCTGCTTCAGCAGTACTTGTAGAAGAGACAGGAACAGTCTTGTTAACAATAGCCTCGTATAAGGCCTTTGCAGCGGCCAGACAGCCCGGCGTATAACCGCCCACTACCTTGGGGATAGTAGAGGTAGAAAAATCCTTGTTGTTCGGGTCCTCTCTCTCGGGAGAAAAGGCAAGATAAAAATCTTTGCCCGCTTTCAAACCAGCCGTCTCTAATATAGGCCGCAAATCCTCATCAGTTGTTCCGGGGTATGTCGTAGACTCCAGGACAACCAGCTGACCCTTCCGCAAATATTGGGCAATTGTGTTTGCAGTATCGAATACAAAGCGCATATCTGGTTCGCGATACTTGCTAAGCGGTGTAGGCACACAAATGATGATGCAGTCCATATCGGCCAAACGGGAAAAATCATCGGTTGGCGTGAAACGCGTTCCACAGTCGGCGATGAGCGTTGCATCAATATGCTTAAAATAACTTTTGCCCTGCTTCAATAATGTGACTTTACTTGCATCTATATCAAAACCGGTCACCTGAAAGTCCGCTTTGCAAAATGCGATGACAAGGGGTAAGCCTACATAACCCAGACCTATTACGCCGACGCGCGCTGTGCGATTTTCAATTTTGGAAATTAGCATAGTAGTTCACCTTTATTTAAAATCAGCCACTAGCCGTTAGCCGCTAGTAACTACGAAGACTAAAATATAAGTAACCGCCGAACACGCCGATAAAGGCGGAGAAGGCAGAACACCCAGCCCGTGACTCGAAACTCGTAAAGGCAGAACCAGTCACGGGTTTAAAGACTGCTCCGCCCTTTCAGTTACATCTCGCCCTGTTTCAGATGCAACCTAAAATCAGCCACTAGCCGTTAGCAAACAGCAACTGCAACAAACACAAAGAGCGACTAGCAACAACGACGACTAAGATATAATCAACCGCCGAACACGCCGATAAAGGCGGAGTAAGACGGCAAACCAAAACAGTCTTTGCGGTTAGCGGCTAGCAAAAAATAAGACAGACTCTAGCAAAAGCCTTTAAATCCAACGATTAACGGCCTACGGCTAACTACTAATGGCTGCGGTATTGTTCCGATCATAGTTAAAACCGAACCACCCTGATCCCTAAAATCTCTGCTCCATCAGCCATTATGCGATCAGCAGTTGCCAGCTCGGTGGCAGAGATTTCCCTGGCAATCATAAGATGCAAGGCATCGAGAGTCCGGATCGGAATATCGGAAAGAAGCGCCATCAGATTTAGTGTTCCAGCGGCAAGTCCGTCCGGTAACGGGTGACAGATGAGAAACCGTCTTCGAATGTCTTCCTGAAACGCAGCGAAAGCTTCTGTCTCTATTTGAGAAGTTATGCTTTTATCCCGCCGCCGTCTTGCAAAAAGGCAGCGCATCTCAACTATGGTAAGATCACTGATAGCTACGGGCCCGTGCTGTTGAAGATATTTTTCGACATCATCAGAGCGGGGTTCGTTGATATACCATTTTGCAAGTGCGCTTGTATCGAAATATATGACCTTCTTCATCGTTCATCCCGGTCCAACCGGACCAGTTTGGCGCTGTCGCGCTTCATACGCTTCATTTTACTGCGAAGGTCGCCATGCGACGGCATGACAATTCTTTTTCCGAGCTGGACCAGCCTGGCGACCGCCTTGCCCCTTTTTGTAATGGTAACTTCCCCTTCAGCCTCAAGTATCTGGTCAAGGCGAGACAATGCCTGCCGCGCCTCCCTTATTGTTATCTGTTTCATCTGCCACCTCACTTGAGCAAAGTTTGTTGTGTCACACTATTGGTTATTGTAGCACATTAAACCAGCCATTAGCCGATAGCCGTTAGCAACTGCCAAGACCACGGCATTCATCCGCAGATTTCGCAGATTTTCGCCGATTGAAATCCAACATCAACAAACGACTCTAACTCTTTACTTCTTGTCTATTGCAAAAGCATTTTTTGCCTTATCTGCGTGCATCTGCGTAATCTGCGGACAATATCCTTTTGCTGCTCTACCCTAACGGCTTACGGCTAACTACTAACGACTGACTTCTAAAACATAAAAAAAGGCCGCACACTGAAGTAATGATTGATTTCCCTCAGCCAGCAACCTTATAAAACTCTACGAAAAAGCCTTATACCTCCCTCCCAAGGCGGCATAAAAGCCTGAAACTATTAGCCATAAGCTAACAACACCAGTCTGTTTTTGTCAATAAGAGTTGCTCCTATAAGGATTTATGGATATGCTATAAAGTTAAACAGTCAGCAGTTCATGCTTGTCGAAATTAGTTGCAATATGTTGTATAATCATTTGCTGTGTAATCATTACCAAAATAAAGGCATGCCCGAAAAATAAGAAGGAGCGCTTTAATATGAAATCCGGCAATAAACAAACATCCTGGTTTTTGGCGCTGTCAATAATATCGATCCTGTCTATCTTTTCGGGTAACTCATCAGCCCAAGAGGCTCAAGCAGTTCCTATAGGACCTGCATCTCAGGCACAAACAAGCACGCCGGGTGCGTCATCCATGCAAGGATCGGTGGACATCCAGCAGTCAATGCAGCTGCAGCAGCTGCTTCAGCCCCAGCAGGAACAATCTCAGCAATCTCTTAAACCGGAATTACCCAAGCAATCGGACAGCGAGGGCAAGAAGGACGAAAAGCAGGCAGCGCAGGCATTGTATTTGCGCTCTTCCGCGGATACGATCTCGGAGTTTGAACGCTTTATTGCTGGCGGCCCCTCGACAATACTGTCCACGAATATCAGGCAATTCGGATATAATCTTTTCAGTCTTCCGCCTTCAGCCTTTGCCCCATCAGAAAAGGCGCCGGTCGGGCCTGACTATGTCATAGGCCCCGGCGATGAAATAAGGATAACGATCTGGGGAAAGATAGACGGCCAATGGACTGTTGTGGTTGACCGCGACGGCAATCTCACCCTGCCCAAGGTCGGGATTATAGGGGTGACCGGACTCTCCTTTAAAGAACTCAAGGAGACCCTGCTCGCAGAGATCTCAAAATATTATACCGGCTTTGATATGAACGTCAGCATGGGGTCATTGAGGACCATGCGGGTATATATTGTCGGCGATGCATACAGGCCGGGAGCATACACAGTATCTTCCCTTTCGACGCTTGTAAACGCCCTTTTCGCTGCGGGCGGGCCGAGCAAGATTGGCTCAATGCGGGACATCAGGGTAAACAGGAACGGCGAGACCATTGTTCATTTTGATCTGTATGATTTTTTACTGAATGGAGATAAATCGCAGGACATAAGATTGATGCCTGAAGATGTGATATTCATACCATCTATAGGCCCGCTTGTCGGCGTAGCGGGCAATGTGAAGACCCCTGCCATATATGAACTGAGGGGTGAATCAAGGCTGCTCGATATCCTGAAAATGACGGGCGGGCTGACAAATATAGCGTTCAGGGACAGGGTGCAGGTGCTAAGGATCGAAAACCACCGCTTCAGGCTGATATTTGAGGGTGATCTGCAGGACATCGAGACGAACCCTGAAAAGAATTTCGTCCTTGCTGACGGGGACCTGATAAAGGTCTATTCAGTGGTTGAGGCAAAGACCATAATAGCGGTAGCAGGGGCGGTGCCGATGCCGGGCGAATTTGGCATCACACCCGGTGTGACAAGGGTCAAAGACATTATCTCCAATGCAGGAGGGCTTCTATACTTTGCGGCCGACAAGGCGGAGCTTACAAGGGTAAAGGTGACACAGGCAGGCCCGATAACCGAAAGGCTGATTATCGACATCTCAAAGGCGATGCAGGGCGATGCCAGTCAGAATATACTGCTCGAAATAAACGACTATATCTTTGTCCGCGCAGTGCCTGAATGGAAACTCTACAGGATAGTCGATATACAGGGAGAGGTCAAATATCCGGGGAAATATACAATAACAAGGGGCGAAAGGCTTTCTTCACTTATCGAAAGGGCGGGGGGGTATACGGACATGGCATATCTGCGCGGCTCTTTTTTTACAAGGGAGAGGGTAAGAGAGCTGCAGCAGAAGGGGCTCGATGAGATGATCTCAAGGCTCGAGCGGGAATTGCTGGCCGAAAGCTCTATACAGTCGGCCTCGTCCATCTCCCCTGAAGAGATTCAGGGGAAAAAAACAGCACTCGAGTCAAAACAGAAGTTCATCGAGGTATTGAGAAAACAGAAGGCCACCGGCCGCATGACGATCAGGCTGGCGCAGCTCGACAAGATGAAGGGCAGCGAATATGATATCGAGCTTGAAGAAAAAGACCAGCTTAATATCCCGACTATGAACAGTGTGGTGAACGTGGCCGGATCTGTCATGTCACCCGGCAGTTATGTCTATTTGAAGAAGTTCGATTATAAAGACTACATCGAGATGTCGGGCGGTTTTTCGCAGCACGCTGATAAAGGCAATGCTTATGTCGTAAAGGCTGACGGCGCGGCCAGAAGGCTCTCGCGCGGAGGGCTCTTTAGCTGGAGCGATTCGAGGGCGAGATGGGAGTATGGCGCGGACTCGCAGGATATTGAACCGGGCGACACGATTGTGGCCCCTGAAAAGCTTGACAGCATAGCGTGGCTGCGCGAGATAAAGGACATAACGCAGATCATGATGCAGACAGCAGTGACAGCAGGAGTCTTGATTTTGCTCCATCATTAGTCGAGAATGGATAACGTATGAATAGTTAGTTTTTGGGCAGGTAGTTGATCAATGAAATTATTGGGGAGCGGTCCGTGGAAGAAAAGCAATTAAAGCACGACGAAGATGGAATCAATTTTTTAGATTATCTTATTGTCCTTGCCCGGCGCAAAAAACTGATTATCGGCATTACAATGGGTGCAGCCGTAATCACAGCCATTATAAGCCTGATTGTGAGCCCCATTTACCAGGCCGAGACAAAGATCCTGCCGCCGCAGCAGCAGGCTTCGGGCATGGCCTCGCAGCTGCAGGCAATAGGTCAGATGAGCGCCGGCTTGGGATTAGGATCTCTTGGCCTGAAGAACCCGGGAGATCTCTATATGGGGATGCTGAAGAGCAGGCCTGTGCTCGACCGTATCATCGAGAGGTTTGATTTGATGAATTTGTATGAAGCCAAATATCATGTAGACGCGCGATTGAAACTCCTGCGTGTTCTCAATGTCAGGGACGATAAAAAAAGCAGCATTATAACAGTTAATGTTGAAGACAAGGACCCCAAAAGGGCCGCTGACATGACGAATGCCTTTATCGAGGAACTTAAGAATTTAAACAAGGGCCTTTCCGTGACAGAGGCCAGCCAGAGGCGCCTCTTTTTTGAAGAGCAGTTAAAGGATGCCAAGATGGCCCTCTCAAAGGCTGAAGAAGCGATGAAAGGCTTTCAGGAAAAGACGGGTGCTGTTAGGATGGAGGCGCAGGCTTACGCGGTGGTAGGCAGCATCTCCCAGGTGCGGGCCCAGATTGCGGCAAAAGAGGTGCAGCTGAGGGTGATGCGGACCTACTCTACAGCGCAGAACCCTGATCTGCAGAGGGTAATGGAGGAATTAAAGGGGCTTCAGGCGCAGTTAGCGGGGCTTGAATCGAGAAACAGCGGAAGAGATGGGGTAGCATCTGCAGGAAGCATAACCTCGGCAGGAACTGAATATATAAGAAAACTGAGAGACCTGAAGTTTAATGAAATGCTGTATGAACTGCTGCTGAAGCAGTATGAGGCCGCAAAGCTCGATGAGGGGAGAGACGCGACAGTCATACAGGTGATAGAACCCGCTGTGCCACCGGAGAGAAGGGTATGGCCAAAGCGGACTCTGATGGTTTTACTCGCCGCATTTGCGGGCTTTTTTATATCTGTCTTTACAGTCTTCTTTATGGAATACAGGAAGAAGGCCCTCAGCATCCCGGAGAACAGGGAAAGATACGATACATTGATGAAATATTTGAATATCAAGGACTTGAAGCTCAAGTCTTTTAAATTCAAACTCAAGCGCTGAAAGACAGCCGATAGAGGCCAACGGCCAATTCCAGGGCACAATCATCCGTTGATTTCTATCCCTTGCTATCTGTCTTAGCTGCTTGCCGACCTTAATATCTGCATCTGTGCACCTGAAAAAACCTGAAATTCAGCCGGCATTATCAGAGACCCTCGATTATGCCTGATCGCTTGAATACTAAGTAATATTCATCGGTGGAACAGGTATAACAATAGCACACTATGTCAGTAACAGTTGAATGAATTGTCTCAAATTTGATTGTCAGATTGACCGCTATCGCTTAGCCCTATTTGCATTTTCCTCCTCTCTGAGCCTTGCCAGTTTCCGCATATCTCTCTGGACCGGTCCGAAGAGCTACCGAGAAGTAGAGACCATCGACCGGCTGCACCTTGGCGACTATCCATACCCCTCGCTGGTTGAGTTGACTGAGGCCATCCGCTACGCAATGTCCATAGGCGTGGAAAACATCTACCAACGCAACCAGTACCTTGGGAAAGCGGCTCGGCTAGCCCTGAGAGAAGTGCCGAGTGTGGAACTCTATGACCTGACTCACGGGACCATGGGGACAGTGCCTGCAAATGTTCGTGGCGTATCTGCCGAGACGGCAGTGGCGAAATTGGAGCAGCGCGGAATCATCGCCTGTGTGGCTTACGAAGAGAATGCGGTGCTTGGTCTGCGCAAGTGTCACGTCCCAGGTATTTGGTACCAGTTCAATCCCAGGTAATGGAGACCACCATTGTTAGTATATTATTGCTTCCTTATTTTTAAGTCAACGTTTTTGACCTCAATTTTCCCTTTCAGTCTGTAGCTTCTTCCCTTGA
>CAIJNL010000032.1 GCA_903822005.1 uncultured Nitrospiraceae bacterium
ACCCTCAAGGACAAGCTTGACCGCCTCTTCCTTAAACTGCTTGTCGTACTTCCTCCGACCTCCGTGTTCCTGCATGTGACACCTCCCAAGGTTATATTTTACCTAACCTTTCGATGTGTCCGTCATTTCGGGGCAGGATCAAAGGGTACAACGACCATCAAGGGTGCTACGACCATCAAGGGTGCTAACACATTCAAGGGCGCTAACACATTCAAGGGCGCTAACACCATCAAGAGTGCTAACACATTCAAGGGCGCTAACACCATCAAGAGTGCTAACACATTCAACAAGAGCAGCAACATCAACAAGAGCAGCAACATTAACAAGAGCAGCAACATCAACAAGAGCGCGGCGACAAAAGCTACGCCGAAAGCTGCGACAAAAGCTGCAACGAAAGGACAGCAACACTAGAGATAAAGGCAGCTTCTTGCCGTGATGTAAAGAAGGAGGGCACCCCCGGGTGCCCTCCTTCTTTTGCTCTCGATTCAAAGGTTCTGGTATAGTTAAATTAAAGGTTTTATGCGAGACAATAAATGAATACTGTCGCTTATTATAACGGCGCCCTGACTGATTCAAAAGATGTATTGATCAGTCCCTACGATCTCGGTTTGGTGCGGGGCTATGCTGTGTTTGATGTGATGCGCACATTCAACAACAAGCCTTTTCTGCGCGAAGATCATTATAAACGCCTGCGCAATTCTGCCAAAGAGATGGGATTGAATGTACCGGTTTCATCAGCTGAATATGCTGCCATAGTTGACAATCTGCTCCGTTTAAACGGATTCAGGGAGGCAAGGATAAGGACAGTCCTCACCGGCGGTCCAAGCCCTGACGCTTATTCTCCGACCGGAAAAGAGACATTTTTTATCCTATTAGAAAAAATCGTTCCTTTGCCGGAACATATCTATTCAGCCGGCGCAAAAATGATTACCGTCGAATATTATCGTGAATGTCCCCGTATAAAATCTACAAATTACGTTGCCGCCATGCAGCACCATAGGGAAAAAGTAAGACGCGGGGCAATAGAGATACTGTATACTCATCGTGGCATGGTCCTTGAAGGATCAGTGAGCAATTTATTCATGGCGAGTAAAGGCAGACTGGTCACACCAAAGGACGATATCCTTACCGGCATAACCAGAAATTTTCTCATCAGACTCTCAAAAAAATGCCGCATCCCGGTTGCTGAACGCCCAATATCCCTTAAAGAACTGCTGAAAGCAGACGAAATATTCATGACTTCTTCGACCAAAGGCATAATTCCGATCGTGTCGGTCGACGGAACGCGCATAGGCAGGGGCAAAGTAGGACCGGTGACATCCACGCTCATGGATGAATTCAGAAAGTATGCCGCGACATATTAACTGACAGCCGGCATTCTTTAGGCACAGATTGACAGGGCTTCAGGTTCCCGGCAGCAAACTAAATTTTTTGTTGGAGGTTTGAGATGGGAAATCCGTTTGTGCATGTAGAACTTGGGACCAATGATCCGGACAAGGCAAAGAAATTTCTCACGGCCCTGTTCGACTGGAAGCTCGAAGAGTACCCGGGCATGGAATATACGATGATCTCCGTCGGTGAAGGAACTGGTGGCGGGATAATGAAGAACCCTGTGCCGAATTCACCTTCACACTGGCTTCCATATGTTCTGGTCGACGACATTGCAGCCTCAACCCAAAAGGCCCGGTCTCTTGGCGCTACGATCGTCAAAGATGTTACCGAGGTCCCGGACATGGGATGGTTGAGTGTGATACTCGATCCGACCGGAGCTGCCCTCGGTCTTTGGCAGGCAAAAATGCAAAAGTAACTGTCGTAGTATCTGCCTTGTGCTCGCTCTCGGTTTTTTGAAATGCCTGGAGTGCCTGATAAAGTATTGCGCTCAAACAGCCAGTAGTAATATACTTATGTCAAATTGTTCCTAATAAAGTTACGAAGGGGTGCAGGGCAAATGGATAATGCTGCTGTAGCAAAAAGCGCAAAACGCAAGGCATACATAAACATTGTGCTGCCTCTGTTTCTCACCTCTGTAATAGCTTATCTCGACAGGGTGAATATAGGTTATGCGGCACTGACAATGAACAAGGACCTGGGTCTTACCGCGCAGATGTTCGGAATGGGCGCGGGTATTTTCTTCGCGGGATATATATTGTTCGAAATACCGGGTGCTCTCATCGCCGAAAAATACAGCCCAAAAATCTGGCTCGCCCGCATCATGTTCACCTGGGGACTCGTGTCGGGTTTGATGGCATTCATGACCAATGAATATCACTTCTATATACTGCGCTTCCTGCTGGGCGCCGCAGAGGCAAGCCTTTACCCTGTTATCTATGCTTCCTGCATCCCCCGCTGGTTTAACGCGCGGGACCGCGCCAGGGCCCTTGCCATTCTTCTGACCTCGCTTCAGGTTTCGGGCATTGTAGGCGCGCCCCTTGCCGGATGGCTTATCGGCGTGCCTCTTTTCGATTTCAAAGGCTGGCAAGGCCTGTTCATCATCGAGTCAATACCCGCTGTTGTTTTCGCCTTCGTGATCATATACTGGATGGCAGACCGGCCAAGCGAGGCGAAGTGGCTGACCGCGGAAGAGAAAAAATTTCTCACCGATCAATTTGAAAAAGAGGTCCATGCAAAGAAATCTGTACGGCACTATACGGTTTTGCAGGCCTTTAAAGACCCCGAGGTGTTGAAGCTGTGCCTCGCGTATTTCCTCTGGATAACAGGGTTCTGGGGATTTAATTTCTGGATGCCGACAGTCCTCAAGTCTTTGTCAGGCTGGTCCAATCTGGCCATCGGCTGGCTGATGGCAATACCAATGGCCATTTCGCTGATCGCGATGCTGTATATCGGGCATTCTTCTTCAAAAAGACGCGAGAAACGCTGGCACGGCGCAATCGGGATGTTTATCGGCGCGATCGGCCTGGGTGTCGGTGTCTTCATGACAGATCCATGGATCGCCTTCTTCTTCGTTATACTTGCAGGCATTGGCGTTTATGCACCCTTCGGCGTATGGTGGTCTTATCCCACGTCATTCCTTTCCGGCACGGCGGCTGCCGGGGCAATCGGCCTGATTAATTCCTGCGGTAACGTCGGCGGGTTTGTAGGCCCTTATCTGACCGGATGGATCAAGGATGCAACAGGATCGTTTGTGGGCGCCTGGGTATATCTGGCTATTTCGCTGACACTGGCCGGCCTGCTGATCCTCACTTTCAAAAAGAAGCTGCCTGCGGACGGAGTGGAACCATAGTCTTTATCTGCATTCAGAGTCCGGTCCGCCTGTTACAACATCGAAGGCGGCCGGCAATTACGTACTGATTTCAATGCCCACGCCAGACTGCCGTGGGCATTTGATGTAAAACAGCAGTATAATATCCTGATGGATATGCCGCTATTACTGCTGAAGCTGACAGTATCTGTCCTTGTAGTGCTGGCACTTTCTGTGATTGCTGAACGCGTTACCCCAAGGATTGCGGGCATTATCGCCGGGTACCCGGCAGGGGTGGCTATTAATCTCTTTTTCTTCGGTTATGAGATAAACCCTGCGTTTGCGGCAGAAAGCGCGCTCTATACCGCGATAGGTCTGCTGTCAACACTGTCCTTTATATTTTTCTATTATGTCATCTCTTTACGGATCCGGCGAAACGTTATTTTGATCTCTTCCCTGCTTTCGTTCTGCGGTTATCTTGCAGTAGTCTGGATCACCCGTCAGGTGCCGGCAAACTACCCTGCGGCGCTATTGATTCCTGTCTTATCAATATTCCTTTTCCTGTTCCTCTTTCGCAGGATACGAAACAGTACTATAGATGACCGCATAAGGATGACTTTCAAAGTTCTTTCCCTAAGGTCGCTGATTGCTGCTGGTATCATCCTGCTCGTTACATCGTCGGCGCATTTAGTAGGCCCAGAATACGCGGGCCTGTTTGCCGCCTTTCCGTCAACCCTTTTCCCGCTGATGCTTATAATTCATGCCACTTATGATGTCGAACATGTGCATACGATTATAAAAAATTATCCGATCGGACTCGGAAGCCTGGTTGTATATACCATTGCAGTCTCCCTCACATATCGGCAGTACGGGCTGTTGATGGGCACGCTTATTTCCTTTGGAGCAGCTACCGTATACCTCGCTGTTTATACCGTCTGGGCGTCCATGTCACGAAAACTGCGCTCCCAAAAATGCATCAGTCCTTCCTAATTGACAGCGGCAGAGTTTCTATGCTAACAATAGCAGCGAGACGGCTACTTTGTAGCAGTAGATCTAATAGCTCGGGAGGGGACATATGGATTCCAGGGATGACAGCAAGTCAGTTGATGAGAGTGACGGCATAGACAGACGCACAATGCTCAAGTACGGTGCCGCACTCGCAGGTACTGTGGTACTGAATCAGCTTGCAGTAAGCAACTCCGAGGCTGCGGGCGACAATAGCAAGGAATATAAAGGCAAGTATAAAAACCTGCCCGGCAACGATGAGACTACAACCGAAGGCTACTGGGACAACTCAAGAGAGCCTGTACTGACGATGAACTCTGGAGAAGTAGTAAAAATCGAGACCAGACGGCATCTCAAGGGCGGGATGAAACCGGGCGTTACCACCCAGGACTGGATGAGGATGTATAAAGAAGTCATAGCCAGGACTCCGGATGCCGCCTTTTTCCCTGACCCCAAAACCGGTGTAACAACCAGAAAAGTAGGCGGAGGTCACCATACCCTGACCGGCCCTATCCATATTAACGGCGCTGAGCCCGGTGACATGCTGCAGATAGAGCTTCTTAGCATTGTGCCGGATGACTGGGCTTTCAACCTGAACCCCGAAACCTCTTTCATGAGACTCGGACTCCTTCCCGAAGATTACCCTAATGGCCGTGTGACCTGGTACAAGATAGACCAGAAAAGGATGAAATTCAAGTTTCTGCCGGGCGTGGAGATTCCTATCAGACCCTTCCCCGGCACTATCGGGGTTGAGCTCCCTGAAAAAGGGATGTGGAGCAATGTGCCCCCTGGGAAACATGGCGGAAATATGGATAATAAAGAGCTTGTTGCCGGCACTGTTCTCTATCTGCCCGTTCATGTGCCTGGCGCTCGTTTCAAGACTGGCGACTCACATCTTGCCCAGGGAGACGGAGAGGTAAACCTTAACGCCCTTGAAGGCGCCTTCAAGAGCTTCACCCTGCGTATAACGGTACGCAAAGATCTCGGCGATGTCATTGCTGAGCCTTTCGCCTCCACTCCGACGCACTGGATTACAATGGGTTTTCATACCGATATGCTGGAATCGACAAAAATGGCAACGCGGAATGCCATCAAGTTCCTGAAGACCCGCTACGGCATGGGAGACCTTGACGCTTATGCCTTCTGCAGCATGGCGGTTGATCTGCATGTGACCCAGGTTGTTGACCTGGCAAAGGGCATTCATGCAATGATCCCGAAGGCGTATTTTGTTGGCAAAGAATTTGCCAAGAAGAACACTCTCCTGTTGTAACAGCTTATTCCGCAACAGATTTGCATTCCCAGGGAAAGGGAGGAGATCCGATCTCCTCCCTTTCATTTCAGACCGGAAGCAGCTTAATGTCGGCCTGCTTTTTGACATTTAGCCGGTTCTCGTTTAAAATAAAGTCAATGAATAATAAGAATAAATATGCGGTACTGCTTGTCCTCGCAATGGTTCTTGCCCTGTTTTCGTCTGCAAGTGCTGAAGACTATGTGCTGGGAGAGGGAGATGTTGTGAAGATTACGGTATATGACAATCCCGATCTCACCACAATTGAGCGCATAAGCGGCGGGGTACTCCGCTTTCCGCTTATTGGGGAAGTGAAGCTCATCGGCCTCACGATTTCCCAGGCAACAAAAAAAATCGCAGATCTGCTTGCTGACGGTTATCTCATTTCACCGCAGGTAAACATATTCATTCAGGACTACAGGATGTCAAAAATATTTGTCACCGGCGAAGTAAAAAAGCCTGACGGTTACAAGTTTGAACTCGGCACGACCGTGCTCAGGGCCATTACCACGGCTGGAGGGTTTAGTGACAAGGCATCCACCGGGCGCGTGAAAATAATCAGGAAAGTGAACAACGTTGAAAAAGTGCTCGAAAAGGTAAAGATGGATGAGCCCGTGCTTCCCGGCGACGTAATAGTTGTTCCGGAGAGTTTTTTCTAAAATGAATAATTCAAAAGGAACGGTCCTAAATGGATATTAAAGAGCTTCATCTAACCGACTACATCAAGATAATCAAAAAACGCAGACGCATTGTCTTTAACGTTTTTGTGCTTGTGTTTATTATCGGCCTGGTAGCAACGCTTGCCACAACCCCTATATACAGGGCTACCGCCAGCCTTCTTATAGAAAAAAATGAACGCGGCGGCAGCGTTATGCCGACTTTCGGCGTTGTCATGTCTTATGATCCGGACTTCATGGACACACAATACCAGCTGATCAAAAGCACGGCGGTTGCCAGAAAGGTGGTCGACCTGCTGGCACAGGACGCGACTTTCAATAAGTTTTATGGCACCACACTTAAGGCCACCACAGGTACGAAGGACGCAAATCACGACGAAGTCGCCAAAATGATCAGGGGAGGCATAATTGTGACCCCTGTAAAGAATACCAAGATAGTCGATGTCAGCTACATGGCTGGAGACCCGGCGCTGACCGAAGTCATAGCGAACACCATAGCAAAGGCCTATATAGAAGTGCTGCTCGAATTAAGCATTAGTTCCACTCAGTATACGCTGGAGTGGATGTCCAAGAAGGCTGAAGAAGAGAAAGAGAAACTGGAGAAATCGGAAAGGGCCCTGCAGCAATATATGAAAGGCCAGAACTTTGTCGCGGTCGAAGACAAGGTAGCGGTAGTACCTCAGAAGCTTGCTGAGATCAACAGCCAGCTCATCAAGGCCGTCGAAAGAAGGAATGTTGCGGAATCATTGTATAACAAGGTAAAGGGCATTGGTGACAACGTCGACGAGGCCGAAACTATTTCTGCCGTGGCATCTGACGCCACTGTGTCGGCTCTGAGGCAGCAGATAATGAAGGCCGACCAGAATGCCATGGAGCTGTCCCAAAAATATGGCGCAAAGCATCCTGCCATGGTGCGTGCCAATGAAGACCTGAAGGTGCTGAAGTCAAAACGCGAAAAGGAAATTAGAAGGGTAATAGAGACGATCAAGAAGGAGTATGAAATCGCCAGATCGAATGAAGGCGGGGCCCGTTCAATGCTGGCATCAACAAATGCAGAGGCCCTTGCTGTAAACGACAAACTGATCGAATACAAGGTGCTAAGCAGAGATGTTGAGACAAACAGGCAAATTTATGACTCCCTGATAAAAAAGATAAAGGAACAGAGCATTATCGAGCAGGTACGAAGTGCGAATGTCCTGCTTGTAGAAAAGGCCGAAAAATCAGGCACCCCGGTTACACCAAGAACAACCCGGAACCTGCTCATCTCCGTAATGCTTGGTCTGCTCAGCGGCATTGGCATGGCCTTCTTTGTCGAATACCTTGACCAGACCATCAAGAACCCTGAAGAAGCAGAGGCAAAGCTGGGCATATCGATTCTCGGCATGATACCTCTTATCGAAACCACCGAATACCCCATAGATAAGCTTGTCGAAAAGCAGCCTCTCTCTCCTTTTACTGAGAACTACAAGGCCATCAGGACAGCTCTCCTGCTTTCAGCGGCAGACCAGCCCCCGAAGAGAATACTAATATCGAGCGCCCAGCCCGGCGAGGGCAAGACCGTCACCGCGATAAATCTTGCTACAGCCATTGCCCAGTCCGAATACAAGGTCCTTCTGATTGATGCCGACCTCAGAAAGTCCCGAGTACACAAAGCCCTCGGCCTGCACAACTCAAAGGGCCTGAGCACATATCTTGCCGGCGCATCCGACATGGATATCATCCAGCAGGGACCTGTGCCTAACCTTTTTGTAATACCGGCCGGTCCGGTTCCGCCAAACCCGTCAGAGCTGCTGAGCTCAAACCGTTTGAACTTTATGATTAGGGCCCTGTCTGAAGAATATGACATACTCATATTCGACAGCCCGCCGCTGCTTTCTGTTACGGACGCCCTAATACTCAGCAAGGTGCTTGACGGCACTGTAATTGTTGCAAAGGCCGGCAAAACAGTGTATGACGATGTGAAGCACGCGCTAAAGAACCTTAGCGATCTCAATGCTCATACGCTCGGCGTCGTCATAAATGCCTTTGACACCAAAAAGAACGAATACTATTACCGTTATTACAATTATTATTACTCGGACGAGAAGAAGCCTCATTCCAAAGGCAAGAAAGCCTGAGGCCTGATGATAGATATACATTGTCATATCCTGCCGGGTATTGACGACGGCCCTGCGGACATGACAGAGTCGATCCGGATGGCGCGCATCGCGGCTGCTGATGGCATCACGACGATTGTTGCAACACCGCATCTGAAAGACCGCATTGATACTTCAGAAATCATAGCTGCCGGAGTAGATGAACTCAACAGGCATCTTACCGACCATAAAATACCGGTCAGAATATTGCGCGGCGCCGATATTAATGTTATGCTCACCACGCCGAAATTCCGGGATTATACAATCAACGGCACTCAATATCTGCTTTTTGAGTTTCCTCATACCCACATGCCCGGAAACGCCGGCCACATCATATTTAATGCAATGAAGGAAGGCCTGCATCCGATCATTACCCATCCCGAGAGGAACCCCTCAGTTATAAGAGAACCTGACATAATTATCGCTTTAAGAGAAACAGGTCCGCTGATCCAGATTACGGCGGGCTCGCTTATGGGTCACTTCGGCCCGGAATCGAGGGAGTGCGCCATGTACCTGCTCAAAAAGGGAGCTGTTGACTTCATCGCAACGGACGCCCACTCGTATGACAACAGACCACCCATACTGTCAGAAGGCTTGAGGGTTGCAGAAAAAATCCTGGGCCGTGAGCATGCGTATCTGTTAGTAGAAGCCAACCCTCTGGCCATTATAGAAGGCCGACAAATACCCGCCTGAGCTTTACGGCAGGCGCTTAGACTCAATCGTCCAGATGCGTCTCGGCATACTTTGCGAGCATTTCATGTATCTTGACCGATGGCGACACCCGGAAGTATTGGTCTATCACCGCATGTCCGACCTCATGACCGAATATGCGCAGGTTTACATCGTCTACAGAGATATACATGGCCCTCTCCCCCGGCGCAAAGAATGATATAAAATCTGCATCCTTTCCGTATTTGGAACGGTAAACGCGCCTCACCTCCCGGGCTGACGGCAGGAGTACAACCTTGAATTTCAGCGTTTTTACATACATCTCAAGGACCAGCTGGACACGCTCCGCGATAATATCTACCTTGTTTCTGACCTCATCAGCAACGGTCAGATTAGACCGTTTGCCCACAAGATAGGACAAGCCCCCCAGGCGGACACTGCTGTTGAATTCCCTTAGCAGCGCGTCATTTTCATAGATAATCGTAGCGTAACGCGACTCCAGCGTGCCGGCAGAAGAGAATTCAGCCAGGGCGAACAAACAACAGATTATTGCTATGAGAACAACCGCAATCAGACGCATACCGGCCTATTTGTTCTTTATGGTATAAACGTCGAGTATTTTCCTTAACTTTTCATTTAGCGCCTTAGTCTCAGTTAATGCGGACAGGACTGCCCCCTGTTCTTTCGGTCCCGAATCCATCACTCTTCCCAGATTGTCGTCAATCGCGTCCGAAAGCTCGCGCATAGAACCTATCCTGACAGCAAGGTCGTTCTTGAAGCCGTCCAGTGCTGCGGCAAGTTCCTTGCCTTCATCCGTTTTCCTGAGCATTACGGCAAATGCAAGGTTGCCTTCAGACATTTTTTTCACAGACTGCTCCAGTTTGTATATCGGACCTGCAAAACGATGCGTCAGGAACATGGCAATAACTCCACCGATAATGCCGCCTGAAAGGATCAATATCCAGCCGGCCCTGAAAATTTCGCCAAGGAGTATATAAGGCGTTTTGCCGAGAGTCAGGTTGTTGTCCTTGTATACTATAGTTAACGAATCGACTGACAGCATGCTGAATATCGCAGCGTAGAGGACACTGCTGAATATAACGAAGATGAAGAAACTGAAAATATACTTTCCCTGAAGTTCCTTCTTGATAAAGAAATTGCGCCTCGTCTGTTTTTTGTCCATGGTTAGCCCCCGTTGGTCCCGCTCGCCTGCACTTTAATCCTGGCCTTTTTCCTCAAGCCGTCTATCCATTCAGATATCATCTGCTCTCTCTTCTCTTCTGCAATCAGCTTTCTGATACCGTCCCTGTCCATGCCGGACTGCCTGACCCCACCCGGCTGAATATCGTCGAGCACTATTGACATATATTCGCTGCCTGAATTAAACGGCCTGCTTTTTTCTCCTTTTTTGAGCAGCGACACAATCAGCTTCATATTGCGCGACAGGTCTCCGAAAGACACATTCATTTTTTCGCCCGCCCCTGAACCCGCGTCAAGGTCTTCCGCTTTTGCCCCCTTGTAAAGGGTAAGACTTACCTTTTTATCAAGCATGGAATAATATCTTTGGACCTCGTTGTCACTAACAGAAATATTCAGTGATGCAAATTTCCTGTCCATCAGCACCTTGACCAGCGACTGTTCATAAAAACTCTGTATCGATCGCCGGAACAGCTCTTCCTTGTCAATGCCGGCGCGCTGCGCCTCCTGTAAAAGCAATTCTTTTGTGATTATCGAGTTGATGAAATCCTGTCTCGACTCGTCGTGAGGTGGACTGAGTTTGGCAAGCTCTTCTACCGTGATGACCCGTTCGTTGACAACTATGGCAGGCTGTTTATCAGTTACAGGCCTGTCCGTAAAATACTGGAAGATAATCAGTGCAAGCGAAATTGTCAGTATGGCTGCAATATAGTAGATGTATTTCATCAATACCCTCCCCTGAGCTTAACGTTTAGTGTATTTGCCAGCATTGCCGTATCGATGGCAGGACCGGTAACCCCGTCAAAGATCTTCAGTATGATCCTAGGCTTATTGTATCATAAAGCATTCATGGGCGGACTGTTACCGTGATCACGAAAAAGGAAGATAGCTAAATGGTGCAGTGGGGGTCAGGCTGCTGCTTTGCGTACGCGGTCTTTCCTGGACGCCGGTGCCGGTTTCACCCCGGCCTCAACTCTTTTTTCAACTGGTCCGAGAGAGAGCACTTTGACCGGACAGGCAACCACGCAAGTACCGCATTTTATACAGTCTGTGTCCCCGAATTTTCCGTTGTCCCTGTCTATGTAGGGCGCGAGCTGCATGGGACAGTGTTTTTCGCATGCCTTGCACGAAATGCATTTGTCGTCAATGATAAGCGGATACTTGTCCCGCGACATATAGCCGGCTATTGTGCCCATCGGGCATATGTGGCACCATATGCGCGGATGGATCGCAAGCCCAAGCAGTATGCCTATTGACGTGGTAATTGTCAGCACCATCACAAATGCCTGTCCCATCCCTTTCGGGTCAGGCCACGCAAAATATATCTGAACGCCTATTACAGTAAACAGTATGCAGATCACGATTATTCGCAGCCATGCCGACCTGAAGACTTTTGGAATTTCCCGTTTGCCGCTTATCTTGTCCAGAAACAGGTCATAGAAGCTGCCTCGCGGACACATCCAGTCGCACCATGCCCTCCCCTTGTATGCCGCTATGCCTACTGCGCCCGCCATGCATCCAATCAGGAGGAAGCCGAGCAGCGGATAGAACCAGCCCCCTATTACTACCACAGGCAGGCCGAGCCATGTAACCCATTGCAATTTCTTTCTATTATTGACAAATGCTTTCAATTTCATCTATTCGCTGCCTTAAGATTTTTTTTCATATATTGCATCAGGGATTTCATGTCACATCTGCCGGTCTTTTTCTGGAACTCGGTGCAGTCGCTTAATGACTTGAGATCTTTCTTCAGCGTTTCATTCTCTTTCAGGCATGTGCGCAGAACCATCATGAGACACGACAATGGTTTCGGCAATCCCCTTTTGAGCCTGTAGAAAACCATCTTGCCGTCTTTTCTGTCTTTCAGGAAGCCGGCCTTGTACAAGAGAGAAAGATTCCTGGATACCAGGGGCTGGGCCATCCCAAGCACGCCCATGAGCTGGCATACGCATAATTCCTTCCTGCTGAGCAGCATGAGTATACGCACCCTCGAAGAGTCGGACGTAAGCTTAAATGTATCGCAAAGTTCTCGCATATATATATGTAAATATATTAATATGATAAAAGTCAAGCCCTGAATACTTTCAGGCCTGATAAATCATGGACTGTATAGCATTATCTGCTTGCCAGGAATGATCAGAAGCAGTGATGTCCCTGATTATTACTATTCAGTTTATTATCGGCCCTGTCAGCTGTCCCGCATATAAAAGCACATATCTGAGAAGAAAGCCGCCGATCAAAACCGAGGATGCCACTGACAGAGCAATCAGCCTCTTGTTGCCTTCAGTTTCCTCCTGCCCGTGCCTTCCTGACATCATACGCAGATCATACGCCAGAGGGACGAGCATGCCTATTATTACCACTCCAAGCCAGAACGTGATCGCAAACGAACCGCCTGTTATTATTGACAGTGCTTTAGCGCCGTGTCCTCCGGACAGATAGAGCCAGGCCATCATGCCCGCCACGCTGACAATGAAAGGCACCAGAAAAAGAAGATCAAACCTCTCAAGGAATTTCCTGCTCGACATGAACTCATCCTGCCCCAATGACTTATGCCGAATCACGTACAGCATTATCAATATTGCGGCTATGCCGTCTATTATCGCTGAGAACAGGAATATCAGAGGCAATAGAGGGGTATTCCATAGCGGACGGGCCACCAGCAGATTAAGCAGCACTCCCGTATAAAGCGCGGTAGACATGGCAAGTATCAGGCTTATAATCCTGAAGGCCTTAGTTGAACTTATTTGCGACGTCTTCTGCCTGATCTTCAATATATCGTACCTCTCAGGAAGATACGGATAAACGAAAATTACACTCGCAAATGTGAAGAAGAGCAGTATCCAGGCGCCAATTGACATAACAGAGGTCGGCTCAAGGGATATCATCAGCCGCCAGAAATAGTATGGCCTTTCAAGGTCGAACACCAGCGCCAGGGTACCGAGAGTGACTGGGACAGGAGCTACCCAGGCCCCCATCCTGACGATATGGGCATACCGCCCCTTGCCAATCAGATCAGCAACTATGGCAACAATAAGCGCCCCGGCGCTCACACCGGCGCTGAAGAGATAGAATGCAACAGTATAGTCCCAAAAAATCCTGGTCATATTTTTAAAATGCCTCCTTCCGCCCGGAAGGTCCGGTTCTAGCTTCAGCCAACAGATAGTATGGGAGACGAATCAACTCCTGTCGCAAATGATTTATCGCGGAAACCCGCGTCCTTTACTTCGGGTAACGGCCCGGAAGCCGGGGCCTCTTTTGCGGCCTGCATTCTCAACAGCGGTGCATAGTCCGCTTTAGAACCCTCCGTTATGTCTTCCCTGAACATATATGCGGTCAATATCAGCACCAGCGTTACCGCAAGCGAGCAGGACAGCACAAACCATCCTTTTTTCATGCATGCACCTCCTGATAGCATCTGAATCCGGACATCTCTTTTTCAAGAAAAATATCTATCGTCCCCGCTGCACGGAGATAAAATTCCGGGACCTTCATCTCACGCCAATGCATCAACAAATCGGGCACCCAGTCGAGATGGTCCATAATAAAGCGCTCTATTACTTTTACGGAACATTTTTCGTAGAGCATGGACAAAAATTCGAGCTCAAGCACCAGATGGTCCGGCTGTCCGCTGAATTCGGCAGGCACCTCGATTCCGTAGCGACGGTAAAGCTCAAGCATATGCATTGCCGGATCTCCCATAAGCAGACCCCTGGCCGCATTCGAAGGATGGCTGCCTTCATCATCACACCACAATTTGAAGAGAGATTCGACCGGCAATAAAGCCCTTCGGGAGGCAGGCCCCATGGTTTTATCATGCATGGCCGTCAGACCATCCAGAGTATATCCGCCATCAGGAAACCCTGCAGCCGGTCCAGGCAAATTTAAATATGGGTTAAGCGCCTTCCCCAGTTCACCGGAATTAAGCGCGCTGACAAGCTCTTCGTCAGGCCTGGCCAATAGCCGCGCCAGCATCCCCGCAATATCTGCCTTTATTTCATTCTGTTCCATTCAGTCAGCCCATTACGTAATAGATTGAAGGCAGCGTTTTCATCTCCGCCAGAAGCCGCACCGTTCTTTTGGCCGCCAGAATTGCATGCACCGGATCATTCGGATCATTCAGGTCTCCAAAGGTGCGGACCCCCATGGGGCAGGTAGTCTGGCAGGCAGGCTTCTGCCCCTGCTCCACAAACTCGATGCAGAAGGTACACTTGTGAACATAGCCCTCGGCCTCGTTTACGACCCGCACGCTGTAAGGGCATGCCAGTATGCAATACTTGCAGCCGATGCATGTTTCGAAGTTGACCATCACCACACCGTCTTTTCTCTTATAGGATGCGCCCACAGGACATACTGTAACGCATGGGGGCTCATCGCAATGCTGGCACTGCACGGGAATGATCTTTCTGCGGTATGCGGGAAAAGTCCCGCTCTCTCTTTCCTCCAGCCTGTTGAAGAACTCCTTTGGCTCAAGGCTGTTCTGGTTCTGACAGGCGAGTGTGCAGGCATGACATTGCACGCATTTGGTCGAGTCTATTACCATTACCCACTTTTGGAGTTTTTTTACGGTATCTTCTGCCATACCTTTATGCCTTTTCCACCCTTACAATGATCTCGGAACTCATGCAATGGCCGACCACCGGGTCGAAATAAGTCGGGCAGAAATCATTATATGAAATTCCCATTCCATACACAGCAGTCAGATGTCTGGAAAAAATACCGAACCCGCTCGGCAGCCATACGGCCGATGGATGAAGGCCGTCGGTGAGCCTGACCCTGATATTACCACTGCCTATCTGTGACCTCAACCGGACAGTATCTCCGTCCTCAAGGCCGATGGCGGCTGCCCTCTGCCTGTTCATCAATAAACGCACTGAATCGGTCCTTTTACTGGCCTCCATGAGTATGGGGATATGCACAGTCATCGAATTGGTCTGGAGTGCCTGCTTGCCATGGAGCAGCCTGAACGAATGCGGGTCTGCTGTATCGGGGGTAACCAGGGGCTCCTGCCATCTCGGCAGAGGGTCGACGCCCCATTTGTCCAGTTTTTCCGAGTATATCTCTATCTTGCCTGAAGGGGTAGCTGCTTTCCTGAACCCCTCTTTCCAGGGCTCGCCCACACTGATCAGCCCTTTCTCCTTAAGTTCTGCAAGCGTAATACCGAATGGTTTCAGGCGATAACCGTTCAGGTCATCCAGGCTGAAAGTAAAATACCTGCCTATGCCGACCCCCTGCGCTAAGCCTGATATTATTTCGAGCAGGTTTTTTGTGTCATGGAGCGGTTTCACGACCTGCTGCACCATAGTCAGCTGTCCCGTCTTTGCGGAATGCACCGTATCTACATTGTCGTCCCGCTCCAGATAGAACGATTCCGGCAGGACATAATGCGCCATTGACGCTGTCTCGGACATTATGCAGTCTATAACTACAAGCAGGTCCAGTTTCTTGTAACCGGCGATAACTCGCTGAGGATTGGGATTTGTGCGTGCCGGGTTCGAATGGTACACAATGCCTGCCTTAAGCTCGCCAGAAAGGGCAAGCTCCGGTATCGCATGCGTAATGCCGTCGGAATATGAACCTGCCGGATACCTGCCCGGGATGCCAGACCCGTCAGCCTTGGGAATCTGCGGAATATCAGGAGATGGATGCCCGCCCTCCTTCAGTTCGCCAAGCTCCGGCCTGAGCGGCATATATAGACCGCCTTTGCGCTCGTAATTCCCGATAACGGCATTGATGATTGCTATCGCGCGCGCGGTCTGAAAACTGTTCTTGTAGCTGGCGCCGTATCCGCCGTGATATCCCCTGTGTACCAGGGCTGTCGGCTTATTGGCAGCCAGTTCCCGCGCAACACGGTATATTGTATCTTTCGGTATATCGCAAACCTTTTCAGCCCACTCGGGCGGATAGGCAATGATTTCATCCTGAAGCCTGTCGAACCCGACAGTATTTTTTTTCACAAAGTCTTTGTCATAGAGTCCTTCTTCGATTATCACATTCAGCATTGCCAGAATCAGGGCAAGGTCGGTCCCCGGTTTTACGGGAAGCCATTCGTCGGCTATGATGGCAGTCTCGCTATGCCGCGGGTCCACAACAACTATCTTCCCGCCGTTCTCCTTTGCATAGGTCAAATCCTTCATCTGCTGGAGTTTGATACCGCCGGACGGGTTCCTTCCTACAATGATTGTGTAGCGGCTGTTTTTGAGATCAACGCCCGGCAGGCCGCCGCAGGTTGCGTTAAAGGCGGCGTTTCTTGCCGTGAAACATGTTGAACCATGAGAGAAAATATTCGGAGAACCGAGTGAGTGCATAAACCTGAACCCGAGAGCGGCATTTGCCATCGGATAATGAAGCCAGAAAACCGACTGCGGCCCGTTGTCCATCATGATAAGATTCAACTGAGTACTGATCTCGCTGAACGCCTGTTCCCAGCTGATGGGCTCATATCCTCCGCTTTCATTCCTCTTCAGAGGCTGTTTGATGCGGTGGGGATCATAAAGCTCATGTATATACCCGTGACCGCGCGGACATACGGTCCCGAGATTATTGTTGGCCTCGGGATTTCCTTCTATCTTCCAGACGCGGCCGTTTCTGACATATGCAAAGACAGCGCAGCGGTTCGCCCCGCAGCCCTGGCACTGGGTGGGTATGACCTTAATATCCGGATTTCGCCTGGCAGCCGACTTCCAGATATCACAGCCAAACCCTTGCCATGTTGCCGAAGCGAGGGCCGAACCGCCTGCTATCTTGAGAAATGATCTTCTTGTTATCGCCATTACAATAGCGGCAAAAGCCGCATTCCCTTATCTTTCTACAGGATTCCCTGCTTTTATCCAGTCAGCAAACTTCATGTCTACTGCAGTTACATTTGTAAAGCCGAGATCCTTGAGTGACTTTGCAGACAGGATAGCCCTGCCGCCGAGCGCACAATAAACATAAATCTTCTTTTTGAAATCGGTTTTTGCAGGATAGCCGAGAACGGTTTTCCATATCCTGAACTCCACCAGTCCGCGGGGAACATTTACAGCTGCTGTAACATGCCCGGCTTTAAACTCATCGGGCTCCCTGACGTCGAGCAATACTGCATCGCCTTTGCTTGCTGCGATTTTCTTGAACGCAGCCATATCGATCACCGTGACCGATTTCTTTGCTGCTGCAACATACTTGTCAACCGACTCCGGCCAGGCCCTCTCAGCTTTCTCTGCAGCGAAAACCGTGCCGCTGAATACAAAAAGCATAATCGCGGCCATGAATACTGCTATAGTTCTTAACTTCATGCCTAATCCCTCCCCAGGTAGTATTGTCACAGGGCAATAAAATTGCCCTTGTCCGTTAAAACATTTAATGCCGCAGGCGCGGGCAAATCCCGGCCAATCTTTAATTAATATATCTAAATGCATTAATATGATAAAAGTCAAGTGGAGCTGTTTTCCTATTGACAAAGGCCCTCTTTGCACATACAATGCAAGCAGGACAGCCGCTAATATCCGGCGGATATTAAAAATATAAGAAACGGAAGGAGGACATATGAAGTCAAAGGATGGAAGCAGCTGGAGTCCATATCTTGCGGGCGGATTGAGCGGGCTCGTCTCTATCTTTGCAGTGCTGACAGCAGACAAGTTCCTTGGAGCATCCACAACATTCGTAAAAACAGCGGGCATGATAGAACAGCTTTTTTCGCCCGAACGCGTGTCGGCAATGGACTATTTTATCAAGGAGGTTCCGAACATTGACTGGCAGTGGATGTTTGTAGTCGGCATATTCATAGGCGCTCTGCTTTCCGCAGTCACCTCAAAGAGCTTTCAGTGGAAGGCTGTGCCCGATATGTGGGCGGACCGTTTCGGGCTGAATGTGCCAAAAAGGGCCTTTGTTGCCTTTATCGGTGGGGCGATAGCCATGTTCGGCGCGCGCCTAGCCGACGGCTGACCGAGCGGACATGGGCTGAGCGGTTCGCTCCAGCTGGCAGTCAGTGGTTTGATAGCTTTAGTCTGTTTCTTCATCGGCGGCATGATCATGGTGCGTATTATTTATGGAGGTGAAAAGAAATGAATGTCCTTATTTACGGGCTGATCACAGGGATAATGTTTGGCTTTCTCCTCCAGAAAGGACGAGTGCTGCGTTACGATAAACAGATCGGAGCGCTTCGCCTGATGGATATGACGATAATAAAGTTTATGCTGACCAGCATAATTGTAGCCATGGTAGGGGTTTATATACTGAAGGACATGGGCATTGTCAAACTCCAGATAAAGGCAACCGTACTCGGTGCGCAGGTCATAGGCGGACTCATATTCGGTCTCGGATGGGGCCTGCTCGGTTATTGTCCGGGCACCCAGATGGGCGCTCTCGGCGAGGGCAGATGGGACGCGGTCTGGGGCATACTCGGTATGCTTGTGGGCGCAGGAATATTTGCTGAATTTTATCCGACAATTAAATCTACCGTTCTGACCTGGGGAGTATTGGGCAAGATTACGCTCCCGCAGGTGCTTGGCATCAATCACTGGCCGGTGATTGTAGTTTTTGTCATCGGCAGCATACTGCTTTTCAGATGGTTCGAGAAAAAAGGATTGTAAAACTGATTAAGTAATGATCGGGATATCAGGCTGGAGTAATTTTGATCCGGCCTGATATTTTTTTTATGCCTTGCCTGTCAAGGCCGCAATCTTCAGCGCTTTGCCCTCGACCAAAGCATCAGCAACTTTTTCCCTGCCCTGCTTGAGGATACGCCCGAACGTGGCACGCGATATATTCATCTCGACCGCGGCAGCAGCATGATAAAGTCCTTTGTGGTCCGCAAGCCGTATGGCCTCGAATTCGTCGATACTCAGGACAACCTCCTCGAGGTATAGCATCGGGATGGCCCTCGGCTTGAAATAGTAAGCGTTGGGCTGGCATTTTATATTTCTGCATTTCTTCGGTCTGGACATATCAATATTGTCGCCTTATCCTGACCCGATGTCAAGAAGAAGTTGCTCTCATGCGGGAAGGGAAGAACGGATGCCGTTACTTCCTTATACGATCCTACCCTCAAACATCATTTGACTAAGTTGTTCATTTCCTTATAATAATATTAGTGTTGAGGGGGATATTCGTGCATCATGATATGCCGCAACCCAATCAGCTCTGCAGCTGCTGAAGATAAAATCCTATTTGGAGAAAAATGGATTCCAGGCCGGAACATATACCAAGGGTGGAAATAGCCCCTGCCGAGCTTTTTGATTTCATCAATGATTTCCCTGGCCTGCTCTGGCGCGTTGATATTGTCCGGAACAAGATCGAGTACCTGAATGACAACAAGATCCCGGGCCTGGGGGAGAAATCGGGGCTGCTCCTGCAAAACATTGATTTCAGCAGGAAGGTAGTACTCCCGGACGATTTCCGTTATTTTGAGGACTTCATGAAGGCACTGCGCAACGGCAAGACTATGGCCACCATATTCCGGGTGAGAGCAGATAACAACGAAGTCCGATGGATAAAGCTGACCGGAAGCCGAGACCGCCGCAACCCTAATTACTATATAGGCTTCATGCTTGATGTCTCTGACACAGCAGCTATCGTAAAGCGTATCGCAGAGCATGACGCTGAGCGGGAAGCCATGATCGAAATGGTCGACAACCCTGTCGTACTGATTGACGCGCAGACAAAAACTGTCATTGCAGCCAATACCGCAGCAGGAGACCTCTTTGAATACAGGCCGGAGGAATTCTCGAGACTCAATTTCCAGGAATTATATCACAAGTCTCTTCAGCAACAAATGGCCAGGATATGTGAAGAGCTTATTTTTGATAAAAGCTGGGAGGGCAAGCTCTATTTCCAGCGAAAGAACAATACTTCCTTTATAGGCAAGGCCTCACTCATGCTGCTTTTCCTCAAGGGCAGGCACCTCTACCGCCTGTCTGTGCATGATATCGAGACAGATGACCTGAGTTCCGGCGGGCTCTTCGGGGTCAAGCGAAACCTGATTGATAACCCTGACCCTGCCAAACTGGAACATTGCGCCGGGCTTACACGCATGATCGGCAAGAAACATGACATGGACCAGATCCTCCAGATACTGCTCGAAAACCAGCGGGAAAAACATTATTTTGATGCAATTATCTATTCAGATGTCTACTCCAAAAAAAACCGGGTATGCGTCTACACTGCCGGCGCGCCTTTTGCAGCCATGCAGCAGGGGCAGACTTTCCCGTATGAAGGGACCATAGCTGAGAATATCGATAGATTCAAGCTTGACTATCTTCTGGTAGACGACACCTTCTCTAGCATAAAGCCGATTGACTGGGCCCTTTTTATCCCCCATGGAATCAAGTCTTATTTTGCACAGCCCTTTTACGAAAAGAAATTGATCAGAACAGTCCTCATCTTATGCTCAAAGGAACGCAACATGTTCTCGGTCAAAGACCTTGGCGAGTATGCCCTCCTTTATGAACCGTTTCTCAAGGGTCTTCAAAACTGGAGGCGCTGGAACAGATCAAAGATAAAAGACAAAACCTCCTGAGGCAGATCACTCTTTTACTACCGCTGACATACGCAACCCCTTCATCCTGAAAGACTTATAAAGCCTGGATTTGATTGCAGTGTCCGAATACGGGGTCCCGGGAACCGGCTTTCAAAAATAGCGATACTTCTTTTTATTTGTCCTATTTCTTTAAAAACAATGCCTTTCAAGTACGTTGCGTCAGCTTTTTGTCTATTTTGGTAGAACCAATTATCATTAGCGTGGCAATATATAATTATTTATTGACTTAGCAGGCTTAATTTAATATAATTGGAATTACCAATATATCACGAGCATACTGAGGTTTATACCATGTACAAAGAAGAAGAGATATTGTTGGCACTCAGCAGGATAATAGACTCAGACAGCTACCAGGTTGGTATGCGCCTGTCGCCTGAGCGTGAGCTCAGTGCGCAGCTAAATGTCAGCAGGAATACGTTGCGTGCCGCCCTGAAGACGCTGCAGGCGCGCGGCATAATAGAAATCAGGGGCAGCAGCGGATCATACATTGTTTCGCGGCCTGCCAGTGCGGACAGGGTGAGAGCTGCTAATCAGGGCACTTCCATGGAGAGGCTTGAATCGTTTTTTGAGGCTCGCAGACATTTTGACCCTATAATAGTTGCCCTTTCCATCCGGAGGATGGATGCAGAAGATATAAAAAAACTGAAATTATGCCTTATCTCTCTAAGCCAGGCGATCATGCAGAACCGTCCTGATGCAGTTGTGGCACATGACACTTCGTTCCGGCGGATCCTCGCAACCGGCACCAAAAACAGCTCCCTCATGGAAATGATCGATATCCTGCAGCTCCCGGCTGAAAGCATTCCGAAATTATTTGCTTCAGCATCCGAGGAAGACAAAGACATGTTGTTCGCAGGATATGTAGAGTTGTTCCACGCCCTCAGAGACAGGGATGCTTCCTCTGCCGAAAAGGCATCAGAGAGCCTGCTGGATAATCTGTTTGCGCTGCTGTCGGCAAATGACCAGTCCAATAATTAGCCGGCCATGACCGGCATTTTGGGTAGAACCAAATTCTTTTAGTGACTTTGCCGCCCAGTTCTGATAAAAGGAGCACTTTGATGGTCGCGGATAAAACCACAGAAGTCGCCGGCCTTATGAATCACCTCTGGCTGACTCTGTTCTCATCAGAACAACTCAAGGCTGTAGATCGGCATTGAATATTGACCCGGCATCGGCGTCCAATTTTGACCCACCCCGGACGGTCATTTTTTAGAGTTTCGTGTTTTTATTCTCCAACTGTCGTTTCCTGTTTCGATGATATCACAATGATGAGTAACCCT
>CAIJNL010000033.1 GCA_903822005.1 uncultured Nitrospiraceae bacterium
GCAGCCTCTTGATCTCTCTTGCGCTCATAAAGATCCTGTCCTCTTCCGCCATCTCGCCCCCTTCCAAAAAAGAGGCATAATAGCATCTTATGAGGACATTTCTATATTGCTATAAGAGGACATTATCATATTGCCGTAACATGTTTACAATGCGAAATACATATGTTGACGCCGTATCCGACAGATCGTCCGTCTGCCCCTTTTGCAGGCGGGCAAGAGGCTAACAGGGCGCAATTATTTTGTGATCGCTTGCTATACGTCAGTTGTTTTTTTTGATATAATGAAAAGACGCTGTACATCCGCAGTGCCGGATCGTTAACAAATATGGAGGAGGGCGCATGAAAAAAGCGGTAATATTGTTCCTCATGATATCACTGTTCTTTATCGGACTGATTGCATCAGGCACAATGGCCGATGTCAGCAAGGCAGTTGGCAAGAGCGAATATGTCGGCTCGGAAGCTTGCAAACAGTGCCACAAGGCCGTGTACGACAGCTGGAAACAGACCTACCACAGCAAGATGGTCAGAAAGAAACATGAGGCGCTGTTGAAAGACGCCGCTGAAAAATGGAAGAGCGACGGCGTCAGCGAAGGTCCGACGACCGGGAATGTCACCGGCAAGAAGTTCAGCATGGACGATGTGCAGCTAACTATCGGGTCAAAATGGAAGCAGCGCTACCTGGTTAAGGACGAGTCCACCGGCGGTTACCAGTTCCTGAACAAGCAGTTCAACAGGGTGACAGGCAAGTGGGAGAATTACGCCGGCAACAAGAATGACTGGGACACCATGTGCGCTACCTGCCATACCACGGGCTACCGCATCACCTCCTATGACTCCGAAAACCCCAAGACACAGAAGGTGGAATACAAGGAGCTGAATAACGGCTGCGAGAACTGCCATGGACCGGGCATCAAGCATGTGAAGAGCAAGTCCAAAAAAGACATCTGGAACTTTGCGGGCAAGACAAAAGAAGAGCAGTCAAGGGTCTGCGGTTACTGCCACATCCGCCTTGAGAACGAGAAGTATAAATCGGCCCAGGGCAACAACCGCGAGGATTTCCCCGCGCCGAAAGTTGGCGACAGCTTCAAACCGTGGGACAACTGGACAAAATGGTATCCTGACGGCGTAATCCTGCCAGGAATGCAGCCCAATCACCCGTTCAATGCCGAGTATAAAGGCGACCTGAAGGGTCTATTCATGCTGGACGACATTGCAAAAGCCAATGGCGTTTATGAAGAGGCAAAGCACCATCAGGAGTATCAGGGCTTCCTCCAGTCAAAGCACTATAAGTCTGCGGACATGAGCTGCAATGACTGCCACTCCTCGCATGCCACCAAAAAGCAGCCGATGAAAGATCCAAAGACGAGCTGCGCGCAGTGTCATGATGAGTCGTTCACTTATACCAAGTATATGCCAGGCACAGGAAAGACAGCAGAGAATCTCTTCCTGAGGTCCCACACCTTTATCAAAAACCAGCAGAGGCCCAACCTGCCGACGGTGACGGGTGAGCCAGAATATTACAAATAAATTTCTGAGCTTAATGTAACACAAAAAAGGCGGGGGAACCCCCGCCTTTTTTGTTATGGCTTCGAAAAATTCGCTTTCCCTACTCGACAATCAACTGGCCGCTCATTTCTTCGTGGCCCTCCCCGCAATAGATATCGCAGAAGAATGTGAAGGTCCCTGTCTTGTCAGGTACCAGGCGTACTCTTGTTGTTTCTCCCGGCTTAATGTCTGCACGTATGCCGAAATCAGTACTATTGAAGCCATGCATGCGGTCCAGCGTTGTAAGTTCAAAGACCACCGGCTCTCCCTTTTTCAGCCTGATCTCGCGGGGCGAATATTCAAACCTCCGCGCAGTAATTTTAACAACACGCTCCTGGGCCGCCTTTATCGGATATTCGTTCAGCACCAGGGCGGCGTTTGACACCTTCGCGTCCACGCTCCGGTAGCCAAGATTCTTATATGGGGCCGCAGGGTCCCATGCGACCGGCGCTTTTTTCGGCACGGAATTAGGCGCCGGAAGAGGATACATCAGCCCATTCGCTGCATGATGCTGGATATGCGAGGTCATGTGATGATGCTCCTGGTGGATATGACCATAAAGCACCGTGACGTTTTTATACGGCATCAGCAGTTCTATCGCCTTTGATCCGTCGCGTGTCCACCAGTCCCATTGAGGCAGGAGATCAAAGAGAGGCCGGTGCGTAAAGACCACAAGCCTGTCCTCCTTGTCGAATTTTTTCAGTTCAGAGCCAAACCACTGTAATTGCTCGTCACCGATAACCGTGGCCGGATCGGAAACATTGTCAAGGACTATGAAATTTACGCCCTTGTGCTGAAAGCTATAGTGGGTCTCTCCGAAAATCTCTTTGAATATCTCACCTTTGTCCAGACTTGCGTCGTGTTCCCCCGGCATAAGCCTGATGTTTTTTACCTTCAGGTCCTTGATGATCTCGCGGAATTCGGACATGCGTTTCCTCCGGTCCTTCGGATCATCGGTATTATGCGTCAGGTCACCGGTGAACATAATGAAGTCGGGTTGTGACTTCATACTGTTTATGGCAGCAATCGCTTTTTTCAGGGTGCCCGTGAAATCGGGGTTGACTTTGGTGTCTGTAAATCCCCAGTGAGGATCTGACATCTGGACGAACATGAAGTCTTCGTTCATCCTGCCGCCGGCCGCGCCGACCAGATTTCCTGGACCCAGCACCAGCACCGCAGTGCCCATCCCAGCCAGTTTTAGAAATTCTCTCCTGTCAATACTCATGATTCACTCCTTGCAGTCAAGATTTGCGGCCGCAAAATGGAACTCGCCTCCCAGTACATGTATTCGAAAGCTGGCCGCATACTCAATTAATATCAAGGTTTAAGATGCTTGTCAAAGGTCTTTATGGTTTCAGAATTACCCCGCCCGGCCGGGTCTTCCTTGCTGCTGGAGATGGTGCCCTGACATACTGCTGGCAGTTATTGACATATTAAATTGATATAGAAAACCGATCTGCCCCGCCAACTTTTCATGATTGGCGGGGCAGATCGGTTTCAAGGAAATCAGACTGCCTGCTGACTCTCAAGCCCGCTTATCACTCCGTCTTCCACTTCCTGACCACTGCGTCCTTTTATAAACGAATCAAGCGAGACAAATGTGAACTGACCCGCTTTTTCTCCCAGTACACTGCTGTCAACCCCGAGGGCCATCACCTTGCCGCCTTTCTTCAGTCCCTTTGTTACATCCGTCGCTGAAAACAGGCTGTTGTCAAGAACAACAACTATGTCCGGCTTTGTATTATTGGCAGCGCGTTCCCTGATAGGAGCAGCATCTGTCCTGATAACCACGTTCATCGGCCCTCCGGGACGGAATGGCGCGAACGCATTGGCCACCTGCACATGCTTGCCGTTTGCCATCGCTTTTTTGGCGATTGCCGAAGCCAGTTTTGCAACTGGCTGTCCGAATCTACCATGCAGACGAATCTCGCTCATAACTATTTTGCCTCCTTTCGTCCGAAATGGCTGTTCACAGCATCCTGTATCTCTTTCACCTGTTCAGTCGACAGGTTCTTGAAACGGCCCTGAGACATGAGATATTCAGAAACCGGTATGAAGGAAGGTTCATGGGTCCGGGTCTTTTTACCGTCCACTACTTCATACAGTTCCCAAAAACCGCTTTCAACCGCCTTTCTCGCTGTTGCAACAGACTGGTCGGTTGGGATGTTCCAGCCGCGATAGCAGGGAGCCATGATGTGAATATAGGAGAAGCCATCGTGCGCTGCCGCCTTTTTGAACTTTTCGGCAAGGTCAAGGGGATGCGATATTGTAGCACTCGCAACATAGCCGACATCATGAGCGACCATGATCTTCAGCATATCTTTCTTTCCGGTCCTCTTCCCTTTTTGCTGATTGCTGGTCATGGCATATATCGGCGTCTGGCTGCCTGACTGGCCGCCGGTGTTCATGTACATCTCATTGTCATAACAGACATGGATAATGTTATCGTTGCGCTCGGCGGCACCTGAAAGAGACTGGAAGCCGATATCTGCCGTTCCAGCGTCCCCGGCCCATGACACCACATTCACATCTTTGATCCCCTGCGCTTCAAGTGAGGCCCGGATACCGGATGAAACCGCAGGAGCGATCTCGAAAAGCGTGTGATAAAACGGGATGCTCCACGCAGTCTTCTGATTAAGTCCGCTCAGCGTCGCCATGCAGGAAGCCGGCATTGTTATAATGGTCCTGGCACCAAGTACTTTCATGGCCTGTCTTCCCGCAATCGCCGCGCCGCAGCCTCGGCAGCCCGCGTTGCCCGGCCCGAACAGGTCCTGCTGCGGCAAATCTTTAAGTGTCATCTTCACAAGCTCTCCTCCTTTCCTCATAAGCCGAACCACTCATATTCCGTAGTCTGCTTAGCCCTCTCTTCAGACAGGGCCATTACCTGTTTCAATTCATCAGGCCTGAAGTCCCGTCCCCCAAGGCCGCAAATGTAGTTCTTTACGGGTATCGAAAGATGTCCGTAAAGGGCGGCTTTTGTTTCGTTGCCCAGGGCGCCGCCCGAGCCGAAAACAATATTCTTGTCGATGACCGTTACGTATTGCACTTTCTTCAGCATTGCGCGCATTGCGGCTGCCGGAAAGGGCCGGAAGGAACGTATCTTGACCAGGCCTGCCTTTTTCCCTTCGGCACGCAGGGCGTCGATTACTATGCGGCCGTCACTGACTGTCGAACCCATGGTCACAAGGGCATGGTCGGCGTCATCCATCCGGTATCCTTCAATAACGCCGGACCAGTCACGGCCGAAATCCCTGCTGAATTCCGCAGCGACATTATTGATTACCTCAAGCGCCTGACTCATGGCGTCATTCTGATGGTATTTGTAATCCATATACAGGTCAGGGCTGGTAACAGTATTTATGCCCTGTGGATTGTTGATATCGAGTGCCGACACCCTGGTGAAAGGCAGGAAAGCATCTACCTTTGCCAACTGCGGCACATCCACCTCTTCCTGCGTATGGGACTGAATATACCCTTCGTAGTTAACCATCACCGGAAGGCGGCAGGTCTCTCCCACCTTAAAGGCCTGGAGTATGGTGTCGAGCACTTCCTGGTTATTTTCGCAGAAGAGCTGTATCCATCCGCTGGCATCCTGCGAAATCGCGTCGCCCTGTTCAGGGAAGCGGCTGTGCGGGGCTGATAGCGCCCTGTTTGCAACAGCCATCACGACCGGCTGGCGGAGTCCTGCGGTATGATAAGCGACCTCAGTCATGTAAAGCAGCCCCTGCGAATTTGTGACCGTAAAGGTCCTGCTGCCGGCCAATGATGCGCCGAGAGCGGCTGCCAGTGCGCTGTGATCTCCTTCAGCGCGGATGAACCTGGTATTCATCTCTCCGTCTTCGATGAACTTGTTCATCCTTTCCATGGCCGGAAAAGCCGGGGTTATGGGATAGTAAGCCAGGACCTCAATCCTGGCCAGCATGGCGCCGTAGGCGGCTGCTTCGCTTCCTGTTAATAGTGTCAGGCTCATGATTTGCCCTCCTTGAGGGGGAAGATGCCGCGGTCACCACTGAATTCAAGGACCATGGTGATCGCCTTTTGAGGACATTCAAAGGCACAGGTGCCGCAGCCATTGCACAATTCCAGGCTGACTGCAACCTTGCCGTTTTCGAGCTTCAGCGCGCCCTCGGGACAGAACATTATGCACTCAAGACATTGGTTGCATTTGTCGCCGATGACCGGATGCTGTTCGCGCCAGATTATGCCTGACGGGGCCTCGGCCATGCTGCCTGCCTTGGCCGAAGGGACTATCGGTAGTTTTTTTGCCATAATTACTTTGTCTCCTCCTGATAGATTTAAGGCTATGCTGCTATATCCGACGGAACACTGCCCTCTTTCAGCGGCGGAACTATCGGGGGCTGACCCGTCTTCTTCAATATCTCCTGGCCCTCAGCGGACAGGATCAGCCTGATAAATGCAGCGGCCTGACTGCCATGCGTCGCGGTGGCCGGAATGGTGGCCACATTTCTGATTTCTTCACTCAAATTGACTGTTGCAGGGAAATATATTATGTCAACGTCACCTGCAATAGTTACAGCTGCCGACAGGTATACGATACCGGCATTCGCGCTGTCACTTTTGACGGCCTGAAGTACATCGGGAATGGCATTGACCTTGATAGCACCGTCGATTATTTTCGATGCGGCATCCGGCTTGCCTTCTCCGGCTGTTGCCTTCTGAATAAATGCAATCGTCCTGTTGGTCGCCATGTCCTTCTCGCCTGTTACGCGCGCAAATTTGACACCCTCTTTAGCCAGGTCGCCCATTTGCTTTATCCCAAGGGGATTGCCTTTTTTTGTAATCACCACAAGTTCGTTGGCCGAGAAGGTGATATACCAGGATGCGGCTTCTTTGCCGTTTACACTTTGGCCAAACATACCCTTGGCCACCTGCGGATCAGAAGGAGCAAATACATCGCAGGCATCTCCTTTTAATATCCGTTCGACAAGTTCTTTTGAGCGTCCTGAAGTGAGATTGACCGTAATGCCTGCGTTTTTAGCTTCAAACGCTTTTTTAAACTGGCCCATCGGACCAGCCAATGAATCGGCGTGGAAAACTTCTATGATCATATTCTATCCTCCGTATTCCGGGCAGTCGCCCGGCCTCTGCCGGCTGCGACCGCCGTAATTTAGTTTCAACGCATCCTTTATTCAAATAGCTTTCTGCAAAACCGTCCAAGGCTATATGCCTAATACGTGGAAGAACAGCCAGCAGATAAATGTTCCGACAAACACCATCGCAAAGCCCCATGCCAGCAGCTGCCTGAAGAATTTGACCTTGTCTGTTTTAGGTCCGGCCCCGCCGAAGAGAAGCGCGCCCGACGGCGACAGGGAGCTAAGATCAACGATGTGTCCATCAAGCACTACGGTGTAGAGCAGTGCCAGGCCCATGGCCTCGCCGCCGCCAAGTTTGGCCAGCAGATCAGGGATGAGCGGTATGAAAGCGGGCATGATAACCCCGGAAGTACTCGCATATACGGAGATGGATGATGCAATGAATCCCAAGACGATGGTGGCTGTATCAGGGGTCGAGACCGTGGCAATGAAGGTCGCGAAGAGCGCCATTCCGCCGACGTTCTGCATTAGACTGATCAGGACCGTAACACCGCATATCAGCAAAATGGTGGGCCATGGCATTGCCTTGATCGCCTTGTTCTCATCCGAGGCGTTCAACATGGTCAGTACTGCTCCTATTGTAAAGGCAGTCAGGCCTACATCGCTTTTAAATACGAGGACCGTAACCATTAATACGAGCACTCCGGCCATGGTTATCTTCTGCTGATAATTAAAAGGCTCCACCGGCACGTCAAGGATCTTTCTTACTGCCGCAACTGATTCGGCGCTCTGGTGTTTCCAGAGTTTCAGTCCACCGAAGAGTAAGTACGCCCCAAACCCGACAACCGCGTGACCGAGAAAGGTGTTCCAGAAAAGGTGCCAGGTAATGCCGGTATATCCGATCTTTGCCGCAAGGCTGTTGGCAATAACACCTGCTGGTGTAATAGGCGACATCGCGGCAGCCTGGGCGCCGTTGCCGATCATCATGGCCATAACAAAGACAGGGATTCCGACCTCTTCAGACAGCAGCAGGCAGGGCGCCGCTATAAGCGCGAGGATGGCAGTGTGCCCCGGACCGAGCGCCGACAGAATGAATGCAACGAAAAAGAGCACAATCGGCAGAACAGCTATGCTGCCCCTTACAGCCTTGACCGAGTATCTCGTAAACTTGTCGATGGTTCCGTTGGCAATTGCTATGCCGAACAGATAGGTTGTTCCGGCCAGGGTCATAAACAGGGAAAGCGGGAACCCGGCTATGATCTTCGCTGCCGGGACATGGCCGATGAGTCCGCCAACTACAAACGCGAACGCTATGGCCAGTACCCCGACGTTTTTCGGCGATACGCAGCTTATTATAAGCGCAACCACCAGTGCTATAAGCGAAAGTACAGAGACATCCATGAAACCCTCCTTTTGACTTATGAATTGGACGCTGTTCCGCCATGAATCATTTGTAATAGTACAAATTGCGTGCCAGCTTTCCCTTTTGAAAAAATCGCAGCCGAAAAAGGGCGGGATATTCGGATATGTCGGTAATCAATCGATTGGCACTCGCGATTGTTACAACTGTCATGAGGATACATTTGAAAATAACACGCGAGGACGACAACTTTGTAACCGACTGTAAAAAGGGTCATTTGCAGACTAAGGACTGATGCCTTGGCAAGATGCGGCTTCAGCTTTGGTCATGAGTTCCAGGGTGCAGATTAGCGGACAGGATTGTAACCCACCTGTGCCAAGGTAAATATTTTCGGAATGAAAGCGTCTTTCAACCAGCGCAATGTTTCATTATTGAAACGACAAATATGTAACGCAACGTTTCAAAAGGAGCGGTTTAACGCTTCTTTCAGCTTACTTCAAACAGGAAATGACGGCGGCAAGCCCAAGCAGTGGGTGGTTGCCGCCGTCATTTGAAAGCCCGCTCTTTGGCGGTCAATGATCAGGTTATTCTTCAGTCGAAAATCCGGCAGAAACTGCCGTTATTCTCCCTTTCGCACTTCTTCCAGAATCCGCTCAGCCTTGGCAGGATTGAAAACTCCGCAGACACAAAACCTTGAGAGGCAGTGAGCTGCCTCTTTTGGTGTCCTGCGTCCTTCCTTCACCAGATCGATCATTTTCTTGGCAAAGTTGTTGGACACCATTCCATGCCCGCACATTGTGGACAGCTCAAGAACATGTTTGTCCGGCAGAAGGCTCAGGTCACCATGGAAGCCCATGGAATACCCTACACTATGGCGTACAATGCCTGCGTTTTTGCAGCATAAACGCGCCATATCTGTCAGTGAGCTTATATTGACCGATAGCCCAAGATCTGCTTCCTTTAACTCAATGAGAAAGGCTTCCAGCTTTTCGGCGGTGTCGAAGACCACGGCCATCTGAGCACTTTTATCGTCAATGCTGTTCAGCACAGCCTCAGGGTCCCCCTCATCGACGCGGTGCCAGTGCACCAGCGGGCTGAGGTTCTCAGAGGTCCTGTACAATGAACCGTGGTGATTTCCTATATTGACCGGTTTATGCTTCATGGCCATATGATAAAATTTTATCAACTTCTGTTTTGCGTCTTTATTGTTGATGCCCTGGGCAGCCATGCCGAAGATGACAAAATCGTCCCGGAAAGTCTCGGGCTCCCCGAATCTATGCAATGTATTGGTCATAAATATTCTCTCCCTTTCTTTTGGAATATCCGGTCAAGCAGCGGGTGTGACAGACCGGCGGCCGAGACCTGCATTAGTTTTACCGCGAAATACATTATAACCTTCGCGGATAAACAGGGGCTCAAGCTTGTTGTCTCCCTTGGCATCACAGCGTGTGGCCGCACCGATAGTAATAATGGTGTTAAGGGTTGGCGCGACTTCTTTGACAACCCGGAGAACCTCAGGAGCATGCGCAATGGTCGTCTTAAGTTCCAGAATGGCAGAAAGCAGCTTCTCGTTCATAACGTCTTCGCGGATGGTGCCCTTGACCGGATCGCTGAAGAGGGTATAAACAGGGTTCTTTTTTTCGAAGGTTACCGGCAGTGGCACCAGCGCATAGATCATTTTCTGGATATCCTTGAAATGAACGCCGACCCCCGGACGTCCGAATTCAATAGTAAAGCCTACTTCGCCTTCTTTAACCCGGTTCGTCAGGTCGTTGGTCTTGACCTCTTCCGTCCCGCGGCCGGTCACCCCTGTGGACTCATGCGGGACCTGGGGATCACTGAAAGCGCGCCGTACGATCCTGGGCCAGGTGAGTTCCTGCGGCGTGTGAGCGCCGGTCGGACATACATCAGGCTCGGGCTCAAAACGCAGGCGCAGCATTTTCAGAACTCCTCTGATCATACGTAACAGCGGCGGGTTCAGCCGTTCCTTGCTCATTGCGCGGCTGCAGGTGTAACACTCAACACAGGCATCCTGATTCACTGTCGAACGATTTGTCGCCGTATCGACATAAATGGCTCCCATGGGACAGACGGGCACACAGTTACCGCATCCGACACACTTCTTGCTGTCTATTTCCATAGACACCTCCTTATATTCATAATTCAACTTATTTGCCGCGCGCCGATTCAAGCCGACAATACCGGGGCAGTATTATTTTGCTGGTTTCAAGCGAACGGCGTTAGCGAGCCCAAAACATGATAAAAAAAGCAGCACCTTTGAAGCTCTGCCAATTTCTATTCTGATAATAATTGATTGCAACAAATTATTACAATACTAACAGGTTTTCAATTTTCTCCAGAGCGTTGTCCGGCTCACCTTGAGCCTTCTTGCAGCCTCGGCTTTATTGCCGCCAGTCTCTTGCAGTATTTTTTCGATCAGGCCGGATTCAAGGCCGCTCAACTGTGCGGACAGCAGCGATCTGCCGCTCTGCCTTGCATGATCCGGCTCTCCGGAGGCTTTCTGCGCACTCTTTGTTTCCGGAAGACCTTCTGCAACAGGATCGAGTTCGAGCGTCTTGCGCACCTCATTTGGTCCGATAAAATCGCAATTGAACCGGAGTGAGAGACGCTTTATGGCATTGCGCAGTTCGCGTATATTTCCAGGCCAGGGGTAAAGCAGCAACTCCCGGCAGGCCTCCTGCGTAAAATGGGGAACAGGGCGCTTAAGATCACCATAAAACTCCCTGGCAAAGATTTCCGCAAGCAGAATTATATCGGTCCCTCTGTCGCGAAGGGGAGGGGCTGTCAGGGTCAACACATTAATGCGGTAGTAAAGGTCAGCGCGGAAGGTCTGTTCCCGCACCATGGTTTTCAGGTCCCTGTGAGTGGCCGCGATGACCCACACGTCAACGGGAATAATCCGGTCGTCGCCCAGTCGCATTATCTCCCGTTCCTCCAGCACTCGAAGGATGCGGGCCTGCAGCCGAGGAGACATCTCCCCTATCTCATCAAGAAAAATTGTCCCCTTATGTGACAATTCGAATAGTCCGGGCTTGCCGGCTTTGCGCGCACCCGTAAAGGCCCCTTCAACATATCCAAAGAGCTCGCTCTCCAGAAGACTTTCGGGCATTGCCGCACAATTGATCGCAACGAATGGACATTTGCGGCGTGCACTGGCCAGATGCATGGCATGGGCAAACATCTCCTTGCCTGTGCCCGATTCACCATGGATAAGGACGGTAGATTGGGAAGCGGCATATTCCCTGGCCATGTCGACTGCCTCGCGCAGGGCTTCGCTTTCACCCAGGATGCTGTCAAATGCATACTTGGCATTGTGTCCCCTGTCCGACAGCATGCGGCGCACCTTATGCTCGAGATTCTGGAGACTGGCGATATTCTGGAAAGTTGTTACGACCCCGACTGATCTGCCGTCCACCTTGATCGGCACACGGTTAGCGACCACACGGGTACTGCCGATCTCGAGGATCTCTCCGAGTTCAGGCTTTCCCGACTTTAGTAATAAATGGCACTGGGCTTTAGGTATGACATCGGTAACCGGCCGCCCGATAGCATCTTCGGCCTTCCAGCCCGACAGTTTTTCTGCCACCGGATTGAGAACGGTGACGCATCCACTCTCGTCAAGGGCTATGATCCCGTCATAAGCAAAATTCAGGATGGCATTGAGCTGTTCCGAGCGATGCTGTTCCTGCTTACATACGGAAAGTACCCTCTGCGCTTCTTTTAAAGCCTGGTGGACTGCCTCTTTCCCTGATGTTATAATCACGCTGTTCAGTCCGAAATTGCGCGCCTCCCTGGCCATTGCAATCTTTCCTATGACAACCTCTGCGCCCTCGTCCTTTATCTTCTGAATCCCCCTGAATATATCTTCTCCCTGGTTTTTAAGGGAGTATTTGATAAAGGTTTCGCCAAGAATTTTTTCGAGACTTTCGAGTCCCTGTATTACGTCCGGCACGTCCACTATGCCTATGGGGCCGCCATACTGCTTGGCCTGATAATATGCCCGCAATATATCATAGCCCCCGATAGGCACCTCGACTACCGGCAGGCCAATGCCGGCCTGCTGAATGAGCCAGGCAGTCACACCTCGGCTGACCACCACCTGGCACTTGTTTACCTTTGCCTCGAAGGCGGCCTGCACGCCCTCTTCTGTACGGGCCACCTGAATGTCCATGTCCAGACCCAGATCGCGGCTCACCTGACGGGCTATATGGGAAAGATCCTCATAGGGTGCTATGAAGAATATCTCGGTCATTCATCCCCTCAGTTTAATTAATGAAACGTTTCAGGTTTTCCACTGTTTCAATTTAACATAGGCCGGGCAGTAATAGAAATGAGCCGCATTTACTTCCAACGCCGATCTATGTAAAGATAACTCTAATAGCTGCGCATATAATCTAAAGGGGGGTAGCAACTTATGTTGACGAGACGTGAATTTATGGTTGGAGCAATGGCCGCCGGGGTGTTGCTGTACACAAAAACAGGCTATGCTAAACCAGCCCAACCTGCCACGCCGGTGAACTTCGACGTTCCCGCTGGAGCATGCGATTGCCACACGCATATCCATTATCCTGACAAATTTCCCTTTTATCCGGGACGTGTGTATACACCCGAGGCGGCGATGCCGGATGAGATGTCAAGGCTCCATAGGGCGCTTCACATCCAGCGCGTCGTTATAGTCACGCCGAGTGTCTACGGAACCGATAATTCGTGCTCAATTTACGGCATGAAGGCGCGCGGCAAAGATGCACGCGGCGTCGCGGTGATCGACGACAAAACCACGGAAAGAGACCTTGACGCCCTCGTAAAGGCAGGTTTTAAAGGCATACGGCTCAACCTTCATACGGTCGGGACGCACGACCCGTCCGTTGCCGCAAAGCAGTTTCAGAACGCGGCCAAACGCGTGCAGTCTCGCAACTGGCACGTACAGCTCAATACAAGCCTGTCAGTGGTTGCCGCATTGAAAAATGAGTTCGCCGCGTCGCCCGTTCCGATAGTGTTTGATCATTTCTGTAACGCTGATACAAAGCTTGGTGTAAACCAGCCCGGCTTTGCAGAACTGGTTGACCTGGTCCGGTCTGGCAAGGCCTACGTAAAAATCTCAATAACAGCTGGTCCGAGAAAGGATTATACGGGCTTTACACCGCTTGCCAAGGCGCTGATTGCCGCAAACCCGGACCGCATCGTGTGGGCAACAAACTGGCCGCATCCAAACTCGGTCACACCGCCAGGGCGCAAACCCACTGAATTGACCCCCCTGTTTCAGGTCGACGACGGGCTCACGTTAAACCTGCTGCCGGTTTGGGAACCCAGTGCTGTTGTGCGCAAGAAAATCCTTGTGGACAACCCCGCGCGTCTTTATGAGTTTTAAGGGGCGCTGAGTATTAATTTAGCCACCAGGATCACGTTGTAAGTAATGCAATCAAATAAAGGAGCTGCCGGTTTTCGGCAGCTCCTTTTCACAAAGACTACATCACGCAACAACACTTAAGGTCAGATGAAGGAAAAATGTCGGCATTGAAATCGCTAGCATTGGTTTTAATAGGTGCTATTAGGAGCCCCAAATCGTATCTCGCTTGCCCATAGTGCTTGATACTATAAGCATTATAATATTGGTATAAAACTTGCTATTTCGTATGCAACGATAACTTTTTCGTTTAGGCGCGTCGCAAACAATAGTTAAATACACATGTATGGAGGCAACTGACAATGAAAGAAGTTCTTATGATGAAAGGCGCGCGCACCGTCATTGACTTGTGCGCAAATGCAAAAAAGGGGGAAAATGTGCTTATCGTGACCGACCCGGAACGCGTGAGCATCGCAAAAGTGTTAATGGCCGCTCTCTATGAACGTTCGATCGATGCGGTCATGTGCGTAATGCCCGCTAATGAATTCGACGGACAGGAACCGCCAAAAACTGTTGCTGCCGCATTGCTTGAGGCCGATGTAGTGTTGATGCCGGTGAGCCGGTCTATTTCCCATTCAACAGCCGTGAAAGCTGCACTGAAGAATGGAGCACGCATTGTTGCCCTTTCGGCATTTGTAGAGGAACAGATGTATATCGGCGGGATACTGGCTGATTTTGCGAAAGAAAAAATTGTCTGCGACCGTTTTAGTGATTACTTTGATAAAGGCAGCACTGTAACAATCACCACGCCTGCGGGGACCAACTATACGGCCAGTATTGCCGGCAGGCCCGGAAATTCGCATTCGGGTATTGTAAATAAACCCGGGGCCTATACTGCCGTTCCCAATATTGAAGCAAATGTCTCCCCGGTGGAAGGGACTTCGGAAGGCGTCCTCGTAATTGACGGCAGTGTTCCCAACTTCGGCATTGGCGTCGTTGAAACGCCCGTCATTTATAAAATGAAGGGCGGCGTGATATACGAAATAAGCGGCGGCAAAGAAGCGGCGCGACTGAGCAGCATGTCGCAATCGATGAATGATCCCGCGGTGTACAATATCGCCCAGATTGCCATTGGGCTTAACCCCGAGTGCAAAAGGGTAAACGGCCAGATGCTGAACGATCACGGCGCCTACGGCAGGGTGCATATAGGTATCGGCACCAGTTCTTCACTTGGCGGGAAAGTGAAAGCCCCGCTTCATTATGATGTGGTTATGGAAAAACCGACCATGATTATTGACGGCAAAGTCGTGCTGAAGGACGGCATTCCCATAGACTGAGGATGCTTTCTCAGAAAAAGAATCTCTGGTATTATAAGTCATCAGTAGGCATTTAAAGAATAATCGGGAGGGCGCGAAGATAATGAGTAATCTCACCTATATTAAAGCGGCATATATGTTCGATAGCCTGGACGGGACTTTCAAGCAGGGTCCGGTTGTTACTGTCGAAAACGACAGGATCGTCAATGTTCGCTTTGGCGTTTCATCCCTTCCGGACAACGGAAAAATCATCGAACTCAAGGGATGTACCCTGCTGCCGGGCTTCATTGACGCGCATGATCATCTGGCCCTCTCTCCCCAGTTAAAAAATTATCCTTCTATCATGGCTGATCCTGATCCTGTCCTGCTTATGCGGTCTATTATCAATATGAAAACCGACCTGTACGCCGGGGTAACGACTTCCAGGTGTCTGGGTGACAGGAATTTTCTTGATCTCTATCTGAAGGATGCCGTTAACCAGGGGCTGATCGAGGGGCCACGGATTTATACCTGCACCCGCGGTCTTAAGGCCAGTCACGCTCACGGTTTTGTAGGCACTCCATTTGACGGAGTGGAAGCGATGCGGGCGGCTGTACGTGAAAATATAAAACGCGGGGCTGATTTTATCAAGATATTTGTGACAGGCAACTTCCGGCAGTCGCCATGGCTGCCCTACTACCTGAGTCCGCAGGAAATTTTCACCATTGCCGAGGAAGCCCACCGGGTAGGAAAAAAGGTTGCTGCCCATTGTATCGGAGGCGAGGGCCTGGACCAGTGCATTGAGCAGGGTGTGGACATCATCGAGCACGCCTATTATGCAACCGACGCACAGATAGAACGTCTTCTAAAAAAAGACAGGTGGGTCGTATTCACCCCGAGTAATAACTTTAATGATGCAAGATGGGCGAACGTAAGCGAAAAAGCCGTAAATGAAATGCGAGTCAATCGTGAGGAAGTTTTAAACAGCCAGAAGAAGGTGCTCAACTCAGGCGTCAAATTTGCTATCGGGACCGATGCCACTCATGGCGCGGTTGCTGAAGATGTGATATTTGTGGTCAATACAATGGGCGGTACCATTGCCCACGCGCTTCAGGGGATATCCAAGTCAGCGGCAGAGCTGTGTGAAATGAGCCAGCTTATTGGTTCAATAACTGAAGGTAAAAAAGCGGATATTGTAGCGGTAACCGGTGTTGTGGAAAAAGATATCGAGGCGCTTAGGAATGTCTGCTTTGTAATGAAAGATGGAATTACTGTAAGAAATAGCCTGTAACACGGTCTATAACTTCCCTATACCACTGGAGGTGTGAAAGATGTTTGGCTTGGACACTAAAGATCAACGCAATCTTATCTGGCTTTTACTGGCCTTGGCGAGCATGTTCCTGATTTTTTTCGCTGGTCCTGCCCCGGGCCTGTCTATTCAGGGTCAGCTCGTACTCGGCATCCTTGCGTTTTCAGTCATTGTCTGGATAACGCAGGCCATCTCGTATCCGCTCAGTGCCATTGCCATTATCGCTTTTCTTATCCTGTCTCTTGGATTTGCACCGGCTCCGTCCGGAAGTGGTCTGCTCGGCACCGGCAAGGCCATTGCGCTGGGCCTTAGCGGCTTCACCAATAGCGGCTGGGTGCTTGTCGCCACAGGGCTCTTCCTGTCAGCGATAATAGTCGATACCGGGCTCGAAAAGAGAATGGCGCTGGCAATCCTGAAAGTCTTCGGAACAAAGCCGAAGAATATTATCCTGGGAATGATCCTGGCCATGTATGCATTCGCGTTTTTCATCCCGTCTGCAACCGCCCGGGCGGCCACTCTGATACCCATCGCCCTTGGTCTGATAGAGACATTTAAGGTCAGCCTGAAAAGTAATTTCGCGAAAGCTTTAACTATGGCCGTTGGAATCTCGGGGACTCTTTCGGGTATCGGCCTTTTAACCGGGGTCGCCCAAAACCCTGTCACCGTGTCATTCGTCGAAAAAGCGACCGGCAAGGGCACTACATGGATGGAGTGGCTCGTAATCGCTTTGCCGTTCGCTCTTGTCCTTGCGGGTGTTCTGTATTTCCTGCTTGCACGGATGATCAAGGACGAAGTTGCAGAGATTCCCGGGGGCAAAGAGATCGTATACAAGGGGCTTCAGGAGTTAGGCCCCATGAGTTTCCGTGAAAAAAAGGTCTTCTTTATTCTCGTTGTCACAATTATTGCTTGGGCTACTGAGGCATTTCATAAGATTGACGCCAACACGGTATCTATTATTACTGTGATGGTTCTTCTTGCTCCTGTCATAGGAGTTACCGAATGGAAAAACGTCGGCAAAAAAGTAGATTACGGTACATTATTGCTGTTTGCCGCTGGTATTTCTCTGGGTGATCAGGTATTAAGAACTGGTGCGGCGACATGGCTCGCGAAAAATTCTCTGGGCGCAGTAGGTGTAACCGAGATGCCGCCTTTCCTGATCCTGGTTTCCGTTGCTGCTGCCGTGTTTGTAATCAGGATAGCGTTCTCAAGCAGTACGTCTGCAACCGCTACATTGATACCGACTGTCCTGGGGTTCCTGATGAGCGCATCGGCTCCTAATCTGCCAATCGCCGGGATGGCAATCATCACGTCGTTCATTCTTCTGTTTGCTTCCATATTGCCGGTGAACGTACCACAAACAATGATAGCCTATGCCACCGATACCTTTGACACTAAAGATTTCCTCAAGATAACGATACCCTTGACTGTCATCGGATTTCTGGTTTGGCTGATTTTCTATGCAACCTATTGGCACTGGATTGGACTAGTATAAAGCAAGAAGATTTAACCCGGGCCGGAGATCGCCGAGAATGCGGCGGCTTCCGGCCTGAAGTAGATAATTATTCAATAATGCCCCCTCTGATCTGAGGATTTTTTCTGAAATCGCGAAATTTTGAAGCTGCATCGGGGCTTAGTTTTTCACAGGAACAAACAAATATGAGTTTCGATTCATTCTGTTGAGTACAAGCGATAATCTTGAGTGGTGACTTGCATTTTTTCTTTTATGTGAGCTACTTCTTGTATACTTGGAAAAACAGTCGACCAATATTATTATCCGAAACGGCAACTCATAGTGACATCGCCCCCTCGTCGAAACAGCCAAGTTTCTATAACTGCTAATACTTGCAGGCGAGACAGGCTTCCGACACTATTTACTTCTATCCGCTAGTAAAGATTATATTTGGTTAATTTATAGTGCAAAGCGCGCGACGATATTTCCAAGAGCCGCGCGGCTTCTGTCTTATTATTTTTAGTTATAGCAAGCGCATTCTTGATATATTGTCTTTCGAGCCTCTCCTTTGCATCGAGAAAAGGAACAGTTGTATCCATCTGGAACCTTAAGTCCAATTCACTGCCGGAATCAGTCCCGAGGGAGAATTCATCTTTATCCAGCACTTCATTCGACGTCGTGGCAACAGTGCGATGAATCGCCCACTTCAGCTCCCTGATATTACCCGGCCAGGGATAGGCAAGTATCATCTTCATAGCGGCTTGAGTAACTCCTTTGACAGCTTTGTTATAAGTCAGGTTGGCCTGATCAATAAACGCTGAGAGGAGAATGGCAATGTCCTCCTTTCGCTGATTCAGAGAAGGCAGTTCGAATGATACGCCATTGACCCTGAAAAAAAGGTCTTTTCGAAAATGATTTGCCGGGTCTGTCAGATCTTTACAAGTAGCAGATATCAGACGCAGCGACACCTTGCGCTCCATTGCATCACCAACTCGATAATAGACTCCGCTTTCAAGTACGCGCAAAAACTTCGCCTGGATCGCTTCCGGCAACTCTCCGATCTCGTCGAGAAACAGGGTGCCGCCATCTGCGCGTTCGATCAAACCCACCGCATCTGCCGTGGCCCCCGAGAAGGCACCTTTTGTATGGCCGAAAAGTTCGCTTTCGACGATGTCTTTCGACAGAGCGGAACAATTTATCACCACCATTTCCCCTTCAACTTTTGACATTTCATGTATCCATTCTGCAAGCTTTTCCTTCCCGGTGCCTGTTTCTCCAACCACAAGTACTGGAATGTTTAGTGGGGCGATGAGAGGAGCCTTGTCCAAGACTTTTTTCATCTTTCCCTCTCCTGCGGTGAGAAACGAAGGGGATATTTGTTTTATAGTGCGGTCAAGGTCCATGATTTTCAGCTTAAGCAGGCGGTTTTCGAGATGGACCTGAAGCTCCCGTCGCAATTTTTCGATATCGATCGGCTTGGTGAAGTAGTCCACGGCTCCCTGCTTGAGTGCGTCTATAGCATTGTTTACAGTCGCAAAAGCCGTCATCATAATTACTATTGGTCTGGTGTCGAGGCTTCTGATTTCCCGCAGAAACTCAGTTCCATCGCCGTCTGGCAGCCTGATATCAAGCAATATGGCATCGGGCGACTGATTAGCGAGAAATTCCCTGGCCGAAGATAGAGAAGTCGCAATCGAAATATCAAACAGGTCTTCAATGGTCATCTTGAGCGACTCGCTGAAAAATAGTTCATCATCGACAATCAATATGCTTGGTTTGGTGATATTTATTGTTTTCATAAGATTTTGATCTTTGAGACCGGCAGCATAATCTTTACACCGGCGCCATATTGCTCGCGATGAAAAATGAGCTTGCCGCCATGAGCAGTGACTATTTTCTGGACAAGGTGCAAACCGAGCCCGGCTCCCTGTGAACGAAAAGTGACAAACGGCTTGCTCAGTTCCTCAAGCTGAATATTCTCAGGGAAACCTATTCCGTTATCCACATAGTATATCTCACCGTATTCAGGCTTTAAATGAGACTTTATAGTTATTTTCCAGGCTCGAGCCTGCACGCTGTTGTTTAAAAGATTTTCAAAAAGTAGCCCCACGTAAAATCTGTCCACATATATCTGCGCCGACTGACAGTCAAGCTGCACCCCAAATTGCTTAGCCAGCGGCTCTACAAAATCAGATAAGGATATCCATTCCTCTTTTGGCATTATCTCTCTGCCGTAAGACAGAAGATTGTCTATAAGCTGCTGTGTGCGTCCGAGAGCTTCCTTGGAAAGAACTCCGAACCGGGCGGCAAACTGAGAATCTCCAATGCGTGAGGGCATCGCATAAATAAGGTTTGATAAAGTGGCTATAGGTGTCCTTAGTTCATGAGCGAGCGTTGTTGTCATGCGACCTATCAGCACCAGGGCATGCTGCTCTTCAAGAACTCTATTTAACGCGGCTGTTTCGAGCTGGTGCCTCAATTGCACCTGTCGTTTCTGTTCCAACAGAACTACGAGCAACGTGAACACGAAAAGGGTTGCCAGCCCCCCTTCGATCAGTAGAGGCATGCGAAGTTTTGAAAGTTCCGCTTTCAAAAATGATTTATTTATATAAATATCTATGGTCTCATTGTTTGCTGTGAACTCGTATAGGAATACAGCTATATCTTCCGGAGGGACTTTATCCCCCCTGGAAGGTTGAATCCAAATAACCTCGTCATTCATGACAGTAGTGAGATATTGCTTTGTGTAGCGCATAACTTGTTCAGGTGTCTCTTGTAAGGCAACATCCTTGAATGCCTTAATGGCATTTTTTATATCAGTTTCAGTATCCAGCATAACATTCTGTTCAATCGTTTCGTCCCCGAAGCTTCCTGCAATAAACGTTATTGTGATACCGCACAGTAAAGATACAATAAGGTATCCGACGAGTCGGAGCGTCTGAAAGGAGGCCGTTAAATGTTTAATTCTATTAATCATTAATATTAGCAGTAGGAGCGAAGATCGCAAAGGCGATTTTCTCCAGATCACATGCCTGCCAAAGCGGCTGTGATATATTTGGTAATACTCAATATTTACCTTCACGCGCTGTTTTATTATATCCTTAGTCAGATACGATTACAAAAATAGAAATTGCAAGGCACAGAACTAACTGCTATCGCAACCTTCTCAAAGGGGACGGATCGCCGCCCCCTTTGAGCTTTTTGTTCCGCCCTGCTTTTAAAACTTTGTGGAAGCAGATATCCAGCATCCCCTCGTAGTAGACAGGGCAATATTGATATAGTGCAACCTTAGAATTTGTACTGCATGCCAAGCGTGATTGCGGTAAGTTTTGTTCCCATGCGCGAATGTCCGGTCGCATCTTTATCATCAACCACAGTCCCGTGTCCGCTTGCGCCCAGGTCGTAATGCGCACCCCGTGCGTTCAGCATCTGGCTTCCTACTAAATAAATGCTTGTATTCTTGTCGAAGTTGTGCTTCAGGCCAACCGCCCACATATCGGCGGTATTTCTAACAGGGCCGTCAGCCACAGTACCATCGGCTTGAGTATACATAGGACTCCCCGGGCTCTTTCCCGCATGTGCCCATCCGAGATTCAGCACGGTTGATGGGCTACCGAGTTCCTGTGTAATAGCAACCCAGGTAGCTATAGGACGGGTTCTCTCGTTGTACCAATAAAACGCGCGATCTCTCTTCAAATATTCATAGAGGAGGTTGATGGTTGTGCCAGTCAGGGCGAGACGGTATTGCAGACCGGCCTTGAGTGCATACTCATTATGGATACCGGTTTGTGGGCCGTAGTCTACGCCGTCATAGTTTGGGTCGTCGCTTGTACGGTTGACACCCCTATGGAGTTCACCTGCCCCCACAATATACAAGGGCCCGTTCGTATAAGTCAGTGCAGCACTGAATGCATCGCCATAACTGCCATCCGTGCAATTGCCGCCGCCACTGCCGCCTGCGCCCAGGCCAGCTGCGGGCGATCCCGGCCCTCCGTTACCGCCAGTGCAGTTTGATTCCCCTCTAGCTTCAAGAGTGTTGTCCGTGCCGCGGTTCTGACCGGGAGACCAGAGAAATGAAAGATTAAACCCGTAGACCTTGGGCGACTCATACCAAACTGCATGCGACAACCGGGTGTCAAACTCTGCTCGGTTGTCACCACCAGAGTTTCCAATGATCGAGTTATAGTCTCCCAGTGTGCGATCAAAGGGGTCCATCTTCGCCGTCGATGTCTTGTAGGGAGCATCGGTTTTCCCGATCTTTATTGCTCCATAAGGACTCCACAAACCAACATAGCTATTGCGGGATCCTATGCCGTTCTTCTGCTGGGGATCACCTGATGTAGCGCTACCTCCCGGCGTGTAAGAATATGCGATTTCGGTCTCAAACTGGAACACCGCGGATAACTTGTCTCCCAAAAGCGGACGGGAACCGCGTATGCCAAAATAGGCAAGGTTGGACGATATCTCCGGCATCCAACCCATTTTCCCTTGGGCAGGTGCTCCAGTACCGAGATCGCCGCGCCAAACATTTTTGTTCTTCAACCCGTTGTTGACATAATCAAACGACACGTCAGCATTGCCATACAGGGAAACCTCTCCTCCAAGGAATCTCATGCTTACCGGGTCTCCATAAGAAAAGCCGAGCATCGGTTCCTTTTCTTTCTCTACGGTGACGGGCTGGGCCTTAGGCGCCGCGGCCTGCTGTTTGTTTAATTGCTCTTTCAATGCATTAATCTGTTGCTGCATCTGCTCGATCTGGGCCTTGATGGCACTATTATCATCAGCAAATGCAACAGCTACTGCCGAGAAAATGAAAAAGCAAGCAACTGCAATAATCAACAACCTTTTGATCTTCATTAATAATCCTCCTTTCATTTTTCCGCCTCCCGATGGAAATTCCATCTTTCGCACCTCTATTTGCGGGCCTCCTTCCCACGTTCTGCCAAAGAAGATAGTAAAGTAAGTTTTTTTCGCTCGCATAAACGTATTTATATTCCAATTTTTGTGCCACGATAAATTATCTTTATTTTCAATACGAGAGGAGCAAGTAAAGATACAACTGCGCAATAAACGTATACGTTAGTTGCGCTCAGGTTCTATGTGCGGCCGACTACGGAATCGCCTGATGAACAAATCAATTTCAAATAAAATATGGTAATTACAAACACAACTTAAACGTTGTATTGGGGCTTAAGTTTTTATTCGCTCGGCCGATAACAATAAAGAGAGGCAGAATGCCTCTGTTTAGATGGAATAGGAGAAACCAGACGGAAAGGAGGGGTTAAACATGACAATAGCGGCGCTAACAGCAGGTCTTCAGGCTACACAAGTTGCTCAGACAGGTAATGCAGGCCATACAGCCGAGACAACAAAAAAATCTGCAGAACAAACGGCACCAACGGACAAGGTAACAATTTCAAAACAGGCAGCAGCTCTAGCCTATCAGTCGTACAGTGCTCAGGAAGAAGCAAAAGAGACTCCGACTCAAAAAACAAAAGAAGCATCTATGGGCAAAAAATAGCCGACGGCTCACATCTATAGGATAGAGAGATAATTTCACGGAAAAGGGGGGGAAACACGATGCAGATTCCTTCAAGCATACCACCAGTATCTTTAAGCAGCACGCCACATGTTAATCCACCAAAGCAAACAACGACAACTGAGAAACAGCACGGAGATACTTTAAAGCTTTCATCTCATGCAAAAGCCAAAAACCTCAAGCTGCAGGGAGCGACAAATTCCGAGATCGCCAACCAACTGGGCATAGACGTAAAAACGGTAAATGGTTACTTCACAGCAGCAGTAGCCGCCAAAAACACACCGGTAAAAGCATAGGTTTTCGGTGAAAAAGTAAGAAAACTTACGTTTTGAATTACAACTAATGGATATTGCTGTTAATATCCATTTTTCTTTGTTGTTTGTTGTTTCCGGCCGTTGTTGAATGAAAGGATAATGTTGTTCATGACAGCTTTTCTTGATATTGAACGCTCTGCAGTTTATGCTGGAAATCTACAGTCTTGGGTAATATAGAAAATTATTGACTTTCAGAAGAAGGGAAATCCTCAGTAATACATACTCGCAAGGATACGGTTTGTCTTGAATGTTTCACGTAAAGATCTTCTAATGTTTTAAAGAGCCCTTCTTATTTTACTCTCACAGCCCCGTCAGTTTGTCGTTCTAAGTGCGGCCTCAAAAGATTCCTGAGGCGATCAATGGGGCCTTGAATAGCATCAACCATGCCCTGAAGTCTTTGCCCATCAATATCAATATATTTTTGCCAGGCAGCATGCTTATTATTTTCATCATCGAGTGAATCGTAAATTATGGCAAGATTATACCAAGCGATACCTAATTTCTGATTTTTTTCTAGCAACTCTTTGTAGTACGCTAGCCCCACATTTGTCTTTTGCTGTCTTTCCAGAAGGATTTCCTTTATTTCGACATCCGTCCCCCCGTTAAGTTTAGTCAGCATAGCACACGCGGCATATGCCGAAGGGATTTCTCCGATAATTATTTCTGTGCTCACCGTCGCCGCTTGAGAGCACAGTATTATTCGAGCTTTATTAAAATCATTTTTTTTCACGCTGTCTGCCGCATCATGGAATGCAGCTCCAAGGGTCAAACGAGACACCATTTCATTAACAATAGTTTTGCGGTCTCTCGTCCCTTGCTCCACCAAATGCTCATCATCAATCAGTTGTTGTAACTGATTGAGCAAATGTTCTTGTTCTTCAGCAAAGGCATCACCAATAAATATTGTTGAAATGACAACTATGAGCATAAAAATGAGCATCAGGCCTATCGTGGTTATTATTAATTTCATTCGGTCCATAGTGAATTGCGTCTCCAATTTATTACTCACTGTTAACTTTTAAGTGTCCGCCTGTGTCAATATTAACATATTTAATAATGAATATTAATAATTCCGACCGCTGACAGTCAAACATCAACATTTCTTTTGGAAATCAATACGTTGAACTACATCTCAATATTATTGAGTATCAGTAGTCATTTCGATTTTTCAGAACGAGTTGATCGCATTTCAGTCTAACAAATAATGGCGAGGCAAGATATGCTTAATATGTTGCTTGCAAGGAGTATAAATACCTATGGTTATTAGCTGAAAATGATAATTCTTGTTAATCTTTAACATAATATAGCCTTTGGAGGTTACCATGGTAATTCGTGCAAGTATTCTGAGTATAATCTGCATGATGCTCTTTTGCACCGCGGCATCCGCAGCGGAGACCATTTTCGTATATGGCCCGGGGGGACCCGCGCCAGCCATGAAGGAAGCTGCCCAGGTATTTAGTAAGCAGAATAATACAAATCTTGAAGTGACCGCAGGACCCACTCCTCAATGGATTGGCAAAGCGAGAAATGATGCCGAAATTATTTACAGTGGTTCCGAATATATGATGACAGACTTCGTTGTTGCGATGGAGGGGAGAATCGACAATTCATCCGTTACTTCGCTATATATGCGACCTTCAGCGATTCTTGTCCGCCCAGGCAATCCAAAAAAAATTAAAGGATTCAAGGATCTGCTTAGGGCGGGCGTTAAGGTGGTTGTAGTGCAGGGATCGGGACAGACCGGGATGTGGGAAGATGTTGCAGGCAAACAGGGCGATATTGGTGCGGTTAAAGCATTCAGAAAAAATATAGTGTCATACGCTCCTAACAGTGCCGAGGCAAAGAAAGTATGGATAGAAAGACCTGACATAGATGCCTGGCTGATTTATAATATATGGCAGATCGCAAATCCGACAATTGCTGACCTAATACCTATTGAAAAAGAGCACGTAGTCTATCGCGATTGTGGAATTGTCTTAACTGCGAAGGGAATGACCAATCCTCTGGCTAGAAAATTCATTGATTTCATCCAGTCTGCAGAAGGAGCCCGCATATTCAAAAAATGGGGTTGGATTGTGCCTGACGGAATATAAGGCTTTAATAAAGCTTAGCAATAGCCTATCATGATGGAGTAAAACAATGAAGTGCGGCGCAGTCCCGCACTTCATTGTGCATTCAGCATATTATTTCCGATTCGTTCTAATAACTGCATCGCATCTCGAAATATTATGTCAGTCACGCGGGCGGGCAAATATCAACATTTCTTGCGACAATCAATACTTTTAAGTGAATGGCCATTCTCACGATTTTCAGTAGAACTAAGTGACTGATTCATTAACGGCTCGGCGCAGTTTCTCATTAAGCCATGCGTTAATACTTTCGTCGGATAGCTTTGCTGATAAGTAAATCTTTCTGTGTAACTCAGGAGAAATGCGCACAACAAACTTCCCAGTAAAGGGTTTATCGGGTTCCTCCCCTCGTTCCTTACAAAAAGAAAGATAATCGTCCACTGATTCCTTGAAGACCTTTTTAATCTCCTTAGCGGTCTTCCCCTGGAAAGTGACCACATCTTTTATGTCAATCACTTCACCGTGAAAAATCTCTGCTTCATCATCGAACTCAACCTTTGCTGTGTATCCTTTGTATTCCATCATGGTTTCACTCCCGCTTCGACAAGAAAACGGCGCATTGACTTAAGCGCTCCCTTGTCAGTTTCCTTTCTTGGGTGTGGACGGTGAAAAACCGCCCTGATTCCGTTGAGAGCAATCCTTACTCTCGATCCGCTTCCTTCGCTTATCTCGGCACCGATATGCCGCAGCAATGCAATGATATCGTCCCAATTCACATCCGACCTGATAGGGTTTTCAAAGATGAGTGCCAGCGTCTTTTGATGCTTAACAGCCATAGACAATAGTATCAGTTAATGATACTATTGTCAAGATGAAATATGGCCAAAACAGATCAACTTAGGTTTGCTGTCAGCGATAAGCAGATAGGATAATTATGAAAGTTTCTTTCGTAAATCCGCAATCTTAAGCAAAGGCTGATTGTATTGACTCTCAGTAGTAATTTTGAATCGCTTTGTTCATCCTATCACTTTAAAATTGCTTTACAAACGCGGCACTGTTCACCCTCACTCCACAATCGTCCACGAAAACGAACCTATAAGTTCGCTTTCAGCTTCGATAGTATCGCCGACATTAAGAAGTCCGACACCTGACGGGGTGCCGGTATACATTAAATCGCCAGGATAGAGCGTCCATATCTTGCTCAGCTCTACGAGGAGTTTTCCAATGCTGACTACAAGGTTGCCGGTATTCCTCTTCTGCCGCTGCTCTCCGTTGACCTTGCAGCCAAATGAGATATTATTCAGGTCGATCGACTCATTATACGGAATGAAGTTTCCAATAGGAGCACTCTGATCAAAGGCCTTTGCGATTTCCCAGGGCTGGCCTTTTTCCCTCAGTTTGTTCTGCACGTCCCGCAAGGTCAGGTCCAGACCGACAGTTATCGAATCTATAAAGGCAAGTGCTTCTTTCTCTGTGCGCGCTTTCCCCTTGCGTCCTATCCTGACCACTATCTCGACCTCATGGCTCAGCTCTTTGCCATGCTTGGGATACCGGATCTTATCTCCCGGCGCAACAAGGCATGTTGCGGGTTTCATAAAAATGACCGGTTTTTCCGGAGGTGTATTTGAGATTTCCCTTATATGGTCCAGGTAATTAAGGCCAAAACAGAAAATGCGTGTCATGGTTGCTCCGCTTCTGGGCATTTTAATATCCTCCGTCACTGATTATGAATATCTGCAACTTGCTTTAAATCGCTGCGGCCTTGGTATTGTCCGGATAAAATAGCATAAATTAATAAAATCATGATATACCTTATATGTTATTATTTAATTCCGGCAGATTACTTTTTTAATCGCGCTCCTTAAATTTGGGCTGAAAGTTTTTATATTATAAACAAGAGACATATGTTCAATGGAGTTGTATAAGGGGAGACATGTCAAAGAGCCTTTTAATAGTCGAACATGAAGAATCGCTGAGAGAATCCCTCAGGCAGATGTTCGTCGACGACGGTTATTTCGTTGAGACAAGCGATTCCGCCGAGAGCGGGCTTGGACTCTTAAAGGCGCGCTTCTATGACGTGATCATCTCCGATGTGCAGCTGCCCGGCATGGACTGTGTCGAGTTCTTCTCAAAGGTCAAGGAAGAGACGCCGGACCAGGTATTTATTGTTATAACGCCCTCAGCTTCAATCGAGACCGCAAAGAAGGCACTAAAGGCAGGCGCATTTGATTTTGTTATGAAGCCGGTGATCAGCGATGAGATAGGGCAGCTGGTAAGAAATGCCATACGCCACAGGACCCTGCTTTCGCAGAACCTGCTTTTAAGAAGGGAGATCGGAAAGGATTTCGATTTCAGCAGCATTATAGGTGAAAATGCGGTACTGCAGTCGATCATAGGTCAGGTAAAGAAGGTTGTAGATTCCAGGAGCAACGTCTTGCTTTTGGGTGAGACCGGCACAGGCAAGGAGCTTTTTGCGCGCGTCATTCACAATAACAGCCTGAGAAGGGACATGCCCTTTATCCCGATTAACTGTTCCGCAATCCCGGAAAACCTGCTCGAGAGCGAGCTGTTCGGTCATTTGAAAGGCGCGTTTACCGGCGCGATTGCAGCCAAGAAAGGACTGTTCGCCGAAGCGGACGGCGGCACGGTCTTTCTGGATGAGATAGGTGATTTGAGTATTTCGTTCCAGGTCAAGCTGCTGCGCGTACTCGAAGACCAGATGATCAGGCCGGTTGGCAGCAACAAGGCCGCCAAGGTGGACTTAAGATTTATTTCTGCGACCAACCGGGACCTTAAAGCGGGTGTTGAGAAGGGCACTTTCCGTGAAGACCTTTTTTACAGGATACATGCCATCACCCTGCAGATACCTCCTTTGCGTGAGAGAAGAGACGATATTCCGATGCTCGCGCAATATTATTTACACCTATATGCGGAGGAACTCCAGACACCGGTCAAGGGAATCACGCCCGAGGCCCTTGCGGTGATCTGCACTTACGATTGGCCCGGAAATGTACGCGAGCTGCAGAACGTTATCGAAAGGGCCGTGCTTATCGCGGAGAGAGACAACATCGATGTGTCGGACCTGCCCGAAGGAGTGGGCGTTTCGGAAATGCCTGCCAGCCGGGGGCAGGATGAAGATTTCCTGACCGCGTCTTTGCGTAAACGACTGACGATTGATAATTATACAAAGGAATTTATCATGAAATATGAAAACACTTATAATGAGCAGCAGATAGCCGATATGCTTGGAATAACAAGAAAATCCCTATGGGAAAGACGCAAGAAATGGGGCCTGAGCAGATAGTATTTGTTCTTCTTTTTCCTTAGTCGGCGTTACTTTTTGTAACATCGCAACTTTTCCGCGTTACGTTTGGTTGCATATCCGCCTGGATGCATGCAAACCTTAGCCGCCTATCTCATTGATAATACTGAAATATGGCGGTATTTTTTTGTACCTTTTTTTTGGCATTATACTTGCTTCTATTAAACAGCAGTAAGGATGAATGTAATATTCCAGCTTCATTGAATACGCTGAAATAAGACGCATCCACCAGATTAAAAAGATATAGGAGGGCTTATGAGATTCATTACCTGCGAAAATTGCAAGAATATCCTGAAGTTCTTTGTGCCTGAAAGGCAGGACAACAAATTCTATCACCGCTGCTGTACCTGCGGAGTTGTGAATGACCTGGCCCTGGACGCTGCATCGAGCGGCGAAAACAGGCCCGTGTTTAAAGTAGTCGGCTCCCGCCGTTAATAGACAGCATGGTTAATGGCGCCGGCAGTACTTTTATTAACTGAATACTAATAATTGAGGCAGCATATAATCTGCATTGATTGTGCGGCTTGACTGCGGCAGGATAGTAGGGGCTGCCGCACGAATAGCTAAATGCTGTCTTTTGAATATGCGCCACGCGTGGACGTGGCGCATTTATTTCAGCATGACGCCGAATGCATCGAACAGTTGAATTGCGCCTGCCATTCAAAGCGTATGCCTTTAACGATCAAATCAATTTACAACCCTCAATCGAATTATATAATTGACTGACGCACGCTCCTTTTGCTTTTCGATTTTATTATTCGGTGCCGTTACAATTTGTAGCATGCATCTCCGACGAGTTACTTTTTGTTACACCGCTTTTTTACTGCATCCCGCAAAAACCACTGATTACGCCATATTTTGGCCTTTTAGCGGCTTTTTAGCTATTGGCATCATACTTGCTCTATTAAATGTGTCACCTTAAATAGATGCAATCAGGGCGCGTTAGGTGAATTAGTGCGGCTGACACAAACAGCTGATATAAAATCGGGAGGAACGAGATGAAGGCGACGTTGGAGAAAAAGACGAAACGCAAAAGTTTTGGCATGGCCGCGGATATAGTTGCTCCGAAAAAGGTTTCCAGGAGCAGCGGAAACGGGAAGCGTAAGTCACTTGCTGAAACCATCGATGTCCTTTCTATTGAAGGGATGACCTTTCCGCCCTCAAAAGAGTTCAGCGAAAAGTCTTATATAAGAAACATGGATGAGTACGACAGGATCTACAAGCGCGCCATGGAGCATCCTGAATTGTTCTGGGCCGAGATGGCTGAAGAAAACCTGTCGTGGTACAAGAAATGGGACAAGGTGCTGGAATATGATTTTGAGCGGCCCACTATTAAATGGTTTATAGGTGCCAGATTGAATGTCACCTATAACTGCCTTGACAGGCATCTGACGGGGCCCAACAGGAACAAGGCTGCCATTGTGTGGGAATCTGACGAGGGCGACTACAAAACATACACCTATCAGCAGCTCCATTATGAGGTGAACCGTTTTGCGAATGTCCTGAAAAAACATGGCATAGGAAAGGGCGACAGGGTCACCATTTATCTTCCCATGGTTCCGGAACTGACGATAGCGATGCTCGCCTGCGCAAGGATAGGAGCGATACATAGCGTGGTTTTCGCCGGCTTCTCGCCAAAGTCCCTCAGGGACAGGATCAACCATTGCGAATCCAAGCTTCTCATCACTGCTGACGAGGGAATAAGGGGCAGGAGAAAAGTGCCGCTCAAGGCCAACGCTGATGAGGCACTGCTCGGATGCCCGTGCGTAAGGGAAATGATCGTTGTAAAGAGAAGCGCCGGTGATGTGGACATGAGCCCCGGCAGGGATTTCTGGTGGCATCAGGAAATGTCGGTGAAGAGCATCGCGAATTACTGCGAACCTGAGCAGATGGACGCCGAAGACCCGCTGTTCATTCTTTATACGTCAGGGTCTACGGGCAAGCCAAAGGGTGTGCTGCATACCACGGCAGGATACCTGCTTCATGCGGCCCTTTCGTTCAAATGGGTTTTCGATTACCATCCCGAAGACATTCACTTCTGCACTGCAGACATAGGATGGATAACCGGACACAGTTATATAGTTTACGGACCGCTTGTATGCGGGGCGACCAGCATTATGTTTGAAGGCGTACCGACCTATCCAGATCCGGGAAGGTTCTGGGACATTGTAGACAAGCACAAGGTGAATATATTTTATACAGCGCCAACAGCGATCAGGGCCCTGATGAGAGAGGGAGAAGGTTGGGTCAAGAACCATGACCTCTCGTCGCTGAAGCTGCTCGGGTCGGTCGGCGAGCCGATCAACCCTGAGGCCTGGAAATGGTATTACGAAAATGTCGGGGAAAAGAGATTGCCGCTGGTGGACACCTGGTGGCAGACAGAAACAGGCGGCATAATGATAGCGCCCTTGCCCGGCGCCATGAGCTTGAAACCCGGATCAGCATGCAAGCCGCTGCCCGGTATAGTGCCGCGGGTACTGAAGGAAGACGGAACGCCTGCTGCTGCGAATGAAGGCGGTTATCTTGTGATAGAAAAGCCCTGGCCCGGCATGCTGAGAGGCACCTGGGGCGACCCTGAAAACAAGCGGGTCAATGAGGAGTATTTCACCCGCTTCCCCGGGAAGTATTTCACCGGAGACGGCGCCAGGTATGACGAGAACGGAGACTACTGGCTGATGGGCAGAATCGATGACGTGCTTAATGTCTCGGGCCACAGGATAGGAACGGCCGAGGTTGAATCCGCGCTCGTCAGCCATCCGTCGGTGGCCGAATCGGCGGTCGTGGGCTTCCCTCATGAGATCAAGGGCGAAGGCATTTATGCATATGTTGTTCTTAAGGGAGATTGCGAGCCGTCTGCCAGCCTGGCAATGATGCTTACCGGTCATGTCAGGGAGGTAATCGGAGCAATCGCCAGCCCGGACAAGATACAGTTCGCGCCCGGATTGCCGAAGACGAGAAGCGGAAAGATCATGAGGAGAATACTCAGGAAAGTGGCCTGCGGAGAGCTCGAAAACCTTGGGGACACATCTACTCTGGCCGACCCCTCGGTCGTTGACGCCATAGTAACGAACAGGCTTTAACAAATATTGTCTTAAGGCTGTCTGCCGCAACTTTTGGAGAGGGATCCCTCCCCCCTCTCCACTTTTTTTGTCCCCTTAAAACGGACTATTTGTGGCAGCTCAAACCGATGATGTTACTTTTTGTAGCGTCTTTTTGGGTAGTATATTACATTACGTTACATTCACCCTGGTTTCAGTATCGGGCATGTGTTATTCGCGCAATCGCATGGAATTTCTTTTCAGTCATCCTGTTCTTCATAATCAGCTTCCGTCCTGCGTTCATGACACGGGCTGTCTTAAACGCGTTTCGTCACTCGTGACTTTGTTGGCAATAACATAATGATTTACAAGCATATTTTCTTACCATGTGTTGCCGGGACCCAGGGCTTTCTTCCTGTCGATTGGCCGCTGTCCGCAGCCGTGCCCTGTATAACACCCGAAGCATAGCTGTGCCTCAAGTCATTCATTCCTGATCGAGGCAAGTGGCATCAATATTGCTATATTTATAATATGAGACAAAAAAGCAGTATGGACAAAAACAACTTGATACTGGAAGATGTGGTTGCCTTCCTCGGCAAGGTGCAGCCCTTCATGTCTCTCGACCAGGCCGAACTGGAATCCGTTGCCCGAAACCTGACCATTGAATTTTATCCAAAGGGCACTGTCATCCTCAAACAGGGAAATGCGCCCAGCGATTCAATCCGGATCATCAAAAAAGGCGGGGTCAAGGTTTCGATGGCGTCCAGGCAGGAAAGCGATGAGATAATCATCGACTATCGCAGCGAGGGCGACAGCTTCGGTTTTCTGTCGCTTGTAAGCGGCGAACTCATACGGGCCAATTTCACGGCCATAGACGATACGATCTGCTATCTGCTCGGAAAGGACATGTTCCTGAATCTGCTGGAGTCTCACCGCACCTTTACCGAATATTTCGTCAAGTCTCATATCGTGAAGTATATAGACCAGGCCTCAGGGGAACTCATTGACAGGAACATGTTCCGCGGCGGAAGCGACCGCCTGCTCTTTACGACACATGTGGAAGACATTGCTGTAAAGAGCGTGGTCACTACCACGGGAGAAACCCCTATAAGGGAAGCGGCGCGCATAATGTCTGAAAAGCAGATCAGTTCAATAATCATAACAGACGCCAGGGACCTGCCGGTTGGCATCATAACCGACCGGGACCTGCGCAAAAAAGTGGTCGCTGCCGGACGCAATGTCACAGAGCCGGTAAAAAACATAATGAGCACCTCGCTCATCAAGGTGGATGCTCAGGACTACTGTTTTGAGATAGTGCTCAAGATGATAAAGCACAACATCCATCACGTTATTGTGGTCAGGGAAGGCAGACTTGCCGGAGTTGTCACGAATCATGACCTCATGATGCTGCAGGGCAACTCGCCTCTCTCACTTACAAAAGACATAGAGAGTCAGCAGACTGTTGCGGGACTCATACCGGCCTCAAAGAAGATCAACAGCATTGTCGGTCTGATGCTTAAAGAAGGCGCCAGGGCCAGCAATATTACCATGGTTATAACCGAGATAAACGACCGCCTCGTGCGCAAGGTACTCGAGCTGGCTGAACAGCGTTTCGGCAAGCCTCCGACCGCATATTGCTGGATCGTGTTCGGCAGCGAAGGCCGCAGGGAGCAGACCTTCAAGACCGATCAGGACAACGCGCTAATTTATGCGGACCCCTCTGACGGGGCGCAGGCTGAAGCGCAGCTGAAATATTTTACAGAATTATCGGCATACGTGCGCGACGGCCTGATGATGTGCGGTTTCCCCATCTGCCCGGCGAATAACATGGCGAGCAATCCGAAATGGTGCCAGCCGCTCGGGACCTGGAAGAGATATTTCACCTCCTGGATCGACAACCCGACACCGGATGCGCTTATGAATTCGGTCACTATCTTTGATTTCCGCCCGCTTTATGGTGATTACTCACTGGCGGAATCACTGAGAGAACACCTTGGCGCACTGCTGAAGGACCAGCAGGTCTTTCTGGGTCATCTGGCGAACATGGCCATTCACAATGCGCCGCCCATCGGTTTTTTGAGATCTTTTGTGGTCGAAAAATCCGGCGAGCACAAGGACCAGCTCAATCTCAAGGTAAAAGGCCTTGCGCCTTTTGTGGATGTCATAAGACTTTTCGCCCTCGAAAAAGGCATTACACAGACTTCGACCCTCAGCCGGATCGAGACCCTGAAGGGTATGCATACCATCGTTGGTGAATTCGCGGAAGACCTGGAGCATGCTTTTGAACTCATCATGCTGCTGAGGATACACCACCAGTACGAACAGATCAGTACAGGCCGGACGCCCGATAATTTCATTGACCCCAAACGCCTGGGCAGTCTTGAAAAGCGGTTGATAAAGGATGCGTTCCATCTGATAGCAAAGATCCAGAAGCTTATAATCGAGCGCTACAAGTCGCTCATCTGGTGAGCCTGCGCCGTACCCATGCATGATCAGGCATCATGCCGGAGCATGGTTCGCCAACCGGACTTTTATTCGAAGCATCTTTTTCATCGTCAACATACTTTAAATGGCAGAAGGAGCAGACAATGATAGGACTTATGAAGGAAATGCTGCGGAAGACCAGCTCGATTGACCCAGAAACGCCGCTTGCCGAGGTCAGGTTTGTCGCCCTGGACACAGAGCTTACAGGGCTGGATGAAAAAAACGACTGCATTGTTTCCGTAGGCGCAGTCCGCATGACAGGAGGAGTCATTGATATCGGAGACAGCTTTTATCAGCTCATCAATCCCGATAAAGAGCTGTCCGCCGGCAGCATTGTCATCCACGAGATCACGCCCTCAGAGGTGGCTGCAATGCCCTCGATCGCGGCGGTGCTCGCCGACTTCCTGGAATTCGCGGGCAATGATGTTTTCGTGGGCCATTTCATCTCCCTTGACCTCTCTTTTATTAACAGGGAGATGAAGAGAATACTGAAGCATAAGGTCCTTAACCCGGCAATCGATACATACAGCATATATGAGTGGCTCTCAAAACGCCTTAAAGGCAGCGGCTGCTTTGCGGCGCGGCCTGACGGATACCGGCTCTATGATATCGTGAAATGTTTCGACGTGCCTGTGAATTGCGCGCACAACGCTATCATGGATGCGTATACTACGGCCCTGTTATTCCAGCGCTTCCTTCCGCTTCTCGCAGAAGCTGGGGTTTGCAGCATTGGCGACCTGTTAAGCATGGGAAAACCGTTTAAAGGAGGTGACAGATTTCTGATAAACAGCGAATTCAATAATTTCTGACGCGGGCTGCAGGGCAGCTTAATAATTATCGAGGAGAATGACAGATGAATGGCAAGATGAAAAAAGAAGACCTCTTGAAAGATCCTGATTTCAAGAAACTCGTTGCCCAGAAAGATTCCATATCGTGGATGCTTACGGTCATGGAACTGGTGCTCTACTTCGGGTTTATCGGCCTGATAGCGTTCAGCAAGCCATTCCTGGGAATGAAGATCAGCGGCGCTATCACAGTCGGCATACCGATTGCAGTCGGGACTATAGTGCTCTCCTGGGTGCTCACAGGCGTTTACATCTGGTGGGCTAACAGCAGGTACGATGATATGGTCCAAAAAATCAAGGACAAGGTAGGTGGATAATCATGCCTCAGACTTCGATCGGTCAGGTTCACGCAACATCGATAATTTTCTTTCTGATCTTCGTGCTCGTCACGCTCGCCATTACTTACTGGGCTGCCAAGCGGACACGTTCCACAAAAGAGTTCTATGCCGCCGGCAGGAGCATAACCGGTTTCCAGAACGGGCTTGCCCTTGCAGGCGACTATATGAGCGCTGCCTCGTTTCTCGGTATCGCGGGCCTTGTGTCGACACGGGGCTATGACGGCCTGATATACTCGGTAGGCTGGCTCGTGGGCTGGCCAATTATTATGTTCCTGATAGCCGAGCCCCTGCGAAACCTCGGCAAATATACTTTTGCCGACGTCGTGGCATTCAGGCTGCAGCAGCGCCCGATACGCGCGGCGGCGGCGGCAGGTTCACTCACGACCGTGCTCTTCTATCTGATAGCACAGATGGTAGGCGCGGGCACGCTCATCAAGCTGATGTTCGGGCTGCCCTATGAACTCGCGCTCGCAATAGTCGGTTCGCTCATGATCGCTTACGTGATCTTCGGCGGCATGCTGGCTACCACCTGGGTGCAGATCATCAAGGCCGTAATGCTTTTGGGCGGGGCCACAATCCTCGTGCTTATGACACTGGGCAAATTCGATTTTAGTTTTGCCGAGCTCTTCTCACAGGCCGAGGCGCTCTATACCGTAAAGTTTATGCAGCCCGGAGGGCTTGTCTCTGATCCGATTGACGCCTTCTCTCTCGGACTGGCGCTTATGTTCGGAACAGCCGGACTGCCGCACATCCTGATGAGGTTTTACACTGTGCCTGATGCCAAACAGGCGCGGAAGTCGGTTTTTGTGGCGACCGGCTTTATCGGTTACTTCTACATATTGACCGTGACCATCGGCTTCGGCGCTGCGGTGCTCGTCGGCCAAAAGATAATCATGGGCATTGATGCAGGCGGCAACATGGCGGCCCCGCTGCTTGCCGAGACATTGGGCGGCACGGCCTTCCTCGGATTTCTGGCAGCAGTCGCATTTGCTACGATCCTTGCGGTCGTGGCCGGGCTGACTCTTGCCGGAGCGTCGGCACTCTCGCATGACCTTTATGTCGGCGTGCTGCGGCGCGGCGTGTCAGCCGAAAGGGAAGAAGTGAAGGTCGCAAAGATCGCGACGGTCTGCCTTGGCGTTGCGGCGATACTGCTCGGCATCCTCTTTAAGGGCCAGAACGTTGCCTTTATGGTGGGCCTTGCCTTTGCAGTTGCAGCCAGCGCTAACTTCCCGGCACTCCTTATGTCGATCATGTGGAAGAATTTCACTACAAAAGGCGCTGTTGCGAGCATCTGCACCGGCATGGTACTCGCTGTCTTGTTGATAGTGCTTTCTCCGACAGTCTGGGTAGACATTATACACAAAGATGAAGTCCAGGCAGTAAAGACTGCAGTCGTCGGTCTCGACTCCATGGCAAAGCAGAGCCAGCTCAGGATTGACGATCTACAGAAACAGCTGACTGTTGCCACCGGCATGAACAACAGAAATGCGGCCATTGAGACCGCTATTTCTATTGAAAAGTCCTCGCTGGCAGATATTGAAGCAAAGAAGGCAGAGGCCAACACCGCTATGCCTGCAGCCATAGTCAAGTACAAGAATCCCGGGCTATTCTCGATGTTCGCGGCATTCTTTGTCGGCATTCTCGTGTCGCTGCTCTGGCCCGAGAAGGAAGCCGCGGCGAAATATGCTGATCTGAAACTCAGAGAGTACGCCGGGATCGGTGCAGAATAAGAAGCGGCTGCTGAGAGTTATTTATCATTCTGGACAGGGGGGGGGGCGGCATAAACACTATTCCGCCCCTCCTGAAATAGAGCCAAATGTAAATAGTAATCCACCCTCAGGACGTGATCACATATTGCAGGCGATTCAAACGGTTATTTTGGCACACTTATGCTGCTTCGCCACGCAGGACACTTCTTATTTTTTAAAAAAGTTCTTTAGGTGAAACGGGTTTTGATATGAAGTTTACATCTTTTCCCATGCTCAGTTTATCTGAAAGGTAATCCCCCGTGTACCCGCTCATGAGTATGACTTTCACATCCGGCTTTATCGCCCGCAGCTCCAGATAGACTTCTCCGCCGCTCTTACGGGGCATGATGACATCCATAAGCACCAACTGGATTTCATCCTTGTGCTCAAGGAATTTGGTGACTGCTTCATCTCCATCGCAGGCTTCTATAATGGTATGTCCAAATCTCTGCAGCATCTTGGTGATCGCTCTCCTCACATTACTATCATCTTCAACAATAAGTATAGTCTCGGGAGGGCATTCAGGATCAAAGTGCCCATCGTCGCTAACTGCTTCCTCAATATCTCTTTCAACGACCGGCATATACACTTTAAAGACGGTACCCTCTCCCACATTACTTGATACGTCAATATACCCATTGTGCTGTTTTACTATTCCATATACCATCGAAAGGCCAAGTCCGGTGCCTTTCCCTACTCCTTTTGTCGTAAAAAAAGGCTCAAATATTTTCTTCAGGGTCGCAGAATCCATGCCCTCTCCACTGTCTGAGATCGTCATTACTACATAATCGCCCTTACTGCCATAGCCATGCTTTGTTATAAAGTCTTCGTTTATAAAGGCGCGTTCTGTCCCTATTCTAAATGCTCCGCCCCTTGGCATCGCGTCCCTGGCATTCGCCGCAAAGTTCATCAGAACCTGGCCTATCTGGTTACTATCTGCCAACACTGTGGTATCCTGTTCAGTCAATTGCAGACCAAGACGAATGTCTTCACCGATAGTCCTTGTTAAAATCTTTTCTGTCATTCTTATCGTTGCATTCAGGTCAATAGGCCGCGCATTAATCTGCTGTTTCCTGCTGAAAGCCAGAAGGCTGCGCGTCAGGTCGGCAGCCCTGTTCGAAAGGGCCTCTATATCGCCCAGCTCTTCCGACTCGATGTTGTGATCCCTGAGATTGATCTTGATTATGTGCAGGTTGAGGGATATTGACTGAAGTATATTGTTGAAATCATGCGCAACACCGCCTGCCAGCTGGCCGATGGACTCCATTTTCTGGGCCTGAAGCAGCTGGTCTTCGAGATTTCTTTTTTCAGCCTCTGCATGTTTGCGCATCAGCGCCGAGCCGATGTGCAATGCGATTCCCTCCAGGATTTCAAGAGTATCAAGGGTGAAGCGCCCTTTGCGCCTGTCATTCAGTTGAATCAAGCCGACAATACTGCCCTTTTCCTTTATAGGTATCAGTGCCACTGAGGCAAATCCCTCATGTATGCATAGGTTGCGCGGATGATTACGGGGATCCTGCCCGGGCGGGATTTCCAGAAGAGGCAATGAATCGTTCGTCCAAAAGCTTCCCCCTTGCGTGAAGAACGGATTGTCCGGATGCGTCTTGCCGCAGATGACCAGACCGCAGGTACACTCCAGACTGATATTGCCTTCTTCGTCACGGCACACACCGCCATCCACAGCGCGTTCGATCAGAGAATTTTCGACCAGCAGAAAGTCTTTGGAAAAACCGTCTTGTGCGAAATACGGGAAGTCATTCCCGTCTTTCAGCCGGATGCCCACGGCATCGAACGCAGAGCGCGTTTTCAATACTGCGAGAACGCGCTGGATCGAATCCTTCAGATCTCCTTCCTCATTTAATATCTGAAGAACTTCACGGCCCATATCTCTATATGTTTCGACTATTTTGCGCGCGGTGATGTCCTGATTTGCACCGAGGACCTGAATAGTCCGTCCTGTTGCGTCTTTGGTAACAGCAATGTGCACCGATACATGCCGAATGTCACCGCCCCGGCAAATAATGCGGGTTTCGGATTGCGCATGGTAATCCGCTTCAGCCGCCGCAACAGCCTTTGCGATTTCTTCACCAACCATATGAGCATCGTCCGGATGCACAAATTTGCCGGCAAAAGCCTCGGCAGACATCTCGCGGCCGCCTTCAAGTTCGGATGTGGTGTTATGGAGAACATAATAGCGGTCGCTGAACACAAAGAGTCCGCTTGCCACGTCATAGACCCAATCAAACAACTGTGCCATGTTCATGGCGTAAGCCAGCCGTTCCCTGCTTTCCCTCAACTCTTTCTCAGACAGCCTTCGCCTTTGCTCCTGGCTTTCCAGTGCGGCCGCCATGCTATTAAAGTCCGCCCCAAGCTCGCCTATTTCATCTTTATAACCGGCCACATCGACCCGCGCCTTCAGATGCCCTTTTTTCAGCTCAGCCGTGGCGTTTTTTAGCAACTTTACACGGCGCAGCACTAAATAATCACTGCCAAACCATGCGACAAGCAACGACAGGATGCTTATTGCAAAAAGTATGATAAGATTGTTTAAGAGTACCTGGTTAATTTCGGCAAGTACCGATGCCCGCGATATACCATATCTGATGAATATGCTGTCATCCAGGCCGGGTACAGTAGTAAAAGCCCAGATACGTTCGATTCCGTCAAATCCTTTTGCGACAGCAACGTCCTCCTTTTTCAGTCCTATCGTCTTCGAGAGTTCCGTATCAGACACTCTCTTGCCAATCCTTTTCTGCGGGTCCCGATTGCGGTACAGGATGGTCAGATTACGATCCAATACCGATAGTACCGCCTCATCTTCCTGAGATACTTTTATCCTGGCCAGTTCTTCCCTGAACCAGCCGAGTTCAATCGTAACGAAAACAACGGCCCTGACCCTCATTCCGGTGTCCAGTACAGGCAAGGCAACGCTAATGACAGGGCTGTTATCTATTTTCGATAACACATACTCGCCAACAACATACTTTTTACTTTTGACGGCCGCCTGAAAGAACAGGCGATCGGCCATATTTAGTTTCTTCGTGGTAGCGACTGAATTGCAGAAGATGTCTCCGTTCGGTTTTGCAGCGGCAATTCGGGAATACATGGGAAGTCTATCTTTGACAGCAAAGACATAGGCATTACAGACGGCAGAATTGTAATCCCGCACTGCCTGCAATTCTGCGAATACCGTAAGCATCTGGCGCGACCCGGAGAACATCTGCTCGAGACTATTCGCAGCAAGCTGCGCTGTAATCATCACATCTTTCTTTATTTCAGTCTCTCGATATTTTCGCTGTTCATAGGATGAATACAACATGAATATAAGGGCTGGAATTATTGCTAGTGCAACAAGGATAATAAGGCGGGTTCGCAGGCTTTTTATCGTGATCATAGGTATTCCGTTTCCCCGGAAAAAAAGGAACGCCCCGTATTCCGGCAACTCTGCAGGCGCACTTTAGAATACCATTTAACACATCTTAAAACAAAACTGTACTCTTCATATTCAATAGAACGTTGACAGCTGAAAATATCTCGTGCTACCGTATTTTCAATGACTTTTTTTGCCCTTCCGGTCGGGATAGAGGAGGACGCCTTGAACAGACGGATGATATTATCGGTGTTTGCAGCATTGTTGATCAGCACGGTTTTTACGTTTCATGTGGCAGATGGAGCAGGCATGAGCGGCACGCTGTTGTGCAGCTGCACGCAACGGGCTTACGACACTCCCAATGATTTATTGCCTAACTGCACACGCCCGGTTCTGACCCGGCCCGGATGCGGCGCGATATTGCCTGTTGACAGGCAGAGCTGTTCGGTTTTCAAGAGACAAAATGGCTTTAAGGTGGCGTATGATGCAGTCGTTCTTGGGCGCACAGTCACCCCGGCTGTAATAGCATTGGGCATAAGGGGCAGGGGATTCAATGACTACGCAGCTCTTGTCGGCCTTGTCATCGACACCTTTTACAGACCCTGGACGCGTAGCGACCTATATATCGAGGTGACACGCGGGGCTGCTGAAGGCGGCGAGTATGCAAAGGTTGATAAGATAACTTCAACAAGGATCGCCCTTATTGTGCGGGGCGCAATTTTCAGTGAACTCTCGCCCGCCGCTTTCATTGCAAAGTTGGGTCATGAGATGATCCATGTCGAACAGGTGAAGAGGCAATACACGGGGGTCAGGTTTGACAGGATCAACGACATTGTTGCAGCAATGAATGAGTTGGAGGCGTCGAGCTGGGAAACAGGCCATTCACGTTTCGCCTGGAAGATCGGCCCGAATGAGCTTTGGGGCTGTGAGACAGGCAAAGAGCAGGATTTCGCGAAAGCGATACGCTCCTGCCGCGAATGGCAAATCAGGGAACTGCTGATCACGGTGAACCAAAACCAGTCAGCGCAGGATAATTTCGGCAAATGGCTGGAACAGAATCAATGGGCCAAGACGAGCTGGCTGCCCAGGAACCGCGACTGGCGCAATATCAGGACCAACAACGCGCAATCCGTAATCCCAATCCCCAGTGATCCCGGCCAGGGGCTGGATTGCAGCAGTCTTATTCCGGGCAGGTAGGCCAGGCAGGCCGTATCGGCAGTCCAAATTGAATTCTTTACTCTTTGTCTATCCTGAAGATCAGGAAAGCGCCCCAGAAGGGAACGAGCGCCTGACAAATCCTTTCTATCATGCGGCCAATGAATATGCAAAACGCGTTATCAAAGGGCGGGGCGAATATCGCACCTTTCACTACGGCATTGGAGCCGAATTTTTCGGCCATCTTCTTCATCTCGCAGAATGAATAAAACCTTGCCTCTCTGAATATTGAATCCGGGTTTCTGCGGGCGGCGCGGCTTCTTCTGAACGCCCACCACGAGCCTGAGCCTAAAGTGCCGACAACCACCCTGCCGTCTTTTTTGCAGACCCGCACCATTTCCGATATCGCCTTTTCGGGTTCACTGATAAACTCGAGCGCTGTTATTGACATGACGAGATCGAAGGTTTCGTCCGGAAAATCGAGAGATACGGCGTCGCCGACAGATACCTTTTCTATGCCCCTCGCTTTTGCGACCTCGAGCATTTTTTCAGCGATATCTATGCCTGTAATATCCACTTGATACTGCAGATAGTCGGCGGCAAAGTAACCAGTGCCGATCCCCACATCGAGTATTTTTTCCCCTTTTTTGGGCTGCGCGAGCTTCAGTACCAGTTCTTTTTCGTATTGGGCCACATACCTGCCCTGGCGTGTCTCGAACCACTTGTCATATTTTTCGACAAAGCTGTCAAAGGTCTGCATAAGGAACTCCTCTTTGGGTAGTTTTAAACGGGCTGTTTAAATATGCCTGCTGTCCGGAATAATGCCTGCCGCTATATTAACTGTTCTTTATGTACTGATCAAAGTATATGCTTGTGCCTGATCACCATGCCGGCAAGGGCCGCGATAAACGCGGGGGATGTATTAAGAGATTCGGTCCTCTTCAGATTAATCCCGAGTTTTGTTGCGAGTCCTTTGTACAGGATGTCAATCTCGTACAGCGTCTCGATGTGGTCAGACACGAAACTTACCGGAACCACCAACAGGTTCTTCACGCCTTCTTCACAGAGGTCTTCGATCATCTTTTCGGTCGAGAGACCGAGCCACTTCACCGGACCGCTGCGGGACTGGAACGAAAGGTGCCACTCCAGCTTTATTTCCTCTTCAAGCGCCTCGATAGTTCTTAACGTATGCTCAAGATAAGGATCACCTTCATCTATCAGCTTTTGAGGCAGGCTGTGCGCGCTGAAAAGGACAACCGGTTTTTCACTGAAGCAGTCCATGCCTTTTCTGATCTTTTCAGCAAGAGCGCCTATGTACATGGGATTGTCATACCAGGCTTCAATGCAGTGGTACCTGATATGCAATGCGTCGGCTGCAGCCCTGAATTTATTCATTGCCGAACCGGTGGTTGCGGCTGAATATTGGGGATAAAGTGACAACGCTACAATATCCTTGATGCCATCATCCGCCATCCTTGCAACGGCATCTTCTATATACGGCTTCCAGTAGCTCATGCCCGCATATACCCGATATGACTCTCCACCCCCCGCAGACCGCAATACAGCCTCAAGGGCCTCTGCCTGTTCCTGGGTGATTAAGGGCAACGGCGACTTGCCACCGATTTGGGCATACATTTTCTCTGAATGGGCTGACCTCATTGTCGATATGAGCCATGCTATGGGCTTCTGGAGAATCGCGGGGCCGAGCCTTATGATATCGCGGTCCGAAAAGAGATTATACAGAAACGGCCTGATTGCTTCGGTGGAGTCCGGACCGCCCATGTTCAATAAAAGCACACCTGTCATGAATTAAGGATACAGCATGCCGTTAATGGATTCAATCCCGGCAGCTATCATGGCGCAGCCTCTTCCTGCTCTTTCAGTTTTCTGATGAGTCTTTCGTATTTTTCAGGGCCGACGCAATCACGCGCTGCCGGACACCATTCAATGCATGACGGCGCCATGTCCCTTGTGATAATCTTTCCGCAGCCCTTGCATTTCATGTCAGGCTCATCGGACCATATCTCATTCTTATGGCAGCAATAAGCACAGACGAGATCTTCCGGAAAGGGGCTCTTTATCTCTTTGCTCCCGGGGCAGCTCTCTTTCATGCTTTTATCTTATCAGTTATCGATGGAATCCATAACCGTCACAGATCGCCATCCCGGCATTTTACTGCCTGTGCTTCAAGAAGATATAATGTCGTAGTCGGGACAAGCGGAACATGGAAGAGATCCATGTCGCTGCCGGACAGAAAGGTCATTCAGAATGTCCAGATCTTTTGCGGAAGATTTTCCGTCAGGAATTAAGGACGACCTGTACCGGACAATATTTTACAGTGCGGGGGTCGCGATGGTAGTAATCGAAAAAGACACTACCATATCTGTTGCCAATGCCGAATTTTCCGCCATGACCGGATTCTTAAAAGAAGAGATCGAAAACCGCCTGAGCTTGACCAGTTTTTTTATCGATGACATGGATGAACCCATGATCGAATATTACCATCCCCACCGCATTCCTCCTGATAAGGAACCGAATAAATACCAATCCCGACTCCGCAACAAAGAAGGGAGAATATATGATGTCCTTGTCAACGTGTCCCTTCTTGCGGATTCGGACAGAACCCTCGCGACACTTATAGATATCACCGACGCTAAACACATGGAAAAAAATGTTATGGAGCGCGACAATGCGTTTATTCTTTTCGGGGAGCTCCAGACCATATTCAATGCCATGCCGGGTACACTTTCCATTATATCGTCGGACATGAAAATTATATGGACAAACCGCAACAATAGGTCGCGGCGTGGGCTGCCTGCTGTCAATGTACTCATGGATAAATGTTTTGAAGCGTATCACGGGCTCGACAAACCGTGCCGGGATTGTCCAATCATTGAGTGTTTTTCGACCGGTGAACCCCGGACAGCGCGTATCCATTCCCCTGCGGGAGCCATATGGGACGTTAAAGCCTTCCCTATCATGGACGACAGCGGCAAGGTGCTTAACGTGATCGATTTCGCTGAAGATGTGACAGAAAAGGCCAAACTCGAGCTCGACGCGGAAAGGTCGGCCCATCTCGCATCCATCGGCAAACTCGCTGCCGGCGTGGCCCACGAAATCAATAATCCCATCAACGGCATTATCAACTACGCGCAGATTCTTATTAACGATAACAGGACGGGTGAGACGCATGAGATTGCATCGCGCATCGTGTCTGAGGGTACGCGCATTGCCGGAATAGTAAGGAGCCTTCTCTCATTCGCCCGCCAGGACAGGGAAGCCAAAAGCGCCGTTTCAGTGCGGGACATTATAGATGAATCGCTTACCCTCGGGACTGCAATGCTCCGTCGTGACGCCATCCGGCTTGAAATTTTCATAGTCGACGGGCTGCCGATGATTTATGCAAATGCGCAGCAGTTGCAGCAAGTGTTGCTGAATTTGCTTAGCAATGCGCAGCACGCCCTTAACGAAACATCCCGGGAAACAGGTCATAAGAAACTTTCGATTATTGCGGAATCAATCAAGGGTGGTACCTTTGTGTCAGTATCATTTATCGATAATGGGATAGGTATCCCGGCTGAAAACCTAGAAAAGGTCATGCTGCCTTTTTTCACCACAAAACCGTCCGGCAAGGGAACAGGACTCGGGCTCAGCATTAGTCACGGAATTATCGCGGATCATGGCGGCACATTGTCGCTTCAGAGCATACCGGGGGTATCTACTACCGTGACCATCAGCCTGCCGGCGATTAGGGAGGACGCTTGAAACCATTGATACTTGTTATTGATGACGAAGAAAGCCTGCGCTACACTTTTAAAAAGTTTTTGACCAATGCCGGGTACGATGTCGAAGTGGCGGCAAGTCTGGATGAGGCACTTGCGCAGATCGACAAAAAACATATCGACATGATTTTTACCGACATTGTCCTCGGCTGGCAAAACGGCCTGGATATACTCGGCATCGTGGGTGAGCGTCGCCTGACCTGTCCTGTGGTCATCTTCACCGGAGCGCCTGATCTGAATACCGCGGCTGAGGCTGTCAGGCTCGGGGCTTTTGACTACCTCTCAAAACCTGTACTGGAGAACACTCTTCTCAGGCTCGCCGACCGTGGCATAAAACATAAGAAAATCGTTGATGAGAAGGAGCTCTTCAGAATCCATATCGAGGCCATATTCAGCAGCGTAAAGGACGGTATAATTGCTGTCGACCCTGCCCTGAAAATTATCGCCATGAACGATGCGAACAGGAAATTCTGCGGCTGCACTGATAATATGCTCGGCAGACCTCTGACTGAGTCTTTCATGCGTTGTCAGGGCCGATGCCTGGCTGCTGTGCAACAGGCCATAGAGACAAAGGTCCCGGCCGAATTTCTTCGGGTCGAATGTATGCGCGACGATGCGCCTCCGCGCATAGTCACGCTGACGGCATCACCGCTTGAAGACGGTTCAGGATCATTTCTCGGCGCTGTGCTGGTAAAGCGGGATGAGACCCGATTAGCAGTCCTGGAACGGCGGCTCGCAGAACAAACGGGCGCACACGGCATGGTCGGCGACAGTAATGAGATCAGGGAAGTACTTTCTCTGCTTGAGAGCCTTGCCCAGGTTGAGACAACGGTCCTTATACTCGGAGAAAGCGGTACAGGGAAAGAGCTTGCTGCCCAGGCCCTTCACTTTTTAAGCCCGCGAAAGAACGGGCCCTTTGTTAAGGTAAATTGTGCGGCCCTGCCAGATGATCTGCTTGCGAGCGAACTTTTCGGACATGTCAAAGGCGCCTTTACCGGGGCCATTTCGGACCGAATCGGGCGCTTCCAACAGGCCTCGGGCGGAACAATTTTTCTCGATGAAATAGGTGATATATCCGCGCGGATGCAGCTCAGTCTTCTCAGGGTACTGCAGGAAAAAGAGTTTGAGAGGGTGGGCGAATCGCAGCCGCTCAAGGCAGACCTGCGTATTATTGCGGCCACCAACCGCGACCTTCGTGAAAAGGTAAAGGCGGGCGAATTCAGGGAAGACCTTTTCTATCGTCTTAATGTGATACCTGTGCGCATGCCGTCTCTCAGAGAGCGAAAAGCGGACATACCTTTGCTTACTCATCATTTTATACGCGAGTTCGCTCTCAAGTTCGACAAGTCAGGGACAGACCTTTCGGATGATGCAATGCGGGCCCTGATGGAATATGCCTGGCCCGGCAATGTCAGGGAATTGCGCCACGCCATAGAGCACGCATTTGTAGTGACCCGCGATTCGACCATTACAATCAGCAGCCTGCCGGGTGAGCTGCGTTTATTAGCGACGGGAAAAGAAGCTGACGACGCTTCGGCCGATAGCGGCATAAATGCCGCCACATTAAGCCGCGCCCTTGAACAATGCAGCTGGAACAAGGCAAAGGCGGCGCGTCTTGTCGGTATAAGCAGACGTACGATCTACCGCAAGATAAAGGAATTCGGACTGGAAACCGATTCAGATTAGCAGCAGGACACGCTGTATAAGTCGGCTTTCGCCCAAATCTGCACCGTGGCACAGATATGCGTCACGAATTCTGTGCCAGTGACACATATTCCTTTCGCCTTTCAAAACACTCCTTTCTGCATATCTCACTGAATAATGGGAATTTCTCAACTTTTCATTCTCCGGGCATGTGACTTGCTATAAATATGCACGGTATGTCGAACAAACAATCTGTTCAGGCAGCTCAAAGGTTCGGCAGATCAATTCAAGGTTTAATTATGGAGGATATCATGAACGCAATCGATACAAAAAAGGAATTATCTGTTCCCGGCAGCAGCGTTACCATACAACTGGTTACCTTCTTCATAGGCAGCGGCGAGTATGCTGTCGATATAGGGAAGGTGCAGGAGATAAACCGTTATAACGATGTTACGAAGATGCCAAACACACCTGATTATATCGAAGGGATCATAAATCTGCGGGGCAAGGTAATGCCTGTGATAAACCTGGCAAAGCTCATGGGCCTCGACGGATCATTCCTGAAAGACTCGAAGATAATGATTGCGGATATCAGGGGCGTCACTACCGGGCTGCTTGTGGATAATGTATCAGAGGTGCTCAGAATATCCTCAACGCTTTTAGAGCCGCCGCCGGTGCTTTCAAACGAGAAATCCGGAGATATAGTAAGGGCAATAGCAAAGCTTGAAGACCGGCTGCTGATGCTGCTGGACCTCGACAAGCTCATGATGGCGGACATCCCGGCCGATATACTTGCACTGGAACATGTATAAAATCTGTTTTCCACGACTATTTTATTCTGGTTCCCATATCAGATTGTAATTTGGCGGACAAGAACGAAAGGCGATGACATGGTCAATCAGGACGAACCAAAGAAACCTTGCCCGTTTATCCATAGCCCGAGCAAAGATTGTTATTGCTATGAGATAAGCAGCAGCAGGGTGCAGGATGTGCTGAGATATTGCAATGCGTTTTACACACTTTGCCCCGTTTATCAGGGGATCAAGTCTGGCGAGAAGATCAATAAATAATTTTTACAATATATTTCCCTGGGAGGGGCAGACATGTTAAACAACATGAGAATAGGCAGGAGGATGGCAGTATGCTTCGGGGTAATTCTATTTTTGATGCTTACGATAGTTCTCATCGCATTTTACAATATGAACGTGATACAGGACAATCTTGACCGTATCGTGAAAATTAACAATGTCCGCCTGTCGGAAGTTACCAATATAAGTGAGGATATTCGCGAGATATCCATCATATCCCGTAATTTCTTTCTTATAAAGGGAGAAGATGCGGAATTTTTCAAACGCATTGAACAACACAGGATCAGGCTCGCAAAGTCAGTTAAAACAATAGAAGGCCTGACAAGCAAGGATGATGTAAAAGGCCTGGAATTAATCGCGAAAATTAAGCAGGGAATATTGGCTGCAAGAGACAGCAATACTAAAATGTTCGATGCTATTAAGGCCGGGAAACAGGGAGAAGCTCACAGCATACTTCTTTCGTCGGCGCGTGTGGCTATGCGTAATTTGCTTAATACTGCTAATGATTACGCAAAGCACCAGGTTGAACGCAATAGTCTTCGCTATGCAATGGCCGTTGAGTCAAAAAATGCCGCCCTTATCGTTATGGCCGTTGCGGGCTGCCTTGCAATACTGTTAGCAGTGTTCTTTGCCATATTCCTGACGCGAAGCATTGTCGGACCGCTTGGCAGGAGCGTTGAGATGGCCGACAAGATAGCTTCAGGTGATCTCACTTCCGCAGAACTCGACACATCATCAAGAGATGAGGTCGGACAGCTGTCCAGTTCTCTGAACAAGATGCAGAGCTCACTCGCCGCCATGATAGGAAAATTTTCTGATACCTCCAATCATGTGGCCTCAGCCTCGGAAGAGCTTTCAGCCACCGTTCTGCAGATAACCCAGAGAGTAGAAGAGCAATCGGCAAAGACAACACAGGTTGCCACGGCAACGGTCCAGATGTCGCAAACTGTTGTTGATATTGCAAAAAATACCTCGGGCATAGCGACCTCTGCAACAGAAACCTTTCAGACTGCTGAAGACGGCGCACGGATAGTTGAGCAGACCGTTAAAGAGGTAAGCGAGATTGCCCAGACCGTCGACGGTCTTTCAGGCATGATGAATACGCTCGGTACAAGGTCTCACCAGATTGGCGACATCGTCGGGGTCATAAGAGACATAGCGGACCAGACTAATCTGCTCGCGCTGAATGCTGCGATAGAAGCTGCACGCGCAGGCGACCAGGGCAGGGGATTTGCAGTTGTGGCGGACGAAGTCCGCAAACTGGCCGAAAAAACGGCCGCTGCCACCTCGGAGATCGAAGACATGATAGAAGCCATGCAGGCTGAAACGGCTAATGCTGTCAATTCGATGGGTACTGCCCAGACAAAAGTCGAAGATGGAGTTGCTCTTGCTTTAAAAGCAGGTGATGGCCTGCGCAAGATTGTGGCCGGTGTCAGCGAACTGCAGTCCATGGTACAGCAGATAGCCTCTGCTACCGAGGAAATGTCGACTGTTTCGGAACAGATAAGCGGAGATATCGAGCTTGTGGCGGAGGTGTCGAGAGAAACGCAAGAAAGCTCCAGCCAGATTGGCAAAGAGGCCAACAGCCTGTCAAGGCTTTCGGGAGACCTGCTTGTCGAGGTCAGGAAAGTGAGATTGAATGACAAGACATTCAGCGCGGCCGGTTTGGCTGTATCGTCCGTGGCGCTTTCATAACAACATAATTGGGAGGCGTTTTATTAAATAATATTCAAGTAGTTTATGATCAGAATACCGGGTTGATTCCCGTAAGAACTTATTGGCTCTTTGCAGCTTTCTTATCAGTAGCAAAGCTTAAGCCCTGCAATTTATTAACAGTATGATATTTCGGAGGAAAAGGAAAAATGAAAATCTTCAAAATTAACAGCTTCAGCGGCAGGATATCCCTGATGATGATGGCCGGGTGCATAGCCGTGGCTTTTGTAGTGAGCGCGCTGGCCCTGTCGCAGAATTACAAAATTTACAAGCAATCGACGGACGAGCTTAAAAATACCTTATATGCTGACTTTGACACACTTGCCAAAAGTGAAGTCCAAACAGCTGTCGGTATGCTGCAGGGCATCTATGATCGGCACCAAAAAGGTGAATTGACCGTTGAACAGGCAAAAAAACTCGGAGCAGCTCAGCTGAATACGCTCAAATACGGAACGGATGGTTACATCATAGCTTATACCATGGAAGGCATCAACGTTGCTCATCCCAATCCAAAACTTATAGGTACTAACCGATATGATATTCAGGACCCCAAAGGCAATTATGCTGCACGCGATTTCATTAAAGAAGGCTCTAAACCCGAGGGTGGTTTTAGTGTGTACTGGTTTCCAAAGGAAGGCGGCACAGTGCCGTTTCCCAAGAGAAGTTATTCCCTGCAGTTCAAACCTTTCGACTGGGTTGTCGTAACCGGCAATTATGTCGACAATATGGACGCAGTTATCTCAAAAGAGGAAGAAAAGTTCCATAGCAATTTTATCAGCAGCATATATTGGCTGCTCGCATTGACAGTTCTTTGCATTCTCGCAGCGGTCCTGGTCTCAACCCTTGTCACAAAGCGGCTTCTGAAGCAGTTGGGGGGAGAACCCGCTGTCATTGCGGAGATAGCAGAAAAGATAGCTGCAGGGGATTTGACCATGCAGATCGAAACGGACGGCAAGGAAGCAACTGGTGCCTTTGCTGCCATGAACAGGATGAGACATGCGATGAATGAATCCATGCTGGGCATTATGAGCAGTTCTAACAAGATCGTTGATGTTGTTGATGCTGTGCGCGTAAGCTCGGATAAAACGGCTGAAGGTGCAAAAAAACAGGTTGAGCAGGGCGTTCAGATCGCAACGGCTGCGGAGGAGATGAGCCAGACCATTACCGACATCGCAAAGAATGCCGGCCAGTCATCCCAGGCCTCTGAACATGCCGTGCAGGTAGCGGTCAAGGGTAAAGAAACTGCCGACAAGGCTGTAACTCTTGCAAAAAAAGTACATGATTCGACTGATGAGCTTTCTGTCATGGTAAAGACCCTTAATGCCAGGGTTGTAGAGATCGGCGGCATTATCACCGTAATCAATGATATAGCAGACCAGACTAACCTGCTGGCACTTAACGCCGCTATCGAAGCTGCCAGGGCGGGTGAGCAGGGCAGGGGATTTGCTGTTGTAGCCGATGAGGTCCGCAAACTTGCTGAAAAGACCATTAAAGCGACGGGTGAGATCTCCGGCAAGATCAGCGCGGTACAGTCAGAAGCTGAACGGACAAGCAAGTCCATGGAAGATTCATCCCGCAACGTAAATGAAGTGACATCGCATATCGGCGAGGTCGGCGCAGCGCTGGACGATATAGTGGGAGTCATACAGAAGGTAAGGGACCAGATCATCCAGATCGCGACTGCAGTGGAAGAGCAGTCTGCAGCCTCTGAAGAAGTTGCCGGAAGCGCTGAGACCTCATCGTCTATTGCCAAAGACATGGAGCGTATGGCAGGGGATGTATCAGGTGAGGTGAACGGCCTTCTCAAGATAGGCGAAGAGCTGCGGAATCTGACGTCAAAGTACAAATGCAGCGGGGCTGAGCTGATGATACTCGATATAGCCAAGAGCGATCACCGCATCTTTGTCGGAAAGATCAGCAGCTGCATTAACGGCAATCTGAAGTTGGACGCCGGGCAGCTGCCGGACCATCGCAACTGCAGGCTGGGCAAATGGTATTTCGGTGAAGGACAGGCCCGATGCGGGACCAAACAGAGCTTCAGAAACCTCGACGCGCCGCATGCCAAAATCCATTCTTTGGCAAAAGAGGCTGTTGTACAGTATCAGCGCGGAGAAACGGAGAGCGCGAGAAAGACCTATGAGACCATAGAGTCGGTCTCTCAAGAGGTTGCCAACCTCCTTGATGGTGTTAAGAGGGAATGCGGCAAGTAACGCTATTTATCTATACTGAGATGGACCTTCTGTAACCATATCCCTGCGCCTGAAAAGTCGCAGGGATTTTTATTTAAGCCTCATGACGCAATGAATACTGACTGCAACTGACCCTCCTGCCTTTTTAGCCCGGGAGCAGCACCCAGCCCTCCATCAGTCGACGCGCGCTCATACTCATGCTGGCCTTTGTCACCTTCCATGCATCCTTTTCCTTCACCGCCTCTGCGCCGACAGACAGGACACCTGAAGTATGCCCTATGCGGACTGTTGCAGGGTCCGGACGGTTAAGCGTGATATTACTCACGATATTGCCCGGGATGGCAGCGGCAACAGCGAGCGCAACCGCGCCAGTGCCCGTATAGGAATGATGCAGCAGGCCCATTGAAAGTATCCTCGCGGCAAGATCTGTGCTGCCGCTCTTTACCGGGGTGCCGCTCGCGGCAATATAGTCCTGGGCCTTTGCGACATATGAGATCTTGGGTGAATGCGGCCGCTTTTCGGTGGCCTCTGCAGCACTCGATGCAAGGCCCATTACAACCGCGCCATGTGCGCGGACCGCCTCAAAACGTGAAAGCAGGGCAGCGTTGTTATTTACGGCTTCCTGTAATTCAGTGGCCGTAAGTCCCATGGCAGATGCCTCTATAAAAATCATCGGACTGCCGGCATCAATAAGGGTTGCCTCCAATTTGCCGACACCCGGAACATCCAGCAGGTCGACCGTATTCCCGGTAGGGAACAATGAGCTGCCGGCCGGATCTATAAAATCAATCTTTATCTCTGAGCCTGGAAAGGACACCCCGTCAAACAGAAAATCCCCATCTTCTATGACGCTGCCATCGCGCACAGGCACATGGGAGATAATGCGCTTGCTTATATTCGCCTGCCACATACGCACTTGCGCGATTCCGTTCTTGGGGGCTTTTACAAGTCCTTCACCGATCGCAAATGGCCCGACAGCCGCCGTAAGATTGCCGCAATTCCCTGACCAGTCTATGCCCGGAGAATCAATCTTTATCTGCCCTGAAAGATATTCGACATCGCAGTCCTCACGGATCGAAGGCGATACAATTATTGCCTTGCTGGTGCTCGACGTTCCGCAACCCATACCGTCGATCTGTTTGCCGTAAGGGTCCGGACTGCCGATGACCCTGAGAAGGATTTTGTCGCGCTCTGCCGGATCAACGGGCAGCGCGTCCGCCCGAAAGAAAACCCCTTTGCATGCACCCCCGCGCATAAAGACAGCCGGTATTCTCGTGTTTGCCATTAAATAATCTCCTCCAACTTTTGTCTGAATGTTGAATAAGCGTATTTATGATTTTACCACATACCCGGCCCGCCGCGACCGCATGCGGTAAATGACAGATTAGTATATTTCGTCGTATTATTAACAGGAGCATGCAGATTGGCCTGTAAGGCGCACATAAACGCTGTATATATGAGGGAGGGGAAAGATGAAGAGCTGGCTGATAATCATTTTTGCCGCAATGCTGATAATATCGGGCTGTGAGTACCAGGAGCCTCTGGCTGAAAAGCAGAATTTACCGATAGACGAATCTCTCATCGGACAATGGAATGCCGTGCCTGACAGCAGTGATACTTCTCCCGTGAATGACCGCATAGTCGTACTGAAACTCAGCGGCACCGAGTATCTGGTCCATTATTACACCGGCTCCGGCAGCATGTACTTCAGGGCCTATCCGTTAAAGGTCGGGAACATCGAGTGTCTTCAGCTGCAGCTGCTCGGCTATCAGGACGGCAAGCTTGCCAGGGATGACGCTCCCTTTCAGGTCGCCAAATATACGGTCTCGGGAGATATAGTTGAAATACGGATGATGAACACTTCAGTTGTAAGCCCGAAACTCGGCAGCAATGCTGCGATGAGGGAGGCCTTTTTAAAGAACCAGGCTAATGACACGCTGTTCAGAGACCCCGGCAAATTCAGGCGGGCAATAAAGCCCTGACAGTCATCCCGATATATGTAATGGATTGTGGTAATCCCGTGCTGTCCGGCCGTGGCCGTCAGAAAATGTTATAATATAAGTACCAGTAAAGCTTCACCAGCCGGGGGCGAAAGGGCTCGACGGGGGTTATGAGGCTCAGGTGGCATGTCGTGGCTCCATCACCACGTAAAAAGGTGGAACAAACACAAACGCCAATAACGAACTGGCACTTGCTGCTTAACTAAAAGCGGCACGCTCAGGGGGGACTGCCTGTGGCCCTCTGCGAGCGTCATTTAGCAGGCTGCCGTTGCATGAGTGCCCTGGCATGCAACGGGAGATTTCTGGGATAGGATACCGGAGGGCCTGCCAGCCGGCATGCCGGTGTCCGAAACTTTAAGTAGGCAGGATAAACATGTAGAAACCTGGGAGTAGTGCTTTCGGACGCGGGTTCAATTCCCGCCGCCTCCACCAAA
>CAIJNL010000034.1 GCA_903822005.1 uncultured Nitrospiraceae bacterium
CAGCCTCTTGATCTCTCTTGCGCTCATAAAGATCCTGTCCTCTTCCGCCATCTCGCCCCCTTCCAAAAAAGAGGCATAATAGCATCTTATGAGGACATTTCTATATTGCTATAAGAGGACATTATCATATTGCCGTAACAGCCAAAAGTCCTGGCTGAAACAAAAGCCTCTGTCAGCCCGTTGAAACGTCCGGCACAAAAAAGACCGGCGCGGTATTGATGTAAATTAAATCGCTTGACAGGATAAATTCTGATTTGTTACGCAGGACTCAGAAGACTGAAAAGATGACGCGCCGTGGCCTTATGTTAAGCTTCCGGTTATTTGGCCCTTACTTGCTTGTGAATATCAGATCTGACATGAGACTGCAAACTATTTCTATATAACGTATAGGTGCCTATGCTCTGTATGCGACCTCTTCGCTCGCAGAAGTGAAGCCACTGCTGCGGCGTGCCCGAGACCGGTATAGCTTCCCCAATCAACACCGCTGTCCCGTCAGGCCTTCTGTATAGATGATAAGTCTCTGTTATGCTGTTTTGATGGTCCCATCTTGCATAAGAAGCATACGGTCTCTTGCGTACTGTTATGGCGCTTTGGGTGCCGGCTTTGGGGTCCAGTCGGTTAACGATGATAAATGAACCGTTGATGGTCAACTTCATATTGTACTTGCCGCGTATAAGCACGTCGTCCCTTATAATAGCGCTGACTTCAGGCCTGTCAGCCAGCCTGAAGCTTTCGCTCTTGAAGTTCCCTGTCCATTCCCCCTGGATATCAGAAAGAGAGGGATTTTCAACCATTTTCAAATCGCCGGCGGCGCAAATGCCTGCAGTAAAAAATATCATCATGACCAAAATAATCTTTCTCATTTATGATCCTCTCGAGCTGTATGCCGTATATGCCTGTTCATGTGCAGTCTCATGCAAGTCCCCTTCTGTTTAATTATCGCACAAATTAGAGGATTGTAAAGGGGCAAAATGATGAATTTCATTGCAGCGTGATTCTGATCACAACCTGAACCATGAACCGGCATAGTCAAAAAGAAAGCATAAGTCCTCGTGCGAACTTATGCTTTCTTTTGCTAATTATGACCTGGACATTAACTTTGCCCCAAATAGTACCGATAGTTTGCGAGTGTAGCAGACGCCACAAAATCCTGCTATTTCACATACGGAATTGTTAACGGGCCTAACGGCAGGACAGCAATCCTGGCCTTCGGTCCGTATTTCACCATCATCTCCTGGAGGTTTTTTTCAACGTTGGCAATCGGCATCAGCTTGGCATTTACGACAGTATCTTTGTCAAGCGAGGAATACAGGTAGCAATCGGCCTTTAGCTGGATTATCGCCTGCACCTGGGCCTCCCACTGGTCGAACATCCTGAATGTCGGTTCATTGATCATGTCAAGCATTTCCTGAGGGGTATCGCGCATCTGCAATATTTTCTTATAATTGCCGTGATCGGGAATGCCGTCTGAACATTCGGACACCGTGATTATGGCCCCTCCCTGCCGCACTATTTGCGCTCCGGCGCTCATCCCTTTCACTGTCTGATACAGATTCTGGTCCAGCGGATAGCCCGAATTAGTCGTAATGACAATATCAAACGGCTCATCAACAGCATACATGGCATGCTCTCTGACGAAGTCGCAGCCGGGCCTGTGGGCCTTGATAACGTCCCCCGCAAAAACATTCGTGATATCTTTATTGCCGTTGAGCGTTACGTTAAGCATAAAATCGGCTTTTGCCATCAGGCAGTTTTGAGTCGCGGAATCCTGCAGAATATTACCTTCAATCAAGCCCCAGGTGCTCTTGGGATGCCCGATCATAAGGGCGTTGTGAAAATCCAGGATAGTTTCGATGCCGGCAATACCGGGCATGATTCCCTTCGGCCCGCCCGAAAATCCGGCAAAAAAGTGGGGCTCAATAAAACCGGTGACTATTTTAAAAGTTGATTCAACGTAGGTCTTGTTCAGGTATACATCAGAGTCATAGCAATTCCGGCCCATATGGACGAGTTTCGTATTGTCAAACGCGTCATGGTTCTCGATCTTGATGCTGTCAACTATCTGCTGGCCCAGCATGGAGATAAGTTCTTCCCTCGTGTTGGCCCTGTGGGATCCCAGTCCATTGATAATGATGAATCTGTCTTTGGGTACGTGGCTCAACTCTTCCAGCATCCATGGAACAAGTTTATGGTTTGGCGTCGGCCTGGTCAGGTCGGAAATTACTATTGCCACGGTATCGGTGGCTTTGACCATATCGCGCAATGGGGGAGTCCCAACCGGCTTGCGCAGGGCCGCGAGCACGGCTCCTTTTTCATCACTCAACCCTTCCAGGTGGCGGGGCTCAATAACAACTGCATCATCAGGCACATTGACTTCCATCCAGGTTTTACCATAAGCCAGCTTTACTTTTTTCATTAGCGCTCTCCTTTTATGGTCTGTTACAAATACTGGGGTAATTCACAATTATTCGGGATTGCACATAAAACTGCCCTCTCATGTTTAACATTGAGAAAAAATGTGACAGGGACATCAACCTTGCCACAAAGGATACCGATAGCTTGCCGAAAATGCAGCTAAAATATCAATATATGAGCCGGGAATCCCTTCAGTCGGGCCATAAGTTTGCTGAAAGTTAAAAAGGTCTATAAAAGCCTGGCGCCGCTCGTCTGCGTGCCTCTGGCTTCCAGCTCAGCCAGCGGCTTGAGCTCGGGTACCATGAAGAGAAGGATCAAGGAAGCCACTAAAATTGAACAGCCGCCAAAGGTCAACGCCAGAGTAAAACTGCCGGTCGCAGTGACGATCAGACCGGTCACTATCGGCGACAAGGCGCCCCCTGACGAGCCGAGTGCGTTGATGACTCCGCCTACCGTACCGGCAAGCTTGGGCGGAACCACTTCGGCAATAAGCGCCCATGTATGACCGGCGCAAGTCGATTCCGCCCCAATGGCCAGCACAAGAAAGAACATGGCAATCCCGACATCATCGGAATAGCCGGTAATGATGATGGTGGCCGACAGAAGCTGGAGACCTATCTGCACCGACTTGCGGGCGCGGTTGATGCTCCAGCCTTTTTTAATAAGCCAGTCGGAAAACCAGCCCACCAGCGGCTGTGCTATAGCGGCGGTGGCGTAGGCCAGCGCCATATAAAAACCCATGGTTACGACAGAGAACCCTCTGCCCATGACCAAATATGCCGGCACCCATGTGAAAAAAAGATACTGCAGATAGTCCTGGGTGAATTTAACCAGCGTCAGACCGATGAGCGCCCGGCTCGTAAATATGATTTTCCAGGGGATTGCAACTTTTTCTTTTACACCGGCTTCCCTGGCTTTCACATCTGACAGGTCCCTAAAGCCAAAATACCAGATTACACACCAGAGCAGACTGCCCAACCCGGTAACAAAAAAGGCCGTCCGCCAACCCCAGGTTGCAATGAGAAAGGCCATCAATATAGGCGTGGCAGCATTACCCACCCGGATTCCGGCTAACGCGACCATGATAGCAGTACCGCGTTCGGTGCTTGGAAAGTTGCTTGCAATAATTTTAGTATTCGTAGGCAATGCAGCTGCCTCGCCCGCGCCGACTCCCAGGCGGACTAACACGATATGGAAAACATTTTGCGCGAAACCGGTCATTGCAGAAAAAATCGACCAGATGGCCGCAGACCATCCCAGCACTTTTTTCGAACCAAACCGGTCGGCAAGATTGCCGCTCACGACATTGCCTGGAACGTAGGCCCAGAAAAAGGCTGATAGCGCAATACCCATGGTGGCGGTGCTGATGCCGAAATCCTTGATAATGAAAGGAACGGCGATTGACAGGCTGGCCCGATCAACCGCATTGATGAAGGTGCCGGCAGTCAACAGTGCCACTACTCCAATCCTGTAAGCTTTTGTGTTACGCGAATCCATCATATATCCACACTCCTACCGTACCATTTTACCACAACTGGAGTCGCGCAGTTTGCGCGTATAATACTCTATATCTGTATCAGTCTAAAGGGGCAGGTCAGTTTTTAAATGACACTAAATACATGCGGGAAAAGCAGTTTGCCGGGAGTTTGTTAATCGGCGTGCAAAATTGACCCACTTGAGGCCATAATCGGCGTCCAAAATTGACCCACCTCGGCATATCCTCTATTCTCTCTGTAGCCAAACAGAGAGAGGAGCAGATGAAAGGAGATGCTGATAGTGGAAACCA
>CAIJNL010000035.1 GCA_903822005.1 uncultured Nitrospiraceae bacterium
ATGGTTTCCACTATCAGCATCTCCTTTCATCTGCTCCTCTCTCTGTTTGGCTACAGAGAGAATAGAGGATATGCCGAGGTGGGTCAATTTTGGACGCCGATTATGGCCTCAAGTGGGTCAATTTTGCACGCCGATTAACAGTATTCCTGCAATCTAGTTGTGATGCTCATCATGCTTGGACTAATGCGCGAGGCGACTTTTTCAAGAGCCCTTAACCGGCTTTCCATTTCGTCATTTATCGTTGCGGCCATGAACGAAACCGTCGATAATTGCTGACGGCCTAAACTGCTTTCCATATCATCGTGAAGCATCCAGTTGGCATAAAATGCCAGCGACCAGATGCTGATCACAAAAATGGCCAGAGTAAAGAGTGTAACTCTTGCTTTGAGCGATAGCGAGTGAAATAAATTCAATCCCGTGAGTGCTCCCCTGAAGCTAAAAGTTAAGGTACCTTATCATAAAATCTGCTCCCAATCATAGTACCAGCGTAAATTCGAGCAGGATCAACAACGGAGCTCTTCATACCTGTTATAGCTTCGTCCTGTCAGAAGGACCAGCATATGGCTGCACGATATGCACACTTTCGGAAAACAGAAATGTCGGTAGATTCTTTGAGGGGGAAGGGATATAAACAATTTCGCGACAGTGCCTTTGCATGGTTGCAATCAATTTGAATTCATAATTAGGGACGATTCCCGAAAAATAAGCAATCTGAATAATGCTCTTAATTTATTGAGGCAATCTGCAGCTATGGGATTCTTGATAGAAGAACAAACAACAAAGAAAGGACCTGACTTCCATAAACATATAAAGTCAGGCCAAGAACACTATAACTGTATGTTCAATTCAATGTCCGGATTTAATGACCTCTTGCCAGTTCGCCGGCAGGCGAATTTCCTTGCTTACCGCTTTTGATGCGCCAAACCAGCCCGGAAGTATCATGCTTTTTTCACCAAAACCGCCGGCTACAAGGACGATAAATTGGTCAATAAAAGGTTGCGGAATCATTTCATCAGGTGATGTGGCAGATACTTCCGCGTTCTGGATTTCGTGAGACCAACGCGGGATGTTGAAACGTTCTTTATATTTTGATAGCGGAACACTACCGAATTTCAGTATTGCTTCTCTCATACTCTCTTTCGTCCAGCCATCTTTTGCTAGTTGAATAGCCGTGTCTTTTGCAATTATAAGAATAACTACCGGCCAACGTGGCCTTTGAGCTGCAAGTCCGCTCATATGTTCTGCCACAAGCTGCAAAAAGCCTTCAGACGTGCGACCTATGCCGACAACGCCTCGTATCCCTTCAACGCCTACGAGCGTGGCAACGTTCGCATTCTTGGGGAAACCGATGTCAGAATTAAGGGATGACCATGGGTTTGCCTCCGCATTCTCTCCAATCACCATGCCGTATTCGGCAGGACTCCCTATGTTGGAGATGTCGTTCACTCCAGGCCAGGCTCCACCGACATTATTGATAATGAGCTGAATGGCCCTACCAATAGCAGAATTTGCCAGCCTGCCGCGTCCCATTGTGTTTGTATCTGCGTTGAAATCTATGTCCTTGATGATAGGACCTGTAAGGACCAGTAACGGCGTGTCCGGACTCGTTGTGTTAGAGATGCCTTTTAGATCAAAAGCTGAATCCGATATGGCTTCCACAGCCGCTATCAACACCGGCATATGTTCAGCCTTGCAACCTGCCATGACAGCATTTACTGCAATCTTTTCGACTGTTGCCTGGCCGCCCATTGGGTCAATAACCGCTATAACAAATCCAGGATCCAAGTCCGTCCCCCGAAGCATGGCCCTGACCTTGTCAGGTGTTGGCACAACAACTGGCAGTCCATCAGTCCATCCGCGCTTGTAGAAGAGTTCATTCACCTCGGTTGCTGCATCTGCCTTGATTTTAATTTTTTCTATCTTTACTGCCGGGAATTGGCCAGCAAGCTGAGGACCTCTTCTCTTTGTTTCTTTTATTGTTTTTGTCAGGAGTGTGTCAACATATGTTCCGTCTTCTCGGATGCCGGCCGGGTTATAAACTTCAGCGTCCCCTTGCTGCTCTTTCGCAAGTGAAATGCCATGTAGAGATACGCTGATGAAGAGCCCAAGAAAAAGCGCAGTAAATAGTGGAGATATTTTCATTGTAATTACCTTTCTCTCTTCTTTACGCTTTAGTTGCTGAACCATAGGGGCCTCGCACGGGGCCCCTATGCATTACGCAGGCATACTAATTGCCGATCTTTTTGCTGGCAGCATTGGTTCCCCAGAATGGAGTAAAAAAGAGAGAGTGCCTCCCAAAGCCGCCTCCTACCATGATGTTAATGCGCTCAGGCTTGTCTGTAATTGGGAGAAGGGTCTCCGGTGTCGGCTTGATACCGTAATACTTTTCGATGCCCGCCATATCGGTACATGCCTTCGGATACCAGGAAATAGGCTGCCGTGCAGCCTCCCAGAAAGCCTTTCTGTACTGTTCCTTATTCATATTCGCCTGCTGTGCCAGAGCGGCATGCTCAGGACCGAGTATCAGAAAGTAATCATTTGTAGCTTTATCAGGGCGGCAAGTTCCGCCCGCATCAATCCTCGGCGTTGCAAGACTTCTCAATGCATCGAAACTATCACTGACGGTTTTGCTCCAATGGTCGGTAAGATCAACCGGAGGATATGCCCCAAACACTGTTACAACGCTGTCTCCTTTATTGAAACCTCTGCTCACATGGAGTGGCTCCCAACCCTTAGGCAGCTTTGACTCATTTTCTCCAAGTATCCAGGCTACATAATCGGCAGGTCCGCCGAATGAAGATTTGTCGCCTTGCGGTGGAACAGAACCGCCGACTGCTGCTGAAATAAGGTTGACTGCATATCCGATAGCAGCGTTAGCATGATGCATCTTGCCGGACGCGCCGCTGTCCCAGGCTATCCCAATATCCTTCACAACGGGGCCATTAAAAACAATTAGCCAGCCAACTGTACCAGTTGTGGTATTGATAGCACCCCAGTTCGCTTCCGCAGTCAGCATTGCTTCTACTGTCGCTATCAGTGCCGGCATATATTCCGGTTTGCCCCCTGCCATAACAGCGTGCACTGCCACTATTTCGACCGTGACCGTTCCCATACGGGGCAGAATCTGGCCAAGGACCTCATTCGGCTTTCTTGTGGTCCCTTTCAGCATAGCTGCTACACGTTCTGGAGTGGGCGGAACGATAGGCAACCCAAGCGCCCACTTTTTGCTCAAAAACAAGTTGTTGATGTCGGATACTGTCCCTGTAAACTTAAATACCTCTGCAGGATATGGTGATTTCTGCTGAGGCACCGCCGTCCTGGCCGGTTTCCATGAAGTGGCTGCGGTAAGTAGCTCGGGAAACAGCCTGTCAGCTTTGGCGCGAAGTTCCTGATCACTTATGCCAGCAACAGGATGCGGAATGATTACAAAACTGATGTCGGGAGCTCCGTCGCTCACTGACGTATCTTTTGCGAGGCCGACTAATTCATTTGTCGGCATGGTAACCGTTGGAATTCCAAGTCTTTCAACATTGAGCTGGTCAACTACCAGCCATGCGGTGCACGACCCTCAATCGGCCGGTGCGGCGATGACGATGTCAGGCTTGAAGCTGGCAAGTTTTTTTGCAATACTGACGCTCCGGTCCGGACTGTAACTTATTACATTTGTTTCCGGAGCAACTATCCATGCCTTAATTACCTTGACGCCTTTTACTTTTTCATTAAGAAGTTCAGCGACTCTGTTGAGAAACACGTCTCCATTCGGCTTGCCGTTCCAGCGAAGAACGACAGTCTTTCCCTCAAGTGTTGCGGGACGCTCTACTATCTTCACTGGTTTTGATAAAACAATGCTCTGTGGATTGACCAGTTCCCATTGCTGTGGGGCTTCTTTTGCTGCAACCAACCCCGGCACTGCGAGAAACGCAATCGTGCAAATTATGATAAACGCTCTGAGCACGGTGCTGCCTCCTCTTGAATTTATTTATCTGCGACAATGTCGCATGGATCTTTTATTTGTTATGAGGTAGTCTTTTGAAGCTTTATGCATTGTGCAGCCTCAACTCCGCATTTTCAGCACATTCTATTATCATTCAGATTCGAAATAATAGCAGCTCGTAAATTTACTAGGCAGGGTGTTTTTTTCTACCAGTTTATGGATGAATTATTCCCCGCATATCAATTAGACTTTACATATGAACAGAGCCCTGCGGTATCATGGCGACTCGTGCTGCAATCTTCTGTATACAGCGGCCGCATTTATTTTCATTCTAGTGTTGGCATTTTCGTTCTTGCCTGCTTTTGCTGCTGAGAGCAAGCAGGAAAAAAAAGTTCTCATCCTGTATTCACACAGCAGGGAGATTCCGGCTAATGATCTAGTCCATGCCGGAATCCATTCAGTCTTTGAAAATAATGATCGGTTTGCTATAACTATTCATACACAATATCTTGACCTGTCGCGTTTCCGCAGCCTGGCATATAGATCGGCACTCGCAAACTTGCTGCGCATGAAATATCATAACTTTGGGATTGACCTGGTTATAGCGGTAGACAGGCCCGCATTGGATTTACTGGAAGACTACTCAAAACAGATAGTGCCAGGGTCGGGGATCGTCTTCTGTGCAGTGCTGAATAGTTATGCTGAACGCCTCCAAAACTCAAGGCTTCACGGAAATATAACCGGCGTCGTGATGCCGGTGAATGCGGATAACGTTATCTCTTCAGCGCTTCGGCTACGGCCTTCTACGCGTCTTATTGTATTGATAGCGGGTGCATCCGAGACGGATCGATATCGTGAAGCCGTGATGTTCAGGGCTCTGGAAAAATACGCCGGTTCAATCGAGATACGTCGGCTTTCAGGTCTTCCGATGCAGGATGTTGCAAGAGCAGTCGCCGAGTTGCCCGCCGATAGTCTGATTTTCTTTGCAGCGTTTTTTGTCGATGGTACCGGGAAAAGTTTTGTTCCGCGAGATGCCTTGCGGAATCTGGCGAAACTTTCCAAAGCTCCCATATTCGGAATAAGTGAAAGTCATCTGGGCTTCGGCATCGTGGGTGGACGGCTGTTCAGTTACACCCTCCAGGGAGAGCGGGCAGCGAAGCTGGGACTTCGTATCCTGGGTGGTGAGTCGCCGGCGTCTATTCCCTTTGAAGACGGTGAAAATACTTATCTGGACATTTATGATTGGCGGGAACTGAAACGTTGGGGAATCAAGAAGAAGGACCTCCCGGAGAAGTCCGTTTTCAAGTATTACCAGCCCACTGGATGGGATATATATAAATGGCACATCATTGCTTTTGCAGCTTTCTCTATCCTGGAGACACTTCTTATCATAGCACTGGCAACAAGCTTGCGAAAACGCCGGCAAGCGGAAGCCGCCTTATTACAGAACCAGATGGACCTCCGGAACCTTACCGGACGCCTGATTTTCTCGCAAGAAGAGCTGCTGCGACGCATTTCGCGTGAAATCCACGATGATCTCACGCAACGACTCGCTCTCGTTGCCATTGTGGCAGGCAAGCTTGAACTTCAGCTGGGCGATTCGCCCAATTCTGCCGGCATGAGCGAGGTCGTTGAGATCAAGAATCAACTCATTGGAATTGCAAATGACTTCCATGCGCTCTCACGCCAGATTCATCCCTCCATTCTCGATGATCTTGGGTTGGTCAAAGCGATGGAGTCGGAATGCTCAATTTTTTCTAAACGACGTAATATTTCTGTCCATTTTGAAGCTGCAAAAGTCCCGGACGCTGTGCCAAAAGATATTGCCCTCTGCCTCTATCGGGTGCTGCAGGAAGGGCTCAGAAACATCGCAAAACATGCCAATGTCAAGGTTGCATTTGTAGCGTTACACTATGATGGCCATAATATCTCTCTTTCAATCAGGGACAAAGGAACTGGCTTTATGGTGGCTGGCCGCAGCGAGATACATGGTGTTGGAATTGCCAGCATGCGCGAGCGGGTTCAATATGTAAAAGGAGAGTTTGCCATCTCATCAGAACCAGGGGAAGGTACGGCAATTGAAGCTATTATACCTCTTGAGAGGAGACCTGAATGAAGCGCGCCCGTATTCTTCTTGCCGATGACCATCGGATTGTCGCTGAAGGGTTGAGAGGATTGCTTGAGCCTGAGTTTGACCTTGTCGGAATAGTTGAGGATGGTCGCGCCCTGTTGGCAGCTGCAGAGGAGCTACGCCCTGATGTCATCGTAGCAGACATATCAATGCCGCTCTTAAACGGTATTGATGCCGTCAGGCAGATCAAGAGAAAAGACGAGAATATCATGGTTGTCTTCCTGACCATGCACCCTGATGTGACGTATGCCGCAAGTGCATTTGACGCAGGGGCCGCAGGATACGTTTTAAAGCATTCAGCTCCATCGGAACTCATTACCGCGATACGAAGCGTCCTGATGGGCAAAACTTACATTACGCCCTTGCTGGCTGGCGATCTCATGCTCTTTTACAAAGAAAAAAGGCATATGCGGTCCGATACCGCTCGGAATCTAACACCCAGACAGAAAGAAGTGTTGCAACTTCACGCTGAAGGTCGCTCTACAAAAGAAATTGCATCACTACTGGGGATATCCACACGCACGGTTGAATTTCATAAATACCGAATGATGCAAGAATTAGGACTAGGTAATTCCACTGAACTGATTCACTTTGCCGTAAGGAATGGCATCATTACCCTATAGCAAGCCGTTTCAAGTCGGTCGTACTGTCGCGAAATTGCAGCGCATCTTTACTCATGATTGAATAAATTATTGATAAGCAACTGACTGATAGTCAAGGAATTATCCACAGCGGGTATTTTGTGTTACCGCATTGATAAGGCGCTGTCTTGAAAAAGAAAGGGGTCACTTTCGTAACCCCTTGAATTAACTGGCGTCCCCATGGGGATTCGAACCCCAGTTACCGCCGTGAAAGGGCGATGTCCTAGACCGGGCTAGACGATGGGGACTGATTTAGTTTCAAATCTCAACGCTGAAATCTGAAAATAAATGGTGAGCCGCGTTGGATTCGAACCAACGACCCACGCCTTAAAAGGGCGTTGCTCTACCAACTGAGCTAGCGGCCCTAAGGCGCTTACCGCGCCAAAAGAGACAATTAATTTACTATTTCCGTGACTTCTTTGTCAATTATTACAGCAGGAGAAACTGGCCCGGCCCTCATAAAAAGCGGGGAAACGGGGGAGAGCAGCCTCATTTTTTGACTAATTGCGCCCCATTATGTTAAAAAAACAGATATAAAATCAAGCAAATAAGGGGTCATTCATGCATTTTTTCAATTACAAAAATGGCGAGCTTTATGCGGAAGATGTCCCGGTAAGGGATATAGTCGCGCGATTCGGCAGCCCTGTTTATATCTATAGCGCAAGCACTCTGGTGCGCCATTTTCGGGCCTATGGCGAGGCCTTCAAGGGGATGCCGCATATTGTCTGCTACGCTCTGAAGGCCAATTCAAACTCTGCCCTCTTAAGGCTCTTTGCCAAACATGAGGCCGGCGCTGACGTGGTATCCGGAGGCGAACTTTTCAGGGCCCTCAAAGCCGGCATTTCTGCGAAAAAGATCGTTTACGCGGGCGTCGGCAAGACAGAGGAAGAGATCAGGTATGCCCTGAAGAGCAGGATACTTATGTTCAACGCGGAGTCCGAGAATGAGCTGCGCGAGATCGACCGCATCGCGCGCGACATGGGCTTGAAGGCTCCCATCGCGCTCCGCATAAATCCGGACATTGATCCGCAGACGCATCCTTACATTTCGACCGGTTTGAAAAAACACAAATTCGGCATCCCTATCGATGACGCCATAGATCATTACAAGCTGGCCAGCGGCCTGAAGAATATATCCGTGATCGGCATCCATACGCATATCGGCTCTCAGCTTACAAAGATATCGCCTTTTGTGGATTCGCTCACGAGAGTACTCTTCCTTATAGACGAGCTGGCAAAGATAAGGATACAGATTTCTCATCTCGATATAGGCGGCGGTCTCGGAATTAACTACCTTGAAGAGAAACCGCCCGAGCCGAAGGACCTTGCAAAAAAGATCCTGCCGTTGCTCAAAGGCCGCGCCCTCACGCTTGTCATGGAACCCGGCAGGTCTGTTGTCGGCAACGCAGGCATACTCGTGACAAAGACCCTCTACCTGAAAGAAGGCGAGGAAAAGAACTTCGTGATCGTTGATGCCGGGATGAACGACCTTATGAGGCCGTCTCTTTATAACGCGTACCACCACATCCAGCCCGTGACAAAGAGCCGCAGGGACACTATGATCGCCGATATAGTAGGCCCTATATGCGAATCGGGTGACTTCCTTGCAAAAGACCGCGAAATACCGAAGGTAAAGCAGGGAGAATACCTTGCGGTGATGAGCGCCGGCGCTTACGGTTTTTCGATGTCGTCCAACTACAACAGCCGCCCGAGGGCTGCCGAGGTAATGGTGAACGGCGCCAATTTCGCGCTCGTCCGCAAGCGTGAAACATATAACGACCTTGTTAACGGCGAAATAGTACCGGGGTTTATAAGATGAAGATACCTTTTACCAAAATGCATGGCGCCGGCAATGATTTTATTGTCATAGACTGCAGGCCCCTGGACCTTCCCGACCCTGCGGAATTTGCGGTCGAGTATTGCAACCGCTGGTTCGGCATCGGCGCGGACCAGATGCTGCTGCTCCAACGTTCCGTGATCGCCGATTACAGGATGGTGATATACAACGCTGACGGCGGAGAGGTAGAGATGTGCGGCAACGGCATCCGCTGTTTCGCCAAATATATCTGGGACAGAAATCTGTCTGACAAGAATGTGCTCGAGATCGAGACCCTTGCCGGCATAATTAAACCTGAACGTTCCGGCAACGAGGTGAAGGTAGATATGGGAGAGCCTGTGCTGGACCCCGCGGAAATACCTGCGGACGTGCAGCAGGCGCCGCCGATCATCGACTTCCCGCTCGACATTGAAGACCAGCAGTTTCTGCTTACCCTGGTGTCCATGGGAAACCCCCATGCGGTCATCTTCCCGCAGGAGGATGTATCCAGGTACCCTGTTCAGCTGATCGGCCCCATGATCGAAAATAATCCGCTCTTTCCTAAACGTACCAACGTCGAATTTGTAAACGTACTCGACAGGGATGAAATCATCATGCGGGTATGGGAGAGGGGCTCGGGAGAAACTCTCGCATGCGGCACGGGCGCATGCGCATCAGCCGTGGCCTCGATGCTCAAAGACTTGACGAATAGAACCGTTACGGTCAGGCTGCTTGGCGGCATCCTCCATATCGAATGGGCCGGGAACAATCATGTTTATATGACAGGCCCCGCCGCGGAGGTCTTTGAAGGAGTGATCAATTATGAACGATGAGCGCAGAAAACATGAGAGAAAACCCTGGGTATCCAGTATCAGCTATCAGGTCGGAAATGGAGGCCGTTTAGAAGAAGCGGGGATTTCGCTCAGGGGCGAGACCAGCGACATCAGCGCAGGTGGTCTCTGCATCACGACCGACCGTCTGCTCACGCCCGGACTCGCGGTGGCCTTTGGCGAAACCAGACTTAAAGGCGTTGTCAGGTGGGGCTCTCAGGCAGAAAGCTCATACGTGGCCGGCATACAGCTAATTTAACATTCATCAGGAGGACAATATGTTTAAAGGTTCGATGGTAGCCCTTGTAACGCCTTTCAGCAAAGGCAAATTCGATGAAAAGAGATTCTGTGACCTGATCGAATGGCATATATCACAGGGGACTCATGGCATAGTGCCGTGCGGCACAACGGGCGAGGCCTCTACACTCGATTTTGAAGAGCATTATCGCGTTATAGAGGTTGCCGTCAAGACCGTCAACGGCAGGATACCGGTGCTTGCGGGCGCAGGCTCAAACTCGACCGATGAAGCGATACAGATAACGAAAAAGACAAAACAGCTTGGCGCAAACGGGGCGCTCATCGTCACCCCATACTACAACAAACCGACCCAGGAGGGCCTGTACCAGCATTACAAGACCATAGCGGGAGCGGTCGATATCCCGATAGTCATGTATAACGTGCCAGGCCGCACTTCCGTCAATATGCTGCCTTCTACAGTGGCCAGGCTGATGGAATTCAAAAATATCGTCGGACTCAAGGAAGCTACCGGGGACATGAGGCAGGCCAGCGACCTTGTGCGTCTCTGCGGCAGCAGGCTTACCCTTCTTTCCGGAGACGACTTTACCACATTCACAATGCTCGCGCTTGGCGGCAATGGCGGCATTTCGGTGACTGCAAACGTAGCTCCGAAAGAGTTCGCCGATATGTTCAATGCCTGGGAAAAGGGAGACATCAAAAAAGCGAGGGACCTCCACTTAAGGATGGAACCTCTTAATGCGTCCATGTTCCTGGAGACAAACCCGATACCGGCAAAGACCGCCCTTGCGATAATGGGCAAGGTGGAAGAAGAGTTCCGGCTTCCTCTCTGCAATATGTCCTCTGCCAACAGGGACAAGCTTCGCGAAGCCCTTAAAGATGCCGGAATTATCAAATAGGAGACTGAAAACGGAAGACGGAAGACAGGAGAATAGCAGTGCAGCACAGTTATTGCGGGCTGTTTTGATACTTGCTTCCGTATTCTGCTTCCTGGCAGCAGCATCAGCCGCCGACAATCCCTCCCCTTACGTTGTCGAAAAGCTGATCGGTAAAAAAGCCCCCGATTTTACCCTGAAAGACATGCAGGGGAAACCTTCAACCCTTTCGGCAAACAGGGGCAAGGTTGTGCTGCTGGTCTTCTGGGCCTCGTGGTGTCCGACCGGCGCGCAGGAATTTGCTTCCCTTAACAGGCTATACGCGAAATACAAAGACAGGGAACTCGTCATACTTGCCGTATCATCAGACAAGTCGCTTGCAGCGGCAAAAGGCTTTCTCTCGCAAAACCCTGTCAGCTTTACTGTGCTGCTTGACGATAAACTGACGGTATCAAAACAGCTTTACAGGGCCTTTATGATACCAATGACGTTCGTAATTGATAAAAGCGGAAAAATAGTAAATAAACATTTCGGCGAGCAGGACTGGACAAAACCCGAAATATTAAAAGAAATGGAGACTCTTCTTTTATGACAAACAGCGAGACTGAAGGACATCGTTCAATACTCAGGCAGATTGCGAGAAAGGCCATGCTGGAGCGTGGATTACTGCCAGATTTTTCAGTTGAAGCCATTGCAGAGCTGGACCGGATACAGGCGCCCAAGGTTGAAGTTGAAACGGGTGTGCGTGACCTGCGGGACCTGCTTTGGTGTTCGATTGACAACGATGATTCACGTGACCTGGATCAGCTTACGGTTGCGGAAGCCCTGCCTTCGGAAACAGTAAAGGTTTATGTTGCGATTGCCGATGTGGATGCAATAGTAAAAAAAGCCTCGGCAATTGATGATCATGCACGCCATAATACCACATCGGTCTATACTGCTGGTGAAATATTTCCGATGCTTCCTGAAAAGCTTTCGACTGATCTCACCTCTCTGAATTTCAGCGTTGACCGCCCTGCTTTAGTCGTTGAAATGACTATCGGGGCTGATGGAACGCAGATTGACTCAGGCATCTGCAGGGCTGTCGTCCGTAGTCATGCAAAACTTGCCTATAACAGCATAGCCGCCTGGCTTGACGGCCAGGCAGGTGCTCCGGCAGGGGTTGCGGACATGGCAGGCCTTTCCGAAAACCTTCGGATTCAGGACAGCATTGCCCGGACGATGAAGGCCCTGCGGCATGTCCATGGCGCGCTTAATCTGCAGACTATAGAATCGCATCCTGTATTTGAAGGCGATAACCTCAAAGATCTTGAAGCCGAAAAAAAGAACCGCGCAAAAGATATCATAGAAGACTTCATGATCGCGGCCAACGGCGTAACCGCGAGATATCTGTCTTCAAAAAACTTCCCTTCCCTGCGGCGTGTAGTCCATACGCCGAAACGGTGGGACCGCATTGTTGAACTTGCTGCTGAAAAGTCTTACAAGCTTCCGGATGTTCCGGATGCCGGGGCACTTGAAGCATTTTTACTAAAACAGAAAGATGCTGACCCGCTAACCTTCCCTGATCTGTCACTTAGCGTCATAAAACTTTTGGGCCCGGGAGAATATGTGGCTGAATTCCCCGGAGACAGCGATGATGGACATTTTGGACTGGCCGTTAAGGATTATACTCACTCCACTGCCCCGAATCGCCGGTATCCCGACCTCATCACCCAGCGCTTGCTCAAGGCCGCGCTCGCAGGACAGCCGCCGCCCTATCAGAAAGAAGAACTCACAGCCCTTGCCAAACATTGTACGGATGAAGAGGACATGGTCAAAAAAGTCGAGCGTCAGGTCGAAAAATCAGCAGCAGCCATGCTTCTAGGCTCGCGGATTGGGGAACGTTTCGACGGTATCATAACAGGCGCATCGTCGAAGGGCACTTGGGTAAGGCTGTTCAGCCTGCCTGTTGAAGGCAGAATAACTCAGGGTTTCGAGGGAACAGACGTCGGCCATAGAGTAACGGTGCAGCTTCTCCACACCGATGTTGACCGCGGGTTCATCGACTTCAAAAAAATTCACTGACCCTGCTTGAATTCGGCCTCTATTTCGGCCATCTTCTTTTCGATCTCATCAAGGGCTTTAGGCTCAAGGGCCTTCTTTTCCACATATGCTTTGGCCAGCTCATTTGCCCTGCGGATAAGAGGCACTGCATCCGGATTGCCCATTTGAAGGTATATGCCCGCGAGTCCCTCATATCCTTCATGGTGCATCGGCCTTGACACTATAAGCTGCTTCAGGAGCAGTTCCGCCGCATCCAGTCGCCCCATCTTTATAGACAGCCCTGCCTGGTAGCTCCAGTCCCAATCGTCCTGAAAGGAGTCGATCTCAGGCAGCTCGTTTTTATATTGTTCAAGCAGTTCATCTATTCGTGCCACATTGTCCTCCCTGTGCCTCTGTCATTTATCAGATAGCTCCGGCCTTTAGGTGCGATTTTTTTCAAAAACCTTCCTGAAATGAAATCCGTAAATCGAGAGGGTAACGGCCTGGGAAAGAAGCCGCGGGTGTCTGAACGTCGTCCAGAAGAGCAGCCTCCAGTACTGGAACCTCTCCTTGCCAACCAGGCCGAGGACGACCGTAGATCTGAAGAACGCTGCAATATAGTTCAGGCGAATCCGAAAGATCTTCTTCTTTTTCGGCGGAGGGATATAGGCCTTCAGGAATGTCCTGATCCTCGCATAATAGATCCTGGGCGAATAGAGTGTGCTGAGGACTTTTTTATAGCCTGCGATCAGCTGATCATAGTCCATCCTTGGTATGAAATTGATGGCAAGGTCCGTATTGTTTCCTGAGGCCTCCTTCAGCAGCCTATGCTCCTTTTTGAGCCTTTCGTAAAGCTGTGTCCGAGGCAGGGCTGTGAGCAGGCCCACCATCGCCGTAACAACGCCGCTCGCCTGTATAAACTTTATCTGGGTGTCAAAAATGGTGACCGGATCGCTGTCGAACCCGACAATAAATCCGCCCTGAACTTCAAGTCCGGCCTTCTGAATGATTTTCACGCTCGCTATAAGGTCCCTGCCCCTGTTCTGGAATTTACTGCACTCCGCAAGGCTCTGTTCATTCGGGGTCTCGATACCGATAAAGACAACATCGAATCCTGCCTTCACCATCAACTGCAACAGATCCTGATGGTCTGCAAGCTCTATGGATGCCTGTGTATTAAACGTGAAGGGATACCTCCTCCTCTCCATCCATCTGATAATGTCAGGAAGGATTTCGTCCTTAAGCTTTTTCTTGTTACCGATGAAATTGTCGTCTACAAAGAAGATCGAGCCCCTGAAACCCGAGGCGTCAACACTTTCGATCTCCCTGATGACCTGCTCCCTCTCTTTTGTCCGGGGCATATGTCCGCATAGCAAAGTTATGTCACAGAACTCACAGTTATAGGGGCATCCACGGGAATACTGAATGTTTATGGAAGCATAATGTTTGATGTTGATAAGCTCCCATAAGGGTACCGGGGTCTCGCGTATATCGGCCCACTGGTCTGTCGTATAGATACGCCCGGCATTCCCACGCTTTAAATCTTCGAGAAAAAGAGGCAGGGTTATTTCAGCTTCATTCAGCACCAGGTGGTCTATATCATCAAAGGCATCATATCCGGCAGTAAAAAGAGGCCCGCCCGCAACAATCGGCACACCCTCGGCCTTGCACCGCGCCATCACTTCTCTCACCGATTTTTCCTGAACGGACATTGCGCTGATAAAAACGAGATCGGCCCACTTTAGGGTCTCGTCCCGCAGGGCCACGACATTCATGTCCACCAGTCTTTTTTCCCACTCGCCGGGAAGCATGGCAGCAACAGTCAGCAGGCCGAGCGGCGGGCTGCTCGCCTTTCTGCGGATAAATTTCAGGGCATACTTGAAACTCCAGAAGGTATCGGGGAATTCAGGATAAATGAGAAGTACTCTTACTTTACACAGCTTATCCATTTTCTACTATATAACAAAAGACAAAATTATTGTCAATATTGGACAGAGAAAACCAGTGTCAGGCAAGGGCATCCGTCTCTTGTCTCGCTGAATAAGCTCACTATATCTTAACTACCGCATAGTCAACAATACGCATAATACATCTGCTGCTCATAATCGCAAGGAAGGTCACACCGAGACATAGAGTCGGCTGTCCTTGCCTGCTATATACATTGTCTTCGGAGCCGTCGAAGACATGAATTGCATATACAGCCTGCATTTTCATTGATAGAGATGGCAGGCGACAAACGAGCCTCCGCTTGCCTTGAGTTCCGGACGGAGCTTGTCGCAAGGTTCGAACCTCTTTGGACAGCGCGGATGGAACGGACAACCCGCAGGTATATCTACAATGCCCGGCATGTCCCCTGAAGCCGGCCTGCATGACAGGCCCTTTGAAGATTCCTCTCTGCTGTACTTCAGCTTCGGGGCTGACGAAAGCAGCATCTCTGTGTATGGGTGCTTCGGGTCGCTGAACAGACCCTCTGTCGCTCCCCTCTCGACAATGCGGCCGAGATACATAATGGCGACTTCATCGCTCAAATAGCGAACTACCCTGAGGTCATGGCTTATGAATACCATCGAAATGGCAGGCCCCTTCCTTATGTCCTGCAGCAGGTTTATTATCTGGGCCTGTATCGAGACATCGAGGGCCGAAAGCGGCTCGTCAGCAACTATCAGCTCGGGCGAAACGCTAAGGGCCCTGGCTATGCAGATCCTCTGGCGCTGGCCGCCGCTGAACTCATGCGGATACTTGGAAAGCGCATCTTCATTCAGCCCGACCTTGCTGATCAGCTCCGCCACCCTTGCCCCGATCTCATTGCGGGGCGCAAGTTTGTGTATCCTGTATGGCTCGGCAAGGGCATCCATAATCCTCATGCGAGGATTTAGCGAGGCAAAAGGGTCCTGAAAGATGATCTGTGCCGATCTTCTGAATGCAAGAAGCTCTTCTCCTTCCATAGCCAAAAGGTCATTCCCCTTGAACAATACCGTTCCGGAGGAAGGCTTAAGAAGCCTGATGATCATCCTGGCGAGTGTCGACTTTCCGCACCCGCTTTCACCCACAATTGCAAAAACGCTGTTATGCCTTACACCGAAGCTGACGCCGTCAACCGCGGATATGAATTTCCTTGTCTTGCCGAGACCTGATCTTGCGGGGAAGTGTTTTGTTATTTCCCTTGCCTCAAGCAGGAACTCCCCGTTTGCGGCGGCCTCATTCATATTTTCAGTATTATCTTCCATTAACACTTTACCTTTATGCATCTCACATAATGCCCGCTCGCGGCCTCACACATTTCAGGTTCTGCCTGCCGGCAGGCATCTATAGCCATATCGCACCTGTCCGAAAACTTGCATCCGGGCGGATAATCGAAAGGAGAGGGGACAAAGCCCGGTATCGGATTGAGCGGGATGCCCTTTCTGTCGGGCAGTGATTTGATAAGCCCCTTCGTGTACGGGTGAAGCGTATTGCTGAACAGCTCTTCGACCGACGCCATCTCCATGATCCTGCCCGCATACATCACCGCCACACGGTCGGCCTGCTCGGATATGATGCTTAGGTCATGCGTGATCAGCAGGACAGCCATATCGAGCTGGCGCCTCAGCCCCTGCAGCAGATCGAGTATCTGGGCCTGTATGGTAACATCGAGCGCGGTAGTCGGTTCATCGGCAATCAGGAGCGCTGGATTGCATGCTATGGCCATGGCGATCATGACCCGCTGCCGCATGCCTCCCGAAAGCTGGTGAGGATAGTCCCTCATCCTCATCTCGGCTGACGGCATCTTAACGGACTTCAGAAGTTCTACCGCTTTACTCATCGCTTCGCTCTTTGGCATATCGAAATGCGCGAGCAGTGCCTCGGCCACCTGGTAACCAATGGTAAGCACTGGATTGAGCGAAGTCATGGGCTCCTGGAAAATCATCGATATGTCCCTGCCCCTGATGCCCCGCATTTCATCCTCAGGAATCAAAAACAGGTTCTTTTGCCTGAACAAAACCTCTCCGGATGCGAAAGCATTGTCCGGGAGGATGCGCAGTATGGAGAGTGCTGTTATGCTCTTGCCGCTGCCGCTCTCTCCAACAAGCCCGAAGACCTCGCCCTTGTTTATATCGAACGAAATGCCCGAGACCACTTCGAGCGGCTTGCTCGCAGATTTGAAGGAAACGGAGAGATTATTTATATCTATTAAATCCATGGAATACAGAACAGGTAATCTGATTTATATGGCGGAGGAGGTGGGATTCGAACCCACGGTAGAGTCACCCCTACAACGGTTTTCAAGACCGCCGCCTTCAACCGCTCAGCCACCCCTCCACTTTGCCGGAATGGATATTCTAATACATTTTGATAAATTCCCGCCTTTGCCTTCCCGGACCACGCAAAAAGCACTTTTATTAAATCGCGGGGGAAATGCTACCTTGCTTTAAATCTGGAAGCCTTGGCCTTTCTCTTGCGGGCCTCGGCCTGTTTCCGTTTTTTCTTTACTGACGGTTTTTCGTAATATTTTCTGTTCTTGATCTCCCTGAAGAGCCCCTCTTTCTGGAGCTTGTTTTTCAGCGTTTTTAATGCTCTATCAACATCATTTGCCAGTACCTTTATCTCCAAGAAATATTATCTCCTTCCACGCTCCGGCCTTTTGCCGCCGCCAAAACCACCAGCGCCGCCAAAGCCGCCTCCACCACCGCCGCTCCGTTTAGCGCCAAAGCCGCCGCCCCTGTTTCCAAAACCCTTGTCCCTGGGCTGCTGTGGCTTCGCCTCTGAAACCGAAAGATTCCTGTCCATAAAAGGTTTATCATTCAGCGCCTCAATGGCCTTGCCTGCTTCGTCTGCCGATGTCATCTCGACGAACCCGAAACCACGTGCCCTCCCCGTCTGCGGGTCGGAGATAAGTTTGACTGACTCGATCTCTCCAAATGGCGTAAAGAGACCCCTGATATCATCCTCCGTCGCATTGAAAGAGATATTTCCTACATAAATCTTAGTGCTCATGGTCTACCTCCAAAAAAAATCCCCAGAGCTTTCATGTCTCCAGGGTCAAGCGCTGAAAAGCCTTATGTATTATAGACGAAACATATTGAAAATATATATACATTTATTTCAACCGGAAAAATTGCAACCCGTTTACCGCCCGATGTTTCAATTCGTCGCACACAATCATATAAAAAGATAAGTGAACGGGTTATGCCTCTTTTCTTCGCCAATAGTTGACGAAGGCCCGTGTCCGCAGAGCACCTTCGTATCATCCGGCAGGGTCGCGAGCCTGCCGAGTGATTTTCCTATGAGGCCGCCGTCGCTGCCCGGCAGGTCGGTCCTGCCTATAGATCCTGCAAAGAGCGTATCGCCGGTCAGGGCGAGCCCTTCGCCATAAAGGGATATGCCGCCGGGACTATGGCCCGGAGAATGCATCACCCTGAAACTGAGGTCCCCGACCTTTATAACATCGCCATCAGCTACAAACTGGTCAGGAGCGGGCTGCTTTTCGATATTCAGGCCGAAATATTGCGCCTGTCCGGGGGCCGAAGTATATAGTTCCAGTTCGTCCGTGTGAAGAAGCATCTTTGCGCCTGTCCTGCCTTTGACCGCCCCAACCGCGCCTATATGGTCGAAATGGCCATGGGTGCAGATAATATATTCTACCGACAGGTTGTTCCTGGTTATAACATCCATGATCGCTTCCGTATCACCGCCCGGATCGACTACCATTGCCTTGCCGCTCTTCTCATCGCCGATGATATGGCAATTGACCTCCAGCGGTCCGACAGCCACTGTTTTTACCAGCATGTTCTCCTCCTGAAATTGCCAGGAAATCCATTCCTGTATTACTTAATATTTTAATTTCAAATCACTAAACTGCCTAGCGCTTTCTGATTTTTTCCCGGACCCTGGCGACAATATATCCCATTTCTTCACTCCGCAGCAGCCATGAGGCAATGAGATAGAGGGCCAGGCTTCCGAGGATCAGTAATGCGAGAGTTCCAGCTTTCTGCGCAATATGGCCGCTCGCGGTCCAGACGGCGCCCTCTGACAGCAGCCAGCCGCCGACCCCCATCAGCAATGCGGAGAGCCCGGTCTTTGCGAATGAGGTGAAGATGCGGCTGGTGCCTATACCGCCGAGTTTTTTCCTCAGAAAATAAAAGAGCATGACAAAGTTGATCATGGCGGCCATTGAATTGGCCAGCGCAAGCCCGTTATGCAGCATGGGCCCCATCAGCAAAAGGCTGAAGAGAATATTCGCCGCAAACCCGCAGGCAGCTATTTTGACCGGCGTCCGGGTGTCCTGCAGCGAATAAAAAGTGGCTGTGATGGTCCTTACCCCTACGATCGCCCATATGCCGAACGAATAGTACATCAGCGCTTCAGCAGTTGCTAATGCCGCCTCGTAGGTATACACGCCATGCTGAAAAAGTGTGCTCACTATAGGAAAGCGAAGGGCGATCAATCCCACCATTGCGGGGACTGTTATGAAGAATAGCAGGCGCAGGGCAAAGGAAAAATCTTCCTTCAGCAGGCCAAACTCTTTCTTTACCGCATGCTCGGCAAGCATCGGCAGCACTGCCATGCCCATGGCAACACCAAATATGCCTATAGGGAACTGAATGAGCCTCATGGAGTAATAAAGATACGTAATGCTTCCTGTTGCCAGCAGGGAAGCCAATATGGTGCTTACCAATATATTAATTTGTGAAATTGCCATGCCCATTGTGGCAGGCAGCAGGAGCTTGCCTATCTTCCGCAGCCCCTCATGAGCCAGTATGGCCCTTACCGTCAGCGGACCTTCCCCCGCTGATTTTCTGAAAAACCTGTAGCCCTGTTTCCAGAAATCGGGCACCTGAAACAGGAACTGCACGAGTCCGCCGGCAGCCACTCCTATCGCGACAGATATTATAGGATTAATGAAATGCGATGAGAAGAAGATTACGGACAGCATCGTTACGACATTGAGAAGAGCGGGGGCCAATGCGGGTATAAAAAAGACTCCCCGTGTATTCAGCGCACCCATCACGAGAGAGGCAAGACTGATGAACAAAAGAAAAGGGAACATGATGCGCGTGAGAAGCACCGCATCATCGAATTTTACCTGATCGGCCACAAAGCCCGGGGCCATTACTGTCACTATTGCGGGAGCAAAGACAATACCGAGCGCACAAAGAAATCCCACGACTGCAAAAAGAAAAATGAACGTTATGCGGACCAGATAACCGGCGGCCTCCCTGCCCTGCTTCGTCTCGGTCTCGGTCAGCGTCGGAACAAATGCCGCTGACATTGCCCCCTCTGCAAAGATCTCCCTCAATAGATTCGGTATCCGGAAGGCGACAAAAAAGACGTCGGATTTCGCAGAAGCACCGAAGTAAGACGCAAGGATCATGTCCTTCGCGTACCCGAGGATACGGCTTATTAATGTTGCCGCTGACATCAGTCCAGCGGCCCGTGCTATCCTGCCTTTAGAACTCATTATTATCCCATCCTAATTCATAATCATTCAGATTATTTTACACTAATTCGACTCTATTCATATCGCCCTGCGTGTACCGGCATTAGAGAAGAATGGGTTTCCCGGAGAGATACTCATGTCTGTCAGACAGAACCTCTTACCTGCTGTTCTTGTCCTGCGGTTTGTTATTGCGGCGATGGCGGATGACCTCGATAACACTCGGCAGAAACGATATGATGATGATAGCGAATATTACCATCGTAAGGTTCTTCTTCACAAAGGGAAGATTGCCGAAAAAGTAGCCCCCGAGGATAAAGGCAGAGAGCCACGCAACGCAGCCGATCAGGTTATAGATGGTGAAACGCTTGTAGTCCATGCGGCCTATGCCCGCCACAAACGGCGCAAAGGTGCGAATGATCGGCAGGAACCTCGCGATTACTATGGTCTTTGCGCCATGCTTCTCGTAAAAAGCGTGTGTGCGGTCAAGATATTCTTTTTTCAGAAACCGGGACTCGCTCTGAAAAACCCTTGGCCCAAGGTAGCGCCCTATCTGATAGTTGACCATGTTGCCGGTCACAGCGGCTACGCTCAAAAGGATGAAAATGAGCACAACATCGAAGTCCCCTTTTGCGGCAAATGCGCCGACCACAAAGAGAAGTGAATCGCCGGGCAGAAAAGGCGTAACGACAAGGCCGGTCTCGCAAAAGATAACGAGAAACAGGATCACATAGGTCATCGGCCCGAACATGATTATCAGCTCACTCAGATGAACATCGAGGTGAACAAAGATATCGATAATGTAAGACAGGATTTCCATTATAGCTCCCCGGGATTTCAGATCAGTAATTATAGCGCAGATGAGTGGAAGAATTCAGTCAGATGGCTTATTGTGTTGACATGGGGGTGGTACGAAAGAACGATATTAAATCTTTTTATTGTGCGGTGGAATCTAGAAGAGAATCGAGCGGGCCTATGGATAACCCATCAGCACCTAGCCGATAGCTTTTAGCTTTTTGAATAGAGAGATTAGCATCTTCTTTACTTCGATTGTCTCAGTGATCAATAACTCGAAATCCGACTCAGTGATAAAGCTTAAATCACGACTGAGCAAAAGCTGATACTCTAGCTCGCTAGCAGAGCCTGCTGCAATTTCAATAAACCGGGCAAGTTCTGTATCTCTGCTTCTGCCGCATCCTTCAGAGATATTAGTCGGTATCGAAGTGCAGGATCGCCGCATTTGACTTGTCAATCCATACATTTCTTCACGAGGGAAATTAGAAGTAATCTGATACACCCTCAAAGCCAGTTTATGACTGCGCTCCCAAACCTTCAGATTTCTAAAGTCTTTCATTTTGCTTTTCCTTCTTACAAATATTCCGACTAAAAGCTTATTGCTTATTGCTCAGCGCTGATACTAATACCTCGCAAGTATTTAGTCCGTAATACCGTAAAATGCTTAACTAGTTTTGCTCGCCAACATTGTAATTATAGCCTTTTTCCTGTTGCATAATTCAAGACCTTATGCTATTATGAAGCGAAATACCGGAAATTACTTGCAAGGTATAGTAATTGTTAGGCGGGAATAAATGAGCATGGAAAATATATGCGGTGCAATATTCTTTATTACCGGCGCGATTGACTTTTATTATTTCGATAAAATATTGAAAGCCGAATATTCAAGACATTATGACCAATGGCTTAAGGATGGGTCGCCTATCGGCTTCTTTTGGGTTCCGAAAGGCGCAAAATTATTAGCAGGAGGTTTTTCGCGGGATATCTCATCATTTAAATGGATATTTTCAAGTCCCGACTGGGCATACAATGATAAAGAAGTAATGAAATATTTAAAAATAATGCGCATAAGCGGGGCTATTGGTGTTATTGCATGGTTGATAATTGTAATAGGCGTCGTTACAAAATATGCCTAACATTTCGCTCAAGACGGACCCGGCTTTGCCGGGCCGCTTAGCTTTAGCGTTAAATGCATAAAATGAAAAAAATAATCATATTTGCATGCTTGGTGATTTCCATATTTATTTTGGCGGTCATTAGCAAATTTGGCGGCACAACTGACTTAAACAAAATATGTCCGGCGCCAGCATTATGCGCCGATCTTGAAAAGAATTACCTGGCTTGCAGGTTTAATACACATGCTAAAGAATGCCTTGAATTCATACAAATTTTGAAACACCTTTCTCCGATCTATGACTGTTCGCGCTCATTTGATAGGGGCCATGTGCCAGCAATCTGGCTATGCGGTCAGAATAGAAGAAAGGGAGGTGCTTCATATGACGAGGCATATTATAATCTTTTATCCAAACTTAGACTAAAGGAAGCCAAAGAATACTTTGCCAGCCCACTATTTAGAAGTGTATTGGATGGCGCTATGGCAGAAGAATATTACGAGCGTTCCGAGAAATTGGAGAGCATCATCTTGAAGAAGACTACTAAATAACATTTAACGACGCGCTCAAGTCGGACACGGCTTTGCCGTGCCGCTTACCTTGAGCGTTAGGCATAAAATGAAATTGAAAAAATCGAATATATTTATTTTATTTGTCATTTTTTTGTTAATAGTCATTTCATTCATGACTTCAAAAATATCTTTGCCTGATTATCCTGCCGAATGGCCCAGCCGATTGACAGTAAAAAATGACTGCCAGGATTTTTCCGGTTTGTATAGCAATGAAGCACGTGTTTTGGGGTATTCAGGCAAGCGTTATTTGAGCTGGGTTTTTTCAGTTCCTCCAACAGACTTTTTTCAACAGGCTAAAGGATCGATAACATCTGTCAGATTTCAAAAAAGCGATCAAAATAAATACAGAATACGTTTTTATTACTCGGACAAATCCGAAGCAAACAATTTATCAGAAATAGATACTAAGGGAGATTATAGCTATTGTGATAATGGGGATTTAGTAATTGCATACCCACCATCAGTTGGTACCTCTCATGGGGCTTATGGCAAGTGGACAGAAGAAACTAGATTTTCAAAAACATCTGATGGCTCACTTGTTATCAAGAAATCTTTGACCAGTCTGGTGGCTTTGTTTTACTTTATCCCAACTTATACCAACCAGATTGTATGGGAATTGTATAAACCTTATTAAATAAATATGCCCGAAATTATTGAAATATGAGCCTAACATTTCGCTCAAGTCGGACACGGCTTTGCCGTGCCGCTTACCTTGCGCGTTATGTGAAGGATATAAATGACTAATAAGCTATATGCATGCCCAGTTTGTGGTTTTGAGACATTCGATGAGTCGCCTGGTAGTTACAATATCTGTGACGTTTGTGGCTGGGAAGACGATGGTGTTCAATTGGCCAATCCTGCTTGTGGCGGAGGGGCAAATAGCGAATCTCTTATCGAGGCGCAAGAAAAAATACTTAAGGGATACCCCACAACCATTAAAGAAACAAATATAATACATAAGAAATACAAAAGAAATCAGAAATGGCGACCACTTACAGAAGCGGAAAAAGAAAAATATAGACAGCAACGGGCTTCTTCATATTGGATGAACATTGCAGTGATATCAGAGGAAGAAGCATATTGGAACACATAACGACGCGCTCAAGTCGGACACGGCTTTGCCGTGCCGCTTACCTTGAGCGTTGGGCGAAATAAATGATGAAAATAATAATACTGTTAACCTTATCGATTTTTATCGCAATTCCTGCCATAGCCGATGACGCTTTTGAGATATGGATATGGGGGAAT
>CAIJNL010000036.1 GCA_903822005.1 uncultured Nitrospiraceae bacterium
ATGGTTTCCACTATCAGCATCTCCTTTCATCTGCTCCTCTCTCTGTTTGGCTACAGAGAGAATAGAGGATATGCCGAGGTGGGTCAATTTTGGACGCCGATTATGGCCTCAAGTGGGTCAATTTTGCACGCCGATTAACAGCCTGGTAATATTTATGACCCATTATATACCAGCTGATCTGATCTATCAGCCCCGTTGTGCTTGGTGCAGCCTCAATCACGTCTTTTACCAGTTCCCAATAAGTCTTGTGATGCACGGAGAGATTTTTTTCATCAATATACATCAGTTGTATTACAAAATAGATCCGGCGGCAGGGCGAGTCGGCTTCGTTTACGCTCAAAATGTCCTTTTCCCTCAGGATCGGGACATTGTTTTCTATCGTAAATTCGCTTCGGTTGCCGCCATTTTCGATGACGGCATTTCCGATGATAAGGCGTTCGTGCGGACGCAGACTAATTTTTAGTGCCATTTCATACCACCCTGTCAGGCCGGATATTAAACATTTATACTGACGATCTTGGTCGTCTGACCATTTCCTGTTGACTGGGAAGGGGCAGGAGAATGCTCTTCCTTAAACTGCCGAACGCCTTTAAGCGCCGCAGAAATGTCCTTGTCTGTTGATGCAGCTGTCAGCTCTTGCCCTGTCAGTTTCTCTTTCACGCCGGTCGGCAGAGGGGAACTCTTTATCTCCTCCTGGACTCCCTGGATGCCCTTTATGAGGTCAAGACGCTGCGGCGTCCCTGCGGGGAAGAACGGCGGAAAGTCATACATTATTGAATGAATCTGTTCTTTGATGTAGTTGCTGTCTATCAGGCTTGTATGCACATGCGACGCGAGAGCGCTGTCTGCCTGACTGCTGCCGGCACCCGCTGAGTCAGCGAGGGTTGATCGTCTGCTCTTCAGTGCGCCGGCGGTATCTTCATTCGTAGCAAGCAATGGAGAACTCCCAGACTTCGCAACTTGTATGTTTATGCCGTTGATATCCATGACCATCTCCTCTGCAAGTTTGGAATTAGAAGTTGATGGGAGGCGATATGCCTCCCATCGCTATCCTACTCCATTTACTAACCGAACAGTTTCAGAACCGCCTGCGCTGCCTGCGAAGAGAGGCTCAGTGCCGTTGTGCTCAATGACTGCCTGGTCTGCAGCATCAGCATGTTGGCGCCTTCCTCGTTGGTGTCGGCCGCGGTCAGATTGTCCGCTCCAGTAGTCAGCAGATTGATCTTGGTGGTCGAAAAATCCTGCTGGATGTTGATAACGCTCAGTGACGAAGACAGGTTTGAAGCCTCCTGCTTCAGTTTCGCATTACCCTTGTCGAGGTTTACAAGATCAGACTTGATGTCAGCCACGACTGCCCACTTGTTCTTGGCATATGTGTCTTCATTTGCAAGTCCGGTGGTGTTGATGGTGAGGTCGCTGGCATACGCGTTAAAGCCCTGGATGCTCAGTGATCCGCCCTCAAAATTCACGCTTAGCGTGTCTTTGGTAAGCAGGTTGGTTCCCTTGTATCCGGCCGTGCCTGCCAGTGTGTCGATCTGGGTCAGGAGATTCTCGTACTGGAGGGCAAGTGCCTTGCGCTCTGACGTTAACTCTGTATCGATATCTAAAGAGGAGCCCTTGACAACCGCAACACCGGTGATTGCCTTGTCAACAGCAGATGAGTGGAGGGTGACCCGGTTGCCGCTGTTAACTGCCTTTATATCGCCGCCAACTCCATTTTCCACATGCGCGTTGATCTTAAGGGTAAGGTTTGCTGCAATTTCATCGGTGCTGAGGGCATTGCCGTCTTTGTCCTGAACGTTGAATGTGGTGCTGTTGGAAGAGCCGGTATTGACAGCCTTGAATGCTGTTCCGCCGACTGTGATGACAGCATCTTTTAGTGTGGCATTGACCGTGAAGCCAACTGAGTTCGGGTTGGCCGAGATAGCGGACTGGCCGAGCGACCTTGCGGCCTCGATCAGTGACTGTATGGACTTGATACCCGAGTTGGCAGTCTGGATGGTCTGAACGGCTTCAGACATGCCGTCTTTGTACTGGGCAATGTCAGAGGCGCGGCTTAAGTGAGACTGGGCTGAAAAATAGTTGATAGGATTGTCAAGAGGCGTGTTAACCTTCTTGCCCGATGACAGCCTTCCCTGTGTGCGGTTAAGCAGGGTTACTGTTGACTGCAGCTGGGTAAGGTTTGTCCTCATTCCCGCGGTTAAACTGATATCGTTGATAGCCATGATAATTCTCCTTTTCTAGGAAGTGTACTTCCGGCATTCTTGCCGGAGGTTAGATGTTTTTACCACTGCCGCTGAGCGGCCCCTTTTACTTTCCCTTCCTCCTTCCGATTTTTGTTCTGCTGCTTTGTCAATTACTATATCGGCGGTATCGGCAGGAACTTTAGCGCTCAGAGAATAATTATTTCGTCTCCCAAATGTCTCAGTCTTTGAAAAAAAGGCGGTAAAAGTGTTAATTTAGAAAGTGTTAGGCATTCATATATTCAATTTCGATTATTTACGGAGGATTTGAGCCTTATGACGCGCGTACCTATGACTCCCGAGGGCCATCAGAAGATGAAGGAGGAGATTGAGAGGCTTTTAAAGGTCGAAAGACCTAAGAATATCAAGGATATTGCAGAGGCAAGATCACATGGCGACCTCTCGGAGAACGCTGAATATCATGCTGCAAGGGAAAAACAGTCTTTTCTCGAAGGGCGGATACAGGAACTGCAGTCAAAGATGTCCATGGCTGAAATAATAGATGTTTCGATGATTAACCAGTCAAGGGTGGCTTTCGGTGCAAAGGTCAAGGTTGTTGACATTGAAGCTGACGAGGAATATGTTTTCCATCTTGTCGGCTCTGAGGAGGCTGATGTGAAGAGCGGCAAGATATCGGTCACATCGCCTGTGGGACGCGCACTTATAGGAAAAGAGGTGGGCGATGTGGCTGTTGTCAAGGCCCCTGCACGGACCATAGAATACGAAGTAACAGGGATAAGTTTTGAGTAGATTGTTTGATGCCAGGGTAGCAGACAATTTAAAGATCTCCGGTCTATTCGGTCTCATTTCACTATTTCCGCTTTCAGATATCTGCGCGCCTCAGGCAGGGCAGTTTTTCATGCTTGAAGCAGCGAAAGGTTATGATCCGCTTCTGAAGAGACCTTTAAGCATATTCAGATATAATGATGGAATCATTCAGTTTCTATACCGCATAAGGGGCAAGGGCACTAAATGCATCTCGGAACTCAGAAAAGATGATGTGGTGCAGCTCCTTGGCCCGCTGGGCAACTGCTACCCCCAACCGTCCGGAGATTTCATAGTACTGGCCGGCGGCATTGGCATAGCTTCTGTATTTTCGTTGTTTGAAAAGTATCCGGGCAGGGCTTATGTTTATTGCGGATCGCGCAATTGCGAAGAGCTTCTTATGCTCGAAGATATAAAAAGACTTGCCAAGGAAGTCTGCGTTACGACCGACGACGGCTCAGTTTGCCGCGCTGGGCTAATAACTGAACCATTCAGGGAATTTATTGAATCAGCGGCCTTTTCTAATAACCCTTTACCTATATATGCATGTGGACCGAATCCAATGCTGCAAGTGCTTTCCACCATTATATCGGATAAAAAACTTGAATGCCATGTTTCTCTTGAAGAGGTTATGGCGTGCGGCGTAGGCGCCTGTCTTGGGTGCGTATGCAAGACGAAATCGGGGTACAGCCGTATATGCAAGGAAGGCCCAGTGTTCAAGATAGAGGACATAGTATGGGATTAGAGAAAAAGAATGGAGTCAGTAAGTCCGGAGCGGGCAAGCCAAATCTTTCAGTTCAGATTGGCGGTCTGAAGCTGAAGAATCCTGTTATGACAGCTTCCGGCACCTTTGGATATGGTGAGGAGTATGCAGAATTTATCGACCTGAACAGGCTTGGCGCTATAGTCGTAAAAGGACTTTCGCCGCTTCCACGGCAGGGTAATCCGGTACCGCGCATTATAGAGACTCCTTCCGGAATGCTGAATGCCATCGGGCTGCAGAATATCGGTGTGAGGGCATTTATCAGCGAAAAGATGCCGTTTTTAAGGCAGTTTAATACGCCGGTAATTGTGAATTTCTTCGGTGATAACGTCTGCGAATTCGAACAGGCAGCCGAGGAGCTCAGCAGCACTAACGGCATCCATGGTCTCGAGATGAACATCTCCTGCCCGAATAAGCAGGCGGGGTGGTCGGTTTTCGGCACTGATCCAAAAATCATGAACGAGGTAGTTACAGCTGTAAGGAAAAAGACCAATCTTCCGCTGATCGTCAAGCTGTCTCCGAATGTGACCAGCATTGCTACGATGGCCAAAGTCGCAGAGGATTCCGGCGCTGACGCAATCTCGCTGATAAACACACTGACCGGTATGGTTATTGATGTCAGAAGCCGTAAACCTGTACTTGCCAACAAGATAGGAGGTCTTTCCGGACCGGCTGTCAGGCCTATTGCAGTCCGAATGGTTTGGGAAGCATGCAGGGCAGTAAAGATCCCTGTGATAGGACTTGGCGGCATCATGGAAACTGACGATGCACTCGAATTTATTATCGCCGGCGCAAGCGGAATACAGATAGGCACAGCCAACTTCATTAATCCTCTTGCTACCATACAGATTATCGAAGGCATTGAAAACTTCATGATAGATGAAGGAATAGGCGACATAAATGAACTCATAGGAAGTATCAGGGCATAAAATTAGTTATAACGCATCCCTTCGCCTATGGTAAGTATTGCTAATTTATGAATTCCGCCTGTGCTATAATTAGACATATTTCTTATTGATATATATAAATAACCATGAAAAATCCTGTCAGGATACTAGGCGAACATACCATAGAAACAGTAAAGAGCATGGGGAGGATTTTCCTCTTCCTTCTCGATGCGCTGATTATTATGTTTGTTCCGCCTTTTAAATTCTACAGGTTCCTGAAGCAGGTAAGTTTCATCGGCGCCAAGTCATTGACCGTAATTGTTTTGACAGGCGCCTTTGCCGGCATGGTGCTTGCGCTTCAGCTTTATTATACCTTGAGAAAGTTCGGCGCCGATGCAATGCTCGGGCCTGCTATCGCCATAAGCCTCATCAGGGAGTTGGGGCCTGTTCTTGCCGCACTTATGATTACTGGGAGAGCCGGGTCTGCCATAACGGCAGAGATTGGGATAATGAGGATTTCAGAGCAGATCGACGCCCTTGCCTCAATGGCGCTGAATCCATTTCGTTATCTGGTAGTGCCTAAAATCGCTGCCTCGATTGTTGTTTTCCCTCTGCTCTCAGCTATTTTTGACGTTGTTGGGATATTTGGAGGATATGCGGTAGCGGTAAAGATGCTTGGGATTGGTTCGGGCACATATTTCTCGCAGATGGAACAGTTTGTCCTTATGGAGGATGTCCTTACCGGCATATACAAATCGATCTGTTTTGGGCTGATAGTATCATGGGTCTGCTGTTATAAGGGATATACTACTGATGAAAGCGGGTATGGCGCCGAGGGTGTCAGTAAAGCTACTACAGAGGCAGTCGTCATGTCATCCATTCTTATCCTGGTCTCCGACTATTTATTGGGGGCTTTTTTGCTTTAGGAAAAGCCTGACAGGCAAATAATGATAGAAATTATAAATCTAAAAAAATCATTCGGAAATCAGCAGGTGCTTAAGGGAGTTAACCTCAAGGTTGAGACTGGAGAGGTTATGGCCATCCTCGGTAAAAGCGGCTCCGGAAAGAGTGTGCTTTTGCGTCATATTCTGGGTTTGATAAAGCCCGACAGCGGGCGGGTGCTTATAGATGAAGAGGACATAACCCAGATCAGTTCACGTGCATTGGACAGGGTAAGAGAGAAATTTGCGGTTGTATTCCAGTTTGGCGCCCTTTTTGATTCCATGACAATATTTGAGAACGTGGCTTTTCAGGTCAAGGAAAAAAAGAGGTTTGCGGGTGCGGCGCTCGAGGCGCGGGTAAAACATGTGCTTGATGATGTTGGGCTGCATGGCGTTGAGGATAAATATCCAGGGGAGATAAGCGGTGGTATGAACAAGAGGGCGGCCCTTGCGCGTGCACTCATAATGGAACCGAAGATCATACTTTTCGATGAACCGACGACAGGACTTGATCCAGTGCTGTTGCAACAGATACATTCATTTATTAAGACTACTCATTTGAAGTATGGTTTTACCGGGCTGATAATCAGCCATGAAGTGCCTGAGATTTTTGACATAGCCGACAAGGTTGCGGTACTCGACGAAGGCGTTATTATCGAAACAGGCACTCCTGATTCGATTCAGAATTCGGTTAATCCTGTAGTTCATAGTTTTGTTTCGAGCAGATTTGCCAAGCCGGAGTGAAACTGACATGTATAAAGCGGGAGGATTATATTAATGAATAAAAAATATGATGTAGAGCTTATGGTCGGAATATTTGTCCTTTTGGGGGTTCTTGCGCTCGGTTTTCTGTCGATAAGACTCGGTAAGCTTGATGTGGTTGGCAAGGCGGGATATACTGTATATGCGGAGTTTACCAACGCGGGTGGCATCAAGACGGGAGACAATGTAGAGATCGCCGGAGTTGAGATCGGCAAGGTGAAAAGCATTTTACTGGTGAATTACACGGCAAGGACCGAGTTGTGGATTAAAAAAGGTGTCAATTTGCAGGACGATGTTATTGCTACAATCAAGACTAAGGGCCTGATTGGTGAAAAATTCATACAGGTTACGCCCGGTGGCTCTGAGAGACTTCTGACTGACGGTGGAAAGATAAGGGACACACAATCTGCCATTGATATAGAAGAGCTGCTCTCAAAATATGTCTTCGGCAAGGTTTAGCCATTTTATCCGGTCCGGGGCGCAACGTCAGTTGCGTGCATGTGGCGGACGGTCTACAAGGGGGGCAATTACAATGACCTTAAAACTGCCAGGCATTATAGCTTGTGTTGTTATGTTATTTACGTTATCTGTCTCTTTCAATGCCGGCGCTGCTGAAGGTCCCAAAGAGCAGGTTAAAGAGACAATTGATAAGGTATTGACTATATTAAAGGATAAGGAACTGAATAAAAATTCGCGTATGGCAGAACGCAGGACCCTTATTCGTAAGGAAGTCGGCGACAGATTCGACTTTGCCGAAATGTCCAAGCGTGCACTCGGCGTGAATTGGCAGAAGAGAACTCCCGAAGAGAAAAAAGAGTTTATTTCGCTTTTCAGTGATCTTCTCGAGAAAGCTTACATTAACAGGATAGAAAGCTATTCGAATGAGAAGTTAATGTATGATGATCAGATTCTGGACGGCGACTACGCAATTGTAAAGACAAGAATAATTACGACCAAAAATGTCGAAGTACCGCTGGTATACCGCATGCTAAGGACCGGCAGCAAGTGGTCTGTCTACGACGTGGTGATAGAAGAGGTCAGTCTTATCAGCAACTACAGGACCCAGTTCAACAAGATCCTCAGCGCAAAGTCTTATGAAGATCTCGTACGGGAGCTGAAAAATAAACGGGTCAACTACAAGGCGCGGGATGGAGGATAGCTGTCCGCAGGTGCCCCTCTTGCGAACAGTTCATTACAGGCAGTCTTGACAAAAAACAGCGTGAACTCTAAACTTTTACGGAGCAGTCATATGTGCGAAAGGTATGGATAATGGCCAAAAAATTGCTGCTGGCGGATGACAGTCAGACCATACAGAAGGTTGTGGAACTCGTACTCGGGCCGGAGGGTTTTGTAATCGAATCTTATGGTAACGGTACTGAGGCGCTTAAGGCGATAGAGTCCATGATGCCTGATTTAATACTTGCCGATATTGAAATGCCTGGCTTGAACGGATACCAATTGTGCGAAAAGGTCAGGGGTAATGTGCGCACTCAACATATACCATTAATACTCCTTGCAGGTGCTTTTGAACCATTTGACGAGGATTATATGAAGTCGGTGGGTGCTGATGACTCTATAATCAAACCCTTCGAGTCCCATGAACTGCTTAGCAAGGTAAAATCTCTCCTCGTACAGACTGATGCGGATGAGCCTGTTGCTGTTATTCCCGAGCCGCCTGAAATCAAACCCGCCGGGCAGAATGAATGGTTTGAACCTCCTCATTTCCCGGCAGCCGGCGAAATGAAAGCAGAAGTAAGGGATTTTGAGGAAGAACTCAAGGAGAGCATAAGGATACTCGAACAGGAGTGGAAGGAAGAATTACCGACTGAGCCCGAGCCCATGTCAATTGAAGAGATATCAAAAATGGTCAAGGATGCAGTTGGCGTTCCGCCTGCTTTCAAATCTGAAGAGTTGCGGGTTGAATCTCCGGTCAGGAAGGAGATCCCGGTTGTCGATAGCGGCAAGGTTGAGGATATCATCCGGGATTCTGTACAATATCTGACACAGTCCATGAAGCCGGTGATTGAGGAAACGGTAAGGACTCAAATTGCCGGCATGCTGCCCGGCATTCTGGAAGAGGTACTGAAAAAAAGTCTGATGGAAATGGCAGGTCCTCTGCAGGGCCTGATCAATGCTGAAATAAAACGGGTAGTACCCGAGCTTGCTGAGCGGATTATCAGGCGGGAGATAGAAAAGATTACCTCCGAACTCGCTTAGCGAGTATCTCGAGACATTCGATTGCACTTTAGCTACCTTCCTGGTTTAAGGCTAATAAATAATGGGAGCGGCATGGAATTAAAAAAGAGTTATAATCCTGAAGAGATCGAAAACAGCTGGTATGAACTGTGGGAAAAGGAGGGATATTTTGCCCCTGATCCTGCTGCTACCGGACCGGCTTTCTGTATAGTTATTCCGCCTCCGAACGTTACCGGTTCACTGCATATGGGACACGCCCTGAATGCTACGCTCCAGGATGTTCTGTCCAGGTGGAAGCGTATGAATGGTTTCAGGGTACTGTGGCTTCCGGGAACCGATCATGCCGGTATCGCAACGCAGAATGTAGTTGAGCGTGAGTTGTCCAAAGAAAAGATTGACCGTCACCATCTGGGCAGGGATGAGTTTGTGGCCCGTGTCTGGAAGTGGAAGGCCGAGTATGGCGGAAAAATTATTCATCAGCTTAAGAAACTTGGCGCATCATGCGACTGGTCGAGAGAAAGATTTACTCTTGACGAGGGCCTATCCACTGCAGTCAGGGAAGTTTTTGTGAAACTTTTTGAAGAGGGGCTCATATATCGCGACGGCAGGCTTATTAACTGGTGTCCGCGCTGCCATACAGCCCTGTCCGACCTCGAAGTTGAGCATGAAGAGGTTGACGGCAAATTGTATTACATTAAATACCCTGTCTCCGGCGGGAACGTACATATCACGGTTGCCACCACAAGGCCTGAAACCATGCTTGGGGACACTGCGATAGCCGTGCATCCCGGGGACGAAAGACATAGACAACTGATAGGCAGTACCGTGGATGTTCCGCTTACGGGAAGGAAGATACCGGTTATAGCTGATGATACGGTAGACCAGGCCTTCGGCACAGGTGCTGTAAAAGTTACTCCTGCACACGATTTTAACGATGAAGCTACCGGTAAGCGACACAATCTGCCTTCTATCAATGTTATTGCCGAAGACGGATGCATGACTCCTGAGGCTGGAGCGTGTTATGCCGGTCTTGACAGGGATTCATGCCGGAAAACCATAATCGATGACCTTAAGGAACTTGACCTTCTCGAGAATGAAGAAAAGCACCGTCATTCAGTCGGACATTGTTACCGCTGCAGGACTGTTATCGAGCCTTTGCTCACAATACAGTGGTATGTCCGAATTGAGCCACTGGCTGCTGAAGCAGTAAAGGCGGTCAATGAAAAGAGGGTCAATATTGTTCCAGAAACCTGGGAGAACAATTATAACGCGTGGATGCGGGAAATTAAGGACTGGTGTATCTCGAGGCAGATATGGTGGGGTCACAGGATACCGGTCTGGTACTGCACTGACTGCAGGCTTGCTGATGGTACCGTACAGGGCGATCTGATTGAGCATACTTTCTTTGAACCTTTAAAACTTCCGGACGGCAGTTCGCTCATATCCGGAACATACGCGGAACTTATAAGGGCCGGTTTCTCAAAGGAAGAGATATTAAAGAACTCCAAGACAATAAGGGTGGCGAAGAACGTGGCTGCAATATGCAGCAGGGAAGACCTGGATAAATGTCCGAATTGCGGAGGAGCGCTGCTGCGTGATCCGGATGTTCTTGATACATGGTTTTCATCAGCTCTTTGGCCTTTTTCTACGCTCGGCTGGCCCAACAAAACAGGCGACCTTGCCACCTTCTATCCGACCAGCGTGCTTGTTACCGGTTTTGACATTCTCTTCTTCTGGGTAGCCCGTATGATAATGATGGGACTTAAATTCATGGGAGATGTTCCGTTCCGGGACGTCTATATCCATGCGCTTGTCCGTGATGCCAAAGGACAGAAGATGAGCAAGTCCAAGGGTAATGTCATCGACCCGCTGGTTATGATAGACAAGTTTGGTGCCGACGCGTTCAGATTTTCTCTTGCGGCATTTGCAGCGCAGGGAAGGGACGTGAGATTTTCTGAAGAACGACTTGAAGGATACCGCCATTTCATCAATAAATTATGGAATGCGTCCAAATTCATAAATACATACAGGGAAGCCTGGTCAGGGCGGCCGCTGAATATAAAGAATGCGAAGGGGCTTGGGAATAGGTGGATATTAAGCAGGCTTGCGTTTATTTCCGAAGAAGTCCATAAAAATCTTGCCGGCTATCGTTTTAATGACGCAGCGAGCCACATATATCAGTTTCTCTGGCATGAGTTCTGCGACTGGTATCTGGAAATGTCGAAGCCTGCGCTATACAGCGAGGCAAGCGATGACAGGACTGAGGTGGTTGACTGTCTTTATACTGTCCTGGAGGAAGTACTGCAGCTGCTTCATCCTTTCACCCCTTTTGTTACCGAAGAACTATGGAATGCCGTACTCGAAAAGAAGGGGAGTATAATGATGTCACGTTATGGCGAGGGTCTCGCCCGTGACCTGGATGCCGAGGAAAAAATAGGCTATCTGATCAGCACTGTAACAGGCGTGCGCAGCATCCGGGGAGAGTTGAACATTTCGCCGTCACTTGAGGTGAAGGCCGAGATAAGGACGGATGTAGCTGGGGTCGAGGCCGTCATAAGAGAAAATATCGAAGTCCTGAAAAAGATGGCCAGATGTTCTGCGATAAATGCGGGCAGGGATATCAAAAGACCTAAGGCCTCTGCTGTTTCTGTTCAGGGCCTGATGGAAATATATATTCCGATGGAAGGGCTGCTGGATGTCTCAGCTGAAATTGCGCGTCTAAAAAAAGAAATCGGAAAAACAGAAAGCTCTCTCGACATGCTGCACAAAAAGCTGAGGAACGGAGATTTTGTCAACAATGCCCCTGCAGAGGTAGTCGAAAAAGAAAGGGCAAAGTTCGAAGATCTCAGGCAGAAGAGGCGCAAGATAGAAGACAATATGAACATCCTCATGTCTATTGACAGATAAAAAGGAGGACATAACATGGAAAAGAATGTACTGGATATCGAAAGTATGAACCTGGACATAGTCGAGGCCGAATTTATTAATATCCGGCAGAGCACAGTCAGGGCAGTGGAGGGCGGACATGTAGAACTGCAGCAGGTGGGGTCCCTAAGCATAGAAGGTGAACGTGTCGAAGTTACCCAGGGGGCGGCTGTCATAATGAGAGGTGAGAACCTTTCGCTGAACCAGTGCGCAGGCTGTGTCGCAATCGGCGGTGTGACGCACCTCAATTTTTCCTGTGCGCCTGTATACGTGTCACTCGAGGATGCAAATGTTGACAAGAGTGCTGTCGGCATAATGGCAGCAAGGAATATTACCTCTAACAACAGCACTTCACTGCTTATGATTGGTCAGAATATTAACGGAAACGTTACTACGCTTATCGACTGGCGTTCGGCATTGGCTATAGGAGCAGTCGCCGGCGGCATTTTTGGGCTCTTTTCGCTTTTTAAGAAGAGATAAAAACGTTGTCCATGCGATGAGGGATTTTTGATGATGAATAGCAGCATCAGGGAATTTCTTAAAGCGTCCCTGTCCGAAGATATAGGCCATGGTGATGTGACTTCCGAACTTATAGTCGGAGCTGTGATGTCTGGCGCCGATATAATTGCAAAAGAGAACTTTGTGCTTGCGGGTATGCCTTTTGTAAAGGATTTATTCGATATCCTGGGCGGCGGAACAGGGATCAGTATTTTTATAGAAGAAGGCGTTAAAGTTAACAAAGGGGACGTAATAGCTAGCGTTACCGGAAGCGCGAAGGTGCTTCTTGCCGGTGAAAGGACAGCTCTCAATATTCTTCAGCATTTGTCTGGTATAGCAACTGCTACCGCCGGTTTTGTAGAAAAAGTCAGAGGATTGCCTGTAAAAGTAGTCGACACAAGGAAAACCGTTCCCGGAATGAGAGTGCTCGAGAAATATGCCGTGACTGTCGGCGGCGGTTCGAATCACAGGTTCGGACTTTTTGACGGTGTCTTAATCAAGGACAATCATATCAGCATAGCTGGCGGCGTGAGAGAGGCTATAAGTCTTGCAAAAAAAGCCCCCCATCTATTGAAGATCGAGATTGAGGTTAAGGACATGGATGAGCTGATTCAGGCGGTTGACGCCGGAGCTGACGTTATTATGCTTGATAACATGGCTGTAGCGGAGATGAAAAAAGCTGTTGCAGCAGCGCGTTCCCGCAATAGCAGGATTGTTCTTGAGGCGTCAGGAAACGTAAATCTTGATAATATCAGGGATATTGCCGAAACGGGTGTTGATTTAATCTCGGTTGGCGCAATCACCCATTCAGCCCGGGCTGTTGACATCAGCATGAAAATAAGTTAGGGTTACAGACCGTCTTTCTACTGAAAAAAAAGGCAGTTATCGTATTAAAGTCTTCAAATGTGACTGCGGTCACCCGGATTTACCATCGTATAGGTTATATTGGTGAGGAGACGTAATGGAAAGATTGACATATAAAAAGTCGGGTGTTGATATTGCTGAAGGCGACCGTTTTGTGCGTCTCATATCGCCCATGCTCAAAAAGACATTCAGGCCCGAGGTGATGACCGATATAGGCTCTTTTGGAGGTCTCTTTGCTTTGGGAAAATATAAATCGCCTGTGCTTGTCAGCGGTACTGACGGGGTAGGCACAAAGCTTAAAATAGCTTTTATGACCGGCCGGCATAATACGGTAGGTATTGATCTGGTTGCCATGTGCGTAAATGACATTATTACGTCCGGGGCCGAGCCGCTTTTTTTCCTCGATTATTTCGCTACCGGCAGACTCTCGGCAAAAAAAGCCAGGGATGTTGTAAGTGGGATAGCAAAGGGATGCAGAGAGGCCGGTTGTGCGCTGATTGGCGGAGAGACCGCTGAGATGCCCGGTTTTTATAAAGAGGAAGAATATGACCTGGCCGGTTTTGCCGTGGGCGTTGTCGAAAAGAAGGAGATAATTGACGGCTCGGGAATCAGGGCCGGGGATGCGATAATAGGCCTGGCATCGAGCGGTTTGCACAGCAATGGATATTCGCTTGTGCGCAAGGTTCTCTTTGACAGCGCAAAGATGGGGATTGACAGCTATGTCACTGATCTTAAAAGTACTATAGGTGAGGAACTTATCAGACCTACCCGGATATATGCGAAGGCCGTTGAAGAATTAAGGAAAAAAGTAAAGGTGGCGGGTATGGCCCATATAACCGGGGGGGGTATCCCGGGTAACCTGCCGAGGATATTCAGCAGGGATTTGACCGCTGTTATAGAGAAAGACTCATGGCCCGTGCCGCCTGTTTTTGAGCTGATCGGGGCTCTGGGGGGGGTGCCGGCAGCGGACATGAAAAAAACCTTCAATATGGGTATAGGATATGTTATAGTAATTGGTCAGGGTAAGGTATCTGCTGCCCTTGCCTTATTAAAGAAGTGTGGCTATCCGGCTTATCTTATCGGATTTATGGAGAAGGGAGGCAAAGGAAACGTCCGCTATGTATAAGGTAAAGAGACTTATCAAAAAGCTGTTCTCACCTGTTTCTATTATGCTCATTCCGCATGACGGCAAGAAGACCATAAACATCAAGGTGCCATCCATTGGAATCTTCATCTCAATGTTCCTGTGGTGTGTCGGATCTGTTTACCTGATTTCCATCGCCATAGACGCCTTTGAGTACCAGCGCATGAAGCACATGGTCGAGTATTATAATGCGCAGTTTACCGAACTGAAGCCTACCATATTGATGCTAAAGAAGGCTGAGACCGAATTCAGGAGCCTGCTGTCAACAGGCGGCAAGAAAGAGGTGCTTGAGAATGTAGATTCAAAGGCGGCCTCAATTGATTCGGGTTCGATCGATATGGAGGCGCTGAAGGAGCAGATCAAAAAGACCGCGGAGTCGGTCGCTTCAGTCAAGGATTATCTGAGGGAGCAGAGGGACATATATCTCTCGACTCCCAGCGGCTGGCCTGTTCGCGGAACTGTAACGTCGCCGTTTGGCCATAGAGATGCCCCGCGTGGCGGCGGCCCGCAGTTTCATACCGGCATGGATATTTCCGTTCCGACAGGCACACCGATCAAGGCAACGGCTGACGGTGTGGTAAGCTTTTCCGGCTGGAACTCAGGAAGCGGGAACCTGGTAGTTCTGGAGCATGGATTTGGATATTCAACGTTTTTTGCCCATGCCAGGTCTACAAACGTGCAGGTCGGTCAAAGGGTGAAACGCGGCGATGTGATCGCATATTCAGGTTCTACCGGCAATTCGACGGGACCACACCTGCATTACGAAGTCTGGAAGAGCGGCAAAGCGATAAACCCAAGAGGATTTCTGGAGGTTGCGAGGAATGGGGATGTTCAAAAAACAAGGCGATAAACTGGAGTCTTTAATAGGAACCAATTCTGATTTTAAGGGAGAGGTATGCGTATCCGGGACTTTGCGAATTGACGGCAAGTTCTCGGGCAATGCCACTGCCGGATGGATTGTTGTTGGAGAGGATGCCCTGGTAAAGGGAGATCTTCATGCGACCGGAGTGGTTGTTGGCGGCAAGGTTGAAGGTAATATCAAGGCCGATGACGTTGTGGAACTCAGGCCGACAGCTCATCTTTTCGGTGATATATACTCCAAAAAGCTGGTGATTGCCGAGGGCGGAATATTCATGGGCCGTTCAATCAGCCAGGGCAGTGAAACCAGGCTTATCGATTTTTCTGGTGAAGAGGTGTCTGTAAAATAGATCGGCACTGTTGACAATGAACAGGGGTTTCCTCGACAGCAGTTCCCTCGACGAGGCACTGAACCTTTTGTGCGGAAGACTTGAAGCCGCCGGCTTCACGCGTCTTGCCGGAGAAAGACTCGCCACATCGAATGCAGCAGGCAGAGTAACTGCCACGGCTGTATTTGCGAAATATTCCTCTCCCGCCTACCACTCTTGTGCCATGGATGGCTTCGCAGTGCGTTTTATTGACACGCTCCAGGCCACCGAAAACAGCCCTGTATTATTGAGACTTAAAGAACAGGCAGTCCCTGTAGATACCGGTGACCCGTTGCCAGCGGGATTCGACTCCGTCATAATGATCGAGGACACTAATCGCTCCGGAGAATCAATCGAAATCTATTCTTCCTCAGCCCCCTATCAACACGTCCGAAGCACCGGGGAGGATATCATCGCAACGGAGATGATATTGCCCGAGAATCATCAGATCCGACCGGTTGATATGGGCGCATTGCTTGCGTCTGGTCACGCTGAGGTGGCTGTTGTCAGGAGACCTATTGTCGGCATAATACCTTCCGGCAGCGAACTTGTAGAACCAGAAAAGGTCAGAGACAGGCCCCCTGTAGCCCCCGAGATTATTGATTACAACTCCACAATGCTTGCAGCGCTTGCGGTGGAATGCGGGGCAGAGGCTATAAAATATCCGATAATCAGGGATGAGCTGGAGCTTATAAGACAGGCCATACTCGACGCAGCACGCAACTGCGATATAGTGATAGTAAATGCCGGCTCGGGACGAGGTTCTGAGGACTACACGGCATCGGCAATAGCCGGCGCAGGGGATATGATATTCAATAGCGTCTCTATCAGGCCGGGGAAGCCTGTTATGGCAGGGATTGTTAATAATAGACCGGTGCTGGGGATTCCCGGATATCCGGTATCGGCTTTTCTGACCTTCAGGCTTTTTGCCGCGCCGCTTATTGCGAGACTCCTTGGCGTATCTGTAAAAAAGAATGATGTCGTAAAAGCGGTACTTTCCAGACAGCTGGCATCACCTGCCGGAATAGATGAATTTGTAAGGATGAATGTCGGACTGGTCGGCAAAAAGTATATTGCTACCCCTGCCGGAAGGGGCGCAGGTCTTTTGATGTCGGTAGTACGCGCTGATGGAATGATAAAGATTCCTGCAGACTCGGAAGGTATAGCCCCGGGCACAGAGGTGGACGTTGAGATATTCAGGGAAAAGGATGAGCTCAGTAATACAATCGTATGCATAGGCAGTCATGATAACGCGCTCGATATACTGGCTAATTTTATAAAGAAAAGAGGTCCCGGAGTCGCGCTTTCTTCATCTCATGTAGGGTCCATGGGAGGAATCATGGCACTGAAAAGGGGAGAGGCGCATATGGCCGGCATGCATTTGCTTGATTCAGATACCGGAGAATATAATGTGCCGTTTCTAAGACGTTATCTTGCAGATAAGCGTATTGTGCTGATAAATTTCGTTTACCGCGTTCAGGGCCTTTTGGTAAAAAAAGGGAATCCTCTTAAAATAGGCGGTCTTTCAGATATTGCGCGTAAAGACGTTATTTTTATCAACCGGCAGGCCGGATCAGGCACAAGGCTGCTGCTCGACAAGTGTCTTGCTGATATGGGCATGAGCGGAAAGGACATAACTGGATATGAACGGGATGAATATACTCATATGGCTGTTGCTTCTTCAGTACTTACCGGACTTGCTGATACGGGGCTTGCTGTTTATTCCGCAGCCAAGGCCCTCGATCTGGATTTTATACCTGTCGCCGAGGAGCGTTACGATCTGGCAGTGCCCAAGGAGTTTATCGACTCGGAAAAGGTCTCCATCCTTATCGATACTGTCAGAAAGAGTATTGAATTCAGGGAATGCGTCAAAGCCATGGGCGGATATGACATGAAAGATGCCGGCAATATTCTATATGAAAGCTGACCTGAAATATTCAACCGGCTGTTTAATGCCATAACTGAATCATCACGCCAGCAGATAATAAACAATCTGCTGAAAAGCACATTACAACGTAATGCTTTTCCTATTGTCTGGCCGGATCAGTCAGTATTCTTACAGCCGCAGGCTCGTCGATCGACTTTATTTCGTCAAGTATCCTTTTTGCGCCTATATAACGCTTAACATAGTAGGGGCGGTCAAGGCTGTCTATTTTGACTTTTTTCGACAGTGACGACGCATGGATAAACATATTGTCGCCGATGTAGATGCCGACATGTGAAGGGAAACGCGCGTATGTACGAAAGAAAAGCAGGTCACCGGATTTGAGTTCGTCTTTTGCTACCTTTTCTCCGAACTTGAATTGCTCTCTGGCGCTTCTGGGCAGTTGCATATCGACCAGGCTGTAAACGGTCTGGACGAATGAAGAACAGTCCAGGCCTATAACGCCATTGGCGCCGAACTTATAAGGAAGATCGAGCATCTTTTCCGCAAACAGCAGAAGCCGCTCTTTTGGAGACCTGGAAGAGAGTTCGGGCGATTCGGAAAGAGCCTTAACCTGATCAATCTTGCCGGAGATGTCTATTCTCTGTATCTTGCGGGTCTTGGAACTTTTATCCCCGTCATTTTCAAAAGTGTTTCCTACGATAAGGTTCTGGCCAATTGCCATTTTCTTGCGTTTCAGGTCATTAATAGATCTTAGTTCACGCACTGTCAGTCCATATTTTTTAGCGATGGATGCAAGGGTTTCGCCGGGCTGGAAGCGGTGATAGATATAACCGATTTCCGTTTCCTCATTCCCGTGATATTTGCGAGCAGTTATTTCACTTTCCGCTGCTGCAAAGGTTCTTTTTTTGGCGGGTACCGGTGCGGCAACCGCTTTATCTTTTGCAGGCAGTACCAGTTTTTTGCCAATTGAAAGTTTGTCCGAGTCAAGGTTGTTGGCATCCCGGATATCATCAGCGCTTATTCCGAACTTCTTTGCGATCCTGGAGACGGTGTCTCCTTTCCTTACGGTATAGCTGCTGTCTGCATAGGTATTGTCAAATGCGGTCAGTGAAAACAACAGCAACACTGATGCAGTTAATAAGCATTTAGCGATATTGCATACTTTCATCAATTTCCCCCGCAACTTTTTAGTATGCCCGGCTGTTATGCCAGGCATTGCCTCAGGCCACTTCAGCATTGAAAAAGTCATGCACAGCCGGTAATTCTCCAAGGTTTTTGAGGCCGAAGTACTGCAAAAATTCCTTTGTGGTGGAATATAGGTACGGACGTCCCGGTGTCTCTTTCTTCCCGACTATCTTGATCAGTCTTTTGTCCAGAAGACTTTTCACGGCAGCATCTGAATTTACACCCCTCAACTGGTCTACTTCCAGCTTTGTTATAGGCTGTTTATATGCGATTATAGACAATGTCTCAAGAGAAGGCTGGGACAGTTTCCCGGTGCTGCTGATATTCTTCATCTTTCTGATCCATGCAGCAAGTTCAGGGTCGGTAAGAATTTCATATCCTTCGGCTATCTCCACAATAATCAGCCCGGAATTGCGGTCTCTGTATTCGGTCATCAATTTGGCAAGGATGCTTCTTATCTCGTGTTCAGCCAGGCCGGTAGCCTTTGTGACCGCAGCAATTGTAAGCGGTTCTCCGCTCGCAAAGAGCAGGGCCTCAAGTATCGCCCTGTTTTTGACGGTCTCTACAGGCGTTTCAGTAATTTGAGCGGTCCCTGCTGAATCGTCGGTCAATTCAACACTGGATAAATCGGCAATTTCCATATCGGAACATTATACCAGAAGAGGCAATAAAATGTAAAAAAATGTTATATTTACAAAGGCATACCACTAACAACAAAGGAGCATATAATGACTCGAAATGTGACTTTTCAGGAGAACAAAACATTATTAACCCGGAAAATCAGACGCGCAATTCTGCTAGTGCTGTTTGTTATTGCCCCGCTAAGCATTATGAATCCGGGCAAGATAATGGCATTCAGCGATACAGGCTGCGAGGGAGACTGTAACAAATGCCATTCGCTGACTAAAGCCGAGGCGTCTGAAGTAATAAAGAAAGTGAAGAACGCTGACGCCGAAGTGCTGGATGTGAAGATAAGCCCGATTAAGGGCCTTTGGGAGATATCTATACAGGGCCAGGGAAAGGAAACCCCCGTGTACCTGGACTTTTCCAAAAAATACGTTGTACGCGGCCCGATTACTGAGATATCTACCGGCGCGGACAAGACAAAGGAGCAGTATAATAAAAAGAAGGTTTATAAGGGAGTCGATGTGTCAAAGATATCGCTCAAGGGGGCTCTCTTGCTTGGCAGCAGGAGCGCCGGGAAAAAGGTGATAGTCTTTACCGACCCTGAGTGTCCTTATTGCGGCGTTCTTCACGAAGAGATGAAGAAGGTCATAAAGCAGAGAAAGGACATTGCTTTCTATATTCGTCTGTTCCCGCTGAAGATGCACCCGGATGCCTACTGGAAGTCTAAGAGTATTATCTGCAATAACTCCATGCAGATGCTCGATGACAATTTCAGCAAGAAACCTATCGCCCGCACGGAATGCAAGACCACTGTGGTTGATAATACAATAAAGGCTGCCGAGAGGCTCAAGATAACAGGCACGCCGACCCTGATTTTTGGAAACGGAGTGATTCAGGCAGGGGCCATGAGTGCTGAAGATCTTATCAGGCTGGTAGATGCCAACGCGGAATAGGGTTTGCGCTTTTAATGACTGCGCATTTGTGAATGATGCTGGAGAGGGCCTGTGCTGAACCATCAATCATCAATACTTATTTACGTTCTTATCTTTCTGGTGATTCTTCTCGTTGCCTTCATTATTTACCTTCCAAGGCTGCTCAGGCAGAAAGACTATATAGCCTCGACCAGAAGCGATTCCGATGTTATAGCGGAATCATTTAACATGCTCGGACATGAGATGAAATCGCTCAGGGAACAGCTGATAATGAAAGAGAAGCTTGCTAACCTTGGCGAGCTTTCGGCTGGTATAGCGCACGAATTAAGGAACCCTATGTCTGTCATCATGGGCTACTCGAAACTGCTGCTGAAGAGTTTTGATGAAACTGACAACAGGCGGCAGGCGGTGCAGGCTATTATAACCGAGATAGATACCATGAACGGCGTAATGGAGGAATTGCTTAAGTTTTCTAAATCCGAGGCGCTGAATAAAACGCGTGTCGATCTTGCGAGGATGATAGACAGGGCAGTGCGAGAGTCAATTAAACCGGACGCCGTAAATTTTGTGAGTGCCGGGGGAATTAAAGTTGAATGCGATGAAACCCTGCTCAGGCAGGCCCTCAAGAACCTTATTAATAATGCGCTTGAAGCGGATGGTGCGGCCCGGATTGACATAAGAGAGGGATGCCCTTCCGGCAAGAAAGGGATCTTTATAGAGGTGTCCGACAATGGCAAGGGCATATCGCAGGACGAGATAAAAAAAATATTCTCACCTTTTTATTCCACAAAGGAGAGCGGGCTTGGTATAGGGCTTTCGCTTGTACAGAAGATAGCGCTTGCGCATGGCGCCCCGGCTGAAGTATCAAGTATTGAGGGGAAAGGAAGCACGTTCAGGATATTCCTGGCATACTAATTAACGGCCAAAATGGATACGATACTTATTGTCGATGACAAAAAGAGCATGCTGGACATGCTCTCAAAGACCTTTCGTCCCGAGGGGTTCCGGGTATTCACTGCAAGTAATGTGGCTGATGCCGGGAAGTTTATAGACCAGGGTGAAATCGAGATTGTTATTACCGATCTCAGGCTGCCGGATGGTGACGGCCTCGATGTGCTTCGTGCTGTAAGAGAGAGGTTTCCGCTGCTTCCGGTAGTTCTTATGACGGCCCACGGAAGCATAGAGCTTGCGGTCCGGGCTGTGAAGGAAGGGGCCTACGATTTCGTGTCCAAACCTTTTGATCCGGAGCATCTGCTGATAATAGTCAGACGCGCACTTTCCGAAGGTATGTCTAAAAAAGAGAATATCATACTCAAAAAGGAGTTTTCGAGGTTCCTTGAGATGCCCGAGGTTGTGGGTGTCAGCTGGCCATGGGAGCAGGTGATGGAAAAGGTGCGCAAGGTCGCACCGATGAAGACGACAGTCCTTATACTCGGCGAGAGCGGCACAGGCAAGGAACTGGTGGCAAGGGCCGTGCATCATTACAGCCCAAGGGCCGGGGCCGCCTTTGTCGCGATAAACTGCGCGGCAATACCAAAAGACCTTATTGAAAGCGAACTTTTCGGTCATGAGAAGGGTGCTTTTACCGGGGCTTTGGAGATAAAGCCCGGCAGGTTCGAGCTTGCGAGTGGAGGCACCATATTCCTTGATGAGATTGGTGACATGGACATGAACCTGCAGTCCAAGCTTCTCAGGGTGCTCCAGGAGCGCGAAATAGAACGCGTCGGGGGAACAAAGCCGATTTCTGTTGATCTGCGGATCATCGCTGCCAGCAACAAAGACCTGCAGAAAGAAGTGTCCGAAGGCCGTTTCAGGGAAGACCTGTTTTACAGGTTGAATGTATTTCAGATTGTAGTGCCGCCGCTCAGGGAAAGGGCAGAAGACATTTTACCCCTTGCAGATCATTTCATCGAAATGTTTTCGAGAGATATGAATAAGATCAAACCAGTCATGACGGATAATGTCAAAGGGCTTCTTAAGGGATACGACTGGAAAGGCAATGTGCGCGAGCTTAAGAATGTAATTGAGCGTGCCGTAATAATGTGTGATAGCGGAGAATTAGACACCAAACATATAAATATCGGCGATAGATTCCCGGATCGTCTTGATCCCGATGCCTCTCTCCACGCAGTCTCGGATGCAGCAGTAAGAGGAGCTGAAAAAGTCCGCATCGAGGACGCGCTCAGAAAGGCAGGGGGCAATAAAAGCAGGGCAGCAGAGATGCTGCAGGTCAGCTATAAGACGCTTCTTACAAAGATCAGGGATTACGGAATAGAGGGACGGATTTGACGTTGGTTTGCGGAAAGAGGTTTTGATTGTGTAATCGGTTTCCGACAGATATGTAAACTGCTTCTCACTCCTGAACTTTCTCGCAAAAAAAACAATAAAAATCAATGATAACTCGAGTAGCAATGCTCTGGCATGGGCATTGCTATTGTCATTGCATGAGATTGCGGAAAATATCAGAAGGCCAACGCGGGTTCAGCCTGATCGAAGTGTTAATAGCAATGGCAATAGTGGCCATAATGGCAGCTGTTGCTATACCTTTTTTTGGCGGCTTTATTGACAACAGGAACCTGAAATCGGCTGCCAGGGACATAGCAGGAGACATATTCGAATACAGGGAAAGGGCGATAGCTGAGAACAGAATCTATCAGATAACCTTTAATCAGGCTGGAAACAGTTACACGGTACGTCAGTGTACTGATACTGCCTTGCCATGTGCGGGAACTGATTTCCCTGCAAAATCTCCCGGTGCATTTGGAAGCGGCATTACAATAGTTGCAGGGGTTAATTTTAATGGGGGCTCGGTTTTGCAGCTGCTGCCCAGAGGCATTGCGATGCCCGTAACAGGCGGTAATCTCTCAGTCCGAAACAGCAGGACATCAACGGCCACTATATCGGTAGGACTAACAGGGAGGACTAACGTTGACTGGACAGGGACTTTGCACTAACAGAGGCTTTAGCATGATCGACTCGGTTATGGCTCTATGCATGCTCATGATCGGCGTCTGCGCGCTGCTTACTATCCTGCCTCTCGGATGGAGAAATGCCGGTGATACCGATCTGCGCAGCCGTGCTGCTGATGTTATGCATGCCCAGCTGGAGAGGGCCCAGCAACTGTTGATGAATCCATGCAATACTGTAGATACTGTCACTTCTACTAAAACGGTCTATTCCGAAGACTTTACTGCTATCAGGACAAATGCGGGAGATAAGCCTTTCCAACTGACAACCCAGATCAGTTCGAATGGCTCGCCCCCGGTCTTTACTGTTATTGTTACCGTTACCTGGCCAGGAAATAGTACAGGGATTGCGACCCGGCGAAACGTCATGTGGCAGGAAAGTGCCAGATATCCGGTTTCACCAGATACGTTTACATGTTCAGCAGGGACAACCAATGTTAGCGTGTTATTGTAGTCAAGGCAGCACGGGATGGGGCAATTATTATGGCACTAATAATAAATAAACAAAAGTCGGGGACAAAGGGATTTACGCTTATTGAGATATTGCTGGCAATGGCCATTGGAGTGATCGTGCTTGCTGCCATATATGCCGCGATAACAGCAGGTCAAAGGGCATCTACCGGCATAGAGCAGAAGATATCTCTTCAGCAGGATGTCAGGGCTGCGCTCGATATCATGTCGACCGAGATAGCCATGGCGTCTTACAATGGCGCCTCATCAACTGATACTAACCCTGATGTGATTTGGCGCGATCCGACGTCGGTGAACTGCATGGCCGCCGCGGCAAACAGTACTTTTAAAGGAATACAGATTGCTACAGCCGCCCAATTATCTGTCCAAATGGACCTGAATGAAAATAAAAGCATAAGCATGAATGATCCGAATGAAATAATCACGTATACCTATTCTGATGATACTGTAAATCAGAGGATCACTCGAAGGGTTAACTGCGCCAATGTTGATTCACCCTTTTTAGGAGATGTGCCGGCTGCATCTGCTACTGCAAGAAACGTGGCAGTTATCAACAAATCGCTCAACCTTTCCATGTTCAGATATTATGATGGCAAAGGGGTTGAGTTGGTCCCTCCAATCGCGAATATTCAGGACATAAGAAAAATAAAAATAACTATAGCAGTGGAAGCAACAAATCCGGATATCCAGGGGCAGAAACGCAGGGCGATCTATTCATCTGAGGTCATAACTCGCAACCATGTAGCCAAATTACCATAGTGAGGAAGATATGCATATTGGCATGAAGATAAAACTTGGGGATGAAAAAGGTTTTGCATTTGTTGCGGCCTTGCTGGCGACTCTTATAATGGTATCTTTGGGAATACTTATTTTCGCCTTGACTACAAGGGATATAAGGACGAGTATAAAGTCTACAGGTGAAAAAGTTGCAGAATCTGCCGTTGAATCGGGCATTTATAGGCTGATTCTGGACGCAAATGCTCTGAACGGCAATATCTCAACGTATACTAACGCATCTACAACAGGAACGACTACATACTCAATTGGGGACCCACCCGCGGCTGCACTCGCAACAAAGCCTACAGTAAGAATAGTTGGGGCTTCATCTCTTGAATCGGGTTCATATACAAATAACATTTATAACAAAAGAATCTCCGGTTCAGACTCGCGCTACGGCAGCCAGGTAAGTGTTGATGTTGGAGTAGAATATTATAATCCGTCATTTGCCGGCACGGGGTATCGATAGTATGAAGGATCAGTATTCAAGAGGAGGAAGTTCATGAAAATTAAAAAAATGATATACTCGGGTCTGGTAACGGCTTTTTTGCTTCTGCAGATAAGCGCCGCATACGCTGCTGACGAGTCAGTCCTGTTTTCGAATGTTGCACCTAATGCACTGATTGTACTGGATCTTTCCGGCAGTATGAACTGGACGGCTTATGGTGACACCTTGTACAGTTCAACAACGCAGACTAACTGCACCGACACTTCAGTTGCGTATTATCCGACTTCAAGTTCAAGTCATAATGATGCTTGTACTGCACAAACTACCGGCACAATGCCGATATACGGAGACAGTACCTGTTTGGGCCCTTTCTATACCAGCCCTACTGGTCGCACGGATTGTTCCAGGGCTGCTATTGCTAAGGCGGCCATATTTAAACTGCTGGATAATGATCACAGGAGTAGCAGCTTAAATACGATCTTGAGCACTGGTACGGCTACTGATGATGGGAAGCTGAATGTCCAGATGGGTTTTTTCAGGTTTTATAATGCGAGCGGTGAAGACGCCAATACGACATGGACAACTGGGAATGAAAAACTAATAGCCGGTTTTGGCACCAAATACAGCGGTATATATTGCGGCAGCAGTTCGTCATGTGTTCAGACTACCACCGGGTCGGGATCTGTTAATGATACCATGTCGCCTGTGGCCACCGGAGGGACACCGCTGGCGCATTCAATATCAAAAGTAAAAGCGTATATTGAAAGTTATAATGCCAATACCGACAATGCCAAGTCTTGCCGCCAGAATTTTGTTATACTAATTACTGACGGCGCTGATACATATGCATGCCCGAACTGGCCTACTTCCGGCTGCGGTACGCAAGGCTGCGGCAAGGGTGGTGAATATCCTGTCTCTGATTATCCGAGAAGAAAAATGTCGGTTAAAAATGCATACGCGCTTGCCAATGCAACCCTTGCAAGCGGCAATACCTCCAAGGTCAAGATATTTGTGATCGGCTTTGGCACATCTCTTCCGACTGAACAGCAAAACACCCTGAACTGGATGGCCTATTTCGGGGGCACATCAAACACCTCGGTTTCACAGTCAGGAAGTACGACTGCCGTTTCCATTTCAGCGAATCCCTGTTCCGAAGGTTCCACCAATGACCCGGGAAACTCTTCACTGACAGGATATGCATTCTTTGCGCAGACCCCGGCGGCCCTCAGTTCAGCGCTGACACAGGCCATAAATCTTATAAAAGCCGGTACATACTCTTTTTCGACTACTTCAATTGCTACATCACGTATTACAAGTGAGAATAATCTGTTTGAAGCTTCTTTCGAGCCTATAGATGATGAGCCATTCTGGAAGGGACATCTTAAGAAATTCAGCATTTGCGGGGTCACTGGCGGCTGTTCCTGCGGCGGCACCGCATGCCTCTGGGGCGCTGCCGGCGTTACAGTACCCAGCGGGTCTATAGCAACCTCCTCTGATTGGGATACCGGAACCAGGCTTCAAACTCAGACATCGTCTTCAAGGTCAATGTATACATTAAGCGGCGGGGGACTCGCATCTTTTTCAACCAGCCTGTCACCTGTGAAATTTGGCCTGATTAGCACCAATACGGACGGAAGGGATGCTGCGGTCGGATATTTCCGCGGTGATTCGACATATAATCTGGACAACTGGAAGCTTGGAGATATCTTTCATACAAATCCGATAACAATATCCAGTCCAAATGCAAATTTTGTTGACGCAAATGATTTGAACAATGCCTTCACAACATTCAGAAATAACCATCCGCGAGCATCCGGTTCCGGCAGGGTAGTTCTTATAGGAGCTAATGATGGCCAGATTCGCACAATTGCGGCTGATACAGGATATGAACAATTCAGTTTTATCGCCCCCAATTTATTGCCAAAATTGCCCGAGGTATCGCACTCATCTCATCCGACAGCTCTTGTGCATCAATATTTTGTTGACGGACCGATGAGCGTGTCGGATATCTGGCTTGGAACAGGGGATTATACCCACAAGTCAGCTTCTGACTGGCATACTTTTATGATATTCGGTCTGGGACGCGGAGCGGAAGATCAAAACTCCGGTTATACCTCAGGCTATCTGTGGAGCAAGTCCGCATCGTGCGACTGCACAACCAGCGCCACTGCCGGCGACTGCGGTTTTTCGCCGACTTATAGTGCGACATATCCTTATTATTGCGGATATTATGCACTTGATTTTACCGATACAGCCAATCCTGCATTCAGGTGGATCCTGCAGCCCTCAGCCGCCTTGGCCCCATATTTGGCCGGTCCCTGGAGTAAAATGGCTATTGGAAAAGTCCTTATAAACGGCTCCGAGAAATGGGTCGGTTTTATTGGTGGCGGAGGGTTCAGCTATTCGTGCCAGGCGGGCGTTTATACAGCACCGACACCAGAGAATTCCCCTGGGGCACTGCCCACGACTGCAGGACGCGGATTCTTTGTGGTAGATCTCTCAAATGGGAATATTCTTTGGAGCTATACGAGCGCAAGCAATTCGAACATGTCATCCATGCCTGCTCCGCCTTCTGCAGTAGATACTGATAATGATGGGTTTATAGATACTGCATATGTGGGCGACCTGGCCGGGAATGTCTGGCGTTTTAAATTCTGCAAGAAAGGGCAAACGTCTTGCAATACCGGAAACTGGACAGGATCGCTTTTTTTTCAGCATGATTCGAACATTAGACCGATTTATACTGCGCCAACCGTTTCACGCGACACAGCGGGCAATATCTGGGTATACTGGGGTACCGGAGACAAGCAGTGTCCTGCCATCCTGAATTCAACTGACCGTTTTTATGCTTTGATAGATGATGGGTCAACCTCTTACACCGTCTCAAACCTTAAGTCGACCAATAGCGCGACCTATAGTCCGACAACAGATACTACTTATAAGGGATGGTACTACCAGCTGGCTGCCAGTGAAAAAATGCTGGCAGATCCAATAGTTTTTCTGGGAGTTACGTTATTCACCACTTTTACTCCTTATTCAGGAAGTGACATGTGTCAAACCGGCGGCACCGCTACGCTATATGGCCTGAACTATGTATCAGCGGGAGGGGCTTTTACGGGTGGGACCAAGTCTGTTAGCCTTGGAGTAGGGCTGCCTCAGGCACCGCTCATCTCGATGAACCCGAATACCAACACGGCTGACCTTTATGTAACAGTAGGCGGCGCTTTGGGAAACAGCAGGGCTTCATTTACTAAAAAGGTTTCCCCCCCTTTCTCATATCCTCCTAACAGGGCAAACACCATGTACTGGAAAGACCTGAGATTACAATAGGAATAATATAAATGTTCCAGGGAAGGATTCTAATATGCGTGCTGGTATTGCTCTTTGGAGCCAGCATTGCTTTGCTGCAGTTGCAATATAAGCCCGATGTTTTAACAAGGGTCATTGTTTCAGGGCAATCGGCGTTCAGGGAGGCATTGACAGGCAAACAGGAGCGTATGCCTTCAATGCCCGTTGCAATAACGGATTGCCCAGCCTGTCCTGTTATTGGGAAGATAACATTATCACCGAAAGAACCTACTGTTTTAGATAATATAAACGCAACAATGGAATTGGATCGTGAAGTCTCCGACATCAGGTTTGAATACAGGTGGTTCGTCAATGACAAACCGGTGGAGAATATTACTGGTGACCTTTTGCCTGCGGGATCCTTTAAGAAAAGAGACGCTGTTTCAGTAAAGATAACTCCTTATCTCAATTTGAATAGGGGTAATATTGCTCAAAGTAATGTGATTGTGATATATAGCGCGCCTCCTTCATTGACCCTGAAAGAGGGATCCGCTAAAGTGGGCGATATTATTGAACTTCAGGTTGTTGGTATTGATCCGGATGGGGACAAGATTACATATGCACTTGAAGAGCCCAGGCTGGACGGCATGTCCGTTGATTCTGCGACGGGTAAAATTATTTGGAGCCCTTCAAAAAAAGAGGCAGGAATCTATAAGTTTGGCGCATCTGCAACGGATGTGGATGGAGCGAAGGTCACTCATGTGTTTGAATTCAGACTTGGTCCGCAATAATTAGAACTAAAGAAGCAATTCCGCAGCTTTATTACCGGCATTAAAGCCTATAATTCCATGTATTTATCCGAAGGAATATAACTCTGGACCCCTGATGCTTGCCCGGCTTGACAATCCTTAAAAAACATGCTATAGTTGTACAGTTATAACGAGTGCAACTGTTAAATGTTTTAATATGATATCTACTAACGGGTATGCAGTAGCGGAAAAGATTTTGCCTGCCCGCTTGCATTCAGCCGAACAGAGTAATTTATTGTTTCTGCCGTTCTAAGTTACAGTCATGACGTTCCGCGCCTTTTTTTAGATATGCGGTGATCTGTATCATCTTTTACCATCAACCTGGATGGGAGAAAAAATGGCATTCAATCAATGCAATAACAAGGGCTTTGGTATGATCGATGCGCTAATGGCACTCGTAATAACTGTCTTTGGTGTGCTGGCTATGCTCGCCTTAATGCCGCAGGGATGGTTGTCATCCAGAACCTCGGACGAACGCAGCCGTGCTGCCATGATAATGCACAGTGAATTTGAGAATGCTCAGGCGCTGCTCTCCAATCCCTGTAATGCGGCGCCTGGACCCGCATATTTGAAAAATATTAGTTCAAGCTTGCTTGCGACTGTCACGACCGGGGCCGAGACATTATTTACGGTTACTAAGACTTTCGCCTTGTCGGGAGTATCGGGGACATCTAATATCTGGACGGTTACGGTTCAGGTTGTCTGGCCAGGTACTTCCACTGGAGTAAGCGGCACTCATCAGGTTATTCAGCAGGTGGATTATACATTCCCTGGTCAGACTTCATCTCCGACAACGTGTGTTACTACTAATAACCCCGTTGTTTATAACTGATTAAGGATATGACCCTGGTAATAATCTGAAAAGGCTAAAGTGACTAAATTATGGGTAGAAAAATAAAAGCGATTATTCTGGATAATTCGAACGGCTTCACTCTTGTTGAGGTATTGATTGCCATGGTTATCGGCACTATTATTATCGGCGCGGTGTTTATGGCATCTCTGGCCGGTCAGCAGTCCGCCTCCGGCATCGAACAGAAAATCGATATGCAGCAGGATGTGAGGGCTGCACTGGATATAATGTCACTCGAAATCAGCATGGCTTCTTATAATCCAAGTTTTGATAAATCGGCGATTCAGTGGCTCGATACAAGTTGCAATGTTGCAGGAGCCAATACATTAAATAAAGGCATTCAGCAGGCAAATGCTTCAAACCTGACTGTTGAGATGGACCTTAATGGAAATGGATCATTGGCAGATTCAAATGAAATTATTTCGTATAGTTATGCCGGCAATCGGATCACGCGGCGTACTGGTTGTGAAGGAGGAGCACAGACATTAATCGGCGGCACTAATGTGCAAGTGATCAATAATGTGGACACTCCTGTATTTCAGTATTTCGATGGCAATAATAATGTGACTGCCAGGATACCGGATATACGCCGGATTAATATTACACTGGTTGTTCGGGCTATTGCGCCTGACATGAAGGGACAGACCAGAACTATGGTCTACTCAACGAGTGTCATTCCGCGAAATCACGTTATTTCCATCCAGTAGGGAGTATTGCAATGGATACGAATTTGAATTTGCCGCCAACACCGGGTACTGATAGTGAAAAAGGGTTTGCATTTATTATGGCTCTCCTGTCTATGCTTCTTTTGACTTCGCTGGGTCTGCTGGTTTTTTCATTAACCGTCAAGGATCAAATTATAAGCGCAAGGCTTGCCGCTGAAAAAAAAGCGTTTTCTGCGGCAGAAAACGGTGTTGCTCAGGTCCTTTTAAATTTCGTACCCGGGCGATCGAATTCAGATGTTCCGGATGATCCAGCACAATGGCCGGCGGTAAACGCCAATACCGACGCCAATACGCGTTTTTATTATGCGATTCCGGCCAGGCCTGTTCTCGTCGGATGTCCGCCGCCTCCGGGGTGTAATCTCGATAACTGTACGGGAGCATGCTACGAAGTGGATGTGCGCGGGGCAAATATCAATTTTACCAGTCAGCAGCAGCTTTTTGTTGGCATAAGAACAGGCGTGGCAGGCAGTACATCTGATTCATCACAGAAATGAAAGCATGTATCAGGAGGGTTATATGGTCAGGCTTTTGATCGTGTTCGGGTTGGCCGTCTTCTTGATTGTCGGCGCATTTACCGTTCCTGTGTCGGCCGATGATACGGCGCTTTTCACAACTGCGGTCCCACCGGATCTATTGATTATCCTCGATCTGTCGAATAGCATGAATGACAGACCTAATGGTCAGAGCCCGACGCGGAGCGGTGACAGTTGTCTGACGAGCCCTGATGATGACTGCAGCAAATTAGATATTGCAAGGACGGCTATATTCAAGGTGCTGGACAACAACAATGACGGCAAGATCGATTCAAGTGACATGGCCGGTCTGAATATTAGAATTGGCTATATGCGTTATCGTGGAAGCAGTTGTGAGGAAGCCGGAGAGGCAGCCTATACGTCGCGCGGCAACATTCACCCCCAAGTGTACCCTGTATATGATTATACAACCGGATGCAATCAGCTTATTTATGGAATCGACAACGGCACTAATAACGGCACAACTTATTCCAAAATTTATTGTGGCGGAGATACAAATTGCCCCAGTATAACAGCTTCAGGCTCGGGCAGTTCGGTTAAGTCTTCTACTGCAATCGGAGGAACTCCGCTCGCAGCCTCTCTTACAGAAGCGTTGTTATACATGAATGCTAATAAGGCTTCTGACTCTTTGGCTAATAGTTGCAGGAAAAAGTACGTGCTTCTGATAACAGATGGTGAGGATACATATGCATGCTTTGGTGACGGGACAGAGACTCAAAACGATATGAATTTGAGGCGCGCCGCGGTCGTTACGCGGGCCAAGGCGCTAAATGATGCTGGATACAGCGTGTTTGTAATCGGGTTTGGTTCAAATCAAAGCATGAATCTCAAGAATACCCTCAACTGGGCCGCCTATTTTGGCGGTACAGATAATCCAAATGTCGTTGACAGCTGGAAAACCGGAAATACAGGCGGTTATACACCGCCTGCGCCGGGCAATGAATGTTCTTCTACTGGTGACCCGGGGGCTGTTGCTCTGTCTGGATATGCGTTCATAGCGGCAAGTACGGCAGATTTGAAGGCCGGCTTGCAAGCCGCAATCAACAAGATTCTCGTAGGACCGTATTCGTTCTCTCAACCTTACATAGCGTCGTCCCGTGCGTCGGATGAAAATTATATTTATCAGGCGTCATTTGAACCGCAGATACTGCCTAATGATCCATTTTGGATAGGGCATCTCAAACGATACAATGTGAGCCCCAGCGGCACAGTTGATTTAAGCACATACTGGGATGCCGGCGATCGGCTCCAAAATATGTCGGCTGCGTCAAGGATCATCAAAACATATGTTGGCGGCGCGCTGGTCGATTTCTATTCTTCAGCTTCAATTACTCCTTCCATCCTCGGGCTTGCATCCGGCGATACTGGCAACCTCACAATGATCCGTGACTTCATCAGGGGAGGAGACAGTAACGCAGGTAATAACCGGCTTGGAGATATCTTTGATTCAAATCTCGCGGTACTCGGAACGCCGGCCGCGTCATTTACAGACATACTGGACATGAACAATGCCTTTGAGGCCTTTCGCGCCAACCATCCAAGGACAACTCAAAATAATACCCGCATTATCATTGGCGGGGCAAATGATGGACAACTGCATGCGATCAAGACCGGGACAGGAGATGAGGCGTGGAGCTTTATTCCACCCAACGCATTACAGAGCCTGAAGCTGATCGCTCATGCGACACATCCGACTTCTCTTTTGCATACCTATATAGTGGACGGACCCGTTACAACTTCAGATGCATGGTTATGTTCAGGAAGTTGTGATTATACCCTTAAAAGAGCAGCTGACTGGCATTCTCTTATAGTTTTCGGTCTCGGCAAAGGCAGTTCTAACCAACTATGGAGTTCGGCAATAAAATGCGACGGCAACTCAGGTTTCAGTCCGACCTATGACGCAACATATAAATACTACTGCGGCTATTATGCGCTGGATGCTACTTCAAGTCCTTCTTCACAAATTGACTCGCTGAAGTGGACAATTGGAACAGATAGCGCATCGAGCATGGGGCAGTCCGCATCCAGCTTCGCGCCTTACCTTGGACAGCCATGGAGTAAGATGTCGATAGGGCGGGTCAAGATCAGCGGCAAAGAAAGATGGGCCGGGTTTATTGGCGGCGGATATAATTCCGCAAATTGCACCGGCGGCAGCTGTGATACGCGGGGCAAGGGTATATTCGTGATTGACCAGGCAAATGGCAATATCATAAGGGCCTTCACAAAAGGGTCCTATCCCGATATGAAATACAGCTTTCCGGCGCCGCCAGCCAAGGCTGATACGGATTATGATGGATTTATAGATGTTGTCTACATTGGAGATATGGGCGGCAATATTTGGCGCCTTAAGCTCTGCAATAAGAAGGACGAATCATGTAAAGAGACTGATTGGACTTTAGACAGGCTTTATGATGCATCCGGGGAGACGCCTGCGAGACCGATCTATACGAAGCCGGTCCTTTCAAGAGACCCATTGGGCAATTTATGGGTTTATTGGGGGACAGGTGACACTCAGAGCCCGACTGATCCGACCCTGAGTGGACAGTTTTATGGACTGAAGGATGGCGGCAGCAGATATTCATTTGCAGATCTAAAGGCACTCAGCAGCGGAGTGACAAATATTGGCATTGCTCAGGGGTGGAGGCTTCCGTTGTCCGGAACAGGCGAAAAGATATTAGGCGATCCTGACATATATGGTGGTTTCGTATATTTTACGAGTTTTACCCCGGCAGGATCAGACCTATGCTCCAAGTCGGGTACCGCTAAATTATATTCTGTCGGTTATCTTGGTGGCCAGTCCAGTTCAAGTACCCTGTCAGCAGCAGGTATTGCGTCTGGAGTGATGATTTCAACAGGACCGGGCGAGCCTGGAGTGACGAGTATCCTTGTCGGTGTCAGCGGTGCAGGCACCACAAGTGCGGTGGTATTGAATGCCGGTAATCTCCCTTCAACTTTGAAACGGCCGGATCTCAGGTACTGGAGAGACCGACGCGTTCAATAGGAGTATGTCCGAATGATGCAAGATTCCCAAAGCTTTGCAGGGAAAATTCAATTCGGGGTTAGGGCAACGAATTCGGATAATGAGAGGTCAATAACTGCCTATGGTATTGTCATGGCTGAAAGGCTTGCCCCCCTTCTCAATCAATTTGTCAGCACCTGAATCGGGCAATGCCAGGGGATTCAGCCTGATAGAGATCATTATTGTTGTCATGATTATCGCGATAATAAGTGCTGTTTCTGTTCCCAGTCTCATGCCTTATATCATTAACAGGGATCTTAAGACGGCGGCCCAAGATATAGCCGGCGATTTTTTTGAGCTTAAACATTCGGCAATTAGCACCGGAAGGGTACATAGGATTGATTTTAATGTCACAGGCAACAGTTACTCTGTTTCCCGGTGTGATGCTAATGGTCACAATTGTGCAGTGATGTATCTCAAATCTCCGGCAGCATTCGGGCGCGATATCGTGTTTGATCCCGTCGATCCACCCGCTTACAGCGGAGGGCTACCAAGGATCACTTTTTTGCCTCGGGGAACGGCGTTAATGGGCAGTCTGCATCTGATCAACAGTCGGGGCTCTACGGTAAAAATAACCACTCAAATAACAGGACGAACGTATCTCGAATGGACGCTTAAATAAAGATAAGAACGCTATCCGACGCAAGTTTCAATAAAAAAACTATTTAATCTTTCCCTTTCTGTACTGTATATAAGCGTCTTTTATCGCAACATAAGGGTCTATGGATGCATTCTTCAGGTCTTCATACTCACCCACCTGCAATGAGGCCCTGTTTATATAGTTGGCCGCCGAGATCGCTATGGGCACATAAAACGGATTGAGATAGCTGGTGGGCGTAAGGTAGCCGTCAGCAACAGCGCCGACCCCGTCCCTTAACGAAGATGGCCCTAAAAACGGCAACACAAGGTAAAAGCCATCCCCAATGCCGTAGTGCGCCATTGCGAGGCCCATATCGGCATCCTGAGGCTTAAGGTTGATTTTTTCCGAGGCTGCTGTATCGAACAAACCGGCCATCCCGATAGTGCTGTTTATCCCGAAACGTGCGATCTCGATGCCCGCGCACTGTATTCTTATCTGAACCAGGCAGCTTACGAAGCGGACAGGCATCGCAATATTATCAAAAAAGTTACGGCCTGCGATCCGAATTCCCTCCGGAAGCGCGGCATTATATACACTGAAAAAGGGTTTCATAGCCCAGAAGTACAGTTTATCATTGAATCCGAACATGAGCCGGTTAACCGGTTCTAACGGGTCGGCAACAATTTCCTTATCAGCGTCATCGGTATCTTTGGTGGTCGCAGGGGCTTTTGTATCGACAGGTGAGATTTCGGCCTTGTCTGTTTCCTTTGAGGCCAATAGAACAGGCCCTGCTGCATTAGACGCAGTATGTATACGTTCAGAGTTAATTGCCTGGACCGCATCGGGCAAAACACTAGTGCAGAACGCGGAGGAAGGCATAAACAGAACTGCCAATGCTATCACTATGAGAAAGTTTCCCGAAACAATGAGGTTCTTATACATTATTTTCCCTTCCCTTTGCCGGCAAATGCCATGGTCTTTTCCTTGAGCATCGAGATCAGACTGTCGAAGCCCTCTTTATTCATTACACTAACAAATTGAGCCCTTGTCAATGCCAGCTGGCTTACCTCAACTATTCTTATGTCTATTATCCGCCATTCGCCCGACATGCGGCGCAACAAGTATTTGAAATCTACTATCCTCTCCCCGCCAGGCTTCAATATGCTGCTTTTTACAGCAACTGTGTCCTGATCGACCGGCGCACTCCTTGATATATCAAAACTTTCGCCGGAGTATCCGTCAAAACGTCCGGCATAGGTGGCAACGGTCCAGTCTGTATAGGTCTTCAGGTATATTTCCCGCTGTTTTGGGGTCAGTTTTTTCCAGTGGCTGCCCATTGCTTTGCTCGCCATGAAAGAAAGTGCGAAAACATCAGAAATGACTGGCTCAAGGAGTTGATATCGTCCCTTGTAGCCGAGTTCATCGGCCCCTTTCATAGTGTCGAGCAATGCAGCATTTAACCTGCCAATTGTGTGTTCCGGTGTCGGGCCATCTGCCGCAGAAAGAACAGGCGACAATAAAAAAATTGCGGCAAGCAGCAAACAGGGAATGAAAATAATGTATGTCGCTATTCTTGAATGGTTCATAATTATGTCGGACTGATATAGGCTGCGGAGAATCATACAGCCTATATGTTATATTAGTCAAAAGAGGGCCCTTTTGCAAATGGGCCTGACTGACCGGTATGAAATCCAGACATTATTACATAAGATTCCTTCAGTGGTGCGTTCGGAGCATTGTACGCTATTATGCCGCAGTAATTGCGAGTACCCTGGTATGCACGGCATTCGTTATGTTTTATTGCGCAGGCAATTTCAGGATCAATACTGACCTCTCAGGCATGATATCTGACAAACTGCATTTTCGCCAGCTCGAAAAAAAACTCTTCTCGGCATTCCCTGATCTCACCGATACAATAGTTGTTGTCATAAACGCAGAAACATCAGGCAAGGCAATCGGTGCGCGCGATATTCTGTATGACCGTCTCCGGAAAGATGGGAAACTCTTCAGGAATATCTATCTGCCCGGAGGAGGTATTTTTTTTGAGAAAAACGGTCTGCTCTATCTCGATGTAGAAGATCTTGAAAAATTATCCGGGCATCTTGCCGAGGCGCAGCCTCTAATGGGACTTTTGTCCCGGGATTTTAGTCTCAGGGGGCTTTTCGGTGTCCTCGAAACTGCGCTTAAACATCAGGGAGATGGTAATACATCTGACAAGCGGCTTTTGTTCCTGATCGACCGCATGGGGGACGCTTTTGACAGCGCGGCCCGAAACCGGGAATACAATATGCCATGGGAGAGCATGATATTAGATGAAAAGACTGCTGCTTCCCAGCAACGACAGTTCATTATAATTAAACCATATTTCAATCCTGACGATCCCGCATCAGGAGAAAACGCTCTTCAGGCTGTCCGTAACGCGGTTTCGGGGGCCGGCATTGATAAGTCGGTCAGTGTGCGCATTACCGGCGATATAGCCCTTGCATATGATGATTACATGACGGTCAGGAACAGTGTCGGCATGGCAACATTCCTCTCGATTGCTCTTGTAGGAGTGATACTTTTCATAGGCCTTGGATCAGGCCGTCTTGTCTTTTCAAGTCTTTTGGCGCTTTTAACAGGACTTGTCTGGACTACAGGGTTTGCAATATTTGCGATTGGTAGTCTGAACCTGATTTCGGTCACTTTTGCGGTGCTATTTGTCGGGCTTGGGATCGATTATAGTATCCAGTTTTGTCTCCGCTATAGGGAACTCGTTGAAAGTGGAGCGGATCATGGCGAGGCAATAATGACCACGGCCCAGGGGGTTGGAAGAGGGCTGTTGCTCAGTTGTATAACTACTGCAATCGGGTTTTATGCCTTTTTACCGACACCTTATGAGGGGGTGGCTGAGCTTGGACTGATATCAGGAACCGGCATGTTTATAAGCTTTTTTATCAACATGACCCTGTTGCCCGCGCTGTTGACTGTCATGCCGCTCAAGAAGTCGGGGCGCGGATACATGCAAATTTTGCCGCGTTTGACCTTCCCTTATAAAAAGGCCAGGGCCATATGCACTATGTCTCTTGCCATTGGGCTGGGGGCAGCCTGTTTTTTACCAAAGGTCTATTTTGATTATAATCCGCTGAATCTATATGATCAGTCTTCCGAATCGATCATAGCGATTAAACAGATGTTTGATAATACGGAAATCCCTCCGTGGACTATTTCCATTCTGGCCAAAAGCGAGTCTGACGCCAAAAGCCTGGCAGAAAAGCTGTCTGCCATAAAGGAGGTGAAGGCTGCAGCGGTAATTTCGGATTTTGTCCCTGTCAGGCAGACGGAAAAAATGAGTATCATTTCAGATATTGCCCTGTTTATGCAAAAGCCGGGCGATATGAAGATCAGGCAGACAGACTATAACCAGAAGATGACTGCCCTTGACCGTTTTGAGCGAAGCCTGGAAAAGATGCGTGGATTAAAGACTGCATCTGACGGACACATAGGCAGGCTGCTTGAAGCAATCCGTTCTTTCAGCACCGGGCTTGAAACCTCTGATGCGGGAATGAACTCGTTCAGCCTGCTCGAAAGAGGTTTGCTGTCGGGGCTTCCGGGGCTGCTTAAAAGGCTCGACGGTTCACTGCATCCATCCCGTATTAGAAGAACGGACATCCCTGACGACATCATGAGACAGTACGTATCATCCGAAGGATTATACAGGGTGCAGGTTTTTCCCGGGGAAAATCTGCTCAAAATCGATTCGCTGACTCACTTCGTGGATGCCGTAAGGTCTGTAGCTCCTGATGCTACTGACGCACCTGTGACTATCTACGAGACAGGCAGGGCCGTTACCTCATCCTTCAGGCTGGCAACTCTACTTGCCTTGGTCTCAGTTGTCATTGTTCTCCTTGCAGAATTGCGTAATGTGATGGTGACAGCCATGATACTTATGCCGCTCGCATTGGCAATTCTTTTAACAGCAGCGTTTTCTGTCATTTGCTCGATACCGCTGAATTACGCCAATGTTATAGTTTTGCCGCTGCTTGTCGGGATTGGAGTGCATAGCGGGATTATGTTCATGATCAGGTATTTGAGCGAACCGCCAGCTGATGGTAATATGCTTGGCACCAGCACGGCACAGGCCATTTTCCTGAGTTCCGTAACCATGATGATCAGCACGGGATCACTGGTTTTGTCTTCTCACAACGGCATATCAGGTATGGGTGCGCTCCTTACTGTCTGTTTCGCTTTTTTACTCGTTTCCATACTAATACTGCTGCCCGCCCTGACCAGACTCTTTCAAAGGGATGGCATGCGGAAATGACGATGTTGCGCGAGGAATCGAAATATGTGGTTTTTGCGGCGGATGATCTGGGACGAAGCAAATCTGTCAACGAAGCTATTATCGATGCTCACCGGAATGGTATTTTAACTGCCGCAAGCATGATGGCAGGCGGAGAGGCTTTTTCTCATGCCGTAGAACTGTTCCGTGACATAAAGGGTGTTTCCCTGGGGTTACACATTACACTTTGCGACGGGAAAGCTGTGTTGCCGCATTCAGCCATTCCGGATCTGATATGGACCGATGGCCGTTTTTCTCTGGGGCCGGCTGCTGCATGGATCAGAATGGGACAGAAGAAGATTTTAAAGCAGGCAGAGAGGGAGATTGAAGCCCAATTTGATGTGCTTGAAGCAGCTGGTGTCTTTCCAAGTTATGCCGATAGTCACCATCACCTGCATATGCATCCGGCTTTGTTCAGACTGACCTGCCGAATTGCTGCCGGCAGGGGGGTAGGATGGATAAGGGTACCAAATGAACCGCTGTCGGTCATGTTCAGATTCGGGACGCAGGGGCGGGGGGTAATGCCTTTTGCGGAGAAGGCGGTTTTTGGAATGCTCAAAGCTTCTAACATGAGAATGGCGGAGAAATATGGTCTTCGCTGCGCCAGGAATGTGTATGGGCTTTCACGCTCAGGAAGTCTGGACGAAGAATACCTGCTTTCTCTTTTTGAACACATGTCTGTTTCTCGAGGCCCTTTTGTGAGTGAAATATTTTGCCACCCTGATATGGCTACTTGTACTGGATTGCGCGAATTGAGCGCTTTGAAATCCCGGGCAGTTATTGAAAAACTGGACTCTTTTCGGATAAAACGAATAGGATATAAAGATGTCGATTGACATAATAATTAGGGTTTGTGAGTGCCAGGAGACTTTATGAAGACATTTGTCGTAATTTTTATAGCGACATTAAGCGCAGCCATAGGCGAAGTGTTGCTTAGTTATGGGATGAGGCGAAATGGAGAAGTAGATCTTTCCGAGCCGTCGCAGTGGCTCGACCTGATAACTTCGGTAGTAAGAAATCCTTATGTTTTTGCAGGCGTTATTCTGCTGGGAGTATTCTTTTTCCTTTATCTGGCGGCTCTTTCGTGGGGCGATATAAGCTATGTGATGCCGTTAACAGCCATGTCTTTCATATTCGTAGCTCTTATGGCCAAATTTTTGCTTAATGAAGACGTTTCCGTGTACCGCTGGGCAGGAACTGTACTTATTGTAATCGGCATAGCATTTGTAGTTCTTGACAACGGCAGTGTCAAAACTGGTGAATTTGCCGGTAATAGTGAAGGACAACGAGTCATTGATCATGTTGACAAGGATAACTGATAAGGGTTGAAATATAAGGGTTGCAATTCGCAGAAGACCGGGGAATTGCGGTGAAGCTATTGGACCAAAAATGGATGAGATAATAAGAAATACCGTTAACAGGATTTTTACCCAGGCAACCAGATCTGATTCGCCCGGTTCTGCAGCGGGACAGCGGCAGAAGCAGATGCCATGCCCTGATATAAATGCGATAAAAGCCATGCTGGATGGGGCAATCTGCAAAACCCACGCTTACTATTTTGAACAGCAGTATGGCGACGGGTATTGGTGGTATGAGCTTGAGTCCAATGTAACTATAACGGCCGAATACCTGATGCTTCTTCATTTCCTCGGCTTGAACACCAGGGAAAAGGACCGGAAGATTGCCAATTACATTCTGAATAAACAGAGGCCGGATGGTACCTGGGCGATTCACTACGGGGCACGGGGTGATCTCAATACGACAGTTGAGGCCTATTTTGCCCTCAAACTTGCCGGACATTCTGCCGACTCGTTGCCGTTGTGCAAGGCGCGGAATTTTATACTCGAAAATGGCGGAGTTGAAGGCACGAGGGTATTTACACGGATATTCCTCGCTCTTTTTGGCGAGTTCAGCTGGAGGGCCATTCCGTCCATCCCGGTTGAGTTGAATCTCTTGCCATCTTGGTTTCCGATAAACATATATATATTTTCGAGCTGGGCCAGGTCTACGATAGTTCCTCTATCTGTAGTTCTAGACCTCAGGCCCGTGAAGCCTCTTCTGGACGGCAAAGGTGTCAGGGAACTCTACAGGGAGCCTGGCCGGCTGCCTCATTTAACCGTAAAAAAACTGCCTGTTTTTTCTCTCAAGCATTTTTTTGTTGTCCTCGACCATATCTTTAAAGTATGGGAGAAGTTTAAATTAAGGCCGCTCAGGCGGCTTGCTCTCAAAAAGACCGAGAGATGGATACGAGACCATCAGGAGTCGTCAGGAGACTGGGGAGGGATTCAGCCTGCCATGATTAACTCCATCCTGGCTCTTGTTGCGCGAGAATATAATGTTTCTCACGGCACCATAAAGAGAGGCTTGAAGGCAATCGAAAGGTTTACTATTGAAACGGATGATGAGCTGGTGTTGCAGTCCTGCATTTCTCCAATATGGGACACGGCCCTGACTGCGCTCGCCCTTGAATATTCCGGCGTTAATAAAGACCATTTCTCGGTCTTGCAGGCCTCGAAATGGCTCGCAACCAAGCAGATATTCCGCAAGGGTGACTGGAGCGTGAAACTGCCTGATCTGACTCCCGGTGGCTGGGCATTCGAATTCGACAACAGCTGGTATCCTGATGTTGACGATACTGCCGTTGTGCTGATGCTGCTTTACAGACACATGGACAAGGAATTTATCAGTCCCGAAAATCTCGAGACCGGGCTGCGCTGGATAATCGGTATGCAGGGCAATGATGGAGGCTGGGGAGCTTTTGATGTGAACAATAACATGAGATTGCTGAACCAGCTGCCATTTGGCGATCTTGAGGCCATGATTGACCCGAGTACTTCCGATCTGACCGGCAGGGCGCTCGAGATTCTGGGACTTGCCGGATACAATCTTTCCCACAGGGTTGTAAAGAAAGGGCTGGTCTTCATTAAAAAGTACCAGGAGACTGATGGCTCTTGGTGGGGAAGATGGGGAGTTAATTATATTTATGGCACATGGTCAGTGCTTTCCGGTATTGCCTCTGTAGGAGAAGACATGTCGAAACCTTATGTCAGACTTGCGGTAAGATGGCTAAGGACGACGCAGAATCCGGATGGAGGGTGGGGCGAATGCTGCGGGTCTTACGAAGACTCTTCTCTTAAATGCAGCGGACAGAGCACACCTTCGCAGACAGCATGGGCCATGCTTGCATTAATGGCGGCAGGCGAGGGCCTTTCTGTTGAAGTTCTAAGGGGGGCGGAGTTTCTGCTGAACAGGCAGAGGACTGACGGCACCTGGGATGAAGAGGAATTTACGGGCACCGGTTTTCCCAAATACTTCATGATAAGGTATCACAATTACCGGAACTGCTTTCCGTTGATGGCTTTGGGAAGAATCCAGTCTCTGATAGGGCAACAGGGCGCCAAACATTGAAGGCACTCGTGACCGGTGCAACCGGGTTTATCGGATTTCATGTAGCACGATTTCTGAGAAGCAAAGGCATTGGGGTAAGGGCGCTTGTTCGGCCCGGAGGCGATACTTCCGCGCTCAGGGCGGTCGGTGTTGAGATCAGCCCGGGAGATGTCAGGGATTATTTGTCCATAGAGAAGGCGCTCCGGGGGTGTAGCGTAGTTTATCATCTCGCTGCAGATTACCGTCTCTGGGTGCCTGAGCCGGATACCATGTATGATATTAACGTTCGGGGTACAAAAAATATAATGTCCGCAGCGATGGCGGCCGGTCTGGACAAGGTCATCTATACCAGTACCGTAGGCGCTTTGGCGACGAGTCAGTACGGCAGGCCCGCTGATGAAGACACCCCTGTAAACTTAAGTGATATGACGGGACATTACAAGAAGTCAAAGTTTTTGGCAGAGAAGGAAGTATACGGTTTCATTGAAAAAGGTCTGCCTGTTGTAATAGTGAGTCCGGCAACTCCCGTGGGTTCTATGGACACAAAGCCAACGCCGACCGGCAAGATTATAGTTGATTTTCTGAACGGCAGGATGCCGGCATATCTCGATACGGGGCTGAACTTTGTGGATGTGGAAGATGTGGCATGCGGGCACTGGCTTGCGTATCTTCATGGCAGGATTGGTGAGAAATATATACTCGGAAACAGCAATATGAGCCTTGGCGATTTTCTCGCACTGCTTGCAGCAATTGCCGGGAAAAGACCTCCTGCTGTTCGCTTGCCATATTTCCCGGTACTTTTCGCAGCTTATATTAATGAGTTAATTTCGAGAGTGACTAAAAAGCCCCCTCTGATTCCTCTGTCCGGAGTTCGGATGGCACGCAAGTATATGTATTTTGATTCATCAAAGGCTGTAAGGGAATTGAAATTACCGCAAAGTCCGATAGACGGCGCTCTCCGGAAGGCGGTTGCGTGGTTCGGCGACAACGGATATCTGCTGGAAGGGAAGATTGCCTTATGAGATTTCCACTTGCTCTTCATGCGGCAATGACGAGATCCTTTATAAAAAACGCCATAGAGGGAAGAAAGATATTCCCTCTTGTGCTGATGCTTGAGCCTACGCACCGCTGTAATCTCGTCTGTGCGGGTTGCGACAGGATAAGACTGCACAAGGATGACAGGCCGATTGACCTTTCGCTGGATGAATGCATGCAGGCGGTTGTTGAGTCCGGCGCCCCCGTAATTACTATTACCGGCGGCGAGCCTCTCATGTACCCTGATCTCAAACCGCTTATCGAAAAAGTTCTTGCGCTAAAGAGGCATATCTATTTGTGCTCAAATGGCTTGCTTATGGATAGTTTTCTGGATACGATAGAACCGAGTTCTTCGCTGACCCTGAATATTCATCTCGACGGCATGGAAGAGACCCATGACCGCATAGTATGCAGGCAGGGAACTTTCAAGACGGCTGTTGCGGCGATAAAAAAAGCCCGCCGTCTTGGCTTCAGGGTAAGCACCAATACATCAGTATATAAAAACACTGACATCGGTGAGCTTGAGGAGTTGTTCGGAATGCTAAAAGACGCGGATGTTACCGGCATATTAATAGCCCCAGCGTTCAGTTATGAGAGTGTCGATGAGGATATCTTTCTCGAGAAGGAGGAGATTGCCGAAAAATTCGGCCGCATGGGACCACTTTTCAAAAAGTATCCGTTGATCAATTCACCGATTTATCTCGATTTTCTTATGGGCAAGAGAGATATGAAATGCACGCCCTGGGGCAATCCTACCCGGAATCCGCTTGGCTGGAAATCGCCCTGCTATCTGATCACTGACGGCTACTATAAAACATATTCCGAACTCATCGGAAAAACCGACTGGTCGCGTTATGAAAACGGTCTTGACCCCAGATGCAGTAATTGCATGGTCCATAGCGGATTTGAGGCTACAGTTGTAAGAAACGCCTTTTCTCATCCAGGTGATCTGCTGAGACTGGCGCTCTGGAACCTGCGAAAAAATTGATGGATACTATACTCCAACAGCTGCTAAATACGATCATGTTAAGGCCATATGTTTTTGTTTTCCTTGCCGCCTATATTGCCGGCTGTTCCATGCATCTGGGTCTCAAGAGGGCCATTGCATTCGGTGTTGCGGGATATCTTATCACCTGGGCATCTGAATTCAGCTCAATCCATACCGGCATACCCTATGGTTATTATTATTATATTGAACAAACAAAGGGTTATGAGCTTTGGATCTTCGGCGTTCCTTTCATGGACTCTTTGAGTTATATCTTTCTCACTTATGCAAGTTATTCCATGGCGCTATTCACAGTGTCGCCGTTGATATGTTCCAGCGGTATGTTTTATCTTCTCGAGACGAAAAAGCTAAGGAATTCATTATTCACAACGCTTCTTGGAGCTATGTACCTTGTTTACCTGGATATCATAATTGATCCGGTCGCGTTGCGCGGCAGCAGATGGTTTCTCGGACAAATATACGGTTATCCCTTTGGCGGCGTTTATTTTGGTGTCCCTATCGCCAATTTCATCGGATGGCTAGTTGTGGGATTTATTCTGGTGTTTGTTCTTCAGCGGGTCGATGAGCTCTTGGGCCGCAGGGGCACAAGAGATTATATTGCTTTTGATTCCGGGCTGCGGCACATGATCGGCCCAGGATTATATGCGGGCATAGTTGTTTTTAATATCTTCATGACATTCTTTATCGGAGAGTATAATATTGGATGGGTGGATATATTTATTGTTGTTATGCCTTTATTTCTGTTGTGGGCAATTTCACATATCAAGAACACAATGGGCGATACAGTAGCATGCCTTGATGCGCATGTAAGGGATTTCCCTGGTGCGGCCAGACTGGCATGCGATATTGCCAGAGCAGCGTCCGTCCGGAGAGCATCATGAGATTCGCTATATTTGCAGCACTCCCGCAGGAACTGGAGTTGATTATTCAGGACCTTGATGCCCTTAAAGGAGGCTCAAGAAATTCCTATGAAGTTTATTATACGTCCAATAAGTCAGTAGAGATCGCCTTGGTGATAACCTCTGTAGGAAGCGCAAATGCCCTTGCAGCACTTCAGTCGATATACATGGAATTTAGTCCTGATATAGTCCTGTCGACAGGTTATGGCGGCGCCCTGTACATGGGTGCGGCAGCCGGCGACCTTGTCTGGTCTTCACAGGTTATCTATCTTTCTGAATCCGGGGCATCTGTTTTATTGAATGTTCCTGCGGAAGACGCTTTTTTCGAAAAAATATCCTCTTCTGTTCCCGTCACAAAAGGCACTATAGTTACTATTGATGAAATAACTCCCAAAAAAGACATTCTCTGCAGATTGCCTGACGGTATTCAGAATCCTGTCTGCGATATGGAGACATTTGCCCTGGCAAAATATTGTCTCGAAAAAGGAATTCGTTTTTTCGCTCTTCGCGCAATTTCGGATTTGGCGGATGAGGACATACCAGGGGAGATAGCTCATATCATGGATACTTCCGGCAGGCCTGATATATGGCGTGCTGTTAGGCTGATACTTCGCAAGCCGTCATTGCTGACCCTGCTTGTCCGTCTCGGGCTGAATTCACGCAAGGCGTCGCAAAATCTGCGACTGGCGGTTACCACGCTGATCAAGGAATTCCGCTGATTCTCAAAACCTGTACCACGTGGCATATGCATTAAAAGTGTGAGAGATGACGGTTATAGAATTCATAGAAATATGCCTGGCTCTGCTCATTATTTCCGGCAGTGCATATTGGATAATTGCCATATATTCGGTCAATCGTTTTTTCAAAAAAACTGTGCACGTCGCTGTTTCGACTGAACCTGTCTCGATTCTCAAACCACTGAAGGGAATCGACCCGGGGCTGGAAGAAAACATCCGGAGTTTTTGCCGTCAGGAATATCCTGAATATGAGGTAATCCTCGGATTCAACGGGCCTGATGAAAAAGAGCTGTATGAGGCCGGGCAGATAGCTGAATCAATCCCCTTCAGGAATTTAAGCGTGATATCTTCATATAACGAACTCGGCTCAAACCAGAAGGTATCTAACCTGCAAGGTATTGTGGAATCGGCCTGCAGTCAGCTTGTCGTTTTAAGCGATAGCGACATGAGAGTCGGAACTGAATATCTTAAGACCATAGTCAGCGAGTATAAGTCGGACAAGGCTGTCGGAATGGTAACTTGTCTGTATAAAATAAGCGATCCGGGAAGTATTGGTGCTGCCTTTGAATCCCTGACCATTGCTCTGGATTTTCTGCCCTCTGTTCTCGTTGCAGAGAGACTGGAAGGCGTTACTTTCGGGCTCGGGGCTTCCATGATTCTTTCGAAAAAAACTCTTGACGAAATCGGTGGGTTTTCGGCGGTAGCCGATTTTCTGGCCGATGACTACCAGATCGGCAACAGGATTTCTGCAAAAGGTTTACGGATAGTCATCTCACAGTATGTTGTGGAAAACATTGCAGGGCAAATGAACTTTACCGAATATTTTCGACATCAGTTAAGATGGGCGAAGACTGTACGGGCCAGCAGGCCAATGGGTTTTTTTGGCAGTGGCATAACTCATGTATTCCCTTTCGCATTAATATTAATTTTCGTGCGTGGGGTAGATATCGTTTCGATGTCTTTGCTTGGGCTGACCCTTTCGTTGAGATGCTTGATGTCTGTCGTGGTATACAGAAAGGTAATCGGATCTTTATCCTGGTTCAAATGGCTTATTATCCTCCCTGTCAAGGATGTTACTGCATTTGGAATATGGCTCTGCGCTTTTGCTGGTTCAAGGATATCATGGAGGGGCGCAAAATATGAGATACTGAGAAGCGGCAAGATGAGAAAGGTCTGATTTCAAGAAATAAACGAGCTGGGAATATAAGGAGCCGCATTTCTTCGGATTTGGTAAATTTTGGGTATGAAACTTAATATTATACAGCCTACACATTATACTGACCCGGTCAAACGCCGTTTATTCAAAATAAATAAGCTTTCAGTATCATCTCTCACAATGCCGTATCTGGCAGCGCTATTGCCCAGGTATGTCGACCTGCGTCTTATGGATGAGAGGACCGGTGGGCGGGATCGTTCAATACCGTCGGCGCAGAGGACTTTGATGACTTCTGAGTAATATTAAATACATGCAAAAAAGGCAGGCCGGACCAGATGAAGTTGCCAGATCAAATATACGAAAGATTCTTGACACTATCCATGTTTAAAAAAAGGCGACTGCGGAAACTGCAAAATATCGCAGCGTAAGAACCAGACATTTCTACTTTACTTGACATTGCAATTAGATGACTTGACAAACGGTAAGTATTAATTGTATAGATATATATACAATAATTCATTGAGCGCCGGCCCCGCGGAACCCAGTCCGCTAAATTTCAGGGCGAGCGTTCAAAGCGTTATCATCCGGCCTGAGCGCTGGACGAAACGCTCACAGATGAAACAAGGGAGAAATGACTATGGCATATCCCGCTGGAATGAGGGCCTCGATCGAAAAGGTTGAGCAGCGCAGAAAAGACCGTCTGAATAAATATGAGTTCCCCCGACTCAGTCCGGAGGACAAGGCGGCGCTTCTTAAGGATTATCACCCGGATTTTCGGGACGGGGACAAGGTTAACCTGCAGTTCGGGGTCAACAAAGGGGAGCGCGTCCCCAAGGTGCTTGGGGAGGTAATAGAGTCTCAAAGCCGGCTGAATCTGACTTCAGTGGATTTAAGCAGACCGGACCATAAAACCGACGTTCTGGTCATTGGGGGCGGAGGCGGTGGTGTCGCAGCAGCGCTGACGGCCCATGAAAACGGCGCGAAGGTCATTCTTGCTACAAAGTTGAGATTGGGAGATTCAAATACCATCATGGCGGAAGGCGGGATCGCGGCAGCCTCCCTGCCGGAAGATTCCCCCGCTGCCCACTATATAGACACCATGGTCGGCGGCCGGTTCAAAAATATCCCTGATGTTGTTGAAGCGCTGGTAAACGAAGCTCCATCGATCCTGGAATGGCTGACGTCGTTAGGGGCCTGTTTTGACAGGACGAAAGATGGAAGTTATTTCAATCATATGCCGGCCGGGCATGCCTTTAAACGGTCGCATTCGATCAAGGACCTGACGGGCCTCGAACTGATGCGCGTCCTCGGTGATGAGATACGCAATAAGGATATTCAAGTCCTGGAATTCAGTCCAGCGGTCGAGTTGATTTTGGACGCAGATGGGCAGTGTGCCGGTGCAATCCTGGAAGATCTGGATACAGGCAGGAACATTGTTGTTGAAGCGGGAGCAGTAATTATGGCGACAGGCGGTATGGGGCGCCTGCATCCGAATGGATTTCCTACTTCCAATCATTACGGCGCTACCGCCGACGGAATCGTCATGGCCAGCCGGGCCAGGGCGAAACTGTTGTACATGGAATACATTCAATACCACCCTACGGGAGTTGCGTGGCCGGAACAAATGCTCGGTCTGCTTCTTTCCGAAGCGCTGAGAGCCGAAGGAGCACATGTGGTCAATTGTGATGGCGAGCCATTCGTCAATCGCCTGGAAACACGAGATGCGCTCTCCGCTACGATTCTCCGCGAATGCGGGCCCCGGAGAAAGGGTGTCGAGACTCCCACCGGTACGATGGGGGCATGGCTGGACACGCCGATGATCGATTTGATGGGAGGCAAAGGCACCTTCATGCGCCGGTTTGCCGGGATTCATCACCGCTTTGTAAAATTTGGAATTGATCCAACCCAGGAGCCTCTTCTGGTCTATCCCACCCAGCATTATCAGAATGGAGGCGTTGCCATCAATATCTATGGCCAATCCAACGTTCCCTTTCTTTATATGGCTGGTGAAGTCGCCGGAGGGGTACATGGTCATAACCGGCTTGGGGCAAATTCATTGGTTGATATTTTCGTTTTCGGCCGCCGGGCCGGCAGACACGCGGCGGAACATTTCCGGAAAACGGCCGCAACAGGTTTGACTCTTGAGCATGTCAAGGCCCACAACGAGGAAATTGCGGCGCTCGGAATCTCGTCGCAGCGTAAGTCACCCATGCTTTTGCCGGACTACCGGTTTGAAAAAGCATTAACCAGCACACAATACGTTAGCGAAATTGTCGAGGCGGAATAATGGACAAAAAAAACGTGAAAATGATACCGATCTACGTAATGGGGAAAAAGTTTGAGGTACCCGAAGAACTGACCATATTGAAGGCACTCGAGTTTTCCGGTTTTACAATTACTCGAGGCTGCGGCTGCCGGGGCGGCGTCTGCGGGGCCTGTGCCACAGTATACCGGAGAAAAGGCGATTATCGCGTTATCCCTGGTCTCGCATGTCAGACCGTCGTGGAGCCGGAGATGAGCCTTGTTCAACTGCCATATATTTCCTCGCGGAGATCGTCCTACGTCGTATCGGAGGTTGATCCGGACAGCATGGACATCGTAAAGACGTATCCGGAGCTCATGCGCTGCATGGGCTGTAATACCTGCACCAAGTCCTGTCCCGTGAACATCCAGGTCATGAACTATATTTCCGCGACCATCCAGGGCGACCTGAAGCAGGTAGTGGAATTGTCGATCGAGTGCGTGATGTGCGGGATGTGCGCGGCGCGTTGTCCGGCTGAATTGTCGCCTTACAATATCGCTCTGTTCGTGCGGCGGCTGTACGGCGCGCATAAACTGCCGAAGTCCCCTGAATTGGAAAAACGCGTTTCGGACATCGCAAATGGCGTTTATAATGCCGAGATAGCAGAGCTAAAGATAACCGATACAAAAAAGCTCCAGGGCATCTTCAATGAAATGCAGGCAAAGAAGGGCGCTTCTGTATGAGAAACGAAAAGGACGATACCGGGACAGGCCAGACAAAGCCGATTCAGATCAATATTCCCATCTCAGAAGAGGTCATTCGAGGCCTCAAGGTCGGTGATTTTGTGGAAATCAACGGCACGATTCTCTGCGGCAGAGATGCGGTACTGCCGAAGATGGTCAAGATGGCTGAAGCCGGAAATGACAAGACGCTGATGACGATGCTTAGAGGTTCCGTGATCTTTCATACCGCCGTCAGCATTGCCGGAATCGGACCGACCTCCAGCAATAAAGTGGAAATAGAGGGCAGCATACCGGGTCTGTCCAAAGCCGGCGTGAAAATTCATTTGGGCAAGGGAGCCCTGAGTGCGGACACGATGGCAGCGCTCCAGACTTATAATTCGGTCTTCGCTATCACGCCTCCCACGACGGCGTATTTCTCGTCAAAGATTATCTCGCAGAAAGTCGCCATGTTTCCGGAAGAGGGCATGGAGGCGCTTTATGAGGTTACAGTCGAAGGGTTTCCCGCCATTATCGCCATTGCTCACGGGGAATCAATTTTTACCAATACATAGAACGCAGAGGATGACATGCTAACCATAGAAAAAATCCGAGAAGGTGTTGGTAAGTGTCTTGTAAAATCCGGAACGACATACCGGGCTGACCAGTTTGAGATTTACAAGAACGCCATAGCAAAAGAGACAAATAAAAACGCCAAATGGGTCCTTGAACGCCTGGTGGAAAACGCGGAAGTCGCCGGGAAGCGGGGTTTCCCGCTGTGCGATGACACCGGCATTCCGCATTTGTACCTTGAAGTCGGTGACGACCTTGATCTGCCGAAGGGCTGGCTTTCCGCCATCCACGAGGGAGTGGCGCAGGGGCTTAAGACTATGCCGGGGCGGCCCATGGCTGTCAAAGGCAATGACATCGAACGGGTGGAGCAGTCCGTCGGCCTCTCTGATGACCCGGCGGATGTTCTGCCAGTCCCGGCAATCACAAAACCGGTGCCGGGAAACCGGTTGTCTGTCACGGTCCTGCTGTTCGGCGGAGGACCTGAGATCCGGGCAAAAACCTACAGAGTTTATCATAAACGAAGTATTAAAACAGTCCTGGAAGAAGGCGCCAGTTGGATGGCTGCAGAAGTTAAAAACTTGGGGTGCACACCCTGCACGATTGCAATGGGAGTTGGGAGGTCGCATACCGAGGCCAGCATGCGAATGGTTGAGGCAATGAGACACGGTGACTTGAGGAAACAATCCGAATGGGAACGGAAGATCACAGATATTGTCAATGCCGGGAAGGTCGGCCCTCTCGGGCTTGGGGGGGATTATTCTGTCATGGGCACGTTTCTCAAGATCGGGCCCCTGCGTGCCAGCGGCATCAGGGTGGTGTGCGCGAGGCCATGCTGTTGCGTGGAGCCGAGGCGTGCGACAGTTTCATTCGATCCGGCCGGGGCAATTACGTTTGATTAACGGATGCTATCTTAATTTTATGGCACATAAAAGGTGAGGTTCCGCGATGGATGACGATTTAAAACTCAATATGCTGCACAAACAACATATACTTGATGATCCATGGAGTCCTGTGGCGCGCTTCCGCCTGCTCTCCAGGGGCGTGAATGAAAATGTGCGTTTGATGGAGTCCTCCCTGGTCGCAGGTGATTGCGCTTGTCTCGCATGCGGGAATTGCGTCGACGCCTGCCCAGTATTCAAAATCAATGCCGGGATGATGTTCGATCAGAACCAGAGGTCCTCCATGTCTTTGGAGAACCACGTGCAGGACGAATGCCGTCGCTGTTACCGATGTGTCCAGTCCTGTCCGCAGGTCGGGAAGGACAGGAAAGAATACACCGCTGGGTTCAGAAGAACTGAGAAAATCGTTCATCTCCTGGCGGCCTTCACGATCGTTGCACTTGCAGGTACAGGAGTAAGCCATCATCATTACGGCGCTGTTCTGGGTGCGACCGATGCGAATATACTTAAATACGCTCACAGAACGATCGGTATCTTATCTCTCGGTGTTCCGTTTCTCTATTATAAATTTGATGTCGTCCATTTCAGGAGAACGATAAAAAAGATTTTCAGCTGGGAAAGCAGCGACCGGGAATGGATGAAAAATAAGTTTGCCAATATCTTTAAAAAGAGCAGCGATAAGAAAATCCCGAGAAATGAATTCAATCCGTGGCAGAAGATATGGTATCTGTTCATCATCTCCTTTTTCCCCGTGCTATATTTGTCGGGCCTGAGTGCCATTGTTTTCGGCGGCTCCATGAACAGTACAAGTCTGTTCAAACTGAACGTATTCCATATGGCGTTTGCGCTTCCCTTTGATATCATGCTGTTTATACATATTTATATGAAATATATCCGGGAGTGGGTGCGAGACAGCTTAAGACTATTTAAAAACTACAGGGAAACAAAATCACTTGTTTACACAAAGAACATGCCTTATTAAAACCAATAGCATTAATGGTGTGAGCGTTGAGCGCTATGTTTAAGGTGCATGACCGCGAAATATCTGCAGAGATCTATGTGCTGGCTGCCGGGGCTGTTGAGGCTGTCGTCCGTGATTTGGTCGGGAGCTTCGAGAAGGAAAGCGGCCATACAGTAAAGATCACCTATGCGCCAGTGGGTGCGCTCCGTGACAAGGCATTTGAGGGTGAACCCGCTGACGTTATCATTGTTACTCCGGCAATTATTGAGAAACTTCAAGCGCGGGGTCTTGTGCGGTCTGGAACCCGGACAGATCTCGGGCGGTTAGGCGGGGGCATAGCCGTCAGGAAAGGCGCCCAACGTCCGGCAATCGCAACGCCCGAAGAACTCAAACTTGCGCTTTTGACGGCTCAGGTCATCTATTACGCTGATCCGAAAATCGCCACTGCTGGTGCACATCTCCTGAGCGTCGCTGATCGCCTCGGTATCGGCGGTGAAGTGCGCCAAAAAGGCCGGACAGCCGGCGGCGGCAAGGCTGCGATGGAGCTCTTGGCCCGGTCCTCAGGGGATACGATCGGATTGGCCCAGATCAGCGAAATATTGTCAGTTCCGGAAGTCGAATTGGTCGGTCCGTACCCTGACGAACTGCAGAACATGACAACATATAGCGGGATACTGCTTGAGCGAACGATGCAATCTGAGCCTGCTATGGCGTTTTTGAAATTTCTGACCAGCCTGCCGGTACAGATGAGGTTTGTAAAGCAGGGCTACGAGTTATTGGACCGCGACGGGAAATAAACGACTGGCTACGATGCGTGCTGGATCCAGCGCCTTCCCTTGGTTGATTTATCACTTTTTAACCTGACTACGTATTTATAGTGATCGCTGTTATACGACGTTTGAACCAATTCGATCGGTTTTTTGTTTTTTGCATACATTATTCTTTCAACAAAAAGTATGGGCGAACCAGGTGCAATTTTCAATTTGTCTGCCGTCTCCGGGTCTGCAAAAGACGCCTCGATGGTTTGTAAGGCTTCCTCCACGACAATGCCGATATCCTGCTCTATAATTTTCAGTAAAGGTTTTTTCAACAGCTCCTTTTCGGTGATTTTGAGCCCAATTTCGAGCGGAAGATAATTGATGGTATATGCAAATATTTTATCATGCAACAACCGGACTCTTTTTATGCGAATTACCTCATCATTCTCCAGCTCCAGTTTTTCTTTGACTGATCTCGTGCTATTGATTTTATCTATAATGGCAGATTGGGTTGTTGTTCTGGATACTTCATAGAAAAGACCATCTATAAATCCGGTAAAGTCGAGGCCAAGGCTTCTGATAAGGTTTTCGTCTTTCGTAACAAAAGTTCCTTCGCCCCGTTTCCTTACGAGAAGGCCTTCCTGCACTAAAAGAGAGAGACCCTGACGAACGGTCAATCGGGTAACTTTAAAAAGCTCGGCCAACTCGTTTTCAGACGGGATTTTATCACCGTAGCTATATTCCTTATTGGCTATCCAGTCTTTAACGGTATTTCTGATTTGATAATAAACAGGAATTCCAGTGGTCATTCAGATGTCCTTCAAGATTCTGATTTAGTTGTATATATGTATATATATGGTATATTAAGTAAACATTCACTTGTCAAGGGGAAAATTGCTCGTAACAGCAGAGTGCTTTCTACCGTGGGACAAGAATCTCGGGATTCCAAGGGAGGGGACATGGACTACCCTGCTCAGTCCGTGGTCTGTGACATTGCAGTGATTGGCGGAAGCTCTGCTGCGCTGGTTGCCGCGCTGGAGGCACGAAAAGCGGGCATGAGAGTCCTGGTGGTCACGAAAGGACTCGTCGGCCGTGGTGGAAATACCATTGTGTCGGGTGCCGGGTTCGCCGCCGTTCTTCCGGGAGCAAACCAGAAGGATTCATGCGAACAATTCCAGGCCGATATCCTTGCAAGCGGCAAAGGAATCAATCATGAACACCTGGTGCATGAGCTGGTCGAGCATTCAGGGACCGCCATTTTAGATCTCGAACACTATGGCGTCAATTTTTTTAAAAGTAACGGTGACTTTGTCCGGAGGAAACCGCCTGGGCATTCTTACCCGCGCCAGATTCCAACTGTGAACGATGCTGGGAGCTACCATACCCGGGGGCTTACCATAACCATCCCGCTTCGTGAGGCGGCAGAACGGGCCGGCGTCGATTTTCTGGAGAAGACAGCTGTAATTGAGTTATTATGTGACTCAGAAAGAGGAGTTTACGGTGCTGTTGGCATCAACACCCGAATGACGGAACTGATACGTATCAGCGCCAAATCGGTCATACTGGCCACGGGCGGTGCGGGCATGATCTATGAGCGTACCAACAACACAACAGATGTTACGGGTGACGGATACGGCTTGGCTCTGGAAGCGGGCGCCCGGCTGGTTGACATGGAATTTGTGCAGTTTTATCCGACCATGGCGTTCAAGCCGGTAAAAGTTCCGATATCAAGCCCCCTATTCGGAGACGGAGCGGTCCTGCGCAATAAAAACCTGGACCGCTTCATGACCAAGTATGATCCTGCCGGCGACATGGCGACAAGGGATATCATGTCCCGGGCCATCTTCTCTGAAGTAAGCTCTGGCAACGGGGTAGAGAATGGAGTTTACATAGACTGCTCCGCTGTTCCTGCCGAGCTTTTCGAAAAAAAGCACAAGGCCATGCTGAAATATCTCCTGGCGAACAACATAAATCCTCAAAAAGATTTGTTGCTGATCTCACCTTCGACCCATTTTTTTATGGGCGGGATTAAGCTCGACGGCTCTTTAAGTACGGGCGTTCCCGGCCTGTTCGCGGCGGGTGAAGTGGTCGGCGGCCTGCATGGTGCAAACCGCATTTCCGGTAATGCCCTGACCGAGACGGCAGTATTCGGCAAAATTGCCGGGCAAATGGCGGCAGAACACGCATCAACGATCCGCAGCATCAAGCTGTCGGATAAAAAAAGTGCTCATGCGCCGGGCAGGCGCGAGGGAGACCTGCGTGAAATAAAATCGGCCCTGCGACGAACGATGTGGCAAAATGTTTCGGTGCAGCGGTCGCGCGATTCGCTGGAACGCGCCCTTTGTGAAATCGAAGATTATCGCCGGGAGCTTCTTGGACTTGCCGCGGACGGACTGCGAAATCTCGCGGCCTGGGTTGAACTCAAAAGAATGCTGACCGTGTCCGAAGCCGTGACTCGCTCGGCGCTTCTGCGCGACGAGAGCAGGGGCAGCCATTTCCGTACTGATTTCCCGGATTCGGATGATTCGAGATGGATCGGAAATATTGAAGTCGGGCAACATGAGAATGAACTGCGCCTTGCCGTGAATCCGAAGAAATAAGCGGACATTACGGCGGCCTGGACGCGCCGACGGATACTATTAATACATTTTCATATCAGACCGAATGCCGCACTTGACAAACGGTATATATTAATTGTATAGATATATATACAATAATTCATTGACTGCTGGCCGTTAAGCACCCAGTCCGTTGAATTTCAGGGCGATCGTTTAAAGCGTTATCATCCAGCCTGAGCGCAGGACGAAAAGCTGACTGCTGAAATTGGGTAGAAATCGCTATGGATATACCGATAGAGGGAGGGCCTCGAATGGAAACTGCTAAAAAAACGGATAACAGTATTTGCGACGCATTTGCCGAGTTTTCCGTCCAGACCAGGTACGAAAAAATTCCGTCTGAGGTTATTCATCAGGCAAAACGGTGCATCCTGGATCTTTTTGGCGTTGCACTTGCCGGAAGCGGTGTGGGGATCGCGCCCTGTCTGTCTGCTCTCTTTAGGGATATGGGCGGTACGCCGGAGGCCACCTTCTTTGGAGAGCGTGGCAAGTTTCCCGCCTTAAACGTAGCCCTTGTGAATGCGGCCAAAGGACATACCCTGGATATGGATGACGGTCACCGTTATGCCAATGCACATCCCGGTGTTCCGCTTATTCCTGCGGCTGTGGCGCTTGCCGAGCGTGATGACAGGTCCGGGAAGCAGCTGATCGAAGCGGTAGTCGTTGGTTATGAAGCGTTCATTCGCGTGGCCCGCGCCATCAACCCGAAACATTTAGAGAGAGGGTTTCATACGACCGGTACCGTCGGATCGCTTGGAGCTGCCGCTGCCTGCGCAAAAATATTACAACTAGGACAAAAAGAAACGGCTGATGCAATCTCCATAGCCGGTTTGCAGAGTGCAGGGTTGTTGGAAGTTTTGAAAACCGGACAAATTATGAAACCACTTCATCCGGCAAAAGCGAGTCACGCCGGCCTCCTCTCAGCGCTCCTGGCCGGCATGGGTAATCAAGGGCCGGATCCAATGTTTGAAGGCAACAACGGTTTCCTGAAAGCATATGCCGGGGTTTCTGCATCACCAGAAATTACTGCAGACCTGGGAAAACAATTTGAAATTATAAACGTATATTTTAAGCTTCATGCAGCATGCCGCCATGTTCATCCGGCCCTTGATGCCGTAGGAATCATCATGGGGAAACACAAGGTGCCGATCGAAAAAATCACCAGTATAAAGGTTTATACTTATTCCATAGCAAACAAATTAACGGGACAAATTCGAAAAGTGGAAAATGAATTAGAGGCCAAATTCAGCCTGCCAATTTCTATCGGCCTGATGCTCAGATATGGCACAGCCGGTGTCGATCAGTACGATATGACGTTCATCAAAGATAAAATGGTGCAAAATATGGCCGACAAAGTTGAGATTATCGTCGAACCAGAACGGGATGCAATCTATCCGAAGCAAAGAGGCGCACGTATCTGCATCGAGACGCCTGACCGGATTTTTTCGGAAGATGTGCCTGTTCCCAAAGGAGATCCGGAGAACCCCTTTTCGGATGGCGAACTCAGGGAGAAATTTCTGTCGAATGCAAAAAAAACCATGTCTGAAAAAAGCGCTTTGGAACTGAGCGTGAAGATATTCGACATGGAAAAATATTCTGTTCGCGAACTGATCAGTTGCATGAGCGGCAGCTGAGCCTGTAATAGCCGCAGCAGGAGCAGGACTGGAATGTTCTGTCGGCGGGAAGGCTTACATTGTTCGTCCCTGCCGGATAAGCGCTTGGTGGTTCTAGCGTAGCTCTGATAGTACAGATAATTGAAAGGAGAGTGGTCATGAGAATTCGGGATTTCATTGCGATGGCGGTTGCAGGGTTGATTGTGTTTGGAGCAGCTGGGTGTAAAGATAAAGCCGCACCGGGCGGAAAGCCTGCCCCGGGGCAGCAGACGCGCATTACGATAGCTACGGCGGGGACGACGGGTGTTTTTTATGCGTACGGCGGGGCACTGGCCGCAGTCATCAGCAAGTACGTTCCTGGAACAACGGTGACGGCACAGGCGACCGGCGGTTCGGTTGAGAATATGAAGCTGCTGGGGAATAAGCAGGTGGATCTTGCAACGACCTCGGCCGATGTTGCCTACAATGCATTTTACAATTACAAGGACTCCAAGTATTTTAAGGAAAAAGTTGAAGCCAGGGCGCTTTTCAACATGTATGGAGAGCCGCTTCACATTCTGGTCCGTGCAGAAAGCAGCATAAAAGGTGTATCGGATTTGAAAGGGAAGCGTGTGGTTGTGGGTTCTCCAGGCTCCGGTACAGAGATGAAGTCACGGGTCGTGCTTCAGATGATGGGAATAGAGTATAAGGACTTCAAGCCCGAGTTTTTATCGTTCGGGGAAGGGACCGAGGCGCTGAAGGACAAGACGGTTGATGCCGCTTTGCTGGGCGTACATTATCCGGCACCGGCAGTGGTTGAGCTTTCCATGCACAATTCCATCCGGCTGCTCGCCCTGTCCAATAGTGAAATTGACAAGATGGTGAAAGGCAGTTCGATTTTCGTGAAGGCGGTGATCCCCGGGCGCACCTACAAAGGGGTGGATGTGGACACGCCGACAGTCTCTGTGCAGTGTTTGGTGGTTGGCCGTGCAGATATGTCTGATGAGATGGCTTACAATATCGTGAAGACTGTATTCGAGCATAAAGACGAACTCAACCAGATGCACAGTGCATTTAAGGAAGCCATCCTGGCCGAAGCGAGCAACACCGTGATACCACTTCATCCGGGAGCGATCAAATATTACAAGGAAAAAGGAGTGTATAAGGAACGTAAATAAGGCCGGCATGGCCGGCAGTGTAAAAAAACCGGGCATGCAAGACCAAGCAAATAATCTGACGAGATGCCCGAATATTATTTCTAGTTTCTGTTCTGGATACTTTCCGCAGGGAGATCTTGTGGGTGTTGTGCCTGCAAGATCTCCAGCGAAAAACATTAGTACGGGGGACGGTTAAATGCAGGAAGAGATATCCGCACACAAAGGAAAATCCAAATTCAAAGAAGTAACAATGGCAATCCTCATCATATCCGTGGCATTTTCGATCTTTCAGATCTACACGTGTGCACATGGACTTATGACTGCAGTGCTTCAAAGAAGCATCCATCTGACTTTTGCAGTCGTTCTTGTTTTCCTTTTTTTTCCTGCAATAAAAAACTCTCGTGCAACGTATTTCATCGATATTCCGCTCATGTTCATTTCCATTGCAGGCACCTCTTACCTGTATTTGACATTCGATGATCTGCTCTATCGCCTTGGTTCTCCTACCGAATGGGACCTTATATTCGGCGTAGCCACGATACTCATCCTCCTTGATGCGACACGCAGGGTTGTAGGCTGGGCTATAGCGTCGCTGGCCATTGCTTCTCTTGCGTATGCATTTTTTGGAGACCAGCTCGGTGGAGCATTTGGGCACCAGGGGCAATCTTTTGAGCGAATAGTCTCCCAGATGTACCTGACTACAGAAGGTATCTTTGGCGTGCCCCTGGGTGTCACCGCCACCTATCTATTCCTCTTCCTGCTGTTCGGCTCGGTTCTTGAGAAATCAGGGGTAGGCGCCCTTTTCATCAACCTGGCGCAGGCCCTTGCCGGCAGATTTCAGGGAGGTCCTGCCAGAGTTGCCATTATTGCGACCGCATCTATCGGGAGTATTTCGGGCAGTCCCGTTTCCGATGCTGCAACTACAGGGGCATTTACCATCCCCCTCATGGTAAAAATTGGCTACCGGCCGGTGATAGCAGCAGCCATCGAAGCAGCGGCCTCATGCGGCGCATCTCTGCTGCCTCCGGTGATGGGTGCGGGAGCCTTTGTCATGGCGGATATTACCGGTGTTCCGTATAGCACGATCCTGACACATGCCGTTATACCGGGTTTTCTTTTTTACATTGCCTTGATGTTTGTTGTGGGTAACGAAGCGAGGAAGTTGAAAATCATGGGCATGCCCAAAGATCAGCTTCCGGGCCTTAAGGACGCGCTGTTGAAAAGCCTGCGTCTTCTTATCCCCATAGTCGTTCTTGTGTTCTTTCTCGCCGTAATGCATACGTCACCAGTACGCGCGGCCCTGTATTCTCTTGTCGTGATGCTTGTTACGACTTTCGTATACAATCTTGTAAAACCGCAGGCAAAAGTGCTATTAAAAGATCTGGCAGAAGCTCTGACTGAGGCGCCCAGAAAAGTGCTGGTTGTTGCATGTGCCTGCGGAACCGCTGGTATCATCATAGGGATGCTCGGATTGACCGGATTGGGCCTAAAAATGTCAGGACTATTGGTGGAGGCTGCCGGCGGTAACCTGGCCCTGCTCATGGTATATTCCATGTGTATTTCGCTGACCCTTGGCATGGGGCTTCCACCCACCGCCTGCTACATCATCATGGCAGTTACAGTAGCGCCGAGTTTTGTACTATTGGGCGTTCCCCTTTTGGTGGCCCACTTCTTTATCTTCTACTGCTGCTGCCATGCCCCGATTGAACCACCATTGGCTTTGGCAGCGTATACAACTGCGGGAATTGCGGGCTGCAACCCTATTACCACAGGACTGCATGCCTTCCGTATCAGCCTGTCCGGGTTTATCCTGCCCTTCATATTCATTTACAAAAACGCACTTCTGGGTTTTGGTGAATGGTATATGATCATCGAAGCATTTTTATCGGCGCTGATAGGGGTCTGGGCCCTGTCTATCGTCGTGGTGAAATATTATAAGGAACCGGTGAGCTATTTCTGGCAGGCAGTCCTTACCGCGGGTGCGCTTATGCTCATGGTCAATGACGTCACGTTGAATGTTATCGGATTTGCCATGGTGGCGGCGTTTTCTGCCCTGAATACGTCGTTGTTCAGGCGGAAAACAAAGGATGCGGTTGCCCTTAGTTAAGCGCTCTGATGAGGCTGATTTAAGCATAACAATGACAAGCAGAACGCGGTACCAGCAAAGGCTATGGAGCCTATGTTGGTACCGCTTAAAAAAGCGGAAAGATAATCACTGAATCATTGCGCGGTGTCGCCGATTGTTTCTACAGAGAAAACAGGATTGAGCGAAATGCAAATTGAATATAAATACATACTGTCTTCCAAAGGAAATATTGCGACTGCAATTCATCATCCTTCTACGAGAACAGATAAACTGGCTATTCTTTGTCCGGGCTACCTCGACACAAAAGATTATGCTCACCTGGTTAAATTGTCTGATGATCTTGCGGCGTGCGGATATACAGCTGTCCGATTTGATCCCACAGGCACGTGGGAAAGTGGCGGCGATATTTCCGATTATAACGCAACTCAAACTCTATCAGATGTAAGAACAATTCTGGAACATATGATACTGGAAGGGAATTATAAGCATATTCTTCTCGGAGGCCATAGTTTGGGCGGACTCATTGCAATGGAATATGCTTCGCGAGATCCGAGAATTTCGGTTGTCCTGGCCCTCATGTCGCCATATTCCCTGAGAAGACCTATCTATAAAGACGGCATTGAAAAGTGGGAAAACAGAGGCTGTCGCATTTCAAGGAGACAAATACCCGGAAGTACTGAAAAAAAAGAATTTCGGGTTCCGTATAGCAATGCCGAAGACCGTCTGAAATATAATGCCATAGACAGCATCAGGCGTTTCCGAGGGCTCTTGATTCTTATTGGCGGAGAGCTGGATGACAGGGTTTTCACGGACGATCTCAGGCTTATTTATGATAGTGCGAATGAGCCGAAAAAACTCATCATAATAAAAGGAATTGTGCATAATTACCGTCACAACGACAGGGATATAGATATTGTCAATCAGAATATCCTGGCCCATTTGCCGGCGTGATAAATTTAAGGAGGTTGTACCTTTATGAGAACCGACTATATAAATGAAGTAGTCCGCAGGTCACGGCTGATTATGCCCGCCAATGCCCCCAAGTTCACCGGCAAGGCCTTCTCGCGCAATGCGGACGCAGTTGTTCTCGACCTTGAAGACAGCGTTCCTGTATCAGAGAAGGCCGCCACACGCAAACTTATTAAGGAACTGATACCAAACGTTGCCAGGGGCGGCAGTGATGTCTTCGTGCGGGTAAACAATACGTCCGGGATGCTGAATGATGACATCACGGCATCGGTATGGCCGGGGCTTGCCGGGTTTATTATCCCTAAAGTCGAAAGCGCCGATGAGATTGGCCGGATAGAACAATTAATCGTGAAGCTTGAAAAAGAACGGAACATTTCGGATGGAACAATTGTTATATCGGTGCTGATAGAATCCGGAAGGGGTTATCTGAATATGGCGCATATCGCCGGCGCGAGCGACCGGGTTGATTCGCTTACCCTCGGCAATGAGGACTTCCTCAGGGAGATGGGCATAACCGAAAGTGCTGACACATATCAAGGTTTGTTAGTCGCCAGGATGCAGCTTCTCTTCACTGCGCGCGCTTACGGGAAGATGCCGATGGGGCTTCTCGGAAGTCTTGCGAATTACGGCGACCCCGACGCATTCGAAAAGAGCGCGGTGCTGGCGTACAGGCATGGCTTTCTTGGCGCAAGCTGCATACATCCCGGCAATGTCGAAGTATTGAACATGGCATTTTCGCCAGGGGTGGAAGAGGTCGAACGCTCCGAAAAAATCGTTTTTGCGATGAATGAAGCCATCGCGGCCGGAAAAGCCTCAACTTCGTTCGAAGGCAAGATGATCGATTATGTGCACCTGGACAGGGCAAAGCAGCTGCTCTCGCGCAGTGCGAGGATAGCCGCGTTTGAACAAAAGAAGAAGCTGGCAAGAGAAGGCGCATCAAGTTGAGAAAAGGAGAAAATATCATGGCTGACAATAACGCAGGGAAAGTACAGGATCAGAAAAACGGATCGCAGATATCAGGGCCGCTCACAGGCGTGCGCTTGCTTGACCTGAGCGCATACATTGCGGGACCCTACGGATGTTCGTTGCTTGCCGACATGGGCGCCGAGGTCATAAAGATCGAGCCGCCTGATGGAGACAATCTTCGCAAATATCCATCTACCCTCCCGTCCGAGAGCCGCGCGTTCCTCGGAGTAAACCGCAGCAAGTTAGGATTAGCACTTGATCTGAAGCAGCCTGACGGTCAGGCGGTCCTGATGAGGTTGATCAAAAAGGCCGATGTGCTCGTGCATAACTTCCGCCCGAGCGTGCCGCCGAGGCTCGGTATTGATTATGACAAGCTGAAGGAAGTCAATCCGCGTCTTATCTACTGCGCCGTTACAGGCTATGGCGAGACCGGCCCGCTAAAGGACAACGCGGGATTAGACCAGGTCGTGCAGACGATGACAGGCATGTGTTCGATGCAGGGCCCGGCAGGGGGGCCGCCGCAGATACTGTATGGTTCAGTAGTCGATTTTTACGCTGCCGCCCTGGTGGCCGCAGGCGTCTCGGCCGCTCTATATGAGCGCGAGCGCAGCGGGCTCGGTCAATATGTCGGAGTTTCATTGCTCAGGAGCGCGCTGACCATGCAGTCGACCCGCCTTATTTGGGCTGAAGGGGAAAGTCGCGATGCCTTTAGAGACATGCGTTCGGGCGGCGTAACCGGCATACATCCTGCAGGCGAGGGCTATCTCTACCTCTCAGCAAATACTCCGCACTTCTGGAAAGCGCTCTGCGAAAAGACAGGGCTCAAAGAGCTTCTTGAAAATGAGAGATATGATACCGTAAAAAAGCGTAACCAGCACGCAGGAGAGCTTGTGCCGAAGCTGCATCAGGCGCTTCAGGCGAAGAGCGCCCTCGAATGGGAGGCTTTATTCGGCCAGGAAGTGCCATGCGCGGCAGCAAGGACAGTGGAAGACATGTTCGACTTCCCGCAGGTGAAGGCGGAAAACATGATCAAGACATTTGAGCATCCCAAGGCGGGAAAGTACCAGGGCTTCATGTATCCAGTAAAGTTCGGCAGGACGCCCGGCCCGGAACCTTTTTCAGCGCCGGATTTCGGTCAGCATTCCTCTGACGTGCTGACGCAGGATGGATGGACCGATGAGGAGATCGCGAAGATGCGTTCGGACCGCTCCGTTCTTTGATTGACTTTTTCTGAAAGTCGAGATTCAGTAAAAAAAGCCGACAGATTTGACTCTGTCGGCTTTTTTGTATCCCGCGGGTTAACGGGTTTTATATGGTAGGCACGAGGGGTTTCGAACCCCTGACCCCTACCGTGTCAAGGTAGTGCTCTCCCACTGAGCTACGCGCCTAACCAGGATGCGAATGTAAATTTAAACTCAAAGGGCGCCCATTTGTCAAGAAGTCAATCTGCATTAAACCTGCCTTCAGGTTATCGTGGGGGCCGTTTCCGGCGATGGCAAATTATTTTATTTTGCACTGGCTTAGGTATTTGTATATAGGGCCTGTCGTGGTTACAATGAAGGATATAAGCGCAAGCGATGTTGTTTGGAAGGAGATTTTGATGATCAGGATTCTTATCGCAGATGATCACACGATTGTCCGTGAAGGACTAAGGCAAATATTGTCCGATACCGGCGATATGGTTGTTACGGCCGAGGCAGGAAACGGGCAGGAGGCACTCGATAAGATAATAAAGGAAGAGTTTGATGTGGTGGTTCTTGATATAGCAATGCCGGGCAGGAGCGGCCTGGACATACTGAAAGAGCTTCGAAGTTTTAATGCGAAACTACCTGTCCTGGTTCTCAGCATGTATCCCGAGGAGCAGTATGCTGTTCGGGTGCTCAGGGCAGGAGCTGACGGGTATCTGACCAAGGAGAGCGCACCGAATGAGCTGATAACGGCGATACGCAGGCTCTATTCAGGGGAAAAATATATCAGTCCTTCTTTGGCTGAAAAACTGGCGTTTAATCTCGAAGCTCATTCTACCAGACCGCCACATGAGCTTCTTTCTGACCGCGAATACCAGGTGCTGTGCAGGCTCTCATCCGGCAAAACGGTAAAAGACATAGCAGATGAATTGTCCCTTAGCGTAAAGACTATCAGTACCTACCGCTCAAGAATCCTGGAGAAGATGGCGATGAAGAATAATGCCGAGCTTACCTATTATGCCGTGCAAAACCACCTTGTCAATTGAAGTTTTGCGAAAGACCTCTGTTGCAGAAATAATCTGATAATCCGGCAACTAAATCTGCCGGAACATCCCGTTTCTTGACTGCACAACAGCGGAACCGTATACTTAATCGGTAAATAACAGTAAGACGAATGGCGAAATTAAACGACAATAAAGAAGATAGGGCCGGAAAATTCAAAGCCCTTTTCGATAAAGCGGGGCCCGCGGGTCGTATGGCGCTTGCCTTTGGACTCGCTTTTTTGGTCTTTTATCTTGTTAACCTTTTCTTTGCCCCTGCAGAAATTCCCAGGTCTGACATTACCTACACTGAGTTTATGAGTCAGCTCGAAGCTGTGAATGTCAAATCAGTGAGTATAGAAAAACTGGTAGTACAGGGCGAGTTCGTGAGGGAGATCACTGTTCCGCAGCCTTCTCAGAAAGAACTCAACCATGTTATGCATTTCAGGACGTATCTGCCGGCATTCCAGGGGGAAGGGCTCATTCAGAAACTCCAGGAAAAACATGTAGCGGTCACTATCAAGCCTGAAGAAAAGCCGTCGCTTGCCGGACAGTTTCTTGCGGTAGTTCTGCCCTGGGTTCTTATTATCGGGGTCTGGATATTCTTTATGAGACGCTCTCAACAGGCACAGGGCGGAGCCGGGGGGCTTGCCAATTTCGGCGCAAGCAAGGCCAAGTTGTTTGATTCCGCAAAGCCCAAGGTCACTTTTAGTGACGTTGCCGGGATGGAAAATGTAAAGACTGAACTTAGGGAGACCATTGAGTATCTCAAGGACGCTTCAAAGTTCAGGAAACTGGGCGCTAAGGTTCCAAAAGGGGTGCTGTTAATCGGTCCTCCCGGTACAGGCAAGACCCTGCTTGCCCGGGCAACGGCAGGAGAGGCGGGCGTAGCTTTTTACAGCATAAGCGCGGCTGAATTCATTGAGATGTTTGTAGGGGTCGGGGCTTCCCGAGTGAGAGATATGTTTAAAAAGGCGCGGTCATCACAGCCGAGCATTATATTTATTGACGAAATAGACGCGGTAGGGCGCACCAGGGGCGCAGGACTGGGCGGTGGACATGACGAACGGGAGCAGACGCTTAATCAGCTGCTGAGTGAAATGGATGGTTTCGATCCGCATGAAGAAGTCATCATTATAGCAGCCACTAACAGGCCTGATGTTCTCGATCCGGCGCTGCTCAGGCCGGGGCGCTTTGACAGGCGCATCGTTATCGACAGGCCGGGGTGGAAGGAGAGAAAATTGATCCTGGAAGTGCATGTGAGGGACAAGATACTGTCTGATAATGTGGACCTTGAAGTCCTTGCAAAAGGAACTCCCGGCATGACAGGCGCAGATCTTGAGAATTTGGCCAACGAGGCCGCCCTGATCGCTGTCAGAAAGAATAAAACAATGGTCGAGATGAGTGACTTTGAAGAGGCCAGAGACATAACCCTTATGGGATCGGTCAGGGAGGAGACGATCAGTGAAATTGAAAAAAAGATCACAGCGTATCACGAAGCCGGTCACGCTCTTGTTGCGCATTCTCTGCCCAATACAGACCCGATACATAAAATAAGCATCATACCAAGAGGTATGGCCATGGGTGTCACTCAACTGCTGCCGGATGAAGACAGGCATTATTATCCCGGCGAATATCTTATGAACAGGCTCTGCGTGGCACTGGGTGGAAGGGTCGCGGAGAAGCTGATATTCAAGGACACAAGCAGCGGGGCCCAGAACGATATCAAGGAAGCGACTTTGCTGGCTGAAAAAATGGTGGCCCAGTGGGGTATGAGTGCAAAGATCGGGCCGATCAATCTGGGCCGCGGGGAAGAGCATCCTTTTCTCGGAAGGGAACTTGCCCAACCCAAGAGGTATAGTGAAGAAATGGCCTGGCAGATAGACCAGGAGATACAGAAACTGATGATCGAGGCCGAATCAAGAGCAACGGAGATTGTCGGGCGGAACAGGGCAGCCCTTGTTAGCCTTGCTGAAAATCTTATAAAAGAAGAGACGCTTGACAGGGAGACTGTCGAGCGCATTATTGCAGAAGCCGGTAATCCAGGAGCGTAATTTCTACGGTTGTATTCACTCCAAATCCTTGATAAAAGACGCCTCGCGTGGTAAGCTTTAAATATGAAGGTTTGTTGCGTTATATTAACACTTTTGCTCATTGGCGTAAATGCCTCTGCCGATATGTATCAGACCACATCGGAAGATGGAACTGTGCTGTATTCGAATCAGCCTGTTATCGGCTCGCGCACCATCATGAAGGAAGAGAAGCCTGACAGGAAAGCATTATCAAAAAGCCACAAGAGCAGCCATTATCACGCTATAGTAGATGAAAAATCCCGAAAACATAATGTTGACCCTAAACTGGTAAAGGCCGTAATATCTGCTGAATCAGGTTGGAACGCCTCTGCCATATCTCCAAAGGGAGCTGTTGGAATCATGCAGCTGATGCCAAGGACAGCGAATGATATGGGTGTTGGCAATCGTTTTAATCCTGAACAGAATATAGAGGGAGGGATCAAATACCTGAGGTATCTGCTTGATAAATTCAGCGGTAACTTGACCCTTGCCCTTGCTGCGTATAATGCCGGGCCGGCCAGAGTAGAAAAAGTAAAGGGAGTTCCTTCTATCCCAGAGACGGTAAATTATGTTAAAAGAGTAATGAACACCTACTCCGGAGGACCTGGCACCAGCTGGCTGCCAAGCGGGCAAAGTCCCAAAATAAGGATGGTAACCCTAGAGGACGGTTCTGTGCTGTATACAAATGCCTTCAGTCCCGGATCACTTGCCATTTCCAATTAATACCATTTAGGAGCCTTCATGTCAGATCAGATTTCTCAGCTGAGAGAAGAAATATTTGCCCTCAAACAGAGTCGCAACGCGATGATTTTTGCGCATAATTACCAGAGAGATGAGGTGCAGGCGATCGCCGATTTTACGGGCGATTCTCTTGAGCTTGCGAGGTCCGCGAGATCTGTTGAGTGCGAAATAATAGTATTATGCGGCGTGTTTTTTATGGCCGAAAGCGCTTCTATCATTTCGCCCGACAAGACTGTTTTGCTCCCAGAACCTGATGCAGGCTGTCCAATGGCCGAAATGATCGAAGTCAATGAAACCAGAAGGGTATGGAAAACATTTCCCGGATATGACAAGCAGCCTTCATTTATCTTTCCCCATGAATTCTCATTGAGGGACATAAAGAAAAATAATCCCGGGGTGCCGGTGGTCGCCTATGTGAATACATCGGCCGCTGTCAAGGCAGAAAGCGATATATGCTGCACCTCGGCAAATGTAGTTGAGATAATAGAATCGCTGTCTTCTGACAGCGTAATATGCGTGCCGGACAGAAACCTGGCGATGTGGGCCCAGAAGAATACCAGGAAACGGATCATCGCGTGGGATGGGTTTTGTCATGTTCACGACCGGGTGACGGTAGAAGATGTCATGCGGGCCAGAATGGACTATCCCGATGCTCTGCTAATGGCACATCCCGAATGCCGCATGGAGGTCCTCGAGCTTGCAGATCAAGTGACCAGCACTTCGGGCATGCTCAGGTATGTGCAGTCTTCGGGAGCCGGAGAGTTTATTGTCGGAACTGAGCTCGGTCTGTTTTACAGCCTCAGGAAAGAGAATCCTGACAAGATATTCCATCCATTGAGAAAGGACATGATCTGTCCAAACATGAAGAAGACTACACTCGGGAGCATTGTGAACGCGCTCAAAAATATGGAGCTTGTTGTCACTGTTCCAGAAGAAATAAGGGCCTCTGCCAAAATAGCCCTCGACAGAATGATAGGGGCAGATTAAATTCAGAGATATTTTTTCAGCCGGTCTAAGCCCGTCAATACATGCTCAGGAGAATGTGCTTCGAGGGTGTAAATCAGGTCGCGGTTTTCCAGACGACTGAACAGCGTGTCAAAGTCAAAGGACCCTTCTCCGGGCGGAAAATGCTGGTCAGCTGTTTTATCATTATCATGAAGATGAAGCTCTATAATATATTGGCCGAGTTCATCCAACCATTGATCGACCGGCACTGATGTAAAAAGATTGCAATGACCTGTATCAAAACAGATACCGAAATTGTCCGAATCCATCTCTTCCATCAGGAGCTTCAGGTTAGATGGTTCATCTTCAAAAATATTTTCGATTGCAATTCTGCAGCCAATCGCCCCGAAACGCTTATTCAAAGGGCGCCATGTTTCAAGGCTCTTCTTCAGCCAGATATTTACATCTAGCGCATATCTCCATTTTTCGTATCCCGAGTGGCAAACCACAGCACGCGGGTGAAGAATTCCAGCCACATGCAGGGTCTGTTCAAGCCTCTCAATGGTCGCTTTTCTTATCCTGGAATCGAGGGCACCTGGAGCAAGGTCCATGAAAGGCGCATGAACAGAGAGTGAAGGGTTGTAATCAAGCGATTTCTGCAGTCGCTTCAAACTGTCGTCAGACAGCGAATCAAGACTGTTCGAACTGAAATAGATTTCGAGATTGTATTGGCCGGCAAGAATAAAATCCATGTACCCGTCGATCTGATCGAAGGGCACATGGATATGAGGAGAGACCATCTACTTTGCTGCAGCCTCTTCTTTCTTTGGCTCCGCAACTGTTTCGGTCTTTGACCCGGATTCGACCTCCGTATTGTTGATGGTGGTTTCGGTATCTTTGTTTTTTGAGGCAGGTTTGTGTACATCCATTTTCTTTAGAGCGGAATAATCGGTTGCATACCATCCGCTTCCTTTAAGGACAAATGAAGAATTTGAAATCAGCTTATTCAGCGCGCCGCTGCATTCAGGGCATACTGTTTTTGGCGCTTCGCCGAATTTCTGAAGTATCTCCAGGTGTTTACCGCATTTTGTGCATCCATACTCATATATAGGCATATCTTCCTCCGACTGGTGATCTATCTTATAATATAATAGATCGGGGGCGGTTCGGTCAACAAAGCTGTTATTATTATTGACATATTTGTTGTTATTCTGTTTTAATAATAGTCTAATTTATTCGGGGGTGTGAGAACATGTACGCAATTATAGAGACAGGCGGCGAACAGCTCAGGGTATCTGCCGGTGACGTTGTATCAGTCGAAAAGGTGGATGGAGAGTTAAATGCCGAGATAACCATAGACAAGGTGCTGATGATAAACAATGACGGCAACTCGACTTTCGGAAAGCCATATGTTAAAGGCGCGTCCGTAAGTGCCGAGATCGTCGGTGCGGGCAGATCGGCCAAGGTATCCGTAATGAAGCATCAGTCAAAGAAGGCCACAAAGAAGGTTACAGGCCACCGCCAGCATTTCAGCACCCTGAAGATTACAAAGATTAACGGAGGATAATATGGCTCATAAAAAAGGTGTAGGAAGCACGCGAAACGGGCGTGACAGCGAGTCACAACGGCTTGGAGTAAAAAAATTCGGCGGACAGTTTGTGAAGGCCGGGAATATTCTTATCAGGCAGCGCGGCACCAAATTTCATCCCGGGACCAACGTTGGCAAGGGGTCGGATGATACCCTTTTTGCACTGGTTGAAGGGTTTGTAAAGTTTGAGAAAAAAGACAAGGAAAGGCTTAAGGTCAGCGTTTATGCTGCTGAGCCGGCAGTTGCTAGCGTTTAATCAAATATCCGGACAGGAGATAATGAGAGGCGGTCTGTCAATGCGGACCGCCTTTTTTGTTTATGCAATTTGTTGATTATGTAAAGATACATATAAAGGCCGGAGACGGCGGAAGGGGCTGCGTCAGCTTCCGGAGGGAGAAGTTTGTGCCCAAGGGAGGCCCCAATGGGGGTGACGGCGGCCGGGGAGGCCATGTTATCATCAGGGCTTCGGCTGAACTTAACACACTGCTAGATCAGCGGTACCATAAGGAATATAAAGCAGACCGCGGTGAGCACGGCAAGGGCAGCAACAAGCATGGCAGTAATGCCGAAGATAAAATCATACTTGTGCCTGTCGGCACTATTGTGAAAGACGATTTGAGCGGTGAAGTTATTGCCGACCTTGACTCTGTTGGCGCAGAAGTAATGGCAGCGAAGGCAGGCAGGGGCGGTCTGGGTAACAGTAATTTCGCAACAGCTACCAGGCAGGCGCCGAAGTTTGCCCAGCCAGGAGAAGAAGGCGAAGAAAAAGAGCTTGTGCTCGAATTGAAGCTGCTTGCCGACGTAGGTCTTATCGGCCTTCCAAATGCCGGCAAATCCACTCTGATTTCGGTCATATCTTCCGCCAAACCGAAGATAGCCGACTATCCGTTTACAACGCTTGTTCCCAACCTGGGTGTAGTGAAATTCAGGGAACACAGGAGTTTTGTTGTCGCCGATATCCCCGGTCTCATCGAGGGGGCACATGCCGGCGCGGGGCTCGGCTTTCAGTTTCTGCGCCATGTGGAGCGGACCTCAATGCTCCTTCATCTTGTTGACGTGTCTGACATAACACCTGGAGACCCTGTCGATGATTTTGAAAAGATCAATAAAGAATTAGTATTATACAGTCCGGAACTTATTAATAAGCCGATGGCCGTGGTCGGCACAAAACTGGACCTTGCGTATGAGAAAAAGAGGCTCAAACTGCTCGAGAAGTACTGCAAAAAGAAGGGCCTTGATTTTTTCGGAATATCGGCTGTCTCTGATGTGGGACTCGAAAAACTGTTGAAGTATCTGGTCCAAAAAGTCGAGGGTTTACGCTTATGAGTACGATAGTCGTAAAGATTGGAAGTAACATACTTACAGAATCCGCCAGGGGGCTTAACCAGAAGAGGATCAACTCTATTGCCGCGGATATCGCTGAAGTTTGCGACGCAGGGCATGATGTTGTAATTGTATCGTCCGGGGCAATCGCAGCCGGGATGGAAAAGATGGGGCTGACTGAAAAGCCCCGGGAAGTCAGGCTCAAACAGGCCGCGGCAGCTGCAGGACAGTCCTCATTGATGCGCGCTTTTGAGAAGGCCTTCCAGAGGCATGATAAAAAGGTCGCACAGGTACTCCTTACAAGAGGCGTTGTCTCTTTCAGGCCGACATATCTCAATTCCCGCAATACGCTTAATACGCTGCTCGAATATAAACTGATACCCATAGTAAATGAAAACGACACCGTTGCCACCGATGAACTGAAATTCGGGGACAATGATCAGCTCGCGGCTATAGTGGCGGGGCTGATTGACGCAAACAGGCTGATAATACTTTCGGATGTTGAAGGCGTATATACTGCTGATCCAAAGAAAGACCGGGCGGCGAAAATCATACCCCGCGTGACGGAGATTTCTTCCGGACTGAAATCCATCTGCGGAGGAGTCGGAAGTTCGGTTGGACTGGGCGGTATGTATTCAAAGATCCTTGCGGCCGAAAAGGCCACCTCATTCGGAATACCTGTTAATATCGTCAGCGGCGCAAAAAAAGGCATAGTAAGTTCTATAATGAAGGGCGTGCAGCACGGCACCGAGTTTATTGCCAAAAAGAAGAGCATGAATTCCAGAAAGGGCTGGATTGCTTATGCGGTCAAGCCCGGCGGCACGCTGATACTTGATCAGGGCGCGGTCAATGCTGTGCTCAAGGGCGGCAAGAGCCTGCTTCCATCGGGAGTTCTCTCTATTGAAGGGTCTTTTGGCCGCGATGAGGCGGTTTTCTGCGCCGACAATGCCGGAAACCGGATTGCAAAAGGCATAGTGAATTATTCTTCAGAAGAACTCGAAAAGATCAAGGGCAGCAAGACGGCTGATATCGAGAAGATACTCGGATCGAAACGTCAGGACGAGGTCATACACCGTGACGATCTTGTGGTCATGCAGATAGGTTGAACCAATCTCAAGGAAATGATTCCCCGGAGTGTTGATAAAAGACTTTTTTTCTCGGGTATTGCCGCAGGCATTCTGCATGTCATCGCAGTTTGCGCAGCATTCTATATTGTAGTGCAGGGATTGCAGAAATCACAGGAGATTATCCAGATATATATAGCCTCCGGGAGTTCTAAAACCGGGTCAGAATCACTTTCGAACGGGAAGCGACATGATGTATCGGCTATTAGGCCTGTCACGCCTGCTTCCCCTTCGTATGAAGAAAAGGCAAAAGTTATGACTGGCCACAGCGCTGTCAGGGAATTAACGTCTCCGATAGAGTCCGCTGGCGTTAAATTTGCTGATGACCGCCCTAAAACCAATTTAGAAAACGTGCCGGCTGCGAGCAGCGGTAAGGGAGAAGTCCTCCCTTTTGGCAGCGCTTCCGGGCCGAACTTCCTCCGGCGTGAAGTGCCGGTTTATCCATTCATAGCCAGGCGAATGAATAAAGAGGGGAAGGTACTTCTCAGGCTGACTATTGATGAAAAGGGAAAGCTGATGAATGTTGAAGTGATAGAGGCTGCCGGGTTTGGTTTTACTGAAGCGGCACTGGAAGCGGTCAGAAAATCAACGTATCGTCCCGCGATAAAGAACGGCAGTGCAGTGCTGTCCCTGGCGCTGTTGCCGGTCAGGTTTCAACTCACACGTCAGCAGGGCGAAGGGCTTTGAGGGTTAAAACTTATATTTCTGTATTTATAGCTATTTCGCCTTTTGCGGCGGGCTGGGTTGCGCTTTTTTTGGGCGCTTATGAGCTTGCTCCCATGCAGGTGCTCAGGTCACTGGCAGAGGGCATTGGATTGCTGACGGGCCTGCCTGATTCGCCTGAACGGGCGGTAGTGTTTGATATAAGGCTTCCGCGCGTCCTGCTTGCCGCACTGGTCGGAGTTGCGCTGTCGGCCTCGGGCGTTACGCTTCAGGGCATTTTCCGCAACCCTCTGGTTGATCCATACATTCTTGGCATATCGGCAGGCGCTGCGCTCGGTTGTGCCCTGTCTGTTGGCTTTATGCCTGACGTGCCGGTCCAATTCCTCGCTTTTGTATTCGGGGTGCTCGCTGTTATGCTCGCTTATACGATGGCCAAAACCCAGGGCGAGATTTCGCGGCTTCCGCTTATTCTCTCGGGCATCATAATGTCTGCCTTTTTTACGGCTATGCTGTCGATAATTAAGTTTCTGGTCGATCCAATGAAACTGCAGAGCATAGTATTTTGGCTTATGGGAAGTTTTGCACTTGCTGACTGGAAACTTGTCGGCATTGCAGCCATAGGCATAGGGCTGGGAATGCTTCCTTTGCTGCTCATGAGGTGGAGGATGAATGTAATGAGTATGGGTGAAGATGAGGCAAAGGGACTTGGCATTAACGTAAGCAGGGACCGCATTATCTTCATTGCCGCTGCCACACTGGGCGTGAGCATAGCTGTATCTGTCAGCGGTATTATAGGCTGGGTGGGTCTTATGGTACCTCATCTTATCCGCATGATCGCCGGGCCCGATCACAAGAGTCTTTTGCCGCTAAGCATGGCAGGTGGGGCTACTTTCATGATTATTGCCGATACAATGGCGCGCAATCTTACCGGTTACGATATACCGGTCGGGATCATTACAGCGATAATCGGCGCTCCATTTTTTGTTTATCTGATGAGAAAAGGCGGTACGGAGAGTTGGGGGAAGTAATGCTCAGGATCGAAAATCTGACATTTCGGCACGCGCATCATGAAGCTGATATTCTGCATAGTGTTACTTTTGATGCGGGGCCGGGAAAGATCACAACGATATTGGGACCTAACGGCTCAGGCAAAACCACGCTGTTTCGATGCATTGCGGGACTATGGAAAATGAAAGAGGGCGCCGTGCTTTTTGAGGGCAGGACGCTGCGCGGTCTTTCGCCTGCGGAGAGAGCTCGCCTGCTTGCGATTGTGCCGCAGGAACACGAACCTCCGTTTCCTTATTCTGTTTTTGATATAGTTCTCATGGGCAGGGCAACTCATGTGGGTATATTTTCAGTACCGTCCAGGCGTGATTATGCGGCAGCTTATGATGCTATAGGCATTGCGGGCATTAGTCATCTGGCTGAGCGTCCCTATACAAGGATCAGCGGGGGAGAGCGGCAGCTTGTACTTATAGCCCGGGCCCTTGCCCAGGATTCCCCGATACTCATTCTGGACGAGCCTACATCCCATCTTGACTTCAGAAACCAGATAGTAATTCTTGAGAAGGTGCGTTCCATCGTGGCCGAAAGAGGACTTACAGCGCTTATGACTCTCCATGATCCCAACCTGGCGCTGCTTTTTTCTGATCATGCCATACTGATTAAAAATGGTTCCGTGATAGCAGACGGAAATCCCCAGGAAGTGATTTCAGCGCAGAATCTGCTTGAGATGTACGGTATTTCTGTAGATGTATTGAGGAATAATGGTATGGGTTTTATTTGCCCTAAGATAGACCGGGCCACCGGGAGGTACACAGGGTGATTGCACTTACGCATCTGACCAAAACTTACGGGCAGGTTATGGCAGTGAACGACGTATCGTTCAGCGTTGGAAAAGGCGAGGTATTCGGCCTTCTGGGGCCGAACGGCGCCGGCAAGACGACTACAATCAAGATGCTGACGCTTCTGAGCAGGCCGACCGGGGGTGGTGCAACTATCGACGGATGCGATATTGAGACGCGAAGGAAGGACATAAAAAAGCGTATCAGCGTGGTCCCCCAGGAGAACAATCTTGACCGGGAACTCACTGCATATGAAAACCTGATGATCTACGGCATGCTCCATTCAATATCCGACCGCGTGAGGAAGATTCAGCAATGCCTCGAGCTTGTCGCCCTTTGGGACCGCCGGGACAGCGTCATAAGCAGTTTTTCAGGGGGTATGCAGCGCCGGCTCCTTATTGCCCGTGCCCTGCTGACCGAGCCTCTGGTGCTGTTTCTGGATGAGCCATCGATTGGTCTCGATCCACTGATCAGGCGGCAGATATGGGACATCATTCGCAAGACCAGGATAGACGGCCGCACTGTAGTTATTACTACACATTATATTGAAGAGGCCGAGGCGCTGTGCGACCGCGTCGGAATACTCGCGAAAGGGTCCCTTATCGCAATTGATTCGCCTTCAAACCTCAAGTCCATGGTCGGCGAATTTATTGTCGAATTTATAAATGGCGACGGAAAACTAATCCAGCACATATGCAGGGACCGGGAAGAGGCCCACGCAGTCGCTAAAGGCACGGAACAGGCAGTTACAATCAGAAAAACGAATCTTGAGGATGTCTTTGTAAAATTGACTGGGGAGCGCATAGAATGAAGAGCCTTCAGGGATTTGAAGGGATGGGCAGGTATCTTGATTGGTATCCCGTTTTTCTCAGGGAAATGCTTCATTTCAGGCGCAAGTTACTTAAGCTTGGGTATCTCTTCTCGGCAATGGTGGTGCCTGTCATATATCTGGTAACCTTTGGACTCGGAATGGGCAGAAATGTGCAGATGCAGGGTACCGACTATCTCAGTTTTCTGCTGCCGGGCCTCGTGGCCATGAGTTCAATGAATAACTCTTACACCTGGGTCGCGAGTTCGCTGAACCTGAACCGCCTCTATTTCAAGACCTTTCAGGTGCTGGTCCAGTCTCCGATCAGTTCGTCTTCTATAATGATAGGGGAGGTGCTTGCCGGAGTAGTGAAAGGCCTCTTTGCCTCATTTCTGATAATGGCAGTCGGCTTTGTCTTAGCGCGGAATTTTTCTATCACTCCTTTATTTGTAACCGTGCTGCTCCTTAACTGCATGCTATTTGCGAGCTTTGGCGTTATTACAGGAATGATTACAACTTCGCATGAGGACACCTCAACCTACAATAACTTTTTCATCCTGCCGATGGCCTTTTTCAGCGGGACTTTTTTCCCGGTCGACAGGATGCCTGAGGGACTGCGCGCAATTGTATATTTGTTTCCTCTCACACATACAAATATTGTGATAAGGAAGTCGTCGCTGGATATAGAGGCGTTAATCTCTCTTGCGGTTCTTCTATTTTATCTGATAGTCTTTTTTGCTTACGGTTCGAGGCTCATCAGGAAATATAGCGAGTAATGCTGGTTTGCAGTCAGGCAGATCACAGTTGACAACATTCTGAAGGCTCTGATAATCTATTCGTGAATGAGCCACGAAGGCTCCGCCTGGCCAGAAGGTCCGGGGAGTGATTCGTGGTTTTTTTGTATTCTTTTGATGAAAGGCTAATTAGGCTTTCAAGATTATATTTATTGCTTCTCAAATTCAGCTTGGACAGGTGGTTGAGTTATGCATATTCCTGACGGTTATCTGAGTCCTCAAACATATATCCCCCTGCTTGGTCTCGCTGCCGCTTTCTGGTCAGTGGCATTACGAAAGATCAAAACCGGACTGTCGCATCGCTATATCCCGTATCTTGCAATGGCTGCCGCTTTTTCATTTCTTATCCAGATGTTCAACATACCGATTCCCGGCGGGACAACGGGACATGCGGTGGGTGGAGCTATCATAGCCATTCTGCTTGGTCCATGGGCAGCGGTGATTGCTGTATCTATCGTACTTGTCATCCAGGCGGTTGTTTTCGGCGATGGAGGCATCACGGCTATTGGTGCCAACTGTTTCAATATGGCGGTAGTGCTGCCGTTTATTTCATATTGGGTATTCAGAATTATCTGCGGACCGGCCCGGACCGGGAAAAGAGTCAGGGCAGCCGCTTTCATGGCAGGCTATTCAGGGCTTTTCATGGCGTCAATTTCTACAGCCATACAATTTGGCATTCAACCGCTGATCGCGCAGGATGCACAGGGATTGCCGCTTTATGCCCCGTATCCTCTGGCCATTGCGGTTCCGGCCATGGCAGTTGAGCACCTGCTGCTATTTGGGATACTCGAAGGTATAGTTACCGCGCTGATCCTGGGATATTTTATGAAACATGAGATGGACCTGATTTATGCCTTCAGGGAGATTAAAAATGACTAAATTTCAGAAAAAACTCTGGATAGGGCTTGTGGTAATGGCGTTACTGAGTCCCATCGGCATTTTTCTGCCGCAGTTTTTTATGGCAGAGGGCGCCTGGGGGGAATGGAGCTCTGAAAAACTGAAAGAGATGATGGGGTTTGTTCCTGCCGGTCTTGAAAGGCTTGCTGATCTCTGGAAAGCCCCAATAGCCGGCTATAATTTAGGCGGAGAGGGCGCATCAGTCTGGGTTCAGGGCCTGTGGTATATCGTATCCGGTCTTATAGGAATTCTTATTGTCGGATGCATCGCCTATTTCCTGGCCAGGATTATCAATCGTAATGCACCCTGATATACCGTCTTTTTTAACGAAGAAGGCGCTTCAACCGGCCATGCCGGTCAGGGGGCATTCTCGTACACTCTCTCAAATTGATCGCGGGATTGCAGGTTTCGCCAGGATAATCCATTACTCATTTATTCAGTGCGAACTTGCATCTCGCCGTGGAGTTCTTCAGTCACTCGATGCAAGAATTAAAGTGTCTTTCTGGATAGCACTTATCGTAACGATAAGTCTTAAGACGGATGTATTCAGTTTGAGCGTAATCGCTGCAGCAATTACGCTTCTCGCCGTACTTTCGAGGGTCAGTCTGCTTTTCCTGTATGGAAGGGTAATCCCGTTGGCCTTTTTTTTTGGTTTTCTTGTCTCGGCTCCTGCGATGCTTAACGTTATTTCAACCGGCCGTGTTGTTTTGCCGCTCTTCGAACTTTCGCGACCTTACGCATTCTGGATATATTTCGTGCCCCAGCATATTGGAATAACGGACGTGGGTATTAACATCTGCGCCAAGCTTACACTCCGTGTCTTCGCTTCTCTTTCTTTGTCTTTTCTTGTTGTTGCAACTACTTCATTCCCAGAAATAGTCCGGGCACTTAAGCTCTTCCGCTTGCCTGACTCGATCCTGCTTATTCTTACGCTGACCTACAAGTATGTATACCTGTTTGCACTGACAATAACAGACATGTATCGGGCAAAGAAGGCCAGACTTGTGCTTGGCACTTCCGCTTCCGAATTCCGGCAATGGTCTGCAGGCCGCATGGTAACTGTCTTTCGCAGGACAGAGCGAAGAGTCGACGATATTTATCGTGCCATGCTCAGCCGCGGTTTCTCGGGTGAATTACGACTCCTTGCGGGACATGCATTAAAACCCCTTGATATGGTTGGAGCTGTTGTGCTGACTTTCATTGTGTTAGCCGCTCTGCTCGTGTAAAATGAACCAGGTGAATATTTTCGAACTTTCAGATGTCAGTTACAGTTACCATAAGAGATTCCCGGCACTGACAGATGTATCTCTATCGGTGCAGCGGGGTGAATGCTTTGCCGTCATCGGTTCCAACGGCAGCGGCAAATCTACTCTTCTACAGCTATTTGCGGGGCTTTTGCATCCGCAGAAGGGCAGGATTATGTTTGATGGCAGGGAGTTGTCAGAACAGGCCCTTAAGCATGACTCGTTCAGACAGGTATTTCGAAGCCGCGTCGGGTTCATTTTTCAGGACGCGGATGTCCAGCTTTTCTGCCCTACTGTTATTGACGAGCTTGTCTTTGGTCCGCTGCAACTCGGGCTCGACGAGAAGACGGCAGTTGCACGTGCTGAAGAGATCATGGAGATGCTCCAGATAAGCCCTCTCAGGCATCGCCCCACGCACATGCTTTCGGGTGGTGAAAAAAAACGCGTAGCTCTCGGCTGTGTTCTCACCATGAATCCTGATATCCTACTTTTTGATGAACCTACAAATGGCCTTGATCCGCGCACCCAGGTTTTTTTACTTGAGCTGATGCTCGCGCTGAATGAAGCAGGCAAGACAATAATAATAGCCACGCACGATCTTGGTCTGGTCGGAGAGATCCAGGCCCGCGTTGCCGTGCTTTCTGAAGAGCACAGGATTGAATGCATTGGCAGCGCCCGGGATGTGCTGCATAATGAGGAATTACTGCTGCGCGTTAACCTCATTCACCAGCATTTACATTTCCACGAAGGCAAGAAACACAGCCACATCCACTCACACTATCTTTTCCATAAACACTGACCGGTCAAATCAAAGAATATTTCGCCAAGTTTTTCTTTTGCCGGCAAATGCCTCAATCTGTTAAAATATAAATTCTGCGTATTGAATTTAATGGGCTGTTGCTGAATTCCAGGCTTCCGTTTGAATAAGAAACGGGGGGGCATTGGCCGGTTTTCATAATAGCAGGTAATTCATCGAGACTTTTATGAACATTTATCCAGACATAAGAACAGTTCTCTTTTTTGCAAGCCTCATAGGGCTGGTGGTATCTCTCACATTTGTCTATGTGCTGAAAACACGCAAGACCTATGAGGGATTCCAGTTTTGGATGATAGCATCTCTTTCAAGTTTTTTTGGGGTCTTGCTTGTCAGCCTTCGCGGATTGATCCCCGACATTTTCTCAATCGTACTCGGCGGAACTTTGATCGCAAGCTTTATGGTTTATATTGCATACGGAATCAATTTATTCATCGGAAGGGCCGCAAAAAAAGGACTATATCTCATCCCGGTAGGACTCACGGCCGTGGCCCAAGCATATTTCACTTACATTTATCCCAGCGTTAATGCCCGGACTATAGTCATCAGCATCGTTATTGCTGTACTCGATTTATGGTGTGCGGCTTTAGTCTATCGCGGAGTGTCCCGGAAAATGGGGGGACCATGTCTTTTCCTGATTGCCGCTTTTATGATTAGTGCTGGGCTGAATGTAATTCGCTTTATATGGGTGGCCCTGGTTGATCCATATTTATCTGATTTTATGTCGTCGGCAGGACTGCATGGAATTCTGCTCATTATCATTACCGGAATTCACCTTGCTGTAGCCGTAGGTCTTATTCTTCTTAATTTTCAGCGCGTCGAACAGGATTTAAAAGATTCGCTCGATGAGATCAAGGTACTTAGAGGCATAATCCCTATCTGCGCTTCCTGCAAGAAAGTCCGTGATGACAAAGGTTACTGGAACCAGATCGAATCCTATATTCGAGATCGCTCCGAGGCTGAATTTACGCATGGTATCTGCCCTGATTGCGTTGAAAAGCTTTACCCCGGCTATACAGAAGGAATGCAAAATAAAAAAGCACGATAAATAGTTTCATTCCGATCACTTGATCAGTTGTCTGATCCCCCCGATCCTATGGGGAACGGTTACTCGCCTGTTTTTTCCTTGGGGAGTTGTCCGCATAGCAGTCGTAAGTTCAACAAGAGATCGAAAGATAACTATTCTGGTATTATAAAGCTGTAATAAACAGATGTGTTGTAAGTTTCGGGGACTTGGGATGAATTTCGCATAATGTTTAATGTTCCAGTATCGGAGGTCTGCAAGTGGGCAAAATAATATTTTTTTCTATGGCATTTATCTCGCTCGTCTTTGCGACGGGATCATTTGCCATACAGGCCGAAATCCCGGCTTCTATACCGTCAAACGGTACCAAAAGTGTGGCAAGGGGCGGTACACAGGTAACAATAGGTGGCGAGATCAGGGTCCGCGGCGGAAATGCTCAGAATACATCTGACTTCAACAGAAATGATTCTGCGGGCGGCACCTTTGTTGCGGCTGAAAAGCAGGGTAAAGGCAAATAGCTCCATTATGCTGAAATCACTTAAGGCAGTCGAAAAAAAACGGGCATACAAAGATGTTGTTGCGCAAATCCGCGCGCTTATAGAGAATGGGTATCTGAAGCAGGGCGACCAGCTTCCGACTGAGCGTGATTTGGGTGAGATGTTCAATGTGTCCCGTTCAACAATAAGAGAAGCGATTAGGTCCATGGAATCGCTGAAACTTATTAAGAGTCCGAAGGGTGAGGGCGCCTATGTGCTTTCATCCAGTGAAGAAGACCTGGTGCACACGCTTGCGACTGAACTGATTAAAGAAAATGACAGTATTTATGACATTTTTTATGTGCGCAGAATTATCGAGCCCCACGTTGGCGAGCTTGCCGCGGAAAAAGCCACAGCCGGGGAGATTGAAAAGCTTGGGACTCTGCTTGCTTCGCAAGTGGAAGCCGTCGCCAAAGGAGAGAGTATTGCCAAATATGATATCCGGTTTCACGCGATCCTGGCTGAGATGTCGAAGAATCCGGTATTGGTGCGTCTGCTAGCCGCGTTTTCTGATCTTTTGGAAGAGACCAGAAGTGAGTATCTACAGTATGAAGAACGTTCCCATGCATCCATTTCTGGACACAATGCGGTTTTTTCAGCCGTAAAAAACAGAAATGGCGCCGCTGCCCGGCTCGCTATGTGCGCGCACCTGGAAGAAATGGAGACGATAGTGCTCGGGAAGAAAAGAAATATGTGTGATAAGGACTGAGCGCAGAAATCAGCAGTAACGCCAGCCTTCTACCATGAGCCGCTTGAAGCCGAGAAATGTGGCTACATCTATCGTAAGCTCATCACCAATTATAATCCTGGGCACAAAAACAGTTACGCCGCAGACCTCTGACATTTTATACGAATCAGCAACGGCCGGTGAGCCAAGACGCACTATCGGGCATTCCTGCAGCATCATTCCGCAGCAACTTCTGACCGATTTCGGCAGTTCTAAAAATACCGTATTGCCCTGTAGCCTGATTATCTCTATTGCTTCTGCAGTTATGGACACCATGTTATTATTCTATACATCTTACTATGCTCCTGTCGAGACGGATTTGGGACGTTATTATAAAAATGCGCAGAGATCAGACCTAAGCATCACTGCAGCGCTTTGGATCTAACAAAAAGAGGGTTTAGGTAATTAAAACAGATGGTTATAGTCCATGGGCTGATAAGTCGTGCAGTGCTACGTGTAAGAAGAGGCCAGAATAAATGCCAGAATGGGATTTTTCATTTTTTGTTGTCGCAAGAAAACTGATATATGCTTATAATTATAGCAGAGAGGCCTGAAAGGGGGCTTATGATATGGAGACTTCCGAAAACAGGAAAAGGCAGGCAGAGGTTGCTGACGATCGGGTGTGGCCCAGGATCGAATGTGCTTTTTCTGCCGATTGCTCCGCATTTGGACATCAATGGTCTTGTGAGGTGGTAAATCTTAGTGAAAAGGGCCTTGGTATAATCTCGGCCATAAAGCTGAAGAAGGGTGATATTATCACATTTGATGACCCGAAAACAAAGACCGAGGTTATTTGGGCGGAGGAGAGCAGGGCAGGACTCAAAATCCTGAATTGAGATATGTTGCTAAGGCAATTATTCGAAGGAGGGCCCAGGTCTCACTAAATGCCCATCACATTGATTCTATTATCTCCGAGGGGCATATTTTATCGACACCGTGTATGAAACATTTGAAGATTCCGGGGCAGGGCAGGTATCACAGCTTATTTTTCCATGTGAGACCGTTTTGCGCGCCTTAATCATGGCTTTAATTATTTTGGTGAATTCAAAATAATCTTCGGTACATTCCGGACATAGACAGCTCACCTTGAAGATTGCATTGCTGCCGGGGTGGAAATTAACTTCCCTGGATAAGGGTTCAAGTACTCCTGTTTTACTGTATACCATACTTATAACGATTCCCGTAACGCCCGGAAAGAGCTCGGACACGGGACGCGCATCGATGCCCTCTTGTTTTTTTACGATCCTTGCAGCTGCAAGCTTTCCTCTGCGGTTCATTATTTCTCCTGCCGCACGCGATAACGTGATAGATTCTAAAAGTATATCATAAAATGTTTCACTTTACTCTTTTCCGCACAGGGCGCCTCCATGACGGCAAGGGCGCATATGATAAACCTTGGAGGGTGCGGCCTCTCGTATTGACATTAATTCAGCGTCAGGAATAATATAAACCCATCCTTTTTGAAAGGAATATCTTTGTGGAAAGGGAGGTATTTTTCCAGGAAGGTTGCAGTTTACATTTTGACTTATCACTGACTGGATGCAAGGGAAGAGGAGTGTAATTCTCCCGCTGCCCCGCAGCCGTAAAGGGAACGAAAGCCCAAACTAAGCCACTTTCATGGGTAATACCATGATGGGAAGGCGGGCGATTAGGGGGCCCTGAGCCGGAAGACCTGTCCAGATCAAAATCTTACCGGACTATTTTCCGAGGGGGAAAAAATGGAAAAACCGTATTCGTCAGACAATTTATCAAAACGAAGTTTCCCAATCAGGGTATTCTGCTGTTCTTTATTTGGACTGCTTTTTATGCCTGCATTTTCATTTTCAGGGGAAAATCCAGAGATCCTTGATGAAGTAGTCGTTACCGCATCGCGTTATGAAGAGAAGCTTGCGAATGTGCCTGCCAATGTCACGGTCATCAATGAAGAGAGGATCAGGAACTCCAATGCCAAAAATATAACCGACATCCTTAGAAGTGAAGGGGGAGTCAATGTGTCCGACATAGCGGGCAACCGCCGGTACTTTAGTGTTGATATCCGTGGGTTCGGCGAAAGCGGCCCTCTTAACACACTTGTGCTGGTAGACGGGCGCCGGGTCAACCAGGCTGACCTTAGCGGCACAGACTGGTCCCAGATACCGCTTGATCGCGTACAGAGGATAGAGATAATCAGGGGCGGAAGAGGGGCCGTCCTGTACGGAGATAATGCGTCCGGTGGTGTTGTAAATATCATCACAAAAGAGGGAGATAAACTGAAGGCCGGCGGCGAACTTGCCGCAGGCAGTTACAATACTTACAGCGCCAATGCCTTTGTCGGCGGCACTCTTGTCAATAACCTGCCTTTTTATGTTTCCGGCAGCTATCTTTTATCTGATGGGTACAGGGACAACAGCAGGCTTGAGTCAAAAGACACAGGTATGAATATAAGCTTATATGGCATCAAGGACCTCAAAATCAATATCGGGACCGGATACCATCAGGACGATAACCGGATGCCCGGGGCACTAAAAGAAAGCGATTTTAATGCAGGACGTCCGAGGACATCGACTACTCATCCAGGCGATTATGCGAAGATAGAGGACTACTATTTCAAGATTTCACCCGAATATTTCATGGCAAATAATGCGAGTCTCAAGATGGACATGTCTTACAGAAAGAGGACGTTCTCTTCTTATTCTTCAGGCGATTCCTGGAATTTTCTTGGGACGAGCGGAATCCAGACCATCGCTTTTTCTCCCCGGGCGACTATCAGGAATGATATCACCGGGGATATCTCCAATAATCTCGTAGCAGGCGCTGACTACCAGTGGTCACAAGAAGAGATCAGAAACAGGTCGGATTTTTTTGGATCTGTCTCCATAGGTGAATACAGGCTCAGCAAGTCGAACTACGGCGCTTATATTCACGACGAGGTTGCCATAGCCAAAAGACTCTTTTTGTCAACGGGATATAGAAGAGACCAGGCTGACCTTACATTTAAGCCGAGCAGCCCAGACAGTCTGACCATGAGGACTCATGCCTGGACCGGCGGTGTTAATTACAATTACCTGAACAAGTCCTATGTATATCTCGCCTATTCCAGGAGCTTCAGGTATCCCGTGCTCGACGAGTTATACAGTTATTATACAAACACCATTAATACGTCTATGAAAACACAGACCTCTGACAGTTACGAGATCGGTACCAGGTTTTATTTCAGGGATGACATATATGCTCATATCAATCTCTTCAGGAGCGATACCGTGAATGAAATAATCTATAATCCTGTTACGTATGCGAACGAGAACATTGAAGGGATTGCCCGCCGAAACGGGCTGGAATTTTCACTCAGCGCCAGGGTGATTGACTCGCTGACGCTAAGGGGAAATTATACATATGTCGACGCAAGGATGAGGGGCGGCATGTTTGGCGGGAAGCAGGTCCCTAATGTGCCCGAACATAAGGCCGGCATCGAAGGACAGTATTCTCCTTTCAGGGATTTTACAATGGTCCTTAATGGCACGTATGTTGGAGAAAGGCGCTTTATCAGCGACTTCCCTAACGACTATTCGCGGCAGAAAAGTTATTTTCTGGCCAATAACAAATATAAATACAGGTGGAAGAATCTCACCCTGTTTCTGGATATTAATAATCTTTTTAACCAGAAATACTCGGAATACGGGGTGATTGGCGGTTTCCCGGCGGAAAAGGCGTATTATCCTTCGCCAGGTATTAATTTTTTCGGCGGCGTGAGGGTGGAGATCTAACTTGACTGGCCCGGGGAGAACTCACTTGATGCATTTAATCATTTCAGCTGTTTTGTTAATTATTTGCACATCGGTCGGTGTATTCGCCGCTCCGCCTAGCAGGATTATTTCACTAACGCCCAGTACAACCGAGTTGCTCTTTGCGCTTGGGCTTGAGGACAGGATTGTCGGTGTTACAAATGCCTGCGATTATCCCGCTGCTGCCCGTAAGAAGCCCCGGATAGGGTCCATGGTTACGCCCTCGATAGAGACCATCATGTCCATGCGGCCTGATCTTGTAGTGGCATCGTCCGACAGTGTTTCGCCGCAACTGATCGAGAGGCTGAACGGTCTTGGAATAAAGACCTATGTCATTCCCGGATATCGCCTTGCGGAATTTCCGCAGGCGTTGCGTAAATTCGGCATAGCTGTCGGCAGGCAAAGGCAGGCCGGCAGGATGGCTGATAAGTTCGAGCATGACATTGCAGCTTTCCGGCAGTACGCGCTCAGCAAAGGTAAAAAACGCGCTGTTCTTTATCTGATATGGCCTGATCCGCCGATGGCGGCCGGCGCAGCCACGCCCATTCATGAGGCGCTTGAGGTGCTCGGGCTGCGGAATGCAGGCATCTGCAGCCCGGCCTATTATCCGGTCTGTTCCCTGGAGGATATAATCGGGCGGGCACCTGACGCCATTATAATCGGAAGCGCGCATGCCGATATAAGGGATCAGAGTATGGCGCTGATGCAGCACCTTCAAATGCTGCAGGCTGTGCGAAATGGACGGGTCTATTATGTCAGCGATCGTCTCTACCGGCTCGGGCCGAGGTTTACGGATGGATTGAAGGAATTAATAAATATATTGAAGTAATGCAGGGCGTTTAAGGAGACCGTTCATAACAATTAATAGCCGGCAAGTTCACCCGCCTCTTGTCTCGCTGAAATAAGATCACTTCACCTTAAAGCCCGCAGTGTCAGAAAGACACATAGCACTATTGTCTGATAATGATCTAAAGCACGGAACACCCAGACATCGAGTCGGCTACCCTTGCCGGCTTATGCCATTCAAGAAGACAGTCGTTAAGAAGTAGATTAGATAAGCTTCGCGAAGTCGGCGATCGAGAAGGCTGTTGTCTGAACGGCCTTTATGAGGGCGAGTCGGTTCTGCTTTATTGCTTCATCCTTGTCCATAACAAGCACCTTGTCAAAGAAGGTATTGATGGGTGCGGCAAGGCTGCTGATAGATGCGATAGCATCCGCATATTTCCGCGCAGCAACACCCTGCTCGATCTTAGGCTTGATATCGGAGAATGCGGCCCAGAGGGCCTTTTCTTCGTCCTGCACAAAGCGGCCTGTATCCGGCGGGGTCATGTCATCCACTGGAGCGATATTATTAACTCTTTTCATGAGCTGGAGAAAGAGTTCATAATTGGCTGCCTTTTTAAGCACGATGATGGCATCGGCGCGATCACGGATGGTAACGACCGGCTCTGTCCTCACAAAATGCGTAACTGCCGCAACAGCGTCATAAGGATATCCTGCTGACTGGAGCAGGGGGTCGAGCCTCTGTTCAAAGAAGAGTATTATCTCGTCAATTATCTTAGTCTTGTCGCATTCCGGGTAAGGCTCAAGCGCCTTTGCAAAAAGATCGGCAAGAAGCAGCTCGCTCTTGGTCTGCGACAGGATCGAGATAATTCCCAGGGCCTGGCGTCTAAGGGCAAAGGGATCTTCGGTGCCGCTCGGTGCCATTCCAAGCATAAAGAAAGAAGCGATGCTGTCGATCCTGTCGGCAAGGCTTATTACAATACCGAGCTCGCTGGAAGGAATGCGGTCACCCGAAAAGGCCGGAAGATACTGTTCGGATATGGCGAGAGCAACATCTTTTCCGAGGCCGTCATTCAGTGCGTAATAGCTTCCCATAATGCCTTGCAGCTCAGGGAACTCAAATACTACGCCTGATATCAGGTCCACCTTTGAGAGGCGGCCTGCATTCCCGGCGTCCACTATACGGGCAGGGCAGCTTTTTTCAGCGATATATTTTGCCAAAACTGAGATACGTTCGCTCTTGGCATGTACTGTGCCAAGTTTGTCATGGAAGACTACCTTTTTCAGTCCCTCAAGGCGCTCGGCCAGGGATATCTTTTTGTCGTCTTCATAGTAGAATCGGGCATCCTCAAAACGGGCCTTGATCACCTTCTGTGCCCCTCTTGCGACCATGGCAGCATTTTCCTGCTTTGTGTTGCTTACAACAACGAAATGGTTGGTAAGTTTGCCGTTATTTCCCCTGATCGCAAAATATTTCTGATGGCCCTTCATAACCGTGATCAGCAGTTCCTCCGGCAGACTGAGATATTGAACCGGGAAGGTACCGAGGACGGGCACAGGATACTCTACGAGATATGCGACGTGATTCAATAAAGTTTCGTCTTCAACTATCGATGCGTCAATGGACAAGGCCAGCTGGCGTGCGCCGTCCAGGATCATTTTCTTGCGTTCTTCTGTGTCCAGCACAACAAGGTTATCTTTAAGGGCATTAAAATATGTGCGGTCATCCCTGACATCAACTACTACAGGCGAAAGAAAACGGTGTCCACGGGTAGATATACCGCTTTTTATGCCTTCGATCTCGAAGCCGACCGGTTCATTCCGGTAAAGGGCAAGAATCCAGTGAATTGGGCGTGGAAAGCGTATTGATCCTTCGCCCCATCTCATGGATTTTGGGAAAGCGAGGCTCAGAATCAGTTTTGCAAGCAATTCCGGAAGCAGGCCAGCGGTTGGATTGGCAGATTCTTTTATAGCTGCTACCAGATAGGTGCCTTTACCTTTTTCCTTGCGGAGCAGGGCCTCGATGGCCATGCCATTGGATCTGGCAAAGGCCTCAGCCGCTTTTGTCGGTTTGTTGTCCTTGTCAAAAGCGACATTCACGGGAGGGCCCCATACTTCCTTCTCATTTTCGGTCTGTGACTCAGCGATTTCCGCGATCAGTGCAAGTCTTCTGGGTGTGGCAAAAGCGCGGATATCGCCGTATGGAATGCGCTGTTCCGTCAATAGGCCCGCAGCATTCTCTTTCAGCTTGGCGATTGCCTCGGGTAGAAAACGCGCAGGGATCTCTTCGGTCCCTATTTCGAGAAGCAGGCGTGGATATGTTCCGGCACTTGCCATTATTGTTTTTCCTCTTTGTTCAGGAGAGGATATCCCATCTCTTCGCGCTGGCGGGAGAATGCCTCTGCGCAGAGCTTGGCAAGGTTCCTGACCCGGGCGATGTATTTGGTCCGTTCGGTCACAGAGATCACTCCCCGTGCATCGAGCAGATTAAAGGTATGAGAGCATTTCAGGCAGTATTCGTATGAAGGTGTCACAAGGCCGACGGCATTCAGCCTCTTTGCCTCTTTCTCATAAGAGTCAAACTGGCTGAGCAGCAGCTCGACATTCGATTCATCGAAATTGAAGCGGGAGAACTCGATCTCATCCTGCTTGTGTATCTCGCCATATTTGACGCCTTTGGCCCATTCTATCTCAAAGATACTGTCTATGTCCTGAAGGTACATGGCAATTCGCTCGAGCCCGTAAGTGAGTTCAACAGAAACAGGTTTCAGGTCAATGCCGCCCACTTGCTGGAAATAGGTAAACTGTGTGACCTCCATGCCGTCGAGCCAGACTTCCCACCCAAGACCCCAGGCGCCGAGTGTCGGGGACTCCCAGTCATCTTCCACAAACCGGATATCATGCTTTGTAGCATCAAGCCCCAATGAAGCGAGGCTTTCGAGATATAGTTCCTGGCTTTCGAGAGGAGACGGCTTGAGGATGACCTGATACTGGTAATAGTGCTGCAGACGGTTGGGATTTTCGCCATAGCGTCCGTCGGTCGGTCTCCTGCATGGCTCTACATATGCGACTTTCCATGGTTCGGGGCCGATGACCCTGAAAAAGGTGGCCGGGTGAAAGGTGCCCGCGCCCACTTCTATATCGTAGGGCTGCAGGATCAGGCAGCCCTTATTGGACCAGTACTCATTAAGTTTAGCTATCAGGTCTTGGAAGTACATGTAATTTAAAATAAAATTCAGTAAATTTGAAGTTTTAATAATAAAGGAACAGCGATTTTTTTGTCAAACTGAAAGAGACCCTGTACGCCCTGAACCAAAAAAGAGATATGAGTGAAATCACAGAAAAAGCTACTTAACAGGATTATAATTAAAGTGGTAAAAGGTGAATAATTTCGACTGCAAAGGAGGATAGTATGAGAATGACTTCTCTCCTAAGTAAACTTGTTTTTACTCTTGTGCCTATTGTGCTCCTATGGGGAGCTGGTGTTGCCCATGCCGCCAAATCCGGCAGGGACCCTCTGACTATTATGTCGGTGGCAATAGCAGAGCTTGGCGCATTGTTTCTTTTTTGCGTGATAGTGATTTATAACACGCATAAGGCCACGCCTGATTAACGCCTCAACAGACAACGATTGATTGAATCCCTATCTGTGTGGGTTCAAAGGACAGGTCTGCATTCCCGCCACACTTACTCTTTGAAGAGATATTCCAGCTATGCTTTCTGTAAGATCATGCTGAATTAGGGTATACTATGTATACAAACTAAGTATATTTGCTCGAATTTATCGAGACGACTAATTATTCCGGAGATGTCAAGCATGAAATTTGCAGATTTTGAATTCAGTAAAGAGATGGTCAAGGCCATCGAAAAACTCGGGTTTGAAGAACCCACTCCCATTCAGGCCGCTGCCATACCCATTATAATGAAAGGCATTGACGTTATTGGACAGGCGCAGACAGGCACCGGCAAGACAGCTGCCTTTGGAATTCCTATAAGCGAGATGTTCCAGCGTTCCAAAAAACCATTCGCCCTTATTCTGGAACCTACAAGGGAGCTTGCGGTCCAGGTGTCGGAAGAACTGATTAATATAGCCTTATTTAAAAAGCTGCAAATTTTGCCTGTCTATGGCGGCAAATCGATTGATACGCAGATCAGGGCCTTCAGGCGCGGGGTTGATATCGTAGTTGGAACACCCGGGCGCATTATGGACCACATAAACAGAAAGACCTTTTCTCTGACAGACATCAAGATGGTCGTGCTTGATGAGGCCGATGAAATGCTCGATATGGGCTTTATCGAAGACATAGAGACAATACTGAAACAAACTCCGGCTGACAGACAGACGCTTCTCTTTTCAGCGACAATGCCGGAATCGATAATCACCATTTCAAAGAAGTACATGAAAAAGCCCGAAAAGGTGAGGGTAAACCCGGGCAGCATGATAGTGCCGAAGATAAAGCAGGTTTTTTACGAGGTCAGGACCGAGGATAAGATAAATGCACTTACCAGGCTGCTTGATGTAGAGGATCCGTCGCTTGCCATCATCTTTTGCCATACCAAGCGCGATGTGGATGATGTGAGCCGCAAGCTGCAGAATATGGGTTACAATGCCGATGCCCTGCACGGCGATTTTACGCAGGCGAGACGCGAAGAAGTTATGGGCAAATTCAGGAAGGCGCAGATTGAGATACTTGTGGCCACTGATGTTGCGGCACGAGGACTCGATATCCAGAATGTATCGCATGTCTTTAATTTTAGTATTCCCCAGAACCCGGACAATTATATCCATCGCATAGGCAGGACAGGAAGGGCGGGCAAATCCGGCATCGCTATTACACTGGTCACACCCAGGGAATATTCGTATCTCAGGCAGATAGAGAAAAAAGCCCAGACAGTAATAGGCAGACAGAAACTGCCGTCCGCGAAAGAAGCGATTAAGGTGCAGGCAAAGAATATCGAAAATTCGATTGCCGAGATCCTGGAGCAGCAGAAATATGCCGGATACCTCGAAATCGCGCAGAGCCTCGCAGGGAGGTTTGACCCTGCAGATATTTCGGCTGCAGCCATGTATGCTGCTTTTGGTGATCTGCCAGAGGACATGCCCGAGCGGGAGAAGGCGCGGGAACGTGACAAAGACAGGCAGCGTGAACGCCCCGAATCCTCCGGGGGAAGAAGACTATTTATGACGATCGGGAAAATGGACAAGATCAATGTTCAGGATATAGTCAATTCCATAGCAGCTGAGACTGGTATCCCCCAGAGAAAGATCGTAAATGTAAGGGTTCTGGAAAAGTTCACTTTTCTAGAGGTGCCTGAAGACCTTGCAGACCGTGTTATACGCAAGATAAATGATATGGTGCTCAAGGGCAGAAAGGTGAAGATTGCCGAGGCGAGAAAGTAGCTGCGCTATTAAAGATATTTTATTGACAATCCGAATTGTATTGTTATATATTTAACATAGCCTGGGGGAGGTTATAGCCTGAGAGTTTCCCGATGAGGGAAAGACCCCTGAACCTGATCCAGTTAATTCTGGCGGAGGAAATGGGATAGTTTAAGAAGCCAAAGCCTCTGTTCCTGTTCAGGATGGAGGCTTTTTTTATTCTGGAGGTTGGAATGAATTTGAAAGTTAATGGTGAGGACTACCAGACACTGAAAGAAACAGTTGCCGGACTTCTTCAGGAGATGGAAATACAGAGCGGACGGGTAGCCGTAGAGGTAAATCTGAAGATTATAAAAAAAGCTGATTATGACAACGCGCGTCTCAGCGAGGGTGACGTCATTGAGATAGTTAATTTTGTTGGCGGAGGATAGAGATATAATCCTGCACCGACTTTTATGGAAAGGGAAACAGTATCTCCCTGGGCAGCTGGCAGTGACTAAAGTAAATATTCAGGAGGCATCATGAAAGAAGACAAACTGATAATACAGGGCATTGAGTTTAAGTCGCGGTTCTGGATCGGCACCGGAAAGTATAAGGACTTTGACGAGACCGCAAGGGTGATTGAGGCCTCGGGCTCCGACATGGTGACTGTCGCTGTCAGAAGGGTCAATATAACTGACAGGAAATCACCCAATCTGCTCGACTTTCTGGATCCGAAAAAATACAAGATACTGCCCAATACCGCGGGTTGCTATAACGTCGAGGATGCCCTCAGGTATTCGCGCCTTGCCAGAGAGGCGGGCGTATCGGACATGATCAAGCTGGAGGTAATAGGCGATGAGAGGACCCTGTTTCCGGACGTTATCGGGCTTCTGAGGGCTACGGAGATACTGGCTAAGGAAGGGTTTATTGTCTTTCCCTATACTAACGATGATCCGGTTATGTGCAAGAGGCTTGAAGACGCCGGAGCTGCTGTAGTCATGCCTCTTGGCGCCCCGATCGGTTCGGGTCTCGGCCTTCGCAACCCGTACAATATCAAGATAATTCTTGAGGCTTCCAGTGTACCTGTAATTGTAGACGCAGGTGTAGGCATAGCATCTGATGCCGCCGTTGCGATGGAACTCGGCTGTGATGCTGTTTTGATTAATACGGCTGTTGCGGGCGCAAAAGACCCCATGGCAATGGCTGAGGCCATCAAGTATGCCGTCATGGCCGGCCGGCTTGCTTATAAGGCAGGACGCATGCCTAAAAAGCTTTATGCCACGGCAAGCAGTCCGATTGATGGAATGCTTTAATGATGTTGTCACAACTTGTTGATTTTAAGCTGTATTTGATAACTGACAGGAAGATTTTTAAAACTGAAGATGCTTATTTCACGGCAGTTGAACAGGCATTGTCGGCCGGCGTCAAGGCGGTGCAGCTAAGGGAAAAAGACCTTGCAACTAGAGAGTTGCTGGACATGGCTTATCGGTTCAGAGAGCTAACGCGGCGTTACGGTGCGAGACTCTTTATCAATGACAGGATAGATATCGCGCTTGGTGTTGATGCGGACGGTGTCCATATTGGAAATGCCGGCGTTCCGGTTCGAGTGGCAAGAAAAATTGCTTGTGACAGGCTCACGATAGGCTGTTCGACTCATTCGAAAAAGGAAGCTGTATGTGCGGAAGAAGAGGGGGCAGATTTTATTACCTTCGGTCCGGTTTTCAAAACTCCCTCCAAGATGCAATACGGAGAGCCGGTGGGCCTGGAAGCATTGAGTGAGATGATAAAAATGGTTTCCCTGCCGGTATACGGCATCGGGGGCATAAAAATGGATAATGTCGAGGCTGTTCTCAGTTCAGGGGCCCAAGGCATCGCGCTGATAAGCGGCATTCTTGCTTCAACAGCCGTTGAGGCGACCGCCCGGGAGTATCTTAAAAAGGCTGGTGAAAAACATGACAAGAATTGAATACGCAAAAAAAGGCATAGTTACTGATGAGATGAAGGCAGTTGCCGCTGCTGAGGGCATATGTTCCGAACAGCTTGCCGCAGATATAGCTGAGGGAACCTCGCTTATCTCAAGAAATATCAATCACAAGATAACTCCACTTGGAATAGGCAAGGGTATGAGCACCAAGATCAACGCCAATATCGGTACATCAAAGGACAAGATATCTTTTGATGATGAGCTGAAAAAACTTGATGTTTGCGTGAAGTTTGGCTGTGACGCCGTCATGGACCTTTCCACGGGAGGCGCGATCAGGGACCTCAGGCAGATGCTTATATCAAGGTCGCCTTTGTCTGTCGGAACCGTTCCCCTTTACGACGCGCTTGTCCGTACGGTTGATAAGCACGGGTCGATCGCAAAGATGACAGCCGACGAGTTCTTCCAGGTAATTGAAGATCATGCTGAAGACGGAGTCGACTTTATCACTGTTCATTGCGGAGTGACTTTGAGCGCGATAGAGCGGCTCAAGAAGGACCCCAGAATTCTCAATGTCGTCAGCAGGGGAGGTTCGTTCATTCTCGAATGGATGATCTTTAATGAGAGGGAAAATCCTTTGTACGAACAGTATGACAGGCTGCTCGAACTATCGAAAAAGTATGATCTGACACTCAGCCTTGGTGACGGATTCAGACCGGGTTGTATTGCTGACGCGACTGACCGCAGCCAGCTCGAAGAGCTCATTATTCTTGGTGAGCTAAGGGACAGGGCTCTTGAGGCAGGTGTTCAGGCCATGATCGAGGGACCTGGCCATGTCCCGATAAACCAGGTAGAGATGAATATTAAACTGCAGAAAGAGATTTGCAAAGGGGCGCCTTTTTATGTGCTCGGCCCGCTCGTTACTGACCTCGGCATGGGCTATGACCATATAACGGCTGCTATCGGCGGAGCCATCGCTGGTGCGGCCGGGGCGGATTTCCTCTGCTATGTGACGCCGGCTGAGCACATCAGGCTGCCGAATCTCGATGATGTGCGCGACGGTATTATTGCCTCAAAGATCGCGGCCCATGCTGCCGACATAGCAAAAGGAGTTCCCGGCGCGATTGAAAAGGACAGGAAGATGGCGCAATGCAGGAAAAATCTTGATTGGGAGGGGCAGGCTGCTCTTAGTTTCAACCCCGAACTTGTCAGGAAGTGGAGGGCTGAACTTCCGCCGAGTGTCAGCGACGTATGCAGCATGTGCGGTGAATTCTGCGCCATCAAGGCCGTGGAGCGGGCACTTGCGAGGGCACAGGAGGTCGGCAGGTAATCTTTATGATGCCGGACCTATGGAGGAGAAATGATACTCGGTGTTAATGTAGACCATATCGCGACCCTCAGGCAGGCGCGTCTGGCCGATGAGCCTGATCCTGTTGTTGCGGCTAAACTGGCCCTTCTGGGAGGTGCGGATGGAATTACGGTGCACCTCCGGGAAGACAGGCGACATATCCAGGACAGGGATGTCACGGTTCTAAGGAAGACCGTTACCTGCGAACTGAATCTCGAGATGGCAGCCACTGACGAAATGGTGGGCATCGCCATTGGGCTTAGGCCTGAGCTGGTTACTCTGGTGCCGGAAAAAAGGATGGAACTTACAACTGAGGGAGGCCTTGATGTCAGAGGGCAGAAGATCCATCTGAAAGAGGCAATAAAGAAGATACGCGATGCGGGAATTCCTGTGAGTCTATTCATAAATCCTGATATTGACGACGTCAGGACTTCGAAAGAACTGGACGCCGATATGGTCGAGATTCATACGGGCCACTATGCCAACTCAGTCCCTCCTATGACAAGCGACGAACTCCTCAGGGTGATCGCAGCAGTAAAAGAGGCGCGTTCGCTCGGTCTTTATGTTAATGCTGGTCACGGGCTTAATTATAAAAATGTGCAGGAAATAGCAGCCATAAAGGATCTGAGGGGCCTATATATTGGACACAGCATTATATCGAGGGCTGTTCTCACAGGTCTTGAAGCTGCTGTCAGGGACATGAAGGACATCATAAGGCGTTGTCAATGATCTGCGGAGTTGGTACCGATATAGTCGAAATCGTCCGCATACGCGAGGCCGTAGAGAAGTGGGAGGAGCATTTTCTCAAAAAGATATTCAGCGAAAACGAGATAACTTATTGTTATTCAAGGAATGATCCTGCCCTGCATCTTGCTGCCAGGTTTGCTGCCAAAGAAGCATGCATAAAGGCCCTTTCGACCTCCATAACGGACTATATATCCATGAAGGATATCGAAGTGCGCAATGAGCCGTCAGGCAAGCCGTCAATTCATATTTGTAAAAACAGTACAAGTCTGGGCCGGATTACCCTGCATCTTTCCCTTTCCCATGAGCGCCAGTACGCGGTTGCTACGGTAATTGCCGAAGAGCAATGATTGCACCAGTGCCGATATTCGTTCAGATTTGTTCCGGCATCTCCGGCAAGGTTGAAAGAAAAATAGCCTAAAGAGTATAATTTCAAGTCTATTTGCCTGTTTCTTCATAAATTTAAGGAGGTTTTCTGTGAACTGTATTGTGTGCATAAAGCAGGTTCCTGATGCCGCTGAGGTAAAGATCAACCCCGAAACTAATACGCTGATCAGGGAAGGCGTGCCGAGCATGATAAACCCGTTTGATGTTAATGCTATCGAGGCAGCGGTGCAGATACGTGAAAAGCTGGGCGGGAAAGTGACAGTAATAACCATGGGACCGCCTCAGGCCGATGCGGCTTTAAGAGAGGCAGTATCAATGGGAGCGGATGAGGGAATTCTCATATCCGATAAGGCATTTGCCGGTTCGGATACGTGGGCAACGTCATATACGCTGTCCAAAGCCATAAGCAAGATCGGATTCGATATCATTTTATGCGGAAAACAGGCGATTGATGGCGACACGGCACAGGTCGGTCCCGAGGTCGCTGAATTCCTCGATATTCCGCATGTGGCCTTTGTGAAGAAGATAGAAGAGATTTCCGAGAAATCGCTTGTCGTTCACCGCCATATGGACGATGGTTATGATGTGGTCGAAACGCCTGTACCCGTGCTTCTTACTGTTACTAGAGAGATAAACGTGCCGCGACTTCCCTCGCTCAAAGGGAAAATGGCCGCTAAAAAGGCCGTTATCGGCAAGATGGATTTTGCGGCAATCGGCGCAGAGGAGGGGAAGGTTGGACTCAAGGGTTCGCCGACCCAGGTGCAAAACATATTTGCCCCGCCGGTCAAAGGCAACAGGAGGATGCTTGAAGGTCCCATAGAGGAACAGATTAAAACGCTCGTCGATGAATTGAGGAGGCTCCAATGCGTATAGTCATCGATAAAGATAAATGCACGGCATGCGGCGCATGCATTGGCTCTTGTCCGGTATCCGCCATAGCGATGAAGGATGACAAGGCGGTTATAGACGACTTTTGCAATTTCTGCAAGGCCTGTATTAATGCATGTCCCGAAGGCGCTATCCTCGAGATTAAGGATGAAGAAGCAGCCCCAGCCGCAGATCTTTCGGCCTATAAAGGCGTATGGGTGTTTGCTGAGCAGAGAGAGGGCAAACTGGTTTCTGTCGGGCTGGAACTCCTCGGCGAAGGCCGCAAACTTGCGGAGATCCGCAAGGCAGAATTATGCGCGGTGCTTTTGGGGGCAACTGAGGCCGAGGCAAAAGAGCTTATAGCCTGGGGTGCCGACAAGGTTTATCATGCAGCCGATCCGATGCTCGAGAAGTTTAATGATGAGCCTTACTCGCAGATATTCAGTCTTCTTATCAATCAGTACAAGCCCGAAATCGTACTTGCGGGGGCTTCCGCTCTTGGCAGGTCATTTTTCCCCAGGGTCGCCTGCAAGGTAAATACAGGCCTGACTGCTGATTGTACTGCCCTCGGTATACAAGAGGAGACCGGGCACCTGCTGCAGATAAGGCCGGCGTTTGGCGGCAATATCATGGCGACCATATTATGCCCGAATGATCGTCCGCAGATGGCAACCGTTCGTCCAAAAGTAATGAAGAAAGGCGAATATGATGCAGGCCGCAAGGGCGAGATCATAAAGGTGCCCGTCAGCGGGCTTGTGTCGAAGACCAAAGTAGTCGAGATCGTTCAGGAGTCTGCTGAAGGCATAGTAAATCTGCATGATGTAGAGGTGATAGTCTCTGGCGGCAGGGGACTGACCGATCCGAAGGGCTTCGAGATGCTCAAGGAGCTTGCGGCTCTGCTTGGCGGTGCGGTAGGCGCATCGAGGGCTGCTGTTGATGAAGGCTGGATACCTTACAGGCATCAGGTTGGTCAGACCGGTAAAACAGTGGGCCCGAAGATATATATTGCATGCGGCATTTCGGGTGCTGTTCAGCATCTTGTCGGAATGCAGTCGTCTGACATAATAATCGCCATTAACAAGAACCCCGATGCCGCTATTTTCAGCGTGGCCACATACGGTATAGTCGGGGACGTTTATGAAGTAGTGCCTATGCTGATCAGCAAAATCAAAGAGGTGAAGGGATAATGTCTATCTCCTTTATGTTTCCCGGACAGGGCAGCCAGGCTGTTGGGATGGGAAAGAGCCTGTATGAGAATTTTGACGAGATAAAGAAACTGTATGATGATGCGTCGAATGTCCTGGGCTATGATGTCGCAGGTCTGAGCTTTAACGGACCAGCCGAGGAGCTTAATAAAACATACCGCACTCAGCCTTGCCTGCTGGTTGCGAGCATAGCGGCTTATACCGCGCTCGGACTCAGGAACATAAGGCCTGACGCGGTCGCCGGTCATAGCCTTGGCGAGTACTCGGCCCTTGTTGCTGCCGGCAGCCTGTCTTTTGGTGATGCTGTAAAGATAACCGAGATGCGGGGCAATATTATGCAACAGGCTGTACCCGAAGGCAAAGGCCTCATGGCAGCTATCCTCGGTCTCGACAGAAGCGTTGTCGACACTCTCTGCAAAAGCCTGAGTTCCGGATATGCGGCCGCGGCCAATTATAACTGTCCGAGTCAGGTCGTCGTGTCGGGCGAAAAGGCGGCGGTGGAAGAACTGACGGTAAAGGCCAAAGAGGCTGGGGCCAAGCGTGCGCTGCCGCTTGCGGTGAGCGTTCCTTCTCACTCCGCGCTGATGGAAGAGGCCGGCAATAAATTTGCTGAAGCGCTGAAGGAATTCGAAATTAAAGACGCGGTAATACCTTTTGTAAACAACGTTGACGCCCGGTTCATTTCAGGGGCCGATGAGATCAGGGCATCGCTGATAAGGCAGCTCAGTCAGCCCGTGTTATGGGAAGACTGCGTCAAGACAATATCCTCCAGAGGCATATTAACGTTTATTGAAGTTGGTCCCGGCAAGGTGCTGTCAGGACTCGTAAAGAGGATTGTTGCCGAGACAAAGATATACAATGTCGAAGACATCGACAGCCTGAACAAGACCGCTGCCGAAATCTGAGTCGCGGCTGCTTTAAGTATCAGGGAATCACTATACCAGGGAGGATGTAAATGGAGAAGACGCTTCTTATAATCAAACCCGACGGGGTTAAGCAGAATATAATCGGGGAAATCGTTAGCCGGTTCGAAAAAAAAGGTCTCAGGATTGTAGCCATCAAAAAAGTATGGCTTACAAAAGCACAGGCCAAGTCTTTTTATATAGTCCACAAGGAAAAGCCTTTTTACGAACCGCTTTCGGATTTCATGTCTGAAGGGCCGGTAGTGCCTGTGGTTATTGAAGGTGCTGGGGTCATCGCAAAGGTCAGGGAGATAATGGGCGCTACAAATCCTGCCAATGCTGCTGCCGGCACAATAAGAAAGGATTTTGCTGAAAGCGTCGAGCGCAATATTGTACATGGATCTGATTCTCCAGAGTCTGCAGCATACGAGATTCCCTTTTTCTTTTCCGCTGCAGAGATACTGTAATAAACTTTTCCTGATATTGCCCGGAACCGTGAGGCTTAGGCCTGCGAATCCGGGCAATATTATTGTGTAGTATATATTCTGGCTTTGAAGGCTCTGAATCTCGGCTCGCCAAATAAGCTCAGTAACTTTGACCTGGCACAGAATCGAAAATAATCACCATCTTTCGCCGAGAAGTCGCTCAACGACCGCGGCGAGCCATCGATCCTATCGCCTTCCAATCCAACCGTTAAGTAGAATAAATGTTTCAGGCGGGGCGGGCAAGGGTAGCCGACATGATGTCTCGGTGTGACCTTGCTTTAGAGTCTAATCGGTAATGGTGATGTGCGTATTTCAGATAATGCGGTAGTTAATGTGAAGTGGTGTTATTCAGCGAGACAAGAGGCGGATATCCTTGCCTGTATTTATTCATAATTATTCATAATCCCTTCGAGACTGCTTCATAATTGTTTGATATCATTTAATTATAAAGGGCAGCGGATCATGAAAATTATTAACGGGTTAAATTTAAGGGAGGTAAATATAATGAAAAAGCTATTACTTATCATCGGGATAATGCTGGTGGTTCTCGTCCCTGCCGGGGTCAGCTTCGCGGGACATTGGGGTGGTCATGGTTATGGCCATGGCGGTTATTGGGGTGGAGGCATTTATATCGGCCCCGGAATCTATCCTTACGCCTATCCCTACCCATATTATTATCCATATCCGGCTTACAGCTATCCGTATCCTGCTCCAGCCCAGTGCGAGACACGATGCTACAAGCGTGTAGTGCCCACCTGCGGCACGAATGAGCGAGGGGAGCGTACTTGCAGAGACGAGGTTGTCAGGACCTGCAAGAAGTACTGTTATTAATAACGCGTAAGAACCCATAATAAAAAAACGGGGGTCTTGTTATCCTCCGTTTTTTTCCCTTCGGTTCCTTGCCTATCTCTTCACGGTGCGGATATAATAACTGAAAATTCTCGAATGGAGAGCAAGTGGCATACAGGGATTTGCGCGACTATATCAGGACGCTTGAAGAAAGAGGCCTGCTCCACAGGATCAAGGCCGAAGTGGACCCAATCCTCGAAATTTCAGCCATTACGGACCGTATTTGCAAAAGCCGTCAGGGAGGCAAGGCCCTTTATTTCGAAAAGGTCAAGGGGTCGGCGTTCCCGGTTGTTACCAATATATTCGGTTCATTCGAGCGTATGTGTCTCGCCCTCGAGATAAGTAAGTTGGATGATGTTGCGGCAAGGATCGAGGAGCTTATGAATCAGGCTCCTCCGAAGACGCTCTTTGAGAAACTCGCAATGTTGCCTAAACTCTTTGAATTTTCAAAGTATTTGCCCAAAACCGTAAAAAGCGCACCATGCCAGGAAGTTGTAGAAAAGGACGATCCCGATCTCGGGAAATTCCCTATATTGAAGTGTTGGCCTGGCGACGGACAGCCGGATGATGAGGGCAGGTTCATCACCTTGCCGATGGTTTTCACCAGGGACCCTGAGAGCGGTCGGCCAAATTGCGGCATGTACAGGATTCATGTCTATGACAAAAATACAACAGGCATGCATTGGCACATTCACAAGGACGGCGCGCGCCATTACGACAAATATCTGGCACGTAAACAGAGGATGCCTGTGTCCATTGCTGTCGGCAGCGACCCGGCGGTCATCTATGCAGCGACCGCGCCTTTACCCGCGGCGGTTGACGAGATGCTCTTTGCAGGTTTTCTTCGCAGGGAGCCGGTTGAGATGGTGAAGTGCATTACCTCTGACATCGAGGTGCCTGCCAACAGCGAACTTGTCATCGAGGGGTATGTAGATCCGGAAGAGTCGAGGATAGAAGGGCCGTTCGGGGACCACACCGGTTTTTATTCTTCCGCTGATCTCTATCCGGTATTCCATGTAACATGTATCACTCACCGGAAAGACCTTGTATATCCAACGACAATTGTGGGCAAGCCTCCGATGGAGGATTGCTACATGGCCAAGGCGACAGAGAGGATTTTCCTGCCGCTCATGAGGCTTGATTTCCCGGAGATAAAGGACATCAATTTGCCGATGGAAGGCGTATTTCATAATTGCTGCATTATCTCGATAAAGAAAAGCTATCCGGGGCATGCCAAAAAGATCATCCATGGGCTCTGGGGCAAGGGTCAGATGATGTTCGCAAAGCTTCTTATAGTTGTGGACGATGACGTTGATGTTCAGGACCTCTCCTATACTGCCTGGCGCGTGCTCAACAATGTCGACTGGAAGCGGGACGTGGTTGTCGCCGATGGTCCGCTGGACGATCTCGATCATTCAGCGAACTTTCCCCGCTATGGTTCCAAGATGGGCGTTGATGCGACCCGCAAAACACGGGAAGAGGGCATGACAAGGGAGTGGCCGCAGGAACTTTTTATGTCGGATGAGATGAAAAAGCATGTTGACAGCAGATGGAAAGAGTATGGATTATAGATTTGTGACTGAAGATTTATGATCGAGAAAAAGAACCTGGTTACCGAAAAAGATGTTTTCTTCATGAAGCGCGCGCTCAGGCTTGCTGAAAAGGCGAGAGGGATGACCAGCCCCAATCCGCTTGTCGGTGCTGTCCTCACGAAGAACGGTAAAATCATAGCAGAAGATTACCACAAAAAATCTGGTGAGCCACATGCTGAAGCCCTGGCAATTCTGAAAGCGAAGGGAAAGGCTAAAGACGCTGCCCTGTATGTTACGCTTGAACCCTGCTGCCATACTGATAAAAAAACACCCCCATGCTGTCCCTCGATAGTAAAAGCCGGTATCAGTAAGGTTTTTGTTGCGATGAGAGATCCCAATCCGAAGGTTTCGGGCAAAGGGATTAAGATGCTGCGCGATCATGGACTGATTGTGATCGAAGGTGTCCTTGAAGATAAGGCAAAAAAGCTTAATGAGGCATACTGCAAGTTTATCGCGACCAACAGGCCTTTTGTCACACTGAAAGCTGCCATGACGCTCGATGGTAAGATCGCTACGCCGGAGGGTGAATCGAAATGGATTACCGGAGAGACAGCGAGAAAGATTGTTCATCAAATGCGCTGCAATTCGGATGGGGTGATGACTGCAATAGGAACGGTAAAAGCGGATAATCCTGAGCTTACCAGCCGAGTCAAATGTTCGAGACAACCGGTCCGGATTATCATTGATCCCGCACTGGAAACTCCGCCCGACTTCAATGTCTGCAGCGTGCCGCCCGAGACCATTTTTGTCACTCGCAGGGGTAATGACGAAAAGAAGAGCGTTTTGCGGGCAAAAGGCCTTCATTTCATCGAGTTCACCGGCAAAAGAGTCGAGTTGCCCTGGCTTATGGACAGGCTCGGCAGCATGGGAATAACTTCCGTGATGATCGAAGCCGGTTCGTCGTTTAACGCAAGTACGCTTAAGGCAGGGATTGTTGACAAGGTCATTTTTTTTATCGCGCCCAAGATCATCTGCGGTAAGGCATCGCTGCCGGTAGTTGGCGGGGACTTCTTCATAAAGCTCAATGATGCAATTTACCTTTCCGATATCACTGTCAGGATGGTTGGGGCGGATATTATGGTGGAAGGGTATATAGTAAAGTAGCTGTATTCGAAGGCTCTGAATCTCGGCTCGCCAAATAAACTCAGTGACCTTTAACTAACACAGCTTCGGAAATAATCAGTATCTTTTTCCTGAGAAGCTACTCAACGACGGCGGCGAGCCTTCGATCCTATCACCTCCGAATACAGTTGCTAATAACAGTCCATGTCGTATGCATAGAGGGCAGGGGCAGCCGACTCGATGTCTCGCGTTCCTTGCTTTAGAGTGTTATCAGATAATAGTGAAATGCGTCTTTCAGATTATGCGGTTGTTAAGGTGAAGTGGTCTTATTCAGCGAGACAAGAGGCGGATGCCTCTGCCCGCACTTACCCATCTATGTAAGCGGATGTCTTTTGAGGTTACAATAACATATGGCCCGCTATCTCTATCTTCATGTCCCATTCTGCATCCGGAAATGCATCTACTGTGATTTCTATTCCGTGCCTGACTCACTGGAGCGTATTGACGATTATGTTGCGGCCCTCTGTAAAGAGATTGAATCGAGAAAGGCTTCGGTTGGTCTGCTTGAGGCTGTTTATATCGGCGGCGGTACCCCCTCCATCCTTGAAGAAAAGCATTTTTCTCAAATAATGAACGCCATCAGAAATAACTGTTCATTCCGAGGTGACGCTGAAATCAGCGTGGAGTCTAATCCCGGCACGCTCACTGGACCGAAGATCGGGGCAATGCTCGCCTCAGGAATAAATAGAATCAGCATCGGCATTCAATCTTTTAATGACGAGGAACTAGTATTGCTGGGCAGGATGCATAGCTCCGAAGAGGCCACAAGTGCTGTTATCGCTGCCAGGGAAGGGGGATTCAGGAATCTCTCCATCGATCTGATATACGGCTTGCCCGGTCAGACAGCTGAGAACTGGCAAGATACCCTTGGCAAGGCCATCGATCTGCGCCCTGAACATATATCTGCCTATGAACTCACTCCTGAAAAAGAGACTCCGTTATTTCATATGCTCGAAAAAAGTGAGCTTGTGATGCCGGATGACGATGTCATCGCAGACATGTACTACCAAACAATCGATACCCTTGCCAGAGCTGGATATGAGCATTACGAGATATCCAATTTCGCCATGCCGGGCTTTAGATGCAGACATAACATCAACTATTGGGACAGGGGTGAATATCTCGGAATCGGTGCAGGGGCGCATTCTTTTGTTGAGGCAACGCGCTCTTCTAGTGTCGCTGATGTCAATAAATATATAGTGGCAATAAGAAATAGCGAGCCGCCGGTCACAGAAGATAGTGTGGAAACAGACCTGGATGCCCTTAAGGAAACCATATTCCTCGGACTCAGAAAAACTGAGGGTTTCGATATTCGGCTTGTTCCGGACAGGCAGATGGACAGGATGAAACAGGCCCTGCGAGATCTGTCTCAACAGGGCCTGATCGAAATTTCGGGCAATATGCTCAGCCTCACGCGCAAGGGGCTGATGCTATGCAACGAAGTTATTGTGCGTTTAATGTTACGTATTGATTGAAGCCGCCTCTTGATACCAGAAGCATCACATTATCGTTCTTTTGTACGCCTGCCGCAAGTTTCTTGAATTCAGCCGCATTTTTCACCGGCTTTCTGTTAATCTCAATTATTACATCACCCCGTTGAAGGAGTCCGAGCGCGCTGCTGTCCTCGTCAACGCCCGCAATCACAACGCCTCTGATATCTTTTTTCAGGCCGAGCTGTTTTTTTATGTCGTTTGTCAGGTTCACGACAGTAATGCCTTTGAGGACGTTGTCGGCGTTTTCCGCACCGGACACTGCAGTATCCGCAGCCAGTTCGCTTACCGTAACCCGGACCGAAAGCGGCTTGCCATCCCGGATAATGCCTATGTCAAGCACAGTACCCGGCGCAGTAGAGGCAACCTGGTTCCTGAGATGAAAGGCGTCCTCAACCTTTTTCCCGCCAAGGCTGACAATTATATCGCCGCGCTTGAGCCCCCCCTTTTCAGCCGGAGCCCCCTCAGTAACATCATTTAACAACACTCCCTTGTCGTCCTTCAGTCCGAACTGTTTTGCGAGTTCGGCATTCAGCGGCTGCACCTGGACCCCAATATAGCCCCTGATTACCTTACCTTTATTGATTATGCTGTCCATAATGTTATTCACCATGTTGGAAGGGACAGCGAACCCGATACCCTGATTGCCTCCGCTGGTGCTGAATATGGCATCGTTGATACCTACTAGCTCACCATTAGCATTTACGAGCGCGCCCCCGGAATTTCCCGGATTAATAGAAGCATCAGTCTGAATGAAATCCTCATAATCGACAATGCCCATGCCGGACCTTCCTGTGGCACTGACTATACCCATCGTGACTGTCTGGCTGAGACCAAAGGGATTTCCAAAGGCTATCACGATCTCGCCTGTCCTGAGCCTGCCGGAATCTCCCCACGATATAGTCGGCAGATTTTCAGCCGCAATCTTGATGACCGCAATGTCGGTCTTGGAGTCCAGGCCGACGATCTTGCCCTTGAACTCCCTGTTGTCATTAAGCCTGACAAGAATATCTTCAGCACCCTGAATTACATGGTTGCAGGTCACGATATAGCCGTCCTTCGAAACTATTACGCCCGAGCCAAGGCTGAAGACCTTCTGTTTTTGCTGTGGTATTGCAAAAGCGAGGCGGGGCGACTTGACTGTCTTGGAGGTCGAGATGTTGACCACCGCAGGCTTGACCTTTTCTGATATCTGCGACATCGCATTGCCGAGTTCGGTCAGAAAATTCGAATCTGCCGCGGCAGGCACGGCCATTAAAATACAGACGGGGACAATAAATACCGCTGCGAAAAGTATTCCTGTAACGGCAGTCAGTATCTTTGTTTTAAACTTGATGTATCTCACATGATCCTCCTGATTTAAGTTAATAAGGGGCTCACTTCAAGAACAAGCACTCTTCTAGTATTATCGTTAACTTTGAAGCGATCGTCAACCCTCAAGCCCGCCACCAGCACGATGTTGTCCCTGCTGATCAATAATGGAATGATGTCTCTCCGGTCGCGCGGTATCTTTTCATCGACAAAAAAGTCCTGTATCTTTTTCCGTTTTCCCATCCCCAGTGGATAGAAGAAATCACCTGTTTTGCGCGGACGTATGATCAACGGAAATTCGGCTGCATCGGCGTCCAGACATACAAGGCGCTTGCCGTCACCGAGACCTTCGACATCAACCTTGTCGAAAACCCTTGCGACGATCACTTGTGATGATTCAACCAATGTAACCTCGCCGGGGCCTGCAAGGGAATATTCTGACAAGCGTGCCGGAGCATCAGATGTGAGAATAAGGGTTGCATATCCCTTGATGGCGCGTATAGAGTGCGGCAGATAAATGCGGTTTCCGGACCTGCCATGTTTGATGAGCTTGATGATGTCCTCGACATGCACAAGGCCGAGCCCCTTGAGCCCGCTGGTTTCCGCAAGGGCCCGTCGCAGCACCCTGCGCAGTATAGCCGTGTCGAGTGCAACCATCGGCAGAAGGAAGAGCTCGATAGCCGAGTCTGACTTCCTGCTGATCAGTTTCATCAGGGTCTTTGTAACCTGTATTTCCAGATAGCGTTCTTCTTCCCTCATGATATCGGTCGTCCTGATGACCGTAGAGATGAACTCCCTGTTGATGTTCTTTATTGCGGGTATTATGAAGTGACGTATCCTGTTTCGCAGGTAGTCATCCTTCATATTCGAGGAGTCGGTCACATGGCCAGAGCCTTCTTTGCTGACATGCTCCTCGACCTCTTTTCGAGAAATGGAGATAAGCGGACGTATGAAAGGCTTGCGCACAGGCGGTATACCAGCCAGACCCAGAGGCCCGGAGCCCCTGATAAGATGCATCAGCACGGTTTCGGCCAGGTCATCCGCAGTATGTGCCAGCGCTATCCTGCTGCAATTTTTTTCGGCTGCAATGTCCCTTAACGCGGAGTAACGAAGCTCGCGCGAGGCGTCCTGTCTGTTAAGTTTTTCCCGTTTTGAATGGGCCGCCGGATCGATGCTCCGTGTTATGAAATCGATACCAAGTCCGGAACAGAGCTTTTTGCAGAAATCAATTTCGTTCGGGGTCTCATCGGGTCTGAAACCATGATCGATATAGGCGGCCGAGATAGTGATATAGTATTCTGTACTCAATGCCTTAAGAATTGTGAGCATGCAGACCGAATCCGCGCCGCCCGAAAGACCAACCAGTATCCGGTCCCCGGTCGCTATCATCGAGTGCTTCTTTATGGTCTCTTTTACATTGTCTATGATACTGTTCTGCATCTCCACAGTTTAGCACAGAGGCTTTTCCTTTACAATTGATTGCTGGTGTTGATATTATATACTTCGCATTTGGAGAGGTGGCCGAGCCGGTCGAAGGCAGCCGCCTGCTAAGCGGTTATAGGGGTAACACCTTATCCAGGGTTCGAATCCCTGCCTCTCCGCCACTTTTTCTGCCTGCCATCCCGATACCGATTCCAGGAAGCGGACTCATGTTGATATACTATGACTGATGATTTATTGCAATCTGTCCGGAGGTATTTTGATATGGGATTATCCGAATGGTTGGATCAAAAGGAAGCAGAGGGCCTGGATGTATCTCAAATAGTATTGCCTGATGACCTGGCGCATAATGAAGATCCCGACGAAACAATTTATTTTGAGGAAATAAAACCGTGCGGCATACTATGCACGCGTAATCATCCATTTTCCACGGTCGAACGTTTTGGCCATTGGTTTTATGCCAGAGGGCAGGATAAAAAGGCCGGCATTCATGCTTCCGGGATGGAGTGGGGATTATTTACAAAAAATAAAGGTCTTGCCGTCACAACGGCGAAGACACACATAGAATAACAGAGATCGTTGAGACGAGCATCCCTGCCACGGACGAACTGTGAAATAATTATTAAAAGGCCTGAGTGTATTATCTGATATATCAGGAGTCTCCTGATATATCAGAAGGCACCGTCTTGCACTGCATTATTCCTTCAAGTCATTATTCGCATAAAACCAATGAAATCAATGCCCTTGTAAACTATTTATTTTGACATCCGGCCTGGCACAACTTATGCCTCCATTATAGGTGTTACTTCTCACAATCATAGCCGCAAAAACCAGGTCTTATTAAAGAAGGAGGTGAAAACATATGAAGAAATTTGTCGTGTTATTTGTAGCCGCAGCATTTTTTGCGGCTTTTACGTTGACGGGCTGCAATCAGCAACCGGCGCCGCCGCCTGTGCAGGGACCGCCTGGAGCGCCTGGACCGCAGGGAGCGCCTGGAGTACAGGGAGTGCAGGGAGCACCCGCGCAAGGAGCGCCTGTTCAGGGACAGCAGGGAGTTCAGGGACAGCAGGGCCCGCAGGGAGTGCAGGGACCGCAGGGAGCACCCGCACCGGAAAAAAAGTATTAGATGCCGGATATCGGGTATATCTTCATCAAGAGGACATACCCGATATCTATATTTTAACCTTTCATGTTTTCTGCAATTCCGAGTTGAGCATATTTTATATCACGAAGGCATCCCTTATAAATATCAGTATCCTACAACCTGGCCGTCCTTGCGGTGGTCAGACCCTCCGCGGTAGAAACCCCTGACCGGTTCGCAACTGCCGTCCGGAGTCTGAGAGGACTGCGCGTCGCATTTGCCGAATAATGCATTCGGGTCAGGCGTGAACATGATAGACTGATAGCCTCCCACCTGGCTGCCGTTGATCGACTCGACTTTGTGCCCCATTCCGCTAAGTTGCGCGCCCACCTTGTCGTAAAGCTTTGATTCGAGGCTCAGCATATTTGGTATCTGGTTATGACGAAAACGCGCCATGTCCGAAGCAGCCTGCATGTTTGCGCCGAGTTCAAGGATATTGACGAACATCTGCGCGTGGCCTTGTGCCTGCATGTCGCCGCCCATAAGGGTGATGGCCATCAGCGGCCTCTTGTTCTGCATCACAAAACTTGCGGACAGGGTGTTGAACGGGAACTTGTGCGGTTCGATTTTGTTCGGGCTTTTAGGATCGAGCGTAAAGAGCCCGCCGCGATTGTGGAGCAGGAAGCCGTAACCCGGCACAGTCAGCCCTGAACCAAAACTGGAATAGTTGCTGTTGACCCAAGCGACCATATTGCCCCAGCGATCGGCAGTTGAGAGTACTATGGTGTCGCCGCCCGGATCGATGTTAGCGCCTGGCGTAGTCTGGGCAGCTTGAGCGGGATTCACCTGGCTGCATAGAGAAGCGGCATGCTTTTCCGACACCAGCTTCTTTACAGGCACGCTGACGAAGTTAGGATCAGCGTTATAGGCATAGAGGTCCTTGAAGGCGAGCTTCTTTGCCTCTACAAAGAAGTGCCAGTATTTCGGATTGTCCGGTCCAAGTGTCGCCATTGTCTGTCCCGGCGCCCATTTCGGCACACAGACCTCAAGGATCTTGACTATCTCAAGCGATGCCCATGTCTGAGCAGGAGGCGGCAGGGTAAAGACATCATAGCCTTTATAAGTAGTTGTAGCGGGCTCATTCCATTCGCCACGGTAGTTTGCAAGGTCCTGCATGGTCATCGTCCCGCCCAGGGCATTTGACTTGCGCACAATCGCCTCGGCCACTTCACCCTTATAGAAGCCATTTACCCCTTTTTGCTGAAGGATTCGGAAGGTCTTTGCAAGGTCGGGATTACGGTAAATCTGACCCGCCTCGGGTTTTTTCCCGTTGATGTACCATGTAGCTATCGTGTCGGGATCTGTCTGCGTGCAGCAGTTGCGGGGATCAGCAGCCACTGGTCCCAGTGCATTGGGCATGACCCAGTCATTTGCGATACGTTCGGAGACAGGGAAGCCTTCTTCCGCATAGGCAGCCGCAGCAGCAAGTGTCTGTTTGAAGCCCATAGTGCCGAAGCGCTTTAGAACCTGGTCCCATCCCCAGACAGTGCCGGGCACAGTGACCGTCAGTATGCCGCGTGCAGGCATGCCGGACCCCGGAGCCCAGTTGTTTGGGTCCCACTTGTATCCGAGGGAATTCATTCTTGCCAATGTGGCTCCGCTCGGCGCCTTGCCGCTCGCATTGATAGCATAAAGTTTGTTTTCTTTGGCGATATAGATGATCGCGAAAAGGTCGCCCGCGATGCCGATGTTCATCGGTTCGACCAGATTCAATACTGCTGAAGCTGCGACAGCCGCGTCGATGGCATTGCCGCCCGCCTTGAGGATGTCGAGCCCCGCCTGTGCCGCAAGGGGCTGGCTTGTTGCCACCATGCCGTGGCGTGCCATGACTTCTGAACGCTTTTGTGGAAGCCATCCTTGAGTCCTGTCGCCATCCACCGCATTGCACCAGGCCGGCTTGGGTGTTGCGTTACATGACTTTACCGGTGATTGGGCCCCCAGGCCTGCCATGTCTGCCGCAAAACTGATACTGCAGAGCGCGAAAACTGCTGAAACAAGGATTGTGAGAAGTATACCAATCTGATTCGACTTACTGCTGTTCAAGGGTATGTCCTCCTTAATGAATAATATCGCTTCCCTTTAACGTTAGGCCGGGAATATGCCTCTTGTCAAATGGATTAGACTGCATCATATTTTTTATTGTCGGGATTGATCGCATATGTTATATTAAACAGATTGTTTTTGTAGACATGCTGTATACATTAAAATGAAAGTGGAATTGAAAATAAGATATGAGTAGAAAATTACATGCGTATGAATATTTACTGGAAGCCATTCTGTCTCTTCAATTGCCTCCCGGGGCGGCTATTATTGAAACAGAAATTGCTGCTGCCCTGAATACGAGCCGTACACCTGTGAGAGAAGCATTGAATGAGCTTGAGAAGGATGGTTTGGTTTCTCACTATTCCCAAAAGGGGACTTTTGTTTCCGAGATAAATCCGCATGACGTTGAAGAAATCTTTAATCTCAGGATTATGCTCGAAATCAGTGCGTTGCAGGAAGCCTACAGTAAAATAAGCGAAGAAGAATTGAATAAAATTGAAATGATGTTTTCTTCATTGGATACGACAAGCCCAAAGGAAGATTTTGCTCTTGCCGATAAGGGTCTTCATTCACTGATTGTGGATAAAGCTGGAAATCGGCGCCTAAAGCAATTCATCAGCACACTTAATGTTCAGATAGAACGGTATCGAAGGATTGCTGCGATGGAGCCCACGCGATTGGCAAATTCGAAGAAAGAACATCTCGAAATTGTCAGAACGCTCCGACAAAAGGATTTGAATTCTTGTGAAGCAAGCCTTAAAAATCATCTGAACAATGTAAAAAAGAGCACATTGGAAACGGCGAAATTATTCCTGGTAGAAAGGACCCCGGACAGATCGATTAATCGTTAAAAAATGCCGCAAATATCTTTTTTTATTTTATACCGCCTGCGGAGTATTTGAATATGAAAAGGCACTTTTTTTTGTCTTGACTTAATGTCGACACAATGTATACAATGTGCGAAAAGTTGGAGCCCACTGTAATTAGCATCTGATTTATAAATCGACGCGGCATACGTCAAGCATGCTTACATTGGAGCAGCGTGCTATGATTATCAATTTAAAAGGGGGCGGAAATGGAAAACAAAACGAAGTCTGCTGATCAGGCAGTAAAGCCGACGAGGTACAGATGGTTTGTCGCTGCTTTGTTCTTCATAATATATACGATTGCCTGTTGCGATAGGGCAAATCTCGGCGTGGCCCTGCCGTTCCTTAGAAAAGAATTCACTATGAGCAACACGGAAGCCGGCGGACTGGTCAGTCTCTTCCTGATCGCATACGCCCTGGGGCAGCTGCCGTCCGCCTGGTTCCTCTCCAAATTCGGCGTTAAGAAAGTATTTCCTATTGCAATGATCCTTACTTCACTGGCGACCGGTGTGACAGGACTGATCGGTACTATCCTGCAGTTAAAGATTTGCCGTTTCGTACTGGGGATTGCAGAAGCTCCCCTGCCGCTAGGCGTCACATCGACCATAAACAACTGGTTTCCCGCCAAAGAAAAAGGCACCGCCTCAGGTATTTTCCTTGCGGCAGTCAAATTCGGCCCGGTAATCACGCCTCCGCTCAGCGTCATGATTATTTCATTGTGGGGCTGGAGGGAAATATTCACAGCCTTTGCCATTCCGGGCATTATTTTGTCGGTATTCTGGTATTTTTTAGTAACCGATCGGCCGTCAGCCAGTCGTTTTGTTAATAAGGCCGAACTTGATTATATCTCAGAGGAAAGCGGCGGCAAGCCCGGCACGCAAAAAGTGGTATCTTCAATTTCAATTCCATGGCTAGACAGGCTAATTCGTGTTCGCGATGAAAAAATACTCGATAGTAACCGCAGCATATTCCGATCCTGGAATATTTTAGGCAGTGCTCTTGGATATTGTTTCCAACTTGGGATATCAAACGTTCTGCTCGCATGGATTCCGACCTATCTTTTGACGGTCAAGAAATTCTCGATCATGGGCATGGGTTTCGTTGCTGCCGCTCCATGGGTTGGGGCCGTGGTGGGCAACCTTGTGGGCGGATTGCTGTCTGACAGACTTCTTGATAAACGTCGCAAGCCGGGAATGATGATTTCTGCCCTGTCAACCGCTGTAATGATGTTCGTCCTGATCAATTCTCCGGCAGACCCATTCTTCTACGGGTTGCTCCTTTTCATGACAGGAGTGTTGCTTAGCATCGGCTTTTCCGCCTATATGGCGTATCCAATGCCTTTTGTATCTAAAGAAAAGTTCCCGGTCGCAAATGCCATCGTAAATATGGGCGGCCAACTTGGAGGCGCTGCCGCTCCGTTTATCGCAGGTATATTCCTTGATACCCTCGGTTGGGATTATGTATTCGGCTTCATGGCATCGATTTCCTGCTTAACCTTTGTTCTATTACTCACAATTACGGAACCATTAAAGGTTTCACCACGCACACAGGCGTAATTCAGACAACAACGCGGAAAGGATGAATATGGAAAAAACAGCAAAAGTTTATCGTGAGAGACTTCTTAAACTCTCTACTACCAACGTGGCAGACGCGCTGGACGCGCTTTCACTGAAAGGAGCAACTTTCGGAATCCGTCCCATATGGGAAGGTTCGGCTAAAATAGCCGGGCGCGCAGTAACACTGAAAATCACGGCTGCAGGACTCACCCCTTCCAAAAACCATCTGGGGGTCAATGCTATTCATTCGGCAGATGCAGGTGACGTTATTGTCATCGACAATGGAGGCAGGCTCGATACCTCATGCTGGGGAGGCGTTCTTACAAATGGCGCTAAACAAAAAGGGATAGCAGGTGTAGTAATAGACGGCGCCTGCCGGGACATCGATGATTATGTTGAAGCAGGCTTTCCGGTATATTCGCGCGGCGCTGTTGTCTCTACTGCGCGAGGCAGAATTATGGAAGAGGCCACAAATGTTCTTGTGCAATTTGGCGGAGTGCAGGTGAGACCTGGTGATTTTGTGCTGGCCGACCGCAGCGGCGTTGTGATTATTCCTCATGAAAAGCTGGAAGAAGTCATCGCTAAAGCTGAGATGTTGTACCAGAAGGAAGAAGCTATGGTTGCCGATCTCAGGGCTGGTATGAGCATACTCGAAGTAGACAATAAATATAACTACGAAAAAATGCTCAAATAAAAAAACACTTTTATAACAGGGAGGGGAAAGTGTCAAATCTCAAGACCAACACAGGCAGTGAAATGTTGTCGGAAGCAAAGAAGTTAGCAAAGACCAATTTCCGCTGGATTCTGGCCGGACTTATATTTGTCGTTTACACTATCGCCGCAGCGGACCGCGCCAATATCGGAGTTGCTTTGCCGTTCATACGCAAGGATTTTCCGATGAGCAACACGGAAGCCGGGGCAATTGCCAGCGCCTTTTTGCTGGGGTATTCCATTTTCCAGATGCCGGCGGGTTTCTCGTTTAGCAAATGGGGAGTCAGAAAGATCTTTTCGGTCGCACTGATAGCGACTTCTCTTTTCACGGGACTGATCGGCACCGCAAGCTCTCCTCTAATGATGAAGCTGTACCGTTTCGGCCTCGGTATGTCAGAGGCCCCTCTGGGAGTAGGTATACCAGCCACTATCAACCGCTGGTATCCGCCCAAGGAAAAGTGCACTGTAGCTGGAATTTATTTTGCTGCGGCGAAATTCGGGCCGGTTATAGTACCGCCCCTGGCGGCAATTATTATCATGGCATATTCATGGCGTGAAATATTCTATTTCTTCGCTATTCCGGGCTTCATACTATCAGTAATCTGGTATTGGCTGGTAAAAAATGATCCATCGGAAAGCCCTTATTGCAATAAGGCTGAAGTTGAATATATAAAAACAGAGAAGGCAGCCGATAAATCCGAGTCGTGCGTGAAGGACACTTCGCATGATTCCATGTGGCTGGATAAACTTATCGTTGTCAGGGAAATAGACCCGATTAATACCACAAAAGGCATATTTACATCCTGGAATATCATCGGCGTAATGCTCGGCTTCTTTTTCATAATCGGCATAGTAAATGTCATTCTCACATGGATTCCGACCTATCTGATGTCGGTAAAGAAATACCCGATTATGCAGATGGGAATTGTAGCTTCCATGCCCTGGATCGGCGGTGTTGTCGGTAATATAATCGGCGGATGGATGTCCGACAGGGTTTTCAGGAAACGCCGCAAACCAACCATGCTGATTACCGCTTTTACCCTTATTTTCGCGACTTATTCGTTGACTTTCGCGCCTAATGATGCTGTTCTTCTCAGCGTTATGCTGTTTGTGCTGGGAGTACTGCTTAACATCGGATATTCTGCTTTTGTGGTTTATGCAATGCCGATGACTTCCAAGGAAAAGTATCCGATCGCCTATTCCTTTGTAAATACCGGCGGACAGTTTGGCGGAGCGTGTGCGCCCCTGCTGACAGGGCTTATCCTCGACAACTTTAACTGGGATGCTGTTTTTCTTTTTATGGCCGCTTATGCGGCGCTCTGCTTTCTGGTTCTGCTGACCATAATAGAGCCTTTTGAAAAAACCAAAACGGCCTGAACTCGCGGAATTGGAAGCTTACACAAACTCGGAACATACAGGAGAGAATCACATGGAAAAAATAGTAGCTGATTTCAAAAAACTTGATACACCAACAATATCGGATGCTCTGGATAAATTAGGCCTTGTCGGCCAGTGTTTCGGCATCAAATCGATCAACCCCAGGTGGAAGATAAGCGGCAGGGCCTTTACTATTAAATATGGTCCGGTAGATATCCAGAAAGGCACGGTGGGAGACTATATAGACGACGTGAACCCGGGTGACGTAATCGTGCTCGACAATCAGGGACGTCTGGACTGCACTGTATGGGGAGACATTCTTACAGGAGTGGCAAAGAGGCGCGGCATTGAGGGCACGGTAATCGACGGCGTATGCCGCGACAGCAACCGCAGTCTCGAACTTGACTATCCGATGTTCAGCGTCAACCGGTACATGAGAACAGGGAAGGACCGCGTTCAGGTGGATGCAATCGGAGGAGCAGTCTCTCTTGCCCATGTACGGGTCCGTGCAGGTGATATCATAGTGGGCGATGCCGACGGGGTGGTCGTGATACCGAAGGAATTTGAAGAAAAGGTATTGTCCGTTGCTCTGGAAATAGAGGAAATTGAAGACAAGATCCGTGAAGCCGCTGAAAAGGGCATGCGGCTTGACGAGGCGCGCATAAAGTACAGGTATCATAATCTTCAGACCAGGGATAAATAGACAGACGCAGTCAAAAGTGACTGCTGCACACAAGAGATTTTAAAAGCAGCAGCAGGCGGCATGCGTTTTGCGGATGCCGATTGAAGTTTAAATGTCTCTATTTGCAAGATTGATAACAGGTTGTTCGGTAAACATATGCCGAACAACCTGTTATCAGGACAACTGCCTCACATGGTATTTTCCGAGTCCTGCATTGCCTGTTCTTTTGCCTGAAAATATTGATCAAAAATCGCCAGGGCTTTTTGAGTAAAACTCGTTGAATGCTTGTGTGTCAGTTTATAGCAGGTGTAAGCAGGCGGGGGATTGGTGAGGTAGTCAATGGAATAGTTACTGCGACAGGTTATAGCAGCGGCAACCACCTTTGGTACGATGGCCCATTGATCAGCTTCCTGCAGCAGACTGAACAGGAGGTTAGCGCTGTCAAGCCGCACACGGGGAGGGTTGAGAGAGCCCCACCAATGCTCGTGCCATGTCTGGAACTCGCGCCCCCATGGCATAAATAGTTCACGGTCCGGGTTGAGTGCCTCGGGTCTGATAAATGCATTGCCTTGCCTGGACGGACTGGCGAGACGGAGTACGACCATGGGTGAAGAAAAATACTTCGTGACTGTCACATGTGGATGGACGAGGTCCCGTAACACGAAAGCGACATCCACTTGACGCTTCTCTATTTCGAAATATAATTCTGTCGAGTGTGAAGTATGGATTTGCAGCTTGAAGGGAACCGGATGTTTGTTCAGTGCCCGATATACGGGCGGCATCACACAGGTATTGATACTGTCCACTGCACCGACCACCAGGGAGAGTTTAGGCCCGTGGGCTTGCAGGAGCTTGGCTTCCTGCCATATAAAACTCCACTGTTCAGCCAGTTTCAGAAATTCTTCGCCGGCCTGCGTGAGCTGTATGTTTTTAACGCCTTTCCCGCGGTTGATAAGTGTTAGCCCGATTTCCTGTTCCAGTACTTTAAGACGCTGGCTTATTGTCGTTTGGGCCAAATGCAATTCTGCGGCTGCCTTGCTGAAGCTTTGGGCCCTTACAACAACGAGAAAAGTTTCAATACCTAACGTATACATGTTGAGAGCCTCCTGAATAGCACAAAATATGCTAACTAATACGGTTTTAATTCGTTTTACTATTGTAAAAATTTTATTTAATATTAGTTTAGACCGATCTTTTCTTAAATTGCAAAGCAGACAGGGAGGAGGGCGAGCATTCCTGAAATGGGGCGTTGACTTGACCAGGGACGTATGCTATATTGAAAAGATCGTATATGTCGACAGAATGTATACATAGAATGGAAATCTATTCAATACGCATTAAAATTCCAAATTCATATATGAACCGCTGACTTTCGATTCGCGAGTCGTCGGTTCTAAACAGAGGGGGAAACATGAAGGAAAAGTGCAGCAAGCCGACACGTTTTCGATGGGTAGTTCTTGTTCTCATCTTTTTGGCTTACATGATAGCAGGCGCAGACAGGGCCAACATCGGCATGGTTGTTCCATTCGTCAAAGACGAGTTCAAGCTCAGCAATACCGACATAGGCGCTATGTCGAGCCTCTTTTATATCGGGTATGCTGCCATACAGGTGCCCATAGGCCTTGTATACAGCAAGTACGGCGTTCGCATCATCTTTGTTGTTGCAATGATATTGACGTCGATTTCGACCTTTGTCATGGGATTTGTGAACAGCGGCTTCCAACTCAAGGCAGCCAGGGTCGCGCTCGGTATTGCCGAAGGACCGATCAATATAGGCATTGTCTCGACCATCAACCGCTGGTACCCGCAAAAAGAAAAAGGGTTCGCCACAGGCGTATTCATGTCCTCTATCAAATTCGCTCCAGCTGTGGTACCGCCTCTTTGCGCAATAATCATTCAGGCCTGGGGCTGGCGTGAAATCTTTTATATCTTTGCCATTCCGGGCTTTCTGATAGCCGCGCTATGGTTCTTTTTCGTAAAGGACAATCCGAAGGAGAGCAAGCACTGTTCAGAGGCTGAACTTAACTATATCCTAACTGAATCAGCACAGGGCGGCATTGATGCCGTAAAAACTCCTGCTGAAATTAAATCAGACGACCGTTTCAGACTGCTTGACAAGATAATACGCAAAAAAGATGTCGAGCCTCTCGATACGCACCGCAAGGTATTAACTTCGTGGAACATATGGGCCTGCGCCTTCGGCTATTTCTTTATGGTAGGCATTGCTTATGCTATTATGACCTGGGTCCCGACCTATTTGATAAAGGTCAAGCACTTTTCGACGCTCAAGACAGGGCTTGTGGCAGCTACCCCATGGATCGGGGCCATCCTCGGCAATGTGCTCGGGGGCTGGCTTTCAGACAACGTATTCCAGAAACGCAGGAAGCCGCTTATGCTTATAACTGCGGTCTCGACTATATTTACCATGTACTCGCTGCTTTACGCGCCTGACCAGATGTATCTGCTTGCGTTACTGCTCGGCGTTTGCGGCGTATTCCTCAACCTTGGTTACTCCACATTCCTCGTATACCCGATGGGGATCGCGTCAAAGGACAAGCTGCCGTTTGCCGCTTCTATAGTAAACTGCATGGGTTCCCTTGGCGGCGCCTTTGCTCCGTTTGTTGTAGGGGTTATACTGGATTATCAGGGCTGGGACTGGGTATTCACGTTCCTGGCACTATGTTCAATAGGCACTTTAATGGTGGTTGTCTCGATGATCGAGCCTTTTATGACCACTAAAAAGGCCTCTGCCTGATTGAGAGACAGGGCTGTAACCGGATTTTTATTTTTTGAAGATAAGTACCTTTGCACGGAGGATATAGATGAAAGTAATGATTATTGAAAGCGTTCATGCCTCAGCGGTTGAACTGCTGGCAAAGAGCGCTGAGGTCGTATTTCCGGAACCGCAGAACCTTGAGGGAATCCTCAAGGCCATAGTCGACTGCGACGGACTGATTGCAAGGGGCACGGCCGTTTCGCGTGAGGTTATGCTTGCAGGGCCGAAACTGAAGGCCATCGGCAGGCACGGAGTAGGTTATGACAGCGTTGATATAGCTGCTGCAACCGAACTAAGGATACCTGTTGTCTATACCCCGGCGGCCAACACTGAAAGTGTAGCCGAGCTGGCAGCCGGTTTTATCATCTGTGCGGGACGCAAGATCATCGAGGCCAACAGGTTCATGCAGTCCGAGAAGCTGCTGTCTGACACTGTTACAATGCAGGCCATGACAAAGCGTGTCGGGTTGGTCAACGCAAACATAGGGGGAAAGACCCTCGGTATTATAGGTGTCGGCAGGATAGGGTCTCTGATAGCCCAAAAAATGATCGCCGGCTTTAACATGAAAGTGCTGGGCTATGACCCGTATGTGGACGAGAAGACCCTTGCCGGTTACGGTGTCAAGAAGGTAGACAGGCTTGAGGACATGCTGCCACTGTGCGACTTTGTCTCCCTTAACTGCCCGGGCGGAGCCGAGACCCGCAAGATGATCAATGCCGCCACTTTGGCATTGATGAAGCCGAATGCCTACCTTATCAATACGGCACGCGGCAGTGTAGTGGATGAAGAGGCCCTTGTCAAAGCAGTCCGGTCAAAGAAGATCGCCGGCGCTGCCACTGATGTCTTTGATCCGGAGCCGCCAGTGAAGGGATCTCCGATTACTCATGAAGATGCCATTATCGTCACCCCGCATATTGGCGCCCAGACCGAAGAGAGCCTGATCAACATGGGAAGGGTTGTTGTTCAGGAAGTCCTCAGCGTGCTGGAGGGCAGGAAACCCCAGTTTTTTGTGAACCCTGAAGTCTGGGAGAAAAGAAGGAAATAACCCGGATATCGGTCCTTTCCGGGCTTTTGAGCCGGTCTTAAGATGATATTTGTCCGGCCGGTTAGTTAAAATAAGGACAATTGAACTATCAAGGGAGGATTCAGACTATGGCTGTTGTACCGAAATTTGAAGTTATCGAGGGATGGGAGAAGCTCCCGAAGGGCTATATTCACAAGGACGTGGACGGAGTCGGGGTCGACTCCAAAGACAACGTCTATCTGATGACCAGGCAGGACGCCCGCGTGCTCGTATATGACAAGAACGGAAACTTTGTTCGCTCCTGGGGTGAGGACATCTTCACGCCGAGGACCCACGGCATTGCTGTTGTGGATGACTTTGTATACTCGGTTGATGACGGGGACCACACAGTGCGGAAATTCACGCTCGAAGGCAAACAGCTGATGATGATCGGCACTCCCGGAAAGTCGTCAGACACCGGGTATGACGGCAAGACGATCGCAAGCATACAGAAGGGGGCGGCGCCTTTCAACCGGCCTACGGATGTTGCCATTGCTCCGGACGGAGAGATCTATGTCTGCGACGGGTACGGCAACGCCCGCGTACACCGCTTCAAGGCTGACGGCACCCTGATCCAGTCCTGGGGCGAGCCGGGCATTAAGCCGGGCGAGTTTCATCTGCCGCATGGTATCGGCATTTCTCCTGACAACCGCGTATTTGTGACAGACAGGGAGAACGACAGGATTCAGATATTCGACCGTGACGGCAAGTTCCTCGAGATGTGGGAGCATGTACAGAGGCCCACAGATATAAGTTTTGATAAAGAAGGCCGGGTTTATGTCTCCGAACTCTGGTGGCGCGTAGGGCAGAATTCCTTTACCCGCGGCAAGATCAACTATGATCTGCCGGGCGGCGTGCGTATTCTTGACCTCAAGGGCAACATTCTCAGTCACTGGTGCAGCGCAGACCGCGAGGCTGCCGGAAACTTTGTCGCGCCGCATACCCTTTGCGTCGATTCCCGCGGAGACCTTTATGTGGGCGAAGTGACCTGGACCTTTGGCATCAACCTGGGCGGAGTGAGCGACGGCGCGCATACCTTCCAGAAGTTCGCGCGCAAGTAAAAAGGAGAAATCATGAGACGAACGTTCATTACATGCCTCGTCTTTGCCCTGAGTATCGGTGCTGCTTTAATGCTGCCGTCGATATCAGTCGCAAAAGACCTGGGACAGGAGTGGGAAGTAATTAATCCCGCCGGCGTGATCCAGATCAAGCAGGAGCAGCTCGCTCCGCGGCTGACCACTCTGGAGGGAAAGACCATCGTGCTTCGTTGGAACGGCAAACACAATGGCGACAACTTTCTTAACAGGATTGCGGAACTTCTAAAGGAAAGAATTCCGAGTGCAAAGGTAATCAAGCTGTACGAAGTCGACAAGTCTACAATCAGGCAGAGCGGGTCAGTGGATGTAGCGGCCCAGATCGCGCAGGTGATAAAGGGATTGAAGGCCGATATTGTTATCGCGGCCCAGACCGATTGAGGGTCCTGTACTTCATGGCTGGTGGTCGACCAGTCCCAGGTTGAAAAAGTCGGAATACCCACGGTAACAGCTTCATCCGATCAATTTGTAGGGTTAGCGAGAAGCACGGTAAAGAGCCTTGGCCTTCCTGACATGGCTTTCGTTGAAGTGGAGCATCCTCTCGGCATGATACCTCTGGATGAGATCCGGGCAAAGGCCGATATGGCATTCCCGAAGATCGTGCAGATGGCGACCCAGTGGAAGCCGAATTTGACGGCCATACAAAAGATCACGCCTGCTTATCCGGCAGAGAGGATTAGGTTCAAGGGCACCTATGACGCACTCAACAAGATGTTTTATGACAAGGGGTTGTCTATCGGATTGCCTGTAATACCTCCTACGCCCGAGAAGGTGGCAGATATGCTCAAGGGCACTACCCGCAAGCCTGGCGAGATAGTCTGGGCAGTACCGCCAAGAATGGGGCAGCTTACGGTCGAGCTTGTCGCGGCTTATGGAGTAATGGCAGGCTGCAAACCAGAGCATATGCCTTTGCTGCTTGCAGTAGTCAAGGCCCTGAGCCATCCTGATTATGACTGGAGGGGCAGTACCTCCACTACAGCTCCGACAAACCCGGTGATAATAATCAACGGACCGATACTTGATGAACTTGGTATAGGATATTCCACCGGCGCGCTCGGCGGAGAAATGCCTGTGAATATCGCAGTCGGATATTTCATCAATCTTGTCGGCGATATCATCGGAGGATCGGTTCCTCCTGTGAATGACAAGAGCACTCTCGGAAGCCGTGCCGACCTGGTAGCAATCGTCATCGGCGAAAACGAGAAGGCGAACCCATGGAAGCAGTCCTATGCAGTAGAGCAGGGGTTCAAACCGACAGATAATGTTGTTACCGCATATTCTTCGTATATGGGGAGCAATAATATTGATCACAGCAGCGTAAAGAGCACGCATCTGTTGAATACGATAGCGGCCGGCATCGCAGGCGCCGGAAGCGGTATCACAAGCTGCCTCACCCGGATGGACAAGGGCTATGCCTCCACTAACAAGGTAAAATTCGTATTCGTATTTTTCGGTCCTGAACATGCCGACACCGTTTACAGGGATTTCAAGACAAAGAAAGAGACTTCTGAATACCTTGTGAAAAAAACGGCGCTGCCGTTCTGGATGTATGCGCCCGATATCTGCATTCCTCCGAAAGAGTTCGGTCCGTATGATGAGAACACCCTTATTCCGCGCTTCACCGCCGCTGAGCAGGTACGTATAATTGTGACCGGTGGTCCCGGGAAACAGTCCCAGATCTGGCCTACCTTCACAACGGTGGCAAGGCCTGTTTCGGTGCTTGTAGAAAAGTAAACTCAGAGCTGGTTAACAAATAAAAAGGGGGAGCCTTTGCGGTTCCCCCTTTTTTTGTGATGACCTGTCTGTATTCTTATTTTGCTTTGCTTGTCTCCATCGGTTTAAGCTGGGGGACGATGAACAGCATCGCCATGGCGGCAATGACCAGCATGACGCCGCCCGACAGCAGTGCCAGCTGAAAACTGCCGGTGAATTTCACTATGAACCCTGTAATCGCAGGTGAGAATATGCCTGCAATCGCGCCCGCTGTATTCATGATCCCGCCTAATGAGCCTGCAAGCTTAGGCGGTGCCAGTTCTGTCATGATTGCCCAGATCAGGCTGCCTGCACCTGACTCGGCTGCTATCGAAAATGTAAGAAGGCCTATTGCGATTATCGGATCATCGATAAAGCCGACACCCATAACCGAGGCCGCGCAGAGCTGGAGCCCGATGATTACCGACTTTCTTGCAGCGGTCACGCTCATGCCGCTTTTCAAAAGCCTGTCTGAAAGCCAGCCGATAAAGGGCTGCGCAATGAAGGCCGCCATCCATGGCAGCGAGGCATAAATTCCCATCTTGATGATCGAAAACCCGCGCTCCATAACGAGATATGCGGGGACCCAGGTCAGGAACATGTACAAAAGATAGTCCTGGAAAAATTTGGTGACGATCAGGCCGACAGTCGCGCGGTTGGTTATGATCTCTTTCCAGGGGATGGCAACTTTTTCTTTGGTTTTTGTTGCGTGTGCAGCTTCAGACTTGTCATTAAAACCGTAATACCAGAGAACGCACCAGAGCAGACTGCCGAAACCGGTGATGAAGAAAGCATTCTGCCAGCCCACGGTCTGGATCAGGAACGCCATGAGCACAGGAGTGACTGCCATACCGAGACGAACACCAGACCAGATTACTCCTACTGCTATCCCTCTTTTTTCCGACGGGATATTGCCTGCCACGACCTTGGCGATTACCGGAAAGGCCGCGGCTTCACCTATGCCGACACCTATGCGGGCCACGAGCAGGCCATAGAAGCTTCTCGCAAATCCTGTAACTGCCGAGAAGATGGACCAGACCGCCACTGACCAGCCAAGAACGGTCTTGGAACCGAACTTGTCGGCAAGGCCTCCGGCAGGCACGTTCAGCAGCGCGTAGGGCCAGAAAAAAGCCGAAAGCACTATGCCCATTGTCGCGGGGTCGAGCTGAAGGTCCTTGATAATGATCGGCGCGGCGACCGAAAGGCTTGCGCGGTCAAGAGCATTGATGAAAGTTCCAAAGGTGAGCAAAAAGATGATCCACCACCTGTACTTTTTTTCGTTCATTCAGACCCTCCAGGTGAAAATTAGTTACTGCCCTTAAACTGACACTTCAGTTTTTTGCTATAAATAAATTGTAACAGATATGGAGTAATTTTTCCCTGATAAAATAAGGGGTTCTGCGCAGCAGAATGCCAAGGCTTTATCAATGCTATACAGGGGCGGGAGCGCTGAAACCGGGAAGGGCGGATATGATATTTACTCAGTCCTTCTCCGGCGCATCTGTTTTCGCCGGCAGGCATTTTTCTTCATTATGGCGGTCACTTGAGATCTCGACAGCAATGGCGGCGGCCTGCTCGACAGGCATGCCATCGGCCCGGCGCTCATACTCTTCTTTACCCAGATCGTCGCGTACCTTAGTCTCCAGATCTTCTGCCTGTTCCTGATGCCCCGGCAAGTCGACGCGCAGTTCCTCTATGAGCATCAGCACTACCGCCGCTACCGGAAGGGCGAGCAGCGCCCCCGGGATGCCCAATAAAACAGTCCCCGCCAAAAGCGAGAAAAGTATTACTGATGACGGAAGGCGCAGCGCGCGTCCATAAACTCTGGGAACGATCACCTGGTTCTCGAGTATTTTGTAGACGAGCATCAGAACTAGCACTACAATAGTGACAACGGGGCCGCTTGAGAGAGAGGCCGCCACCGCTGCCGCCATCGCAAGCACGGCGCCGATGTAGGGCAGGACATCCGCAATGCCCGCGAACACCGCAATGGCCAAAGCATTAGAAACGCCGCAGGCCATGAGGAGAAAGAAGACGAACATGGCCATAAAAACAGAGGTGATCAGCTGCCCGAGCATGTAACCGCCGACTATGGTTCCCAGTTTCAGCATTACACGGGAAAGAAGGATGTGGTGTGACCTGGGCACAAGCAGGAAAAGGCCTCCACGCAGCCGGTCCCGGTCAATCATGATGTACAGGGCGAGGAAAACCGAACTCATTGTATAGGTGAAAATCTCGATGAAGCGGCGGGATATCTCGATGGCATCCTTGGCCTCAAACGTAACAAGATATCCCGAGGGAAGTTCTCGAAGCAGTTCCGCCAGATATCTGGTCAGGTGGGAGCCTGCCAGCCAGTTTGCCACGCGTGCCCTCAGGGCGGGTTCTCTGTCCAGAAGGTCAGTCGCCTGACCTATCAGGGTTGGAATGGTCATTGTTATGAGGAGAATGGTGATAACCACAAGCCCGGTGAAAAGGATCGCGATGCCCAGGCCCCTGCGCATGCGCCGGTCTTCAAGCCACTTGACAGTGGGGCTTACGGTGCCGACAATGACGAGGGCCGCCCCGAGTACAAGAATCACCGGTAATAGACGGTTCAGCACCCACATGCCGGATATGAGGAGTACCAATATTATAATGGTGGCAGGAGAAGGCTCGATACGGATCACGCGGGGCCGATCATCCATCCAGGCCTCGTGCGCCGGCTGCATTACGACAGTTCATATTCACAGTATACCACCGAGTTGTATCACTTGGAAGTGGCAGTACTATTTTCTGACAACCCGCCACCAGAATATGGCTGACAGAGGCACTATGGCCATAATCGCAGATGCCGTGCTCATAAGACCAAACCCGCCGACAGCGTAGATTACGCCGCTGCCCACCTGGCTGGCAGCAGAGGCAAGGTTCAGAAGCAGGTCATTGAATCCCTGTGTTTTGGCCCTCTCTTTTGGTGACAGCTGGTCAGCAAGCAGCGTGGACCCGGCAACATAGGCAAAATTCCAGCCCAGGCCGAGGAGAAAGAGCGCGATCACAAGCGGCACCAGGTTCACTGAAGGCGCGGCAATGAGGCATGAGATGATCATGACCGATGATCCGAGAATAATTACCGGCAGCCGGCCCCAGCGGTCTGTCATCCTTCCGGAGACAAGAGAAAACGCATACATTCCCAGGGCGTGGGCGGAGATGACAAAAGATACACCTGAAAGCGAATGCTCGTGCATCTTCATGTGAACAGAGGTGATTGACATGGGCACCATCATGACCATCTGGGCGAAGACCATGGTGACCATGGCCACAATGACACCGGGCTGCCGCACGATATCCGAAAGAGGGCGGGTTTCCTGCACTGGGGCCGATTCCTTATTGAGCGCGCTGAGTTCCCTTCCGATGTCGCGGGGCTCGGGTTTCAGGCCGGAGAGTATCAGGATAGCAGCCAGTACCAGCACTACGAATCCGACCCCGTACGGGCCTGCCAGTTCAGGCAATCCGGCTAACAGTGCCAGCTGTCCCATAGGGCCGACCAGGAGAGGACCGACTATGGCACCCACCGTGCTTCCCAATACTACCTTGGAGATGGCCCGTCCGCGTTTTTCGGGTAAATGGACTTCCGCCGCAATAAAGCGGCCGAGATCAACAGCAGACCTGGCCATTCCAACCATGACGAGACCGGCAAGGAAGAATAGGAAGGAGCGCTCAACCACCGCGGCTATGGCGATTATTGATCCGAGCACGCCGATTATCTGACCGAGGGCGAGGCCCCACCGCCGGCCGATCCGCTCAAAGCTGAATCCCCAAACCATTGCGCCGCCGGCCTGGCCCAATACGTAGAGGGCGCCGGGCACGCCAGCCATTGCTGTCTGACCTGTCAGGTCAACGCCAACCAGGGCATTTACAGTAAAGGCCGCAATAAATCCGGCTGAACTGAGGCTCTGGGACAAAAACAGAACCGCCGTGATCTTTTTTGCTATGCGGTCGTAATCTCTCAATTATTTTTTATCGTATTATTTTTCACAAAAGTCACTTGGCCCCATTTTCACCCTGCTTCTGGTAGACGGTGAAGGTATCGCAGGCCTTATGATCTCCGGTCTCAAATCCGCGTTTGAACCAGTAAACCCGGTGAGCAGAACTCCCGTGGGTAAAGGAGTCAGGCACCACATAACCCTGTGTGCGCTTCTGTATGCGGTCGTCCCCGATGGCACTGGCCGCGTTCAGCCCTTTTTCAATATCGCCCGGCTCAAGGATATGACGGCTCATATCAGCGCGCTTGGCCCAGACTCCGGCAAAACAGTCTGCCTGCAATTCCAGCATCACCGACATTCTGTTTTTTTGGGCCGGATTTGCCTGCTGGAATTTAACTGTCTTCTGCATAATGCCAAGCAGAGTTTGCACATGATGCCCCACCTCATGGGCGATTACATAGGCCCGGGCAAATTCCCCCGTAATACCAAGCTTTCGCTGCATGTCCGCAAAAAAACTAAGATCAAGGTAGACCTTCCGGTCCCCGGGGCAATAAAACGGGCCCATAGCCGAAGAGGTCATTCCGCAGGCTGACTGAACACCTCTCGAAAAAAGAACCAGCTTTGGCGGCTGATAAGTCTGTCCCATCTGTTTGAAGGTCTCGCCCCAGACATCTTCCGTGCTTGCCAGAATCACCGAGACAAACTTGCGCTGCTCAGACGCAGCCGGCGCCGGACCGCCCTGTTGGGGAGCAGGAGCTGTGCGTGTTTGCTGAGTCTGTGTTTGTGTTGAAGATACCTGCTCCAAAATAGTTGTAGGATCGACACCAAATAACATTCCCACCAATACGATCGCAACCAGGCCCAGTCCTCCTATGCCCCCAATCTTGGCGCCTGAGGGGAAGGACATGCCGCCGCCTCCTCCACTACTGCCACTGTCACCGCGGTCTTCTACATTGTCGCTTTCCCGTTCATCTTTCCAACGCATTATCCTGTCCTTTCATACTGGCTGGTTTAGGCTTCCTGAAATACTATATAGACCTTTAACGCATTCCATCTGCTGATAATTCTGCACGTTTCAGGTATATTCAAAAGAAAAGGGCGTTTCTGAAATGTGAAATCTTCCGCATAACATCCACGCCCCTTCTTATGACTATTAATCCTTATGCCTAAAGCTTGTTCTTCAGCGCTTCCAGTGCCGCTGTCAGACTTTCGTTGTCCGGCATGCTGCCATCCGGAGTCAAATGGCTGACTATATCGGGCAATATCTTCGAAAGCCCCTGTGCCGCTTCTTCCGGGGATATGCCGATTTTCTCAGCAATCTCCCTTACCTTGTCCGAACCGAGCGCATTGCTTATTTCGTCGGCGGAGATCGGCAAATTCCCGCCTGTGCTGATCCACGACTCCACAACCTGACCAAGGCCGTTCTCTGAAAATGTCTTGAGAAGCCCGCCCAGGCCGCCGCTCTCATTATTGCCAATCATTTTCAGGGCCATTTCAGTCAGCTGGCTCTTTCCGCCGCCACCTTCAGTAAGCTTTCCTATCAGGTTTCCTGCCAGCTCATCAAGTAATCCCATTTTCTCCTCCTCAGTCCGGCCCTGCGCTGACTGCGCCCCTGGGCGGCAGTCAGATTAGTTAACTGTTATGTTGTCCTTGATTTTATCAAAGGTTTTCTGCTTTATGCCCTTCACCTTCATGACGTCTTCAGGCTTGCTATAGGGCCTGCCTGCAATGATAGCCTTGGCCTTTACCGGGCCTATCTCGGGCAGCAGCTCGATGTCAGCCTGGCTTGCGCTGTTAAGGTTGACCTTCTGGCCAGGTGCGAGCTTGGCCTTTGTTTCTTTCTTGCCTTCTTTGTCCTTCTTTACTTCTTTGCTTTTTTCAGGGGCCTTTGCATCGGCCTTTGGAGCTGAAGTAGTTACTGAGGCAGGTGCAGTAGCAGGCGCCGCGCCTACAGTAACCTGGGGCTTCAGTGTCTCAATGTCCTTTTTCGAAAGGCCGGACTTCGAAAGCTCGTCAACAGATTTATACGGACGGTTTGCGATTATCTTCTTGGCCTTGGCAGCGCCGATGCCCTTAAGGGCCTCCAGTTCCTTTTGTGAAGCACTGTTAAGATCTACCGGGCCGGCGTTTTTCTTGGCCTCAGACTTGGCGGCCTTATCTTTTTTTGTGTCCTTTTTTTCGTCCTTTTTATCTTTCTTGTCTTTCTTATCCTTCTCGTCTTTTTTGTCTTTTTTGTCCTTGTCTTTTTTGTCCTTCTTGTCCTTTGCCTCCGTTTTCTTCACATCATCCTTGACCGCATCATCTTTGGTTGCTGCAAAGCCCGAGAAAACAAAGCAAAATGACACCAGCAATGAAATAAAAATACACAAAAATCTCTTCCTGTTCATGCAAACCCCCTCCAGGCATAAGATATCCCGCACTCGGGATGGCTGATTTTGATCAGTATAACATAATACTGTGTCCCTATTTCCATCACCCTCATCCGCATCTTAAAGCACCTTTTGAACTCCGCGAACGGAAGCAACGGCTCTGCCCGCAATCAGCACTTGACACAGGATAAGATTCGAGTTAGAGTGTATAAGATGTTTAATTTTAATCCGGGGAGGATAGGCTCTATGAAGAAGTTAATCGTGATACTTTGCATCATCGCTTTTTCCGCAACAGTGGCATTCGCAATCGATTCTTATCAGGTAACGGGCACTGTAACAGATGTAAAGGCAGATAAAATTACTGTAAAGAAGGGGAAGGAAAACTTTGAGATAGCTAAAGATGCTGCGACCCCGACCAAGGGCGATGTGAAGGTCGGCTCAAAGGTTACCGTTAAATATACAATGAAGGCAACCGGTATTGAAGGAAAAGAAGAGACCAAGAAAAAAGAAGAAACCAAGAAAAAGAAATAGGTACTGATATAATCATTAGAGTACGAAAAGGCGGCCCAGGCCGCCTTTTTTTTTAGGGTTCTTTCCTTGTCTGTTAAAGGTGCGAAATTTACGTATGATCAGCTCTGGTTTTAGGGTTTTTGTTGACATAGGCGAGGGTAGAATGATACTTTAAGAGCAGCACTGAAGTTTGCCGTTTTTTAAAGACTTTAAAGACATAGCGGAGAACGACTGGATGCTTCTGGGAGGGGCAACCTGCATCGCGTAGACAAAGTTCATCGGCAATTATTAAGCCGGGTCGACAAAGGAAAAAATCCCTTGTAGGCCCGGCTTTTATTTTTTTGGATAAAACTGCCCTTGCGGCAAAAATAAAGAGGTGATGATTTATGGCAACTGCGTTCGGCAGTCAGATGTGGAAGGCGCTTAAACCGCCGTGGAAATTCGATCCGGCTCAAATCCTGGAAGAACGCGAGATGCGAACTGTAGTATTAAAAATAGGGATGCTTCTTTTCTGCATCTTTGTTTTCATTGCCGGGGTGTTTATCTATATTAAAGGGACCCCTCTCCATTCCCTGTATATGTTTAAAACTGCTGTTGCGGACAGGAATGTTGACGGCGCAATGAGATATCTTGACATTGATTCTGTTGCTGACAATCCGGCGCGCGCGAATGTCATGAGAGCGGAGATAAAGGAATTAATAGCAAATCCCCTTAAGACCGGCAAGGAAAATATATTCATACTCGCATCTGAACGGGCCTTGTGGGATTGGTCCATAGAACAATCAGGGAATACTGCTTTGGTGAGCTTATCTGATCCGAAGCCGGCCCGTTTTAAAATGCGCAAGGCGCCTGATGGTCACTGGCGGATTGTAGAATTTCTAAATGATACGTCAAAGGGGCCGATGTACAAGTCTTTATAGCTTTGTAGGGTTAAGTGTTGTTGAAATCTGTGGATAGAGGGTGACTTTATGCTGTTTTGGCGTACACCTTTACCTCGCGATCAAGCCTCCCGCCAAGTTTATCTGCGGCCACGTCAAGCTCGTACTGCGACTGAAGCCCCGTCCAGAACTGTGCGGACATGCCGAAATATTTCGCCAGCCTGAGCGCCGTATCTGCAGTAATCGACCGTTTGGCCAGCACTATCTCGTTTATCCTGCGGGCTGGTACCCCTAGGGTAATAGCAAGCCTGTTCTGACTTATGTTCATTGGATTAAGGAACTCTTCTAACAGCACTTCGCAGGGATGTATTGGGTCAAGTTTCTTTTTCATATTCACCTCATTAGTGGTAATCGGTTAGCGTCGAAATATCGTATAACGTAACGCGTTAAACGTCAAGCGTTATGGTTTTTCCCTTTGCAGGGCAGCTTGACTCTATTTTCAATATTACATAGAATCTTAACGTATTAGTGTTTGTCTTAATGAAAGGAGCCTACCTATCCATGAAGATCACAAGCATTGATGTCAGAAACATCCGCATTCCGCTGAATGATCCCAAGAAGTTTTCTACAAAATATGTTACTCATCGTGATTATACGCTGGTCAATATCAAAACAGACGACGGGGTCGAGGGCTGGAGTTATGTCTGGGGCATTCCCATTGTAAAAAACTTCCTTGACATGGTTAAAGACATGATCATAGGCGAGCCTGCATACGGCACTATACGCATATGGAACAAGATCTTTTCATCGATTGACCGCTGGGACCGCAGCGGCATCGCCATGCGCGGCCTATCAGCAATAGATATAGCCCTCTGGGACATAATCGGCAAATACGCCAACCTGCCGATTTATCAGATGCTGGGCGGCTTCCGCGAGGAGTGCCCATCCTATTACAGCGGCGGATACTATCCCGACTCCTGTTCATCCAATGCTGATCTCTTCCGATTTATCGAAAAGGAGATGGGATCGGCTTATGACAAAGGTTTCCGCGCATTCAAGATGAAGATTGGTGCTGCAAGCACTGACATCGACGTCGAGAGGATCGGCGCTGCGCGCAAGGCCATTGGCCCCGACTGCCGACTTATGCTTGACGCGAACTGTGGTTACGACCCCGAAACAATAATTGCAATGGCCCGAAAGTTCGAGAAGTACGACATAACCTGGCTCGAAGAACCTGTTCCGCTTGACGACCTGCCCAATTGCGCCCATGTTGCAGAGCGCATCTCCATGCCTGTGGCCATTGGCGAGAACCACTTTACAAGGTGGGCATTCCGCGAGATCATGGAGCATAAGGCCGCCCGCATTATCCAGGCTGATCCTACTGTCATGGGCGGATTTACGGAATACCTTAACGTGGTCGGGATGGCCGCCACTTATGGCCTGAAACTGGCCCCGCACTGTTTCCATGATGTGAATATTCAGGTCGCACTCGCCAGGCCCGAGATCATGATCCTGGAATACATGGACATAGAGTCGGATGTCATCAATGTCCAGAGAATCATCGAAAATCCTGTGCCCGCAGTCAACGGCATGATCCGCGCGCCCGAAGGGCCGGGTCATGGTCTGATACTCGATGAAAAGGCAGTAAAAAAGTATCTTTATCAGGGATAGATCTGTCGGCCACGGAAAGATTCTCAGAATTTAATGGTTGGTGTTGACACTATTTTAAAAGGAGAGCATAGTACAAATAAATAGCTTCACTGATACCCTTATTAACTTCTCATGCAGCACTGTCTTTTAATAGGAGGCAAATTAATATGAAAAAGATATTTGCATCCGGTGGTGTTCTTCTTTTCATGTTTAGCTTTCCGCTTTTGGCGCTTTCAATCGACACGCATTCCACTGCGCCCTTAACCAAGAGCGGCCAGAGTCAGATGGCCGCTCAACCTGTCACTCAGGCAAAGCCTGCCCCTTTGAGCATTAACCCTGCCGCCCTCTGTATGAACAACGCAAAGCCGATGGAGCTGACAGTCGAGAAATCGTCGAAGGTTGATAACAAGACATACTTCGCGACTATTAGGGCGGCACTTGATTATGCGGATTCGCACAAGGCATGCGGTGTATCTCTGAGCATCGATAACGGCGAATATCCTGAGCCGCTGAACATTAACCGCGCTACGAGTCTGATAGCAAAGAAGACTGCTGTCAGCCACAAGAGTCCGACGATCAGCGGGTCCATCCACAATCTTAAGGGCTACAGGCTCTTCCTGGAAAATATCAATATCATGAATGCCCAGGACGTAGGGTTGGAGCAGAACGGCGGCGAGCTGCAGATGAGCAACGTACAGGTTGCTCATACAAAAGCGCGGCCTGATTTTGCGATGAGTGGCATGGGTGTGAGACTGACCGGAGGAGTACGGGCAAGTGTTGGTTCACTCAAGCTATGGGACAATGGGTCTACAGCCCTTTTTGTATCCGACGCAGGGACAAAGATGAAGGTATTTGATCTCACGCTCTGGGATAACAAAGCCCATCCTTTTGCAGTAGCGCAGACCATTAAGAACAAGGGCGGCGCTGTTTTGCAGGGATTGGCCGCAGTTGATGTTGTTAACGGAGCATTGCTGCTTGTGGAGGACTATTCTATTAAAAACTGTGAATTCGCCGGACTTGTGGTTCGAAAAGGTGGGCGAGTACATCTTAAGACCGGCGCGGTCGAGAACACAAAAGCGGTTGGCAAGGCAGGTTCTGAACGATACGGAGGGTCCAACCTGATGGTGGTTGAACTGGGACGCATGGAGCTGAAGAACTTTTCGACCCGCAAGGCAGAAGGAGCTGGTCTCTTGGCGTGGGGCGGGTATATGAAGGCCGCAACAGGCGAAGTAAGAGGCAATGGCATTGGGTTCAGCGGACACCAGCCTCCGGCGAAGACATACGATATCGTGAAATGCGTCACCGGCAATGATATCAGGTACTATGAGAACTCAAGCAATCTGGACACCGAGTACCAGGCGTTGCCATGCATGCCGGGAGATGCTTTATGCATCGGGGTTGCGGCATGTCCGGGAGTTGCATGGGAATAGGCCAAGGAGAATGTTTTGACTTTTTAAAAGCGGTCATGTTATAAATATGTACCTTTAAATATAGCCCCGTGAGGCTAAAAAGGTGAGGAGATTCGCGTGAACTACCAAACTATCAATCGGCCTTTCCTTGTAAAAAAGGGAGAGGCCTTTTTTTTGACCAAATGGTAAAGCAATTACTCAACCAGCAGGATCTTGATCGTATACTGTCTCGCATCGCCCATGAGATCATTGAGCGCAACAAGGGCACTGAGGGCATCTGCCTTGTCGGCATTCAGCGCGGAGGCGTGCTCCTGGCAAGCCGTCTAAGCCACAGGATAGAATCCATTGAAAGAGTGAGCCTCCCTGTCGGCACCTTAAACATTTCGCAATACAGGGACGACAAGGACATCAGGCAGCCCCAGCGGGATGCAGGCGATAGTTCAATCCCATGCGACATATCCGGCATGAAGGTGATCATAGTAGATGATGTAATCTTCACCGGCAGGTCGATCAGGGCCGCGATGGACGCACTAATGGATTTCGGCAGGCCTTCCCAGATACAGTTCTTTGTGCTTGTTGACCGCGGCCACCGGGAGCTGCCGATCAGGCCCGATTATGTTGGAAAGAACATCCCGACCTCGCTGCCCGAGAACATAGAGGTCCGCATAGGCGAAGACGGCAAAGAAGACGCGGTATTAATAGAGTCACCAAATGATTAGGATAACGGAATAGAATAATATGAAAATAGTCCTGAAAGACGGGTATATCGTTGATCCTGCTGGTAAAAACGACGGCAACGGGGATGTCATCATCGACAACGGCCGGATTACCGGCATAAGGATGAGCGCGAATGCCAGCCAGGCGAAAAAGGCAGACACTGACGGCGCCTTTGTAATCTATGCAAAGGGACTCTTGATAACGCCCGGTCTTGTTGACATGCATGCGCACCTGCGTGAGCCCGGCTTTGAGCACAAAGAGACGATAGAAACAGGCAGTGCTGCTGCCATAGAGGGCGGGTTTACGGCTGTATGTTGCATGCCGAACACGAATCCGGTAAACGACAGCGCAGAGGTCACGTCATATATTCTGAATAAAGCAAAAGAGGCCAGCTCATGCAAAGTCTTCCCGATAGGGGCGATCACAAAAGGGCAGCTCGGCAATGAGCTTGTGGATTTCGACGCTCTCCGCAAGGCGGGCTGCGTCGCCTTTTCGGACGACGGCAGGCCTGTCATGAACAGCCTGCTCATGAGACAGGCTCTGGAATATTCGAAGGCATCAGGCATTACCATCATCGCGCACGAAGAAGATATATATCTTGCTGAAGGCGGTGTGATGAATGAGGGCAAAGTCTCCCAATCACTCGCCTTCAAGGGCATCCCGGCTGCGGCAGAAGAGATCATGATAGCAAGGGACATCATACTCGCAGGGCTGACAGGCGGCAGGCTGCATATCGCTCATGTATCTACAAAGGGTGCTGTTGAGCTGATCAGACGGGCCAAGAACGACGGCATCGCGATAACTGCTGAAACATGCCCTCACTATTTCTCGATAACTGAGGAGGCCGCAGAGACCATGGGAACAGCTGCAAAGGTCAATCCGCCTCTCAGGACCGCTGATGATGTAGCTGCCATCAGGGAAGGGCTCAGTGACGGTACGATAGATGTAATAGCAACAGATCATGCCCCGCATCATAAAGATGAAAAGGCTCTCGGGTTTGACAAGGCGCCATTCGGCATATCAGGTCTCGAAACAGCTCTTGGCCTCAGCATGTCCCTTGTTCACGAAGGCGTGCTTACAATAGGCCAGCTGGTCGAAAAGATGTCGGTGAACCCGTCAAGGATACTCGGATTGGATAGAGGGGCCTTAACAGAGGGCTCGGAAGGGGATATATTAATAATGGATGCTGACAAAGAGTGGGTGGTGAAGCCCGAAGACTTCGTATCACTCGGCAAGAATACGCCGTTCAGCGGGCGCAGACTCAAGGGGAGGCCGGTGATGGTAATTTCAGGAGGGGAGATTTTCGACATGCAGGACAGGAAGGCATTATGAAAAAGGCATTACTGGTATTGGCTGACGGCACGGTGTTTGAAGGCACCAACTTTGGCGCATCCGGCGAGTCTATCGGAGAGGTGGTCTTCAATACCTCGATGACCGGGTATCAGGAGATCCTGACCGACGCCTCTTACAAGGGGCAGATCGTGACCATGACCTACACCCAGATGGGAAACTACGGGGTGAATGAGGAGGATGTCGAATCCTCAGACGGGCCAAAGGTCAGCGGTTTTGTCGTAAAGGAATATCTCGATTTCCCGAGCAACTGGCGGGCAACTGCGTCCCTCGGCGATTATCTCCGCGATAGTAACATTGTAGGCATACAGGGTCTGGACACAAGGGCGCTCACAAAACATCTAAGGAACAACGGCGCGCAGATGGGCATAATCTCGTCCGAAGACCTGAATCCGCATTCGCTCCTCGAAAAGGTGAGGGCGCATCCAGGCATATCCGCCTTTGATCTTGTGAGTGAGGTTACTTCAACAAAGCCTTACGCGTGGGACAACGGTTGCTGGAAGTGGGCCCCGATGGAGGCAGGCAAAAGGCGCCATAAAGTGATCATGTACGATTTCGGCGTGAAGTATAACATCCTCAGAAACATGGTTGATGCGGGCTTTATCGTAAAGGTCGTGCCGGGCAATACACCTGCTGAGGCAGTCCTTGAGGAGAACCCCGACGGCATCATGCTGAGCAATGGCCCCGGCGATCCCGAGACCGTGACCTATGCAATCGAAAATTCGCGTAAGCTGATGGGCAAGAAACCGATCTTCGGCATCTGCCTCGGGCACCAGATACTCGGGCTCGCCATGCACGGCAAGACCTACAAGCTCAAATTCGGGCATCATGGCGGCAACCATCCTGTAAAGGACCTTATAACCGGCAGGGTAGAGATAACATCGCAGAACCATAACTATTGCGTTGACATAAAAAGCCTCAAGGGGCAGGTCGGCCTGACCCATAAAAACCTCTACGACGGTACAGAGGAGGGCATGCAACATACTGAATTTCCACTATTCTCAGTACAGCACCACCCTGAGGCAGGCCCCGGACCGAATGACTCCCTGCATATCTTCGGCAGGTTCAGGGAAATGATAGAGGGCAAGTTTCAGCCGGCAATAATAAATCTCAAGGACGGGGCAAAAATATAATGCCGAAAAGAACTGATATCAAAAAAATACTTCTCATAGGATCAGGCCCGATCGTAATAGGCCAGGCCTGCGAATTTGACTATTCCGGGGCACAGGCCTGCAAGGCCCTGCGCGAAGAGGGATACAGCGTCGTGCTTGTGAACTCGAACCCGGCAACTATCATGACAGACCCCGGCATGGCTGATGCCACGTATATAGAACCTCTCTCTGTCGAGATGCTCGAACTCGTAATAAAAAAAGAGAGGCCTGATGCCATACTCCCGACCATGGGCGGGCAGACTGCCCTTAACCTTGCGGTCGAACTTTCCGAGGCAGGCATCATAGACAAATACTGCATAGAACTGATCGGAGCGAAACTGCCGGCAATAAAAAAGGCAGAGGACAGGGAACTCTTCAAGATAGCCATGAAGAACATCGGCCTTGATGTGCCGAAGAGCACATCGGTTACGAGCTTAAAGGCAGGATTAAAGGCGGCAGACGAGATCGGTTTTCCGGTTATCCTGAGGCCCGCATTCACACTCGGAGGCACCGGCGGCGCTACTGCCTACAACAAAGATGAATATAAAGACCTGCTCGAAAGGGCACTCAAGCTGAGCCCTGTACAGCAGGTATTGATCGAAGAGTCGGTAATCGGCTGGAAGGAGTTTGAGCTAGAGGTCATGCGCGATGTGGCGGACAATGTGGTCATCATCTGCTCGATCGAGAATTTCGACCCGATGGGGGTGCATACCGGAGATTCGATCACAGTGGCCCCGGCCCAGACCCTCACTGACAAGGAATACCAGAGGATGCGGGACGCCGCGATAGCAGTCATCCGCGAGATCGGTGTTGACACAGGCGGATCGAACATACAGTTTGCCCTCAATCCTGAAAACGGCAAGATGGTAATCATAGAGATGAACCCGAGGGTCTCGAGGAGTTCGGCGCTTGCGAGCAAGGCAACCGGGTTCCCGATTGCCAAGATAGCGGCCAAGCTGGCAGTCGGGTACACTCTCGATGAGATAAGAAATGATATCACGAGAGAGACGCCGGCCTCTTTTGAACCGTCGATTGACTATGTTGTAACCAAGATCCCTCGGTTTACCTTCGAAAAATTCCCTGAGGCGGACCCTATATTGACCATCCAGATGAAATCGGTGGGGGAGGCCATGTCCATAGGCCGCACCTTCAAGGAATCACTCCAGAAGGCCCTGCGGAGCCTCGAGACAGGGACAGCCGGTTTTGATCCCATACGAAAGATTCCCGAGCCGGCAGAACTTAAGGCCAAGCTGCAGATACCGCATGCCGGCAGGATCTGGTATGTGGCCCAGGCCATGCGCCAGGGCATGAGCATAGACGAAATATACAATCTCACATACATTGACCGCTGGTTCCTGAACAACATCCTTCAGATAATCGAGATGGAAAAGAATATCCGCGAATCCTTCCCTCTGTCCCTGACAGACAGGGGCAAGAGAGAAGTGCTTGAGACGATGCTCAGGCAGGCAAAAGAGTATGGTTTTTCTGACAGGATGATAGGAGAGCTGACCGGCAGCAGCGAGAGCGACATCAGAAACCTGCGCAGAAAGATCGGGCTTAAGCCGGTATACAAGCTTGTGGATACCTGCGCGGCTGAATTCGAGGCCTTTACTCCATATCTGTATTCGACATACGAAAGGCCGTATTACAGACTCGAAAGCCCCGCGCCCGCAAAAAAGGCACCAAAGAAGGGCGTCGGAGCGCAGAAAAAAGAGGCGGCGTCGGCCGGGTATATATCGACGACTGACTGCGACGCTAACCCGACAGACAGAAAAAAGGTCATCATACTCGGCTCTGGTCCGAACAGGATAGGGCAGGGCATTGAGTTCGATTACTGCTGCGTTCAGGCCGTGTTCGGCCTCAAGGACATAGGCTACGAAACTATCATGATCAACTGCAACCCCGAGACTGTCAGCACGGACTATGACACAGCAGACAGGCTATACTTCGAGCCGCTCACAATCGAAGACGTCATGAATATAATCGAACTCGAAAAGCCGGAGGGAGTCATCGTTCAATTCGGCGGCCAGACACCGCTCAAGCTATCGGTGCCCCTCGAAAAGGAAGGGGTGTCCATACTCGGGACCTCTCCGGATTCCATTGACAGGGCCGAGGACAGGAAGAGGTTCAAGGAACTGCTTCACAAACTCGACCTCAGGCAGCCCGAAAGCGGGACCGTCATGACAGTTGATGAGGCAGTCGAAGTGGCAAAGGGCATCGGATATCCGGTAATGGTAAGGCCTTCATATGTGCTCGGAGGCAGGGCCATGGAGATCGTCTATGATGAAGCATCTCTCATTGATTACATGCACAGGACAGTCAAGACCATGCCTGAGCATCCGATACTGGTCGATAAATATCTGGAGGATGCCATCGAGGTGGATGTTGATGCCATATCGGACGGCACGGATGTGATTATAGGCGGTGTAATGGAGCATATAGAGGAGGCAGGCATTCATTCCGGTGATTCTGCCTGCTCGATCCCGCCGTATTCCCTGTCTGATGAGATCGTAGAGACTATAAAAGTTCAGGCCAAGGCACTGGCGCGGGAGCTTAATGTAATAGGTCTGATGAATGTCCAGTTTGCTGTAAAGGACAATGAGGTTTATATCCTGGAAGTCAACCCGAGGGCGTCCAGGACGATACCGTATGTGAGCAAGGCCATAGGCGTGTCGCTTGCCCGCATTGCTGCGCAGACCATGATGGGCAAGACCCTTGCGGAGCTGGGCCTGACTAAAGAAATCAGCATAAGTCATGTTGCTGTCAAAGAGGCCGTATTCCCGTTTGACCGTTTCCCGGGCGTGGATACCATCCTCGGGCCCGAGATGAAATCCACGGGTGAGGTGATGGGTATTGACGATGAGTTCGGTATGGCATATGCCAAGTCGCAGGCGGCCTCATACAACAAGATACCGGTCTCAGGCAGGATCTTTCTGAGCGTCAAGGACAAGGACAAACCTATGACAGTCGACATCGCGCGCAAGCTTCTCGATCTGGGCTTCAGCCTGGTGGCTACAAAAGGCACCGCCGGTTACCTCGGCAAGAACGGCATTAAGGTTGATTCGATAAACAAGGTGATGGAGGGGAGGCCCCACATCCTTGATATGATAAAAAATGAGGGTATTCAATTCATAATTAATACTGTCTATGGAACGGAGGCGCAGAAGGATTCCTTCTCCATAAGGAGGAGCGCGCTCCAGTACAGAATCCCGTATACCACTACGATAGCCAGTGCAAAGGCCGTTGTCATGGCCATCGAATCGCTCCTGAAAAGGGAACTCAGGGTCAAGTCGATACAGGAATATCATAAAGCTATGCATAAAGTATAGTTTCCTAACACACTGATAAAGGAGGTTTTATATGGCGTCAATCAAGAGAATCGGCATTATAACCAGTGGTGGTGATTGCGGAGGTCTGAACGCAGTAATCAAGGGCGTATCGCGGGAGGCCTATGCCCGCGGGATAGAGACAGTAGTTATACCGAATGGTTACGCCGGTTTGTATAATCTCGTATCACTCGAAAATGTCACATTCCTGAACGCAGAGCGGGTAAGCAGAATAGAGGCATCACTCGCCGGATCAGAGGCAGGGCATTCGAGGGTCAAGATAAGCAAAATAGCTGACCCCAAAAAATATGAGCGGATCAAGGAAGGCCTGAAGAAATTCAGCATCGATGCCCTTGTCATAAGCGGAGGCGACGATACCGGCAGCGTTGTGGTGGACCTCTCATCGCAGGGCATTCCATGCATACATGTGCCCAAGACAATGGACCTTGATCTGCAGCCTTACAGTGTTGGCGGCGATTCAGCAGTGAACAGGATAGCCATGTTTACGCGTGATCTCAAGACCACCGGGCTCAGCCACAACCGTGTCATGATCATAGAGGTCTTTGGCCGCTATTCCGGTCATACCGCGTTCAGGGGAGGCATAGGCGCTGAGGCTGACTGCATCCTCATCCCCGAGATACCGGTTGATTTTGATGTTACTTATGAGCATATGAAGGCAACTTACATGGGAAGGGTCAAGCGCAGCGATGTCAAGACAGGCACTTATATGATAGTCGTGGCAGAAGGCATCTCCAATATCGACGGCGAGATGCTCTATGACGAGACCGCCGGGATAGACGCCTTTGGGCACAAGAAGCTTGCAGGGGCCGGCAGGTATGTGAGGCAGCAGCTCGAGAAAAGGCTGAAGGCTGATCCTGATATGACAGCGTTCATGAAAGAGACCGGCATGTATGCCCCGGGAATATATGAAGTGCCCGAGGTCAGGGAAGTCATGCCCGGACATCTGGTACGCTCAGGCGGCTCATCGGCCTATGACGTCAACTTCGGGTACAAGACCGGGGCAGGGGCGGTTTACCTGCTGATCGAAGGCAAGACCGGAAATACCGTAGTTGATGTTGTCGGGAATTCAATTCATTATATGGCAACAAAAGAGGCCATAAAACTGCGCCATGTCGACGTTGAGTGCATTGGGCTTTGGGAAGACATTGGCATCTGTTTCGGAAGAAAGCCCCAAAAGTTCAACTATGTTCTGGAAGAGGTCAAAGCACCGGTACCGAGACATCTTTAATTAAAGAAAGAAGAGGAAAAAGGCGGCTTCCAAAATGCGAAAGCCGCCTTTTTTTATACCTTGAATTTCGCTACGAGGCCCTGTAATGCAGTAGCGAGGTGTGCCAGATTGCTCGATGCCTGAACAATATTGTTCGCGTCGGCAGATGTTTCTTTAGTCGCTTCGGCAATGGATTGTATGTCGCCGCTGATATGTTCAGATACGGATGACATCTCTTCGGTCGCGGACGCGATTTGCTGTACCATGTCCTGAAGATCATTCACGTTCTGTACGATAGTAGAAAGAGAAGAACCCGCTTCCTGCGAAAGATTGACCCCGGCAGTTACCCGTTCACTGGCGTCATGCATGGAATCCACTGCCTTGTCCACTTCCTGCTGGATGGCGCTTATCATCTCACTGATCTGTGCCGTGGATTTGGCGGTCCTTTCGGCCAGCTTGCGCACCTCATCGGCCACCACCGCAAACCCTCTTCCCTGTTCACCGGCACGCGCTGCCTCTATGGCCGCGTTGAGGGCAAGAAGGTTTGTCTGGTCCGCAATGTCCTTGATCACCTCGACTATCGCGCCGATCTCATTCGATTTTTCGCCGAGGGTCATCATCATCTTTGAGGATTCGCTCACAGCCATGGCTATTTTTTCGGTTTCGCTGATCGAGCGGTTCACAACTTCTTCCCCGGCCCGGGCAGTCTGCGCAGCCTCGGTTGAAGATGCGGCTATATTTGATGAATTCTTTGCTATGTCGATTACGGTCTGCGACATCTCTTCCGAAGAGACTGCAATCTGATTCGCCTGGGCCGCACCAGCGTTCATGTTGACGGATATCTTGCCCGAGCTTACTTTCAGCTGCTCGCTGCCTGCAGATATTGTGTCGGCGGATGACTTCATCTCTCCGATCATCTGCTTGAGATTCCCTACCATCCTGCCCATCGAAGAAAGCACCTCGCCAACCTCATCATTGCTGCGGGACTCAATATGGACAGTCAGGTCTCCGTCGGCAACCTTGTGCACTATATCAGCAGCTTCTTTCAGGGGGCTGAGAAACCTTCTTACCACAAACAGATTAAAAAAGCCGGTTATGACAACCAGTATAGCCGCTATAATGACTGTTATTATCAGCAGGGAATTAAAAGATGCCAGAAACTCGCTCTGCTTTACGCCCACGAAAAGGACGCCTATAATCTCTCCCTTGCTGTTCTTGATCGGATCATAGGCAGTGAAATAAGCTTCATTAAGGATCATGGCTTCGCCATTGTAAGCCTTCCCCTGTTTGAAGATGGCGTCATATGCCGGGCCGGTCAGCTTTGTCCCTATCGCGCGCTTGCCGTCTGCCGACACAACATTGGTAGATACCCGCTCATCACCCATGAAGATGGTTGCGACGCCTTCGGAAAGTGCCTTTAATTTGTCAGGCAGCTCGAAATTGCCGTTAACTGTATAATCCCCTATCATCAGCTTGCTGTCCACTACCCTGAAGTCAGAACCCTTCTGTTTTAGCAAATCCCAGAAGACGTTAAGCCTTTTCTCTTGCGAATCACCTGCCTGGTGGATCAGCTCGGTGCGGAACTGCAGGAGGCAGACAACAGCGGTGATTATGACCACGAGAGTAACGACGATAGTATTGAAGATGAGGAATTTGCGAGAGATACTCATATTGCTCTTTTTCATAATACTCCTTAACGGGTACACATTATTAATTATTTTTCTATTATAACGATTAATATGTGCAAGTGTCTGTAGTCCGGCAGTTCGCAGGACAAGGCCGTCAAGACAACACCCGGGATTTGGTATCTTTAAGGGGCAGACCTTAAAATGCAGCCTGTGTTGTGATATAATATTCTTCTATGTTTGACTTGGGTATACAGGAACTATTCGTGATATTTGTGGTGGCACTTCTTGCCTTCGGCCCAAAACGCCTGCCTGACATAGCCAGGTCTATTGGCAGGGGGATAGCTGAAATCAAGAACGCCATGGAGGGCGTTAAGAGCCAGATCGATACCGAGATGAGCGAGGTCAAGGCGCTGAAGGAAGAACTGAAAGATCCTATTGCGCTGAAAAACGAGTTATTCAAGGACGAAAGTCTGATCAAACCCTACGAAGACCCTTACAAAGCTGCCGAAGACAGCTATAGTGCTCATGAGCCGGTGAAAGGCGCTGAGTTCAAAAAAGATCCTGAAGGCGAAAAAGCGACTAAAGTCAAGAAGTCAGAGACAGGCCGGAAATCCGCCGCAGTTAAAAAGGCCACAAAGTCCGCAAAGACTACCAGGCCTGTTAAGTCTGTCAGGTCCGTTAAGGCAACAAAGTCTGGTAAGGCAGGTAGTAAAGCCGTCGCCAAATCGGGTGATAAACGCAAGGGGAAGGTATAAGACTCGATGTCTGATGACAAAATGCCTCTCTTTGCCCATCTGGAGGACCTGAGAAAGAGATTATTTATCTCTCTCGGCGCTGTAGCAGTTATATTTATGGCGACCTTCACATATTCTGAAGAAATCTTCGGCATACTTATGTTCCCGCTCAGATATTCTCTCGATTTCTCCATTTCTGATTTGCGGCTCGAATTCGTCCCGGTAGACAAGCTTCAGTCAACAAAACTGGTTTTCCTTGCCCCTGCCGAGGCCTTCTGGATGAACATGAAAGTGGCCTTTGTGGCGGCCCTGATGTTTTCACTGCCGGTGATCTTTCACCAGTTTTGGAGATTTATAGCCCCTGGACTTAATGAAAAGGAAAAGAAGTATGTCGTGCCCTTTATTCTTGCTGCCACAAGCCTGTTTATTGCGGGAGCTGCCTTCTGCTTTCTTATAGTGCTTCCTTTCGCGCTCGGATTTCTGCTCTCGTACAAAATCGGCGATTTTCTTATGCCGATGATCTCAGTAGGTCAATATACCGATTTCTGCCTGAAATTCCTGCTGGCCTTTGGAGTGATATTCGAACTTCCAATAGTCATCATATTCCTCGCAAAGATGGGCATTGTCACCACCGAGTCGCTAAAACGCAAGAGGAGGCTCGCCATAGTTCTCGCCTTTGTCGCGGGCGCCGTATTGACGCCGACCCCTGATGCTTTCAATCAGACTCTCATGGCAGTACCCATCATATTGCTTTATGAGCTAGGCATTATTCTTTCGGTGTTCTTTACCAAAAAGAAACCTGATGGCGACGAGTAGGAATTATAAGGCCATAGCATCGGACATCGCAGAAGGATTTGTTGTGGTCAACCCTCTCTATCTGAAGCCCTTTGACCAGGAATCGCTCAAGAAGTTTTATGACATCCTGCAGAGAAAACAGAATGAGCTCAGGATTGAGCCGTTTCCTTACGGCGACGTCCAGTTGATAAGAAAAAGGAACATGAAACTGCAGCGTATATACGCCGCCATTATGATAATAAAGAACTATGCCAGGGAAAGACGCCTCATCCTTGGCTGAGGATAAAAATGAAATTAGCTATCATCGGATTGTCAAACTCAGGGAAGACGACAGTTTTCAACGCGCTGACAGGCCAGAATATCGAGGCGACACTCTATGCTACTGTGTCCGGAGAGCCCCATTACGGCATGGTAAAGGTCCCTGACCAGAGGGTAGAGAAGCTGGCCGAAATATACAAGCCCAAAAAAGTGACGCATGCAACGGTAGAGTATGTTGATTATATAGGTCTTACCAAGGGCGACGTCGCCCAGAACAGCAAGGTATTCGACCTTATCAAGGACGCTGATGCCATAGTGCATGTGGTAAGGGCTTTTTCGTCCGATTCAGTCACGCACCCACTTAACAGCGTAGACCCGCTCCGGGACGTAGAGACTGTCGAACTGGAATGCATCTTCGGCGATCTTGAATTCGTGGATAAACGGCTTGAGAGGATGGAAGACAGCGCCAAAAGGGGAAAGAAGCCTAACGAGGCAGAAAAAAAGCTTATGCTGAAATGCAAAGAGGCGCTCGAAAAAGAGGTGCCGCTCAGGAATGTAGACTTTGATGAAGAGGAGCAGAAGTCAATGAAGCCGCTCCAGTTCGCTTCCACAAAACCTGAGATAATAGTCCTGAACGTGGGAGAAGAAGATCTCGCATCGGGAGCTGCCGCGAAGCTGCTGGGCAGTGTCGAAGAATTTATCACCAACAGGGGAATCTCTGCCACTACCAGGGCCGTAACGCTTTGCGGAAAGATCGAGATGGAGATCGCCCAGCTGGACCAGGCCGAGGCGCGGGCTTTTCTCGACGACCTGGGAATAGGGGAGTCTGCTCTTTACAAGCTGATAAGGGAATCGTACGGCCTGCTCGGTCTCATATCTTTCCTTACGACCGGCGAGGACGAGGTACGCGCCTGGACGATACCCAAAGGCATGAACGCCCAGAAGGCGGCAGGCAAGATCCATTCGGACATTGAACGGGGCTTTATCCGCGCCGAACTTGTAAGCTATGAAGACTTTATCCTTGACGGCAGCAATTCAGCAGCGCGAGACAAAGGACATCTGAGGCTCGAAGGTAAAACTTATGAAGTCAGGGACGGAGATATTATTAATTTCAGATTTAACGTGTAAAGACCAGGGACACCCAGCGTTCCGAGTCAACATGCTTTTCCCTGAACTTCAGTCCTGCATTGAGCATTGCATCAATTACCTCATCTTCCTGGCCGATGAGCATGCCCGAGAGGATTGCGGTTCCCTCTTTGTTTAATCGCGAAGCGATCTCCGAAGCGATCACGATGAGCGTTTCAGAGATCAGGTTGGATACGATCAGGTCGTAGACTCCCGTTGCGGCTGATATTGTCCCTTCTGAGATAAATATATTCGCACAATCATTAAGCCCAGCATTTCTCTTTGCCGCGTCAATTGCGAGCGGGTCGGTGTCCACGCCATAAATTTCCCGGAAGCCCATCCTTGCTGCGCAGATAGCAAGGATTCCGGTACCTGTGCCGATATCCAGGCAGCGGTCGCGCCTGATTTCCCCGGAAAGCTTCTCAATAAGTCCAAGGCATGTCCTGGTCGTTTCGTGATGGCCGGTGCCAAAGGCCATGCCGGGGTCGATGATGAGCGAAACACGGCCTGCCGCAGGTTTTTCCCACGGAGGAATGATCGCAAGAGATTCCCCGATGTCTATTGGCCGGATATTGTTCTTCCAGGTTTCGTTCCAGTCGCGGTCAGGCATATGGCTGCAGTTAAAAGAAAAGGCGTGAGGAAGGCCGGAATCCCTGAGTATGGCCCTGAAGGACGTGACATCATCGGCAATCTTTTCTATTCCCGTATCGTCATGGAAATAGGCGATCAGTCCGCTCTCGTTTTCTACCACCCCGATGCAGCCGGAATTATGGAGCAGATTGATCAGGGCTTCCCGTGATTCAGCAGGCGCTGTTATGTCCAGTTCGTAATATCCCATTGTTCACCCCTTGCAAATCTGCATTAAATATAACCTTTCGGTTACAAAGCTGACAAATATAAGCTCATAGGAGGCTCGATCCGGATCGCATTTTTATTGACTAAACAGTCCGATTCTGCTATTTTAATAACGGTTGCACGGGCGATGGGGTTCGCCATTAAACGCCGGTCACAGGGCTAATGACTCCTGCCGCAGCATATTTGCAGCGGAGGGGTTTTTTTTGTGCCTGCACGCTGACTTTAATAACAGGGGGGATGCAAATAATGGAACAGCTCTTCGGTATTATTTCAGTATGGCTTGGACTGGCCATATTCTCTGCAGTTATAGCCTATCATCTCAAGATATCCATCGCGCTGATAGAAATATGTGTTGGTGTGGCCGCAGCCGCAGTAGCAGGGTATTTCGGTCTTACGGAGGCTCTGGGCGCTAATCAGGAATGGCTGCGCTTTCTTGCCGCATCCGGGGCCGTTCTTCTCACTTTTTTGGCTGGTGCCGAACTCGATCCGATCGTAATGCGAAAAAAGATGGCAGAGGTAACGGTTGTCGGCCTGGTGGGATTTTTCGCTCCATTCTTTGGATGCGCCGCTCTCTCATATTGCGTAATCGGTTGGGATGTTCAGGCGAGCCTGCTTGCCGGAATAGCTCTTTCAACTACTTCAATGGCTGTTGTCTATGCCGTTATGATAGAAACAGGGTTTAACAAAACCGAATTCGGCAAGGGTATTCTGGGCGCATGTTTTATTAATGATCTCGGGACTGTCATTGCCCTTGGGCTTATATTTGCGCCATTTACATACAAAAGCGTTGTTTTTATTGTCGCGACTGTCATAGTACTCTTTCTTTTGCCTTATACCACCAAACTGATAACCGTTGTCTACGCAAATCGTACTGCCGCTATCAGAACAAAATGGGTCATGCTTGTAGTTTTTGGGCTGGGGGCACTGGCTTTGTGGTCAGGCAGTGAAGCGGTGCTTCCGGCCTATGTTGCGGGCATGGTGCTGGCAGGGAGTGCGGCGAAGGACACCTTCTGGATCCGCCGGCTCAGGACATTGACTGTCGGCTTCCTTACGCCAGTTTATTTCCTGAGGGCAGGGACCCTGGTTTCACTGAATGCCCTTCTTGCGGCGCCTCTTCTGTTTGCGGCGCTCCTGGCAGGCAAGGTTGTATCCAAGATCTTCGGTTTGTATCCTATAATAGCCATGTTCAGGAAGGACCATAACGAGCGCTGGTACTATACTTTGCTGATGTCTACAGGGCTCACTTTTGGTACAATCTCGGCAATGTACGGCTTCTCTCACGGGATAGTAACGCAGGAACAATATTCATTTCTGGTAGCCGCGGTTATCGCGAGCGCTGTAATACCGACGATGATAGCCGGCATGGCTTTCCTGCCAAAGCATTTGCTGCCGAAACATCCGAAACATCCCGTTGTGAAGTCGGAGAGCGGTGACCTGAGCGAGGAGGGCTAAAGGCATCTCAATAGCATAACTGTAAGGACTGACTATCTGGAAAAGATTCAATAAATATGATAATCTAATTACTTACACGGAAATCCAACACCAATTTAACACCCATAGAGGGGTAATTTAGCATGAAAATGACCGGCGCGGAAATATTAATAGAATGTCTCAAGAGGGAAGGGGTCAAATACGTATTTGGCTATCCCGGCGGGGTGGTGCTGAATATATTTGATGCGCTCTATAAAGAAAAGGACCTTACCCTTATCCTCACCAGACATGAACAGGGAGCGGTGCACGCGGCTGACGGCTATGCGCGGGCAACTGGAAAGACCGGGGTGGCCCTTGTCACATCAGGTCCTGGTGCTACAAATACGGTGACCGGCATTACGACTGCCAACATGGATTCTATTCCTCTAGTGGTGCTGACCGGACAGGTTTCTACCTCGATGATCGGCAATGATGCCTTTCAGGAAGCGGACATCATCGGGATAACAAGGCCCTGCACGAAATATAATATTCTTACTGACAACGTTGACCATCTTGCGACACATATTCGCGAGGCATTTCATATTGCCAAAACCGGCAGACCCGGGCCTGTGCTGGTCGATCTTCCAAAGGACATTACGGTAAACAGGACTGAATTTGTATGGCCTGAAAAGGTTGAGATTCGCAGTTATAACCCGACCTACGACGGCAATAAATGGATGATAGAGCGGGCCGCTCATGAGATATCGAAGGCCAGAAAGCCGGTAATTATAGCCGGCGGAGGCTGTACCGCTTCAGGTGCTTCACATGAACTGCTGGAGCTTGCTGAATTAACGCGTATTCCTGTCGCATGCACACTTATGGGTATAAGCTGTTTCCCCGGTACGCATGAACTCTACATCGGCACACCCGGGATGCACGGCACTTACCATGCCAATAAATCGATCCAGGATTCCGACCTGCTGATAGCCATTGGAATGCGCTTTGACGACCGCGTGACAGGCAATGTAGAAAAGTTCGCGCCCCATGCCAAGATTGTCCATATTGATATAGACCCGACCTCTATCAGAAAGAGCGTGAGGGTGGATATACCTATCGTCGGGGATGTTAAACGCATTCTTAACGTCCTGAACAAGGTATTGAAGAGCGGGGCCGGGGAGCAGTGGTCCGAGGTAAGGACTGCATGGCTGAAACAGATAAGTGAATGGAATAAAGAAAGGCCTATGTCCTATGTTCATAGCGATGAAGTTATCAAGCCCCAGTTTGTTGTCGAAAAGATATATGAGCTGACAGGCGGGGACGCCATTATCACGACTGAGGTCGGACAGAACCAGATGTGGGCGTGGCAGTACTACAAGTATGACAAGCCGCGCCATTTTCTGACGTCGGGCGGTCTTGGTACCATGGGTTATGGATTGCCGGCAGCTATAGGCGTACAGCTCGCAAAGCCGGACAGCCTGGTAATAGATATCGCTGGAGATGGAAGTATCCAGATGAACATTCAGGAACTTGCCACGGCTGTTGTGTATAAACTGCCTGTCAAGGTGGCCATACTTAACAACGGTTATCTAGGCATGGTAAGACAGTGGCAGGAGATGTTCTTCGGAGAAAGATATTCCCACAGCGAGATCGGTACGGGGCCTGATTTTGTTTTGCTCGCCCAGGCCTACGGTGCTATCGGCCTGCGTGCAACAAAACCGGGCGAAGTGGAGCCCGTACTCAGAGAGGCATTTAAGATTAAAAAACCGGTAATGATGGATTTTGTGGTGGACTGGAAGGAAAAAGTATTCCCTATGGTGCCGGCGGGCGGGGCAATTGACGAGATGCTGTTTGAAGAAAAAGAAAAGAAACCCGAAAAAAAGCTGAAGGCAGTGAGATAAAGGAGGCCTGGGGTGAGACATACCATATCTATACTTGTTGAAAATAAAGCCGGGGTGGTATCCAGGGTTTCAGGACTCTTCAGCGGCAGGGGTTACAATATAGAAAGCTTCACGGGCGGAGTGACCATCGACCCGCAGGTTTCGGTGCTTACGATAGTCACTGACGGAGAAGATTCCGTCATAGAGCAGATCAACAAGCAGCTTAACAAGCTTATTGACGTGATCAAGGTAATAGACCTTACAGAGGTAGACCACGTTGAACGCGAGATGATCCTTCTCAAGGTCGCCCCGCGCAAGGAAAACAAGCTTGAGGTATTAAGGACCGCAGAGATATTCAGGGGCCGGGTGGTTGACTCAAGTCCGGAAACGTATACAATTGAAGTTACAGGCGATGAGAAGAAAATAGAGGCCTTCATAGAAATGATGAGACCGATGGGAATAAAAGAGTTTGTGCGCACGGGGAAGGTCGCCATTGCGAGGGAAATATTCAAAAAAGCCAAATAGGTTCACCGGATTTTCAATCTTGTGATTGTGTCCTTATCCATAAAATATGATGATTGAAATCATACTGATATCAGTATTTATCGTCGTCAGCGGTTTTTTTGCGGCCTCTGAGATTGCTGTTGTCACTTGCCGTCGTACACGCATTAAACAATTAATGGAAGCCGGCAGCAAGAACGCTGTAGTTCTTCACAATCTCAGGGAAAATCCTGACCGCTTCCTTGCCACTATCCAGATAGGAGTGACCCTCACAGGTGCCCTGGCTTCAGCTATCGGCGGCGCAGCTGCGGTAAAGGTATTGAAGCCGCTTCTGTCTACTGTGCCTGTGCAGTTGATAGCAGCTTACAGCGAGCCGATATCGATCGGCATAGCCGTGGTAGTTATTACGTTTTTTACCCTTATATTCGGGGAACTCATCCCTAAATCCATTGCGCTTTCAAATCCGGAGGGCATCGCCCTATATGTTTCCCCGTTAATCAGAAGGTTCTCAATTTTTGCAACGCTCTTCGTTACCATACTGACCACGACATCGAACTTTATTTTGAGGCCGTTCGGCAAGCAGGCATTCACAAAGAGGGCTTATATATCAGAGGAAGAGGTCAAACTGCTCATTGAAGAAGGCGGGGAGCAGGGCGTTTTTGAACCGGAGGAAAAAGAGCTTATCCATAGTGTCTTCGAGTTTACGGATACTTTCGTCAAGGAGGTAATGATCCCTGTCACGAAGATGGTGAGTATCGGCATTACTACAACGTCGGAAGAGCTGAAGAAAATAATTGCCGAGGAGAAATATTCCCGCTACCCGGTCATCGGCAGGGATTTCAATGACATCAGAGGGATACTTTACGCGAAGGATTTTTTCAATCTGCTGACTACGGTGGGCAGCGTGGATGTAAGGAAGATCGTAAAGCCCCCGATCCTGATTCCCGAAACAATGAAGATAAGCATCCTTTTGAGGGAAATGCAGAAGAAAAGGATCCATATGGCCATTGCCATTGACGAATATGGTGCGGTATCCGGTCTCGTAACACTCGAGGATCTGATAGAAGAGATTGTCGGAGAGATACGGGACGAAGACGATACCGAGAGCCCTGTTATAAGGTTAAGTGACGGTTCCATGCTAATTGACCCCTCTATCAGCCTCAGGGACCTTAATGAGGATTACAACCTGGACATACCGGAATCGCCGGACTATGAAACACTCGGAGGGTTTATCGTGACCTTTCTCCAGAGAATACCCCAGGCGGGCGACATGGTAGAGAACGACGGCAAACGTCTCAGGGTCATCCAGATGGTTGGTCAGCGGATCGCAAAGGTAAAGCTCGAGATTATGGAGCAGCATCCCTGAAAAGAGGGGGGGGGGGGCTTGCAAAGCGCTTCTTAAGTTGATATATTTTAAAAAAGATTAAAGGGGTGTAATATGGAAAAATGGAAATGTATATGCAGTTATGTTTATGATCCGGCAAAGGGCGATCCTGACAACGGTGTGCCTGCGGGAACTCCGTGGGAGAAGGTTCCGGAGGACTGGCTATGTCCTATCTGCGGGGCCGGTAAAGATCAGTTCGAAAAAATGTAGGAGCGGGCAAGATGAAATCACTTGAACTGGCTGTCAAGATGGAACAGGACGCAGTCGATTTTTATACAAACTGCGCAGCCAAGACCGGCAGTCCTGTGGGAAAGAAGATGTTTCTGAGCATTGCCGAGGACGAGAAGTATCACCTGGCCTGTGCCAATAAGGTCCTTAAAGGGCAGGGGTTCGAACCGGCCAAGACCACTCCGAAGCAGGACATGAAGAGCATCTTTGAGCAGAACAAGGACATCATGATGCAGAAGGTAAGCGCATCGACCGATGATATCCAGGCCCTCACAATCGCGATGAAGATGGAGAAGGAAGGGTTTGAGTTCTATCAGAAAGCCGCAGCCGATGCTGCCTCTCCGGCTGAACAGGCACTGTTCGAATGTCTGGCAAAGGACGAACAGGAACATTTTACTATTTTCCAGAATACCTGCTCATATCTCTCTGATACGAGCAACTGGTTCATGTGGGAAGACCGGGCCATTTACGAAGGCGGATAGCAGGTCTGAGAGCGTAAAAAAGGGGGCCGAAAAAGCCCCCTTTTTTTTTGGTTTCAACAGTGCCTGTTATTTAAGCCCCAGGACATCCTGCATGTCGTAGAGGCCGGGCTGCCTGCCTTTAACCCATGCAGCCGCCCTGAGAGCGCCGCGGGCGAAGGTATCTCGGCTGGATGCCTTGTGCGTTATCTCGATGCGTTCGCCAAGTCCGCAGAACATGACGGTATGGTCACCGACGATGTCACCACCGCGGACAGTCTGTATTCCTATCTCTTTTTTCGTACGCTCGCCAGTAATGCCCTTTCTGGAGTAGACGGCTACCTCGTCGAGATTGCGTTTGACGGCTTCAGCTATTACCTGGGCAATTTTCATCGCCGTGCCGCTGGGGGCATCTTTTTTCAGGCGATGGTGCGCCTCAATAATCTCAATATCGAAATCATCCGCAAGAACCGGCGAGATGTCCGCCAGCGTCTTCAGCAGAAGGTTAACCCCGACGCTCATATTGGGAGAGAATACTATGGGAATTGATTTGGCGAAAGATGACAGGGCTTCGATGTCATCCTTTGACAATCCTGTCGTACCGACCACCATGGCTTTTTTCTTTGAAGCGGCTATCCCTGCATTATGCAGCGTCGCTGCGGGCGCAGTGAAATCGATAATTACATCAGCGCGGTCCGCAATGTCTTCGAGGCGCTCAGATAGAATTATCCCGTTGTCCCTGACGCCTATCAGGCTGCTGATCTTTTGCCCAATGTCTTTGTGTCCGGCCCTCTCAAAAGCACCCGTCAGTTCAAGGCCTTCATAGTCATACGATAGCGCAGCGATTCTGCTCCCCATCCTCCCGGTCAGGCCGGCAATAATAATTTTAGTCATGGTAAGTCCTCCTTCTGGTCCGCGTCCTGGAGCTTTTTTTCATCTTCCTCAACATCTGCGAAAGGTCCCGCAATCCGGTATTTCTCTGCCGCCCAACTGCCCAGATCGGTCATTTTGCATCGTTCAGAGCAAAACGGCCTCCACGGGTTTTCCTCCCAGGGCACTTTTGTTTTGCAGGCCGGACAGGTTACAAGCATAGCAGCGAGGTCTTCATTTTGTAAATTTAATTCTCTCTTTTATATTGTCCGTCATAGACACCTTGCCGTTACAGTCTATAAAGATTACGTCAAATCCAGCGTTTTTTGCCACCACAATGCCTTTCTCGGGCCCCAGAATGAAAAGCTTGGAATAACCGTCCGATGTTGTGGCATCGTCAGCGATAACGGTGGCGCTGCCGCAGCGGCGTGAAGGATAGCCCGTCTTGGGATCAATCAGGTGGTGATAACGTCTGCCGTTTTTTTCGAAGTATTTATTATAATCTCCAGAGGTGGACATGGCCTTGTCCGATATCTCTACGGTAGCTATTATCTCATCAGACGCTCCCTTTTGCCGCGGGTTTTGAATACCTACGACCCAGGGCTGACCGTCCGGTCTCCTGCCAAAAGCCCTTACCTCACCGCCAATGGCCGCGATGCCTGATTTTATGCCATTGTGTCTGAGAATGTCGACGACCCTGTCCGCAGCGTAGCCTTTCAGAATGCCTCCCAGATCAATACTCGCGCCTTTTTTCCTGATAAATACTGTTGAGGCAGTCCGGTCCGTTACAATATTCCGGTATCCCACGCTCTTTCGCGTCTTATCGATAATTCTCTTTTCGGGAACGATCTGTTTTTTCATGTCCCATAACTTGACCAGGGTGCCGACGGTCACATCAAAGGCGCCTTCTGTCATCTTAGAGATATGGACCGATTTTTCTATTATAGACAGGGTCTCTCCCGACACCTTAACAGGAGCGATGCCTGCCAGCCTGTTGATAGAAGATAGTTCACTTTTGTCGTCATAGAAGTTCAGCAGGCCTGCAAGCCTGTCGAGCTCTGAATAGGATTCTTCTATGGCCTTGTGCGCCCTTTCTGCAGAATCGGAAACAACGGTTATGGTCACGATCGTGTACATGGAAGTCCTGGCTTCCTTGAATACGCCGGCTTTTTTCTGATCGCAGGAACTCAGCAATGCCACGGCAGCAATCAGCCATATGGCACTTGTGAACATATTCAGGACAAATAATCTGCTTTTAGAGTACTGGATCATAATTTATCTCTCAGGAATTTTCCTGTGAAGGAGGACTCGGTCCGGGCAATTTCTTCGGGAGTTCCAGCGGCAAGAATTTCTCCGCCCTCATCCCCGCCTTCCGGCCCGAGATCGATTACATGGTCCGCCGACTTGATTATATCCAGGTCATGCTCTATGATTATCACGGTATTGCCCAGATCGACCAGCCTGTTCATAACATTCACCAGCTTCTGGATATCGACAAAATGGAGTCCTGTAGTCGGCTCATCCAGTATATATAAGGTCTTGCCGGTCGACTTTTTGCTCAATTCCCGTGAGATCTTAAGCCGCTGGGCCTCGCCGCCGGACAGCGTGGTGGCGGACTGTCCCAGCCTGAGATAGCCAAGGCCGACCTCGTCGAGCACCGCCAGTCTTTGCTTAAGCACAGGAATGGCCGCAAAGAATTCCAGGGCCTCGGCAACGGTCATCCTCAGGATGTCGGCTATGTTCATATCACGATATCTGATTTCAAGGGTCTCCCGGTTGTACCTCTTGCCCTTGCAGACATCGCACGTCACGTAAACATTGGGAAGAAAGTGCATCTCTATCTTTCTCTGGCCGTCACCCTGGCAGGCCTCGCATCTGCCCCCGGAAACGTTAAAACTGAAACGGGATGCATTATATCCTCTTGTCCTTGATTCGGGGATTTGCGCGAACAGATTCCTGATATGCGTGAATATCGCCGTATATGTGGCGGGATTAGAGCGCGGAGTCCTGCCAAGCGGCGTCTGGTCGATAGATATGACCTTGTCGATCTTGTCGCTGCCCTCTATTTTCCTGAATTTCCCCGGTATGAGATTGCCGTTATGAAGGCGGTTTATAAGTTCCTTGTAGAGTATTTCAAAGATCAGGGTGCTTTTGCCGGAACCCGAAACTCCGGTAACGCAGATAAAGACACCCAATGGTATCCTGACATCGATATTTTTCAGGTTAAACTCGGAAGCTCCGGTAATCCGGATAAACTCTTTTGATTTTCTTCTTTTCGCCGGAAGCGGTATTTTTATTTCTCCGCTGAGATATTTGCCGGTAATGGATGATTCCATGCCGATTATCACATCCGGACTTCCGGTGGCGATTACCCATCCTCCGTTGCTGCCGGCTCCGGGCCCCATATCAATAATATGGTCGGCATTGCGTATGGTCTCCTCATTGTGCTCGACGATGACAACGGTATTGCCCGCGTCTCTTATCGCGGCAAGGCTTTTAAGGAGCTTGGCGCAGTCGCGCTGGTGGAGACCTATGCTGGGCTCATCAAGAACGTATAATACGCCTGTCAGCGACGACCCGAGCTGGGTCGCAAGTCTTATGCGCTGGGCTTCTCCGCCGGAAAGGGACAGAGACGGCCTGTCAATCGAAATGTAACCCAGACCGACCTTGTTGAGAAAGGTCAACCGCTCGAAGACCTCCTTGATCACTCTTTTTGCTATTGCCGCATCCCTGTCAGAGAGCTGTTCCTTGAGTGCTCCGATATGGGCAAGTGCGTCTCTCACCGATTTCTTCGCGAATTCACCGATGTCTAGGCCATGGATCTTCACGTTTAAGGCCTCTTTTCTCAATCTCTTTCCGTCGCATAAGGGGCATGTTGCCAGGTGCGTTAATTCTATTTCCTTAAGTTCTTCCATGCCCATGTCGCTTTCAGCAGGCGAGTCACCGTTCTCAGGCAGAAAGTTCTCAAAGCCTATCCCGTTGCATTTGGGACATGCCCCGTATTTGCTGTTGAAGGAGAAAAGCCGGGGTTCTATCTCGGGGTAATTAATGCCGCATTGCGAACAGGCCAGTGTCCGGCTGAAGAGGACGTCCTTGTTGCCCTCAATGATGTTTATAATGACCGTGTCCGCATATTTCAGCGAAGTGTCAATGGCATGGCGCAGCTGTTTCTCCAGGGAATACTTGATAATGAAACGGTCGATGACAATTTCTATAGTATGGCGCGACTGTTTTTTTAATGAAATGTCGCGGGTGAGGTCAGCCATTTTCCCGTCAATCCTGGCCCGCACAAAACCCTCCAGCCTCATCTGCTGGAGTTCCTTCTTGTACTCTCCCTTGCGGTCTCTCACAATAGGGGAAAGAACCTGAATTTTTGTTCCCAGAGGCAGCGCAAGGATCGACCTCAGTATATTCTGTATGTCCTGGGTCGCTATAACCGAGCCACAGTTATAACAATAGGGAGTGCCTATCCTTGTGAAAAGGACCCTCATATAGTCATAAATCTCGGTTATGGTGCCGACGGTCGATCTGGGGCTTCTGCTTACGGTCTTCTGGGTTATCGCGATAGATGGCGAGAGGCCTTCGATATAGTCGACATCGGGCTTTTCCATCTGGTCGAGAAACTGTCTCGCATATGCAGAAAGGCTCTCGACATACCTTCTCTGCCCCTCGGCAAAGATGGTATCTATGGCGAGCGAGGACTTGCCGGAGCCGGATGGACCGGTTATGACGGTTATCTTGTCTCTCGGGATCTTAACATTAATGTTTTTAAGGTTATGCTCCCGGGCGCCCTTTATGATTATATAGTCTTGCATTTCAGCGCTTTCTCCAAAAGTGTATCCATATACTATAACTTAAATGGAGGGCTTACCTGAAGCCTTGGACAAGTTTTGTCGGGAATAGGGGCTGGATGCGTGTTTCTGATACCGGACAGATTACCGCAATGCTTCCCTGGTAATTTCTTCAGCTGCAGAAAGCAGATTTATTTTCGCTTCTTCAGTGCGGGCCTCGATGTAAAACCGCACCTTGGGTTCAGTGCCCGAGGGGCGTATCAGGAGCCAGGAAGCATCGTCCAATACCATTTTTATGCCGTCAATAGAGATCACTTGTTTTATTGTCCGCTCCATACCCGCGATTGATATGGTGCTTCCTTCCGGGTACCTCTTTTCTATTCGCGACAATTTATCAATGAGCGGTTTCCCGGCAAGAGACCTGTCGACCGATATACCCGAGCGGTCGGGATAGTAGTGTCCGAATGCATTCATCAGTTCCTTCAGATAATCGCCAAGGTTCATCCCTGTGGTGGCGATCATCTCCAATGAGAGCAGCAGACCGAACAAAGCGTCTTTTTCGAGGGTATGATTGTAGCCGGATATGCCGTCGGATTCTTCAAAGGCCACAATCGCCTTTTCAGTCGAAGAGGGCAGAAGATAAGGCCTGAAATTCTTGAAGCCTACCATTGTTTCAATGAGCCTGACCCCGAGGCCCGCGGCGATGGCATTTACAAAATTGCTGGTAGGGACCGACTTCACCGCTGCTCCGCGAATGCCTTTGTGGGTATACAAAAAATGCAGGGCCATTGCGCCAAAGTAGTTCATGGGAATCTGGACATTACCGTCGGAATGTCTTATCCTGTCGCCGTCCGGGTCCATTATTACGCCGAGCTTGAAGCGCGCGCGGGATGCAGCTAGGACTGCCTCTATCCCTTCCATATTCTTCTCACTCGGTTCAGGGGCGACTCCGCCAAATAGATAATCGTCTTCGGTCCTGAGATATTGGATCTTGCTGCTTTCTCCAAGAATCCTTTGAATACGTGAGCGCGTAGATCCATGGACATTGTCAATGCAGATCAGGCAGTCGGTTTCTTTAATGAAATGTTTTATCCTGGATATGTCGAGTGTCTTTCTCTTCACGATAAATTCGGAATACAAGGCTGTTAAGTCGATTTCATCGACAGTTATCGGCAGCGTTGCCCCGAGGACTTTATTTTCAGACATCATTCTATTGGCAATGGTTTCGATATGCACAGTAATGTCAGTGCCGGCAGGTCCTCCGTCAGACGGATTGAACTTGAACCCCGCATAGTTCGCCGGATTATGAGATGGTGTGAGATTTATGGCGCAGGCCGCATTTATCATCTCTACTCCCGCAGAGAATTCAGGGGTAGGGGCCTCTCCGGCATACCACGTCTTTATCCCTTCACTTTGAAGGCGGCCGATTACCTCCATGGCAAAAGCCCTGCCGAGAAAGCGGTTGTCATGGCCCACAATTATGCCCCGCTTTTTGATTTCATCGTATCCCGATACTCCGATGGCCGCCATTACCCGGCTGTCTCCTGTCCTGAACATCTCTATAATGGCCTCAGTAACGATCCTGAGATTATTGAAAGTGTAATCGTTGCCGATCTCTCCGCGCCAACCCGAAGTGCCAAAGACAATAGGCGAGGGGGCGCTGTTCTCCCTGGCGAAGGCTTCTATAACAGAAAGCAGTCCCTTGTTCTTTTTAACATCCGAAAGGACCTGTTTCCAGCAGGCAGATGCGTTTTCAAAACGTTCAATCATGGCGCTTTCCTTTTTGACCGGAACTTGTTGTCTGATTTTACCATATTATTTGCCCGCAATTTTGACTTGCCATTCGGCAGCTTTTCGCAATATGGATTCCTCGTCAATCCCAATCTGTTTTCCGTTGTCTATGAGAAGTTGCCCGTCAATCATCACCATCTGAACATCGGAAGCCATGGCCGAGTATACCAGGTGGGAATAGATCTCATTAATAAGGCATGAATGCGGCTTGTCAAGGCCGATGCCGATAATGTCAGCAGCCTTGCCTTTCTCAAGGCTTCCGATCCTGTCACCAAGACCAAGCGCCTTTGCGCCCCATTTGGTCGCCATGAGGAGGGCGGTTTTTGAGTCCAGCACAGTGGGATCATTTGCGATGGCCTTATGGACCTTTGCGGCCGTGGCCATTTCGCTCAGTATGTTCAGGTCATTGTTGCTCGCGGCCCCGTCGGTCCCAAGGCTGACATTCACGCCCGCTTTAAGCATCTTCGGCACCGGGGCTATACCAGAGGCGAGTTTGAGGTTGCTTTCGATACAGTGAGATACGGACACTCCCCGCTTCGCCAATATTTCAATCTCGTCATCGTCCACATGCACGCAATGCGCGGCGATAGTACGCTCATCAAGGAAGCCGATCGAGTCCAGATATTTGACGGGACGCAAGCCATGTTTATTGACTATCTCCCCGACCTCCCACAAGGTTTCGGAAAGATGAATGTGGACCGGGACATCCAGCCTGTTCGCAAGCTGCCTGGATCTGTTCAGCGTATCTGTCCCGCATGTAAATGCCGAGTGAGGGGCCACGCATGTATGGATGAGATTGTCTCCCTTCCACTTTCTGATAAAGCTCTCGCCCTTCTCAAGATATTCGTCAACCGTGGAGGCCACCACTGTCGGCAAATCTATTACCCCGGC
>CAIJNL010000037.1 GCA_903822005.1 uncultured Nitrospiraceae bacterium
ATGGTTTCCACTATCAGCATCTCCTTTCATCTGCTCCTCTCTCTGTTTGGCTACAGAGAGAATAGAGGATATGCCGAGGTGGGTCAATTTTGGACGCCGATTATGGCCTCAAGTGGGTCAATTTTGCACGCCGATTAACAGAACAGGTCAGCGATCTTGCACAAGGCCGTGAAATCATGGCAACGCGAAAAGACAAGCAGGAAGTCTTGAATTATCTGAAAGTTTTGGAATCCGTAGGCAAATTAACAGACGGAAAAAAGATAACCGAAAAGAATCTTTTGCAAATCCATAAATCGATCACGCAAGGGACTCTGGAGAACCCTTCGGATTGCGGGGTTTACCGTACCCGATATGTCGTAGTCGGGAACAGACTGACCGGAGAGATCATTTTCAGGCCTCCTTTAAATGAAGATGTACCGGCGTTAATGAAGGCATTGCTTGCATGGGTGGGCTCTAGTGACTCACAAAGTCTTGACCCGGTTATAGAGGCAGGCATTGCCCACTACGAATTTGTCCGAATACATCCATTCGTGGACGGCAATGGAAGAACAGCCCGTGTCCTCGCAACCCTGATACTCTATCTCAGGGGTTTTGATGCAAAGCAGTTTTTCTGTCTGGATGACTACTATGACTCAGACAGGCCGGCATATTACAGGGTTCTTCAGGGTGTGGATCAAAAGACACTGGATATAACCAACTGGCTTGATTATTTTGTCGAAGGCGTTAAAGTCAGTATTTCTGCCGTGAAGGAGAGAGTCGTCCGACTCAGCAGCGAAAGACTGAGAAAGGCCAAGAAAGGGCAGATTGCTCTGTCTGATAGACAGATGAAGATCGTGGAGTTTATAAATCAGAATGGAAAAATTACAAATCGGGATGTAAGAGATATGTTTAAAGTATCCGACGAAGCTGTGCGGAAGGAGATTGCCAAACTCATTAAATTGGGCGTTTTAAAGGGTCAAGGTAAAGGCCGGGCAGTCAGTTATGTACTCGTATAGTGGTTGGCGATTAAGTTGGCATTTAGGTTGGCGATTAGGAAAGGGCCGCTTTATGATTAAGTCACTGACAGGGCATGATCGGAAGGGTCAGGTCCTACTGACTGGCCAATACTGAGACCTTGATGAGGTAGGATGGCAAGGTTTTTTTAATTTCCCCGCAACTGACAAAAAATGTTAACAGCAGTGCGTCTATTTAGGAATGCCTTTGAATTGCATCATAAAGTTGACTAACTCCTTCAATGCCCAGTATAATTTCAATTCCATGGAAGAAATCAATGATTTAATCGAGATGCGGATCAAAAAGCTCAATGAGTTGAGAGAGCTTAAGATCGATCCGTACGGCGGCAGGTTTGAACCGAAGGACAAAGCGGCAGTCCTCAAGAATGTCCATGCCGCGGCATCCAAGGAACAGCTCGAGGCTGAAACTGTTCCTGCTTCATGCGCCGGAAGAATAATCTCCATGCGCGACTTCGGAAAAGGCTGCTTCGCGACCATTCAGGACGCGACCGAAAGGATACAGCTATTTTTCAGCAAGGCGGTGCTTGGCGAGCAGTATGCAATCCTCAAGAAGCTCGACATCGGTGATATAATCGGCGTTTCGGGCAGACTATTCAGGACAAGGACCGAAGAACTGACCATAGAGGTGAATGATTTTCAGCTAATGAGCAAATCGCTCAGGCCGCTTCCGGAAAAGTGGCACGGGCTTAAGGATGTGGAGATGAGGTATCGGCAGCGGTACGTTGATCTCATTGTAAATCCGCAGGTCAAAGAGATATTCGCAAAGCGCAGCGCCATAATCAAGGCCTTGAGGGACTTCCTTGAGACGCATGATTTTATTGAGGTCGAGACCCCGATGATGCACCAGATACCGGGCGGCGCCGCGGCCAAACCATTCATGACCCATCACAACGCGCTCGATCTCGATCTCTATCTCCGCATTGCCCCGGAGCTTTATCTTAAGCGCCTTCTGGTGGGCGGCTATGAGAGGGTCTACGAGCTTAACAAGAATTTCAGGAATGAAGGGATTTCGACCAAGCATAACCCTGAATTCACTATGATAGAATTTTATGTGGCCTACAGGGACTACAATTTCCTGATGGATTTCACAGAGAAGATCTTTGCTCATGTTGCCGAGAAGGTGCTCGGCACCCTCAAGATACCGTACGGTGACGATGTTATTGACCTTACGCCGCCCTGGCCCAGGATACCGCTTCTCGAGGCCCTGAAGCAGAAGGGCGTGCCCGACAGCGCGATCACCGACCGCGACAGCGCATTTGCCTGGGCGCGGGAGAAGAAGCTTAATATAGCCTCAGGTGCTTCTCATGCGAAGATACTTGATGAGATATTCGGAGAGTTTGTTGAGCCGGAGCTTATTCAGCCTACATTCATCATAGATTATCCGGTCGAGCTTTCCCCGCTCTCCAAGAGGAAACCTGAGAATCCGGACCTTGTCGAGCGCTTTGAGCTTTTTATTACTGCGCGGGAGATAGCCAATGCTTTTTCCGAGCTCAATGATCCGGCAGACCAGAAAGAGCGTTTCCTTAAGCAGGTTGAGGCCAAGACCCAGGGCGATGACGAGGCCCACTGGATGGACGAGGATTATGTGAGGGCGCTCGAATACGGCATGCCGCCGGCAGCCGGAGAAGGCATAGGCATAGACAGGCTGGTGATGCTGCTTACCAATTCGTCTTCGATACGTGATGTCATACTCTTTCCGCAGCTGAAGCCGGAACAATAGAATTTTCATGAATCTTCCATACCAACTTTTCATTGCTGTCCGGTATCTGAGGTCCAAAAAAAAGCACAAGGGCATCTCTTTCAATACAGCCATATCCATAGGCGGCGTGGCAGTCGGCGTAATGGCCCTGCTGGTCGTGCTTTCGGTCATGAGCGGTTTTCGCGAAGACCTGCAGAAAAAGATCCTCGGCGCAACTTCGCACGCAGTAGTGCTCAGCTATACCGGGACCATAAAGGATTACAGGCCCGTAATGGAGCAGGTGAAGGCTGACCCGCGTGTAGTTAATGTGGCCCCCTTTGCGCTGGGGCAGGTGCTCGTATCGAGCGGAAAAAACGCGCATGGCATATTCATGAAGGGGATCGATGTTGTTGCCGAGGGCAGGACCACAGAGATATTGCAGCACATAAAGTTCGGCAAGCTGCCTGATCCGTCAAAAGCTGCCGGGCCCGATGGTGTCCCGTGGATCATGATCGGGACAGAGCTGTCTGGCATGTTGGGTGTTTTTACAGGCGATGTCATAAACGTGATTTCTCCCATAGGCGAAATCGGGCCTCTAGGCCTGATGCCGAAGATGAAGCAGTTCAGGGTCGTGGCTTTATTCGACATGGGGATGTTCGAGTACGACGCTAACCTGGCTCTTACTGACCTTAAGTCAGCGCAGGATTTTTACAAGTTTGGCGATGCAGTTAACGGCATTGAGCTGAAGCTTGCTGATGTTAATGCGGCGCAGGAGGTGCGCAGGGACCTGCAGAGGCAGCTCGGTCCTCCTTTCTGGGTAAAGGACTGGATGATGATGAACAAGAACCTCTTTTCAGCGCTTGAACTCGAAAAGTTTGCGATGTTCATAGTCGTCCTTCTTGTCATCCTCGTCGCTTCTTTCAATATAGTAAGCACCCTCATGATGAACGTAATGGAGAAACAGAAGGAGATAGCGATACTGAAATCCATGGGCGCAAAGAACCAGGGAGTAATGCTGATCTTCATGTTCCAGGGCCTTTTCATAGGTGTCGTCGGGACGGTCATAGGGCTTGTCTGTGCTTCGGTCCTCTGTTATGTGCTCAATACATATGAGATCATCAAGCTGCCGCCAGAGGTTTACTACCTGAAAACATTGCCGGTCAAGGTGAATATATTTGACTTTGTGCTCGTTGCTGTCTCGGCAATAGCCATAAGCTTCCTGTCAACAGTCTATCCGTCCTATTACGCGGCACGCCTCAATCCGGTAGAGCCGCTGAGGTATGAATAATGGCGCCTGTTTTTTTGAGGACCTCTTGTCATGAATAATCTTGTGACCGTAGAGGGGCTGACCAAGACCTTCAATACTCCGGCAGGCGGGCTCCAGGTCCTGAAGGGCATTGATATGACACTCGGGGCCGGTGAGATGGTCGGCATCGTCGGGGCATCTGGGGCAGGCAAGAGCACGCTTCTGCATATACTCGGCACACTCGACACCCCCACTGAGGGCAGGATTACTTACAATATAGACGGGCCTGTTGATCCTTTCTCTCTGGGCAACGGCGCGATTGCCGCATTCAGGAACAGGATGATCGGATTTGTGTTCCAGTTCCATTATCTGCTGCCTGAGTTCAGTGCCCTCGAAAATGTGATGATGCCCGGCCTTTTATACCGCGGCTTGTCGAGTGCCGAGAGATCGAGGTTCGGCGACAGCAAATATGGCGGTATGAAGGAACTGACCGGGCGGGCAGAGCATCTGCTCGGCGTGCTCGGACTTCAGGACAGAAAAGGGCATAAGCCCGGGGAGCTTTCGGGAGGAGAACAGCAGAGGGTGGCAGTAGCACGGGCCCTGCTGCTTGAGCCGCGCATAGTTTTTGCGGACGAGCCCACAGGGAACCTCGACACAGCAACTGGAGAGGGGCTCTTTAAACAGGTAATGGACATAAACAGGGACCTCGGTATAACCTTCGTCATAGTCACCCACAACGAATCTCTCTCAAAGAGATGCCACCGGGTTGTAGAGATGGTCGATGGCAAGATGTTGAATCGCTGACGCTCAATGGGCTATCATATACCTTATTATTTTATAAAGATTAATTTTCGGGGGAGGCAAGGCCATAAAACTTTTACTATCTGATGGTACCGCGAAGGAGATAGCTCCGCAGGACCTGAAAAAAGAACTCGAAGCGGTAAGCGCCATTGCCATCAGGGTGAACGGTGCTCCGAGAGACCTTTATCCGGCCATTACCGGTGATATTGATACGGCCTCCACTGTTGAGCCCATTGTTCCCGATTCAACCGAAGGACGCGATATTTACCGCCACAGCGTTTCGCATATAATGGCGCATGCTGTAAAGGACCTTTTCCCTGAAGTAAAGGTGGCTATCGGCCCGTCCATAGAGGATGGTTTTTATTATGATTTTGAGCGGGAGACGCCTTTCAGCAGCGAAGACCTCGAAAAGATCGAAAAGCGTATGCTTGAGATCATCAAGAAGAGCAGCCCCTTTTCACGCAAGATCATGGACAGGAAAGAAGCCATAAACTTTTTCCGGGAAAAGGGCGAGGAATACAAGGTTGAGCTTCTGAATGAAATAACTGATGACGAGGTCAGTTTTTATGAAGAAGACGGTTTTATCGATCTCTGCCGAGGCCCTCATCTGCCGCGCACGGGCAGGGTAAAGGCCTTCAAGCTCCTCAGCGTTGCAGGCGCTTACTGGCGGGGCGACGAAAAGAGAAAGATGCTCCAGCGCATATATGGCACTGCCTTTGCGACAAAGGAAGAGCTCAAGACATACCTCGAATTCCTCGAAGAGGTGAAGAGAAGGGACCACAGGAAGCTCGGCAAGGAACTCGACCTCTTCAGCATGAACGATGAAATAGGTTCCGGTCTTATTCTTTGGCACCCGAATGGAGCTACCATAAGGAAGACGATAGAGGATTTTTGGCGCGATGAGCATGTGAAGGCCGATTACGATCTGCTCTTCACACCGCATATTGCAAGGCTCGATCTCTGGAAGACGAGCGGCCATCTCGATTACTACACCGAGAACATGTACTCCCCGATGGATATAGACGGGGTGGATTACGAATTGAAACCTATGAACTGTCCGTTTCATATCCTGATCTACAAGAACGATCTCAAGAGCTATCGCGATCTGCCGGTCAGGTATGCCGAACTCGGCACCGTGTACCGTTATGAAAGGTCGGGAGTGCTTCACGGACTGCTCAGGGTCAGGGGCTTTACCCAGGATGACGCGCATATCTTCTGCAGGGAAGACCAGATAGAGGACGAGATACATAAGGTGCTGGAATTTACGATATTTGTGCTCGAAACCTTCGGGTTCAAGGAATACAGCATCTATCTCTCGACTAGGCCCGAAAAATATGTCGGAACTCCCGAGAGCTGGGACCGGGCAACAGCCGCGCTGAAGATGGCGCTTGAGAAAAAAGATCTGAAGTACAGCGAAGATCCGGGCGGCGGGGCCTTCTACGGCCCCAAGATCGACATAAAGATAAAGGACGCGCTGAACAGGTACTGGCAGTGCAGTACAATACAGGTTGACTTCAATAACCCCGAGCGTTTTGACATGACCTATCGCGGAAGCGACGGGGCCGAGCACAGGCCGATAATGATCCACCGCGCTCTGATGGGCTCTCTCGAAAGGTTCTTCGGGGTGCTCCTGGAGCATTACGGCGGCGCCTTCCCGTTATGGCTCGCGCCCATGCAGGCAAAGGTGCTTACAATTGCTGATCGTCATGACGAGTTTGCTCAGGAGGTCTGCAGCAGCATGAGGGCCGCCGGGCTGAGGGTGAGGACAGACCTCAGGAATGAGAAGATAGGCTATAAGATAAGGGAAGCCGCCTTAAGAAAAATTCCCTATTTAGTTATAATAGGAGACAAGGAAGTGGCTGACCGTCAGATAACGGTCCGCAGGAAAAACGGAGACAATGCGGGACCCTACGGCGTTGATGAGTTCATCGGGATGATGCGCCAGGAGGTCTCTAACAAACAGTGAATATAATTCACTTAAAAACGGAGGTGCAGGTATAAGCAAGGATATCAGGGTCAACGAAGGCATCAGGTCAAGAGAGGTCAGGCTCATCGATGAAGTTGGGGGACAGCAGGGCGTTGTAGCAATAGCAGATGCGCTGAAGATGTCCCGAGAACGGGGGTATGACCTTGTTGAGGTTGCGCCCGGTGCTGTGCCGCCGGTTTGCAGGATTATGGACTTCGGCAAGTACAAGTACCAGATGAGCAAGAAGCATTCCGCAAGGAAGACCATGGATGTCAAAGAGATCAAGATACGTCCGCAGATATCCGACCATGACCTCCAGTTGAAGATCAGGAACCTCAGGCGCTTTCTGGATGAAGGCGACAAGGCCAAGGTGATAATGTTCTTCAGGGGCCGTGAGATAGTAAGGCCCGAGCTGGGTATGAAGATTTTCCAGAAGGTTATAGAGACGCTTGAGGGTAAATTCACAGTGGAGTCAAATCCCAGGATGGAAGGCAAGTCGATAACCATGGTGCTGGCGCCTGGCGCCAAATAGTTGTTAGCAGACGGGAAGATGCGTAAATGAGTTTATCGGCGGGTGAGTGAGTAAGGACAAAAGCCCTTAAATCTTTTACCCATATACTAAACCGGTCATTTACTGATATACTCATTTGCTGATTTTATAAAGAGGAGGATAGAGATGCCTAAGATGAAGACCCACAGGGGCGCTGCCAAGAGGATGAAAGTCACCGGCAGCGGCAAGATAATGCGCTACAAGGCAAACAGGAGCCATATCTTGACCCATAAATCCGCAAAAAGGATGAGGAGACTCAGGAAGAGCGCCCTCGTGCCTGCAGTGCTTCTTCCGAATATCAGGAAGATGCTTCCATATGCCTAAATCGTAATCTTAAGATAACTGAAGGCATGCCGTTCGCGCGGCATGCCTTTTTGTTTTTTGGATAAAACTATTTATTGGTCGGCGCCGGCTTCACTTCTGTTCCATGTGCTGTTGATAATGTTTTTTACCGCAATCCGGACAGCAGCTGTGGCTGAACATGGCCTCGGAACGATGGCTGATAAAAGTCTCCAGCGCATGCCAGTGGTCCTCATCATCACGGATCTTTTTGCAAAAGCTGCAGATAGGCAGTATCCCTTCCAATTGCTTAACTTGTGCTAAGGCCTCTTGCAGTTCAATTATCAACCTCTCTCGTTCGGCTTCGGTCCGCTTGCGCTCGATAATTTCAGCCCGCAATTTTTCATTCGCGCTGACCATATTGAGCAATACAGCAGTGATAATCAGGATGAAAATGATGACGGTCGTTTCGGCAAGTATCAGCCAATTTTTCCGTTCGAATATCCGATTTTGCAGGTCCTCATCTGAAAACCCAACCACCATGACCAGAGGCAGCTCACCGACTGTTCTGTACATAAAGGTACGGTGGATATTGTCGAGCGCGCTCTGATTTTCATAGCTGCCGGCTTCCGCGTGTTCAAGGGCGGCCCAGATAGGGGATTCGGCGGGAACGGCCCACATGTCAATATCGGGTTCCGGCATGCGGGCCCTCAATCTTTTATCCCGGATTCCGACCAGAGAAGCTACGTTCTGTGATCCAATCTTCAGTTCATGGTAGTAGCGTGAAAAAGATTGGGGATTAACACTGGCAAGCACAATACCGCCAAAAGATCCATCCGGATTATTGATTCTTCGTGTAATGCGAAAGTGATATTTTCCAGTGACGTGTCCTTTCTCAACGGGTGATATGAAAAGTCTGTCTGAACGGGTTGACTGATGGTAGCGGAAATAATCGCGGTCATTCACCTTCAACGATTTTGCATCCTCACCATGAGAGTTGATGATTGTGCCGTTAGCACTGATAAGATAGACATTATCGATGACTGATTTGTCGAAATTCAGTCCATCAATGAACCTCTCGGTGTCCTTTACGGAGCCGGCACGCAGATATAGCATTCTTACGCTGTGGAGAATAACGTCAACCTGATTTACGACCTGGATTGTATGCTGCTCAAATGCATCGACAGCAAGATTTGCCTCGCGGATGACCCGGGTCTTTTCGTCCTGATACAGCATCTCCAGCAGATACAGGTATCCCGCTATGCTGAGAACGATCAGGCATGCTGAGGCGCATAACAGCAGAAGCTTGTTTTTCCGAAAAGGCTTTAATTGTTGATGCATATCAATCATGTCTCCGTGTAACCAGATAAATATTAAAAAAGCACAAAAAAGTCCAACTAACCGTTTTACCGTTCAATGCTGCAAGAATATTTTTTTACGCAGTAAATATAATACCATGAATAAGCCGGGGCCGAACATGCAGGAGTGTCTATTCAGAGTTTGTTTCTACAGGCTTTATAAAAAAGGGGACGGCGACCATCATGGCAATGTTAATATAAAGCATTAAGGATGGTTAAAGGACATGATAAAAATCTTTAAATATATTGTTTCTATTGCGATAAGCGCCGTTATAGGCGCTTTTATTGGAATGAGTTCTGTGTTCGGCTGGTTTTTTTACACCGGCAGACAGGACGGCGGTCTGGAGTGGCATACTACGGGCAATCATATCGCCTTTTTTGGCGGCACTGCTTTTGGATTTATAGCATGCTTTTATATACTTTTTGTTATGTGGATAAAAAAGAGAAAAAGATGATAAGGGGCGGCGGCCCTGCTGTTATATTCTGGTTCTGATGGAGGACGTATGAAAATTGCTGTGGCTTTGACTGTTGTCGTGATGGTGCTGGCATCTTCCATTGCCTTTGCCGAGATTAAGCCATGTGATGAGCTTAAGGGCGAGATTGATGCAAAGCTTCAGGCCAAAGGCGTAGTGAACTATACGCTCGAGATCATGCCTGCTGATGAGGACACGGACCATAAGGTAGTAGGTACTTGCGAGGCAGGCAAAAAGAAGATAGTTTACTCAAAGGGAAAGGCAAAATAAGCCCTGAATTAAGAGGAAAGGGTAAGACCTGCCTTTTTGCCGGTTTGGCATTTGTTAACAAATACTTGACTCTACATGGAATAATGGATTAAAATTCTATTCCAATTTTCAGGACCATAAATTGAATATACTGGAATAGAGCTTGCAGCACAAGAAGGAGGAAACATGCCAAGGGCTAAAGGTGGATTTAAAACAAAGAGATACCATAAAAAGGTACTCGATAAGGCAAAGGGATATTCAGGAGGCCGGTCAAGGCTGTTCAGGGTTGCGGCCCAGGCAGTTGACAAGGCACTTGTTGCAGCATACAAGGACAGAAGGCTGAAAAAGCGTGAGTTCAGGTCTCTCTGGATCATAAGGATAAACGCTGCTGTCCGTGCCCTCGGTCTTTCATACAGCACATTCATGAGCGGACTCAAGAAGGCTGATATCTCTCTCGACAGAAGGGTGTTGGCAGATCTCGCATACAATGATCCCAAGGCTTTCAGCGATTTAGTAAACCAGGTCAAGGGATAGGACAACGGACCGGGATCAGGTACCTGACAGCATACGGCATTTCTGCCGGGCAGTCCCTGATCCTGTTTACCCCCCCCTCTATTATTATGAGTGATGACCTAAAACAGCCTTTTCTCGACGAACTCAAGTCTGTAACGAGTCTGTCGGATGCTGCTGCCCTTAAGGTCAAATATCTCGGCAAAAAAGGTTTAGTCACGGCGCAGATCAAATCGCTTTCCACCCTCTCTCCCGATGAGCGCAAGCAGGCCGGTCAGCAGATAAATGAACTCAAGCAGTTCATCGAGGCTGAATGCGACAAAAAAGAATCCGTATTCAAAAACGACGAACTTAAAATCAGGCTTCTTTCAGAATCCATAGACATCACTCTCCCCGGCAAGTTTGCCGCATTCGGCAGCGAACATCCTCTCAGCAAGACTCTTGGTGAGGTTATCGATATCTTCACGAGAATGGGCTTCAGCGTTGAAGAAGGGCCAGAGGTCGAGCTGGACCAGTATAATTTCGAGGCCTTGAACATTCCAAAGGACCATCCTGCGAGGGACATGCAGGACACCTTTTATGTAAGCGATGACATAGTGCTCAGGACCCACACATCACCTGTTCAGGTCAGGGTAATGGAAAACAGGAAACCGCCGCTCAGGTTTATCGCGCCGGGCAAGGTTTACCGGTGCGATGCTGATGTTACCCACTCTCCAATGTTCCACCAGGTCGAGGGCCTGATGGTAGACAAAGATATAAAGTTCAGCCACCTTAAGGGCGTGCTTATAACCTTTCTGCGCCAGCTTTTCGGGCCTGACATCCCTGTGCGCTTCAGGCCGAGCTTCTTTCCTTTTACTGAACCATCCGCTGAGATAGACATGGGCTGCATACTTTGCAAGAGCGCCGGATGCAGGGTCTGCAAGGGATCGGGCTGGCTCGAGATACTCGGCGCCGGCATGGTGAATCCGAAGGTCCTCGAAAATGTCGGATATGACCCCGAAGAATATACCGGCTTCGCTTTCGGCATGGGCATCGAGCGCATAGCAATGCTTAAATATTCGATTGACGATATACGCCTGCTGTTCGAAAACGACATCAGGTTCCTGAGGCAATTTTCATGAGAGCATCCTTCGACTGGCTGAAAGATTTTGTGAAGATAGATGCTGCGCCCGAGGCCGCTGCTGAAAAGCTGACCATGACAGGGCTTGAGGTGGAGGCCATCGAACGCATTGACGGTGATGCGGTGTTCGAGGTGAACGTCACCCCCAACAGGGCGGACTGCCTTAGCATGATAGGCATAGCCCGCGAACTTTCTGCTTCGTATAATGTGCCGCTCGTATTTCCGGACCTCAATGTTGTTTCGGAATCAAAGGAACTCGATTTCAACGTGGAGATAACTGACCCTGAACTCTGCCGGCGTTATGCGGGCAGGATAGTGCGCAATCTCAGGGTAGGGCCTTCGCCTGACTGGATGAAGAAGCGTCTCGAAAAATGCGGCATACGCTCCATAAATAACGTTGTCGATGTTACCAACTATGTGCTCCTCGAATTTGGCCATCCTCTTCATGCCTTTGATCTCAAGACCCTGAAGGGCAGCATGATAAGGATAGGCACACCTAAAAGTGTTAAGGGCAGTGCAGGCCTGAAGTTCAAGACCCTTGACGGCACGGAACGCGATATACCCGGCGATTCACTTATGATATGGGACGCAGAGCGCCCGATTGCGGTTGCTGGTGTGATGGGCGGCCTCGATACAGAGGTTACCGGAGCTACAACAGATATTTTTATAGAGAGCGCGTATTTTGAACCCACATCCATACGCCGCACCTCAAAAAAACTCGGGCTCAAGACCGACGCATCCTACAGGTTCGAGCGCGGCACAGACATAAAGGCCTTGGAGACGGCCCTCGACAGGTCGGCCATTCTCATGAAAGAGCTGGCTGGCGGCACGGTATACGGAAAGATCGACATCTATCCGAAGACATTCCATCCGATCGAGATCAATGTCCGCTACGAAAGGGTAAACAAGGTCCTCGGCATAAAGCTCGAGCCCAGGCAGATACTTGCCAGCCTCAATGGTCTCGGCCTTGAGATAGAAGAGCAGGGCAGTGCCGCATTCAAGGTGCAGGTGCCGCCATACAGGAGCGATATCACCATGGAGGCCGACATCATCGAAGAGGTTGCGCGTCTTTATGGTTATGACAATATACCGGCAGAGCTGCCCGAGACATGCCTCGGAGGAGACCAGAAGAAGGAAGATATTTACTCGCAAGACCTGAAGCGCGATGTGAGGCAGTCGTTCCTGAAAGCAGGTTTCACGGAGGCTGTCAATCTCAGTTTCATAGGCGCTGATGAACTTGATCTTCTTTCGATACCGGCTGACGATGCCAGGAGAAAGCTTGTGCGGATCAAGAACCCTCTCAGGGAAGAAGAGGCCTTCATGCGCACGACCATCGTACCCGCGCTTATCAGGAACATGCTGCATAATGTTTCGCACGGCAACAGGGACCTGAAGCTTTTCGAGGCTTCGCGCGTGTTTTTCAGCACAGGGCCTGATACGCTGCCTGAAGAAAAGGAGCGAATAGCCGCCCTCTATTTCAGGGAAAAGGCAAAGACCCTCTACAGGGAAGACGCACAGGATTTCTATGTGGTAAAAGGAATTCTTGAGGCAGTGCTTGCGGGCACGGGTATCACGGATGTTTCGTATGTCAGGTCGAGTGAGCCGTTTCTGCATCCCGGCCGCGCCGCTGACATTATCATAAACGGTCAGAAGGCAGGCTATATCGGGGCCCTTTCTCCGGCGGTAACGGAGAAACTCGATCTTAAGGCGAGCAAACCTTCGATAATCGTGCTGGACATTGACATTGCCTCCATCATGTCTGCCTCAAAGAGAAAGGCCACTTACAGGCAGCTGCCGAAATATCCGTTTGTTGAGAGGGACACTGCGCTTGTGCTTGACGCGGCCATAGAGGCCGCCGAGATAATAGGGCATCTGAAGTCTTATCCTTCAGACCTGATAGAGGATGTTTCGATATTCGATGTTTATCAGGGCACAGGCATTGAGCCAGGCAAGAAGAGCGTTGCCTTCAATGTGCGCTACCGGTCGCCCGAAAAGACCCTTACCGATGCTGAGGTCGAAGCCCTCCACGCCAAACTTGTTGAACATATTGTCGGCAAGACAAAAGGGCAGGTAAGGGGCTAAAACCCACGGCCTGCCTCAATCTGCTTGCAAAGTTCCTTTTAACCCATCAAGCGCAACTCATTGTAATCATACTAAAATTATGTTTTCTGAGGTTCTCGCATAGCCCCCAAAGCCTGTTGACATGAATTTTAAAATAAATTATAATGTATAAATTATAAAATAATATCATTGTTTAAGCTGTGAAATATACTCCTAATCCGCTTAAAGAGGGGACGAAAAATGGAACATCCAATACTGCGCGATAAAGCCTACAGCACAATCAAGCAAAAACTCCTCCAGCGCGACATCCGGCCTGGCGAACGCATAAGGGAAGACCTGCTTGCTGAAGAGATCTCGATGAGCCGGACGCCTGTCCGCGAAGCCATCAGTCAGCTGACAACTGAAGGATTCATAGTCAACCTGCCCAGAAAAGGGCTCTTCTGCGCGAGCATCGACAGGGAAGAGATGCTCGATTTCCTCAAGATCCGCGAGGCGCTGGAGACCCTGGCGGTTGAGGAATGCATCGATCGCGTGACTGATGAGGAGATACATCACCTGGACTTGATACTCATAAACTTCGAACAGGCGGTGATATCTGGTGACCGCCGCCAGGCCAGTGAGCTGGACAGCCAGTTCCACATAGCAATCGCAGAGATATCGAAGTCTAAAAAGCTTATCCGCTTTATCTCAGAGATGAGTGATTTCATGAGCCTTGCACGCTCGAAAGAGCGGCCTGATCTCACCGTTGAGGAAAAAGGGATGTCCATCAGCCAGCATCAGGAAATACTTTATGCTATCAGACAGCGCGATATTCCGAAGGCCGTTGAGGCTGTGCGTGTCAACATTCGCGGGATGAAGCGCAAGCTTGGGCTGGAAGCGGCGGCCCATATCTCACAATCCTGATTTTAATCAGCAGCAGACAACTTATATGGAGGTGCTTCCTTGTCAAAGATCGTAGACCTGTCACATGTCATAGAGCCGGGAAAAACCGGCCGCAAATTTGCCCTTGAGATGATAGGGGCCGATTCGGTAAACCCCAACGTCGTGCGTCTTGAGAACCAGTGGTACATCATGCACAACATCAGCATGGTAAGCCATATAGGCACCCACATTGAAGCCCCTTACCACCTTTTGAAGGACCAGGATGATCTTGCTGACCTGCCGCTCGAAAAGCTGATGGGGCCTGCTGTCATCCTTGATTTCAAGGGCTATCCCAAGAAGTCGGCCATACAGATCGAGCATGCGAAAAAGGCGGCTGACAAGGCAGGCGGCATTCGCAAAGGCGACATTGTTTTTGCAAACCTTGGCTATGCGCCGTTCTATGGAACTGATGAGTACTCCGGCACCCCGTATTTTCTTCCTGAAACCATAGCCTGGCTTGCTGATCAGGGGATGAAAATGATGGGCGTGGATGCGACCGGAGTTGAGGTGCCGGGCAGCGAGCAGCATGTGAGCCATCATGCCCTGTTTGACCGCGGGATTCCGCTGATCGAAAACCTGAATAATCTGAACGGGCTCTCGAAACCGCGCGTGCAGGTATTCGCCTTTCCTATCGCGGTGCGCGGGCTGGAGTCGTTTCCTGTCCGGGTCGTAGCCCTGGAAGATTAATTCAGCTTGAGACAGACGGAAAATATTCACTGGAAAAACTAATGTTATTTTAAAAGGGGGAGATTATGCAGCGTTTACTCAGCATTATTAAGACGGTCACTTTCGTGGCGCTTCTCTTTGCGTTTATCGGTACGGGGACTCTGCATGCCGCTACTGTTCTTAAATTCGGTCATGCCCAGCCGCCCAGCAGCACTGTCAATATGGCAGCACTGGAATTCAAGAAGGCCGTTGAAAAGGCATCAAAAGGCGAGATTATTATCGAGGTATTTCCGGGCGGGGCGCTGGGCGGCAATCCTCAGATGGTGCAGGGCGTTCGTATGGGGTCGCTCGATATCACCACGAATGGAAACAGCTTTTATACGGCTTTTGCTCCCAAGCTTAACGTACTGGATTTACCTTACCTCTTCAACGGCTATCCGCATGTTGTTGCCGTTTTCGATGGACCGATAGGGCAAGCCCTGCTCGAGGAGTTTACGCAATATAATCTTAAGGGGCTGGCATTCCTCGACCAGGGATTCCGGCATACGACAAACAACGTACGTCCCATCCGCGTTCCTGATGATCTTAAGGGCATCAAGATAAGAGTTGCGCCTAACAAGGCCCATGTAATGTGTTTCCAGCTTCTCGGCGCAAACGTTGTTACCATGTCTTTCACCGAGGTCTACATGGCGATGCAGACCAATGCGGTAGATGCACAGGAAAACCCTATCAATGTAATTGAAGCCAACCGGTTCCAGGAGGTCCAGAAATACATGTCGCTTACCCGGCATGCATATACGGTAGGCCCGCTGGTGATGAACCTGAAGAAGTTTAACTCGCTGTCAAAGGCGCACCAGGCCATACTGATGGATGCTGCCAAGACCATGGCAAAGAACCTGCGTCGCACACATCAGAAGCTTGAGGCCGAGCAGTTGCAGAAGATGCGGGCCGGCGGCATGCAGATCATAACAAATATCAATGTGGAGCCATTCAAAAAGATTGTCGCTGAAAAGACGCGGGAGGAATACATCAGCAAGTTCGGACCGGACCTTCTCAACCAGATCATCAAGGCAGACGTCAAGAAAAAATAGGGAATGGGGAAGAGCGCATGAAATTGTCGAAATGGTACAACTGCATGCTGGATGCAGCGATTGGAGGTTGCCTGCTGGTCATTGTCTGCCTTGTGTTGCTTCAGGTCGGAGCGCGCTTTTTCTTCGGGGGTGCCTTTACCTGGAGTGAAGAAGGCAACCTTTTTCTCTGGGGCTGGATGATACTTCTGGCAGCAATCAGGGCTGAACACATGCGGGTAGATTTTATAGCCAAATATTTTCCGGCCGCACTTCGCAAGGCGGTCATCATACTTATTGCATCAATATCACTCTTCCTGCTGGGCCTTCTCTTCTGGGGCGGCAAGGAGATGGTAGAACTGACTCAGTTTGACTACTATATAGCGCTGAATTGGCTCTCGGTAAAGTGGCTTTTTATCGCGCTGATGATTACCGCGGTGCTCTGGGCGATAAAGATCATTTTGGATACTGTATGTGCGCTCCGTTGCGAGTGCAAGAGCGCGGAGGGGGGGATTACAAATGGCTGAAGCAATCCTTATCGGCGGCATGATCCTCCTGAGCCTGATTGGCACTCCGCTCGTATTCGGGGTCCTTTTTGTTTCCTTTGTTGCTGTTGTAGTATTCCGGCCTGAGATGCCCTGGGCGTTCTTTGCCCAGACGTTTATATCCGGTCTTGACCATTATTCGCTTATGGCCATTGCCTTTTTCTTTCTGGCGGGCGAACTGATGAACTTCGGCGGGATAACGCAGCGCCTTGTTGACTTCGCAAACAGCATAGTCGGACATATAAGGGGCGGTCTGGCCCATGTAACTGTCGCTACAAGTATGTTCATGGCCGGGATATCCGGTTCGGCTGTAGCTGACGCGGCTGCCGTAGGCGCAGTACTGATCCCCTCGATGAAAAAGGCAGGCTATACGCCCGCATTTGCTGCTGCTGTGACCGAGACCGCATCCGTGATCGGTCCTATTATTCCGCCGTCGATACCAATGATCATCTACGCGGTGCTGGCCGAAGTCTCTGTCGGGAGAATGTTCCTTGGAGGAGTTATTCCCGGCATCATTGTGGGCCTCGCCCTTATGGCGTTCATTTATTACATCAGCAAAAAGCGCGGATATCCGCGCGGCGACACAAAACCTACGTTTGCATCCATTGGCCGCGCTGCGCTACTGGCCGCTCTTCCGCTATTGGCCCCGGTGTTGATCGTTGGAGGTATTCTCTTTGGCGTATTCACAGCCACAGAGGCCGGTGCAGTAGCCTGCCTTTATGCGGTTATTGTAGGAGGCCTGATCTACAGGCAGTTGTCCCTGAAGGACATATGGGGCTCACTGCTACGTGCTGCCCACGGCACTGCCAAGGTTATGATCATCATCGGGTCATGCACAGTTTTTGCGTGGGTCGTTGCCGACCTGAGGATCAGTGAAAAGGCCGCCGACCTTATATTCAGCATCAGCAGGGAACCCTGGATGGTACTGCTTATGCTAACCATATTTCTCTTTATAGTAGGACTTTTCCTTGATCCTACTCCATCGCTGATAATCCTTGTCCCGATCCTGCTGCCTATTACAACACAGCTCGGCATTGACCCCATTCATTTTGGTGTGCTGATGGTAATAAACCTGCTCATTGGTCTCTGTACGCCGCCGGTAGGCTTCCTAATCTACCTGTCGGCATCAATAGCGGACTGCAGTTCGGAAGATGTAATAAGGGAGTCTGTTCCCTTTATCGCGGTGCTTGTTGTTGTGCTTATTCTTTGCACTTACGTGCCGTCGCTCGTAATGGCGCTGCCCAATTATTTTTATGGAAAATAGCGTTGTGCGGAGGGGTTACGGCAAATGAACCCGGACGGCACAGGCAGGAAGCCGAGGCTGTATGCTCCTTCCGGAGCCTGCGATTGCCATATTCATATCTTTGGTCGCCGCGAGTTGTTCCCGCTCGCGGCTGATCTTGCATACACGCCGGGTGAAGCCACGGTGGAAGCATATATGGTTGTCCGCCAAAGGCTCGGCATCGAGCGCACCGTAGTTATACAGCCCAGCGCTTACGGCACTGACAATAGCTGCCTGCTGGATGCCCTCTCTCAATTTTCAATGACTGCGCGGGGCATTGCAGTCGTTGATCCTTCAATATCTGACCATGAGCTGGAAAAGCTCCATAATGCAGGTATTCGCGGATTGAGGTTCTCGCTGGTCGTCAAGAATGCAATGCGGCCGGAATGCATGGAGCTGATGGCGCACCGCATCCGGCCGTTCGGCTGGCACATCCAGTTCAGGTCAACGCATCGGGATTTGCCTGACATGGAATTCCTGCTCGCGCGGTTGCCGGTGGATGTATGCCTTGACCACTTCGGAAGCATACCGCCCGAAGAGCCTATCACGCATCCGGCCTGGCAATCGATCTTCCGCATGCTTGACAGGGGCGGTTGCTGGGTAAAGCTGTCTGCCCCTTACCAGCTCTCGCGCATGCCGGGCCCGGGGTATGCGGATTTTGCAACTAAAGTCTTCGCGCTGGTAAAGGCTGCGCCTGATCGGCTTGTATGGGGCACCAACTGGCCGCATCCATCGGTGACTTATATGCCAGACGACGCTGATTTACTAGACAGTCTGGGTGAGTGGATAGCTGACGCCTCGCTCCGCAGGGCCATACTGGTTGACAATCCGGCAGTGCTGTATGGCTTTTAGCCTGTTGTCTGAGAAATGAAATATTTGATGTCAGGGACCGCAAAATTCAGCCATGCTTAATCGTTTTAAGGTGTACGGACCAGCCTGAATTAAACTCATCTCCACCCCAATAAATTGTATTGCTTATGACCCGGCATTGTGCTATAGTTTTGTAATTATAAAAGAGTGTTCATATGCGGGCTTCTGGCGTTTACTTTTGAACCAGGCCAGGAATGCAAGCATAAAAAAATATTATTTGAAAAAATTATGGGACTGCCGTCCTGTCTGATAAAGATGCCGAATAATTTACAAAAGGAGATGGATAGACATGAGTATTGTCGAACATGAGCATGGGAAGTCCACCGGTTTTTTGAAGAAGACCCCGCTTTGGGTGCAGATTTTCGTCGGTCTCGTGTTGGGGGCAGCGGTCGGACTGCTCTTCCCTGATTTTGCCAAGTCGCTTCAACCCATCGGTAACGCATTTATCAAGGCGATCAAGATGATAGTCATACCGCTGGTATTTGCTGCCGTAACCCTGGGCATATATACCATGGGCTCGAACCTCAAGGAGCTTGGAAGACTCGGCGTAATAGCCTTTGTCTGGTTTTACATAGCGACGGCCATTGCTATAGCACTGGGCATAACGCTTAACGAGATATTTCATCCGGCAGCCGGGATACAGCTCGAAAAGACCGGCGAGATACCGGCCAATCTTTCGACCTCGATCAACTGGGTCAACTTTTTCCTGGACATCATACCTGCCAATGTTGTTGATGCTATGCAGAACCAGAAGATCATACCGACCCTCTTTTTTGCGGTCTGTTTCGGGCTGGCATTGTCCAAGGCAGGAGAGATGGGCACCAAGGTAGTGAAGATACTCGAAGGCATACTTGGTGCCATGTTTAAACTCACTCAGGGCATAGTCAACACAGCTCCGCTGGCTGTTTTCGCCCTTATCGGCTGGGTAGTAGCGGCCCAGGGACATACCCTTCTCATCGCGATGGCCAAACTGATCGGAGTTATGTATATCGGTCTTGGCTGCATGGCGGTGGTATTCCTCGTTGTTGTCAAACTGCTCGGGTTCAAACCGCTTGAGATAATGAAGAAGGTCATGGAGCCCCTGCTCCTGGCATTTTCGACAGCGTCATCGGAAGTAACGCTGCCTGTGCATATGAGGATACTTGAGAACACAGGTATCCCGAACAAGGTAGTTGCGTTTGTGCTGCCGCTTGGATACAGCTTTAACCTCGACGGCGCCGCATTCGGGCAGGCCATGTACACTTGCTTCCTTGCCGAGGCATACGGCATTCACCTGACGCTGCCCGCTATGCTGACTATTTTGCTGACGGCCCTGGTAGCGAACAAGGGTACCGCTAATGTGCCCGGCGCATCCCTGGTAGTTATGGCTGTTCTGCTGACATCTCTAGGGCTGCCCGTTGAGGCCATAGCGATAATCGCCGGTATCGACCGTTTTGGCGACATGGGCCGTACGACGATCAACGTTTTCGGCAACACGGTGGCGGCGCTTGCGCTCTGGAAATGGGGCGGCAAGGGAATTTCTGACGTAACTGCTGAGACAGAAACAGCATAAAGAAATTTATCGGGCGGTTCTATTTGGTCGTGGAGAACAAATAGAACCGTCTTTTTTTACACAATTGTATTTTCGGGCAGTCCTGCCGCGGTCCGCTGTTTTTCTCCTTTTTGATATATTTTTATTAGCAGGGTCATGATATAATACATGTATCGCAGTTGAAGGGAGGCTCTAAAATTATGCCTGTTTCAATCAGACTACCTGAAAAGATAGAGAAACGACTTGACCGCCTGGCCGAAAAAACTGGCAGAAGCAAAACGTTCTATATCACGGAAGCTATCATTGAGCATCTGGAAGACCTTGAAGACAGTTATCTGGCAGCAAGGCGCGTTGAAGATGTGCTTAAAGGCAAAAGCAGGACTTATTCGCTGGAAGAGGTGAGGGCGAAACTTGGGCTGGACGATTAAGCTCGAAGACGCCGCTTTAAAAGAACTGAAGAAAATAGGTAAGACTGACGCGCGACGTATTGTCGATTTTCTGTCTAAACGCGTTGCTCCGCTGAAAGATCCCCGCAGCATAGGTCAGGCGCTTAAAGGGCCGCATCTTGGTAAATTCTGGAAATACCGAGTAGGGGATTACCGTATTATCTGTGATATACAGGACAAGGTACTGCTTGTTCTTGTTGTGCGCGTCGCAAATCGCCGTGATGCTTATAAATAGGGTCGCATCGACTGAACCCTGAACCCCCGCAGACTTTGCTATCATAAAAAAACAAATATACTGTATATAGTCAGCAAAACTCAGAGTGGGGTGACTTTTGTGGCCATGATAGAATGGAATAAAAGCATGTCGGTTGGCATCAAGGAGTTCGATACCCATCATCGCAGGATAATCGACCATATTAATGAGCTTTCCGGCTCTCTGGCAACAGCCAATGCCGGGAAAGTTGCAGAGGAAGCGTTGACCGAGCTTTCAAACTATTGCGCCTACCATTTCCTTGCCGAAGAGTCGGCGATGGCGATATACAAGGTCCCGGAACTTGCTGCCCACAAGGAAGAGCATCGGATGTTCATCGACAAGCTCTTTCAGCTCACGGGGCATATGCAGACAAATAAGGAGTGCGTGCCCAGAGAGTTGCTGGATTTTCTGTGGGAATGGTTAAGCAAGCATATACTCGAAACCGATAAAAAGTATACAGTAGCACTGCGCGCCGCCGGGATGGACTAAGAGGAATAGTGATATATATGCAGCATGGTGACGATATGAAAACACAAAATATCGCAGGTCAGTCAACAGAGCGAAAAGTCAGGAACTGCTTAAGATCAATTGGTCTCGAATCCGAGAAACCCAAGAGGGACATAGGCGTAGATTTGGAAATCTGGCACTCCTCGAAGCCTGAAAGAAGCGTCAATGTTCAGATCAAGGGACGCGGGAGGATACAAACGAACAGAAAGTACAGGTGGTTTCAAATAATAACTACTCAGCAACAGAAAGATGATGCGAAGACGGATGGATTGCCAGTTTCTGAGGTCTGGCGGAAAGAAGTAAATTTATGTGATTACTTAATTTTTGTTTCTGAGAAATATAACGAGTGTTGGGTTTTCCCAAAAGATGTTGTATGCGAAATTATTGAAATAAATCGCGCGAAATACGGCAACGGAAAAGATGATGAGGACGGGCGACAAGCTGAGATGGACCTCGATATCGAGTATAATGGCTTACCGCTGACGGAGATATACGCAGAGTATCTTAATAATTTTCAGATCATAAAAGGCGCGTTACTGAGGAAGTAAAAAGGTACAGGCCGCTTTTCCACTAGGGGGGAATGAACATGACGTCTGCTCTGAAACCGGCTAAGGAGGCAAATGCTGAATTTTAATCCGCTGATTATCATCTCAATACTTTTTGCACTGCTCGCATTGCTGTCTCTTATCGGGACCATCAGGGCGTTGAGGAAAAGAGCATTATTCGGCTCGACACTGAGGTTCGTGATAACGCTGCTTATGCTTTCATTGTCCGCGCTCTTTGGCACTATAAGCATTGCTGTCCAGGGATATCACGCCCTGACCCGGGAAGATCTTGCGGCGGTCGTGAAAATTGAACCGACAGGTGCGCAGAAGTTTACGGCCCGGTTTCTCTTCTCTGACGGCAGCGAAAAGGCGTTCAATCTATCCGGCGATCAGCTCTATGTTGACGCCCACATCTTAAAGTGGAAACCTATAGCAAATATTTTCGGGCTGCATACTGACTACGAACTGGATCGGGTGGCCGGCCGCTATGAAAACCTTGATGATGAAATGAACAAGGCCCGCACGGTTTATACAATCTCAAAGGACAAACCGTTGGACATGTTCTATCTCCGGAGAACATTTGAAATACTCGGGCCTCTTGTGGACGTTGACTACGGTTCAGCCACATTTGTCGATCTAAGCAGGGCCGAAGAATTTAAAATAATGGTCTCGACCTCGGGGCTGCTGATCAGAAAGACCGGGGAAGAAACCAGGTAGCTGCCGTCACGTTGCAATCAATCCCGTGGCGGAACTGAACGGTCTATTTCAAAATCTGATACCCGGCGTTTTCAATGGCTTTATTTATTTCATTTTCGGACAGCTTTGCTTCATCATATGAAATAACGGCCTTGCCGATAGTTACATCGGCTTTGGATATGCCTGCAAGCGCCTCCAGTGCTTTTTTGACTCTCTTCACACAATGCCCGCAACTCATTCCCCCGATAGTAATGGCAGTCTCTTTCAATTCGGTCTCCTTTGCATGTTTACTGATTATAGTATTACAGTTTTATGCCTGTAACGCTATCGATGACCAGTGCGCGATATCTCTTGCGGCAGTGAAATAAATTTTACTCGTGTGCCACTTTGAGGGCCGGAACCAGGATACCCCATATAGCGTCACCGGTCAATCTGACAGGCTCTTCAGTCCCGGCCTGCAGCAGCTGTTCATCAAGCTGCTCCGGCGTTATTTCTGTTGTTACCTTCCTGGTTCCGCCGGGTCCCTCAGCCATGTGCCTGTTCGATTCAATAGTCGCTTCAATGGCTGCTTCGCACAGCTGCCGTCTCATTGGCGCATCAATCGCAGCGTAAGACGCGAGAGTTATATTCTTTATAGACTCAACGAGTGCGGCTGGTGCGCTATTTATCTTGTCTTTTAACCGTGCATTGTCGGGACTGCGTTCAAGTGCCTTTTCATAGTTTTCGAGCGCTTCTTTCAGGTGCCTGTTCTGAAGTTCCAGGTCTCCCATGATTTCGTAAGGCGACGAAAGATTGGGACATTTGGACAGGGCATCTTTACACTCTTTTGTAAGCCCTGCAGTCTCTGTTTTTGGAACACTGCCTTCAGCATAGCGGCGCAAATCCTTGTCATACTCGTCACAGCTCTTGCTGCAGCCGGCAAGAGCGGAAAATAAAAAAACGAAAATAATAAAGGTAATAGAGATGCGGGGCAACAACTTTTTCAGTTCTGCTGAACTTACAACTCCACGGCAATCTGGTTCTTTCATATCCGAGCTGGTCTTCCTTTCAGATTATTTTACCGCCCGCCAAAATAAAGCATGTGTCTATTTATAACTTATCGACAAAAATAAAGCAATTTACGATAGTCTAATTAATCTAAAACAGGAAGACAGGATATCATCGGTACAGTGATAACTGTCTTACTTTGAGATAACGAAGATGGCATTCAGCGCGAACAGGTTGGGCATGAAGTGGACCAGCTTGTCTTCGCCAAGGTAGTATCTGTTGAGCACCTTCAATTTTTTGTGGCTGCAATAGTCCTCGAAGTCGCGAATGCTCAGAAAGTGGAGATTTGGGGTCTGGTACCACTGATTCGGCAAGGATTCCGTGACAGGGACCTTGCCGCCGAAAAAGACATCAAGGCGGGCCTTGTAATAAGCAAAATTCGAAAAACCGATGATGACTTTCTGGCCGACGCGAAGGGCCTCATTAAGCACGTACTCCGCTTTTATAACTTCCTGCAGGCTCTGGTTCAGGATTATGTAGTCAAAGGATTTGTCGGGATATTCGGACAGGCCTATATCGAGGTCTCCGTGGAATACACTCGCACCCTTCTCGACACATTCGTATATCTTGTCATCCGAGACCTCAATGCCCTGGACCCGCGCATTATTATGTGTCGCAAGCAGCAGCATCAGGGAGCCGTCGCCGCATCCAAGATCCAGAACCCTGGAATTGGGCGCGACCACATCGCATATTATACGATGGTCGAGGCGTACTTCGTCATTTAGCATTCCGGCCTCTTTCTGCAAATATTCTGCCGAGGAAATGGCGAATAAGCATGGTCTCCTCCTCGACTTCGAGGAGAAACGCGTCATGTCCATAAGTGGACCGAATCTCCATATAGGTGGCGTCCATATGTCGCATCTTCAGCTGGCGAACGATCTCCTGGGACTGGTAGGGCGGATAGAGCCAGTCCGACTTGAACGCGATTACAAGAAAGGCGACATCAAGGCTCTTTCCGGTCGGAATCAGCTTTGCGCCCGACAGGTCAAAATAGTCTATGGCCTTGGTTATGTAAAGATAGGAGTTTGCATCGAAGCGCCGCACGAAGCTGTCACCCTGGTACCTGAGATAACCTTCCACCTCGAAATCAGCGTCAAATTTATAGTTTGAGTCTTTTTCCTTCAGCTTGCGCGAGAACTTTTCCTCCATGGATTTATCGCTCATGTAAGTTATGTGGCCTACCATGCGGGCCACGGCAAGGCCGCGTTCGGGCCTCGACTTGCCGTAATAGTTGCCATGGTTCCATTCCACGTCTGCCATTACAGCCTGGCGTCCGACTTCATTAAACGCGATCTGCTGCGGGGAATGCTTGAGCGCCGTGGCTATGGGGATTGCAGAACGTATCCGCTCGGGATATGCCGCAACCCACTGGAGCGCCTGCATCCCGCCCATGGATCCGCCGATGACGCTCAGCAGTTTGTGGATGCCGAGATGGTCGATGAGGCGTCTTTGGGCGTTGACCATGTCAGCTATAGTGACCACCGGAAAATCCAGTGCATAAGGTTTGCCGGTCTTGGGATTTTTTGAACTCGGCCCTGTGCTGCCCTTGCACCCGCCGATAATATTGGAAGAGATCACAAAATATTTGTCGGTATCGAGGGCCTTGCCTGGCCCGATCATATCGTCCCACCAGCCCGGTTTCTTGTCTCCCTTGTAATAACCCGCAGCGTGCGCATCTCCTGAAAAGGCATGCAGGACCAGAATAGCGTTGCTCGCATCCTGGTTAAGGTCACCGTAGGTCTCGTATGCAAGGGTTATCGGCCCGAGCTTCTGTCCCGATTCAAAAAGGAGTTCGTTCGGCGGTTCGGCAAAGGTAAATAACTTTGTCTCGACATTTACTAATGTTTTTTTCTTCAACCCAGATACTCCTGGAAAAGCCATGTAGAGAGATAGCGCTCGCCGGTATCAGGCAGCAGGACAACTATGGTCTTGCCTTCTGATTCAGGGCGTTTAGCGATCTCAAGGCCCGCCCAAAGGGCCGCGCCGCTCGAAATGCCGACGAAGATACCTTCCATGCGCGCCAGCCGGCGGGCCGCTTCACCTGAATCGTCATTAGAGACCTTTATTATCTCGTCATAAATATGTGTATTCAGCACCTTGGGCACAAAGCCGGCGCCTATGCCCTGGATCTTGTGAGGGCCCGCTTTGCCCCCTGACAGCACAGGCGAATCTGCCGGCTCAACAGCAATGATTTTTACAGAGGGTTTGTTATTTTTCAATACCTCACCCACGCCGGTAATGGTACCGCCCGTGCCTATGCCGGCGACAAAGACGTCCACAGAGCCATCGGTGTCATTCCATATCTCTTCCGCCGTGGTCCTGCGATGGACCTCAGGATTGGCCGGATTGCCAAACTGCTGGGGCATAAAGCTCTTTGGATGCTCTTTCAATATCTCTTCTGCCTTGTCAATGGCCCCGCGCATGCCTTTGGCGCCTTCAGTCAAAACTACTTCGGCCCCGAATATCTTCAGCAGCTGGCGCCTTTCGAGGCTCATGGTCTCGGGCATGGTGAGTATAAGCCGGTATCCCCTTGCAGCGCATACAAAGGCGAGCGCTATTCCTGTGTTGCCGCTTGTCGGTTCCACAATAACTGTGTCCTTGTCGAGCAGGCCGGCTTTCTCAGCCGCATCTATCATCGCGACCCCGATGCGGTCTTTCACGCTCGAGAGGGGATTGAAGGATTCGAGTTTCACAAGCAAAGTCGCCTTGAGTCCCGCAGTGAGGCGGTTTATCCTCACCAGCGGTGTCTTGCCGATCGTTTTGGTTATGTCTTCATATATATTCATGTCAATCCCCTATTATAGCAGTTTAATTTGGCCTGCACTATACCTTTTTCAGGGCCTGTTCAATGTCAGCAATGATGTCTTCCACATGCTCTATACCGATCGACAGCCTTATGAAATCCGGGGTAACGCCTGTTGCAAGCTGCTCTTCGGCAGAGAGCTGCTGATGCGTTGTGGTGGCCGGATGTATGGCAAGTGTTTTCGCATCACCGACGTTCGCCAGGTGTGAAATCAGTTCGAGTGAATCGATGAACTTCTTGCCGGCCTCAAGGCCGCCCTTTATACCGAATCCGAGTATTGCCCCGGCTCCCTTAGGCAGGTATTTTTTTGCCCGTGCCTTCTCGGGGCTTGAGTCAAGGCCGGGATAATTTACCCAGCCTACCTTCGGATGTTTTTCCAGATACTGCGCCACGGCAAGCGCATTCTCAGTATGCCTGGGCATCCTGAGGTGGATCGTTTCAAGACCTTGCAGAAAGAGGAACGAATTGAAGGGAGATACAGCCATCCCCAAATCCCTTAACAGCGTGACCCGGGCCTTGATGATATAGGCGACATTCCCGAGCGGCTTCAGGGCCTCGACGAAATTTATTCCATGGTAGCTGGGATCTGGATCGGCGATCAAAGGGAACTTGCCGTTAGTCCAGTCAAACTTGCCCGAGTCGACGATTATGCCGCCGAGTGACGTGCCATGTCCGCCAATGAACTTTGTGGCCGAATAGACGACTATGTCAGCCCCGAAATCTATAGGCCTGAGCAGATAGGGCGAAACCGTGTTGTCAATAACAAGCGGGATGCCGTTTTTATGCGCCAGGGCGGAAAGGGCCTCGATGTCCGCGATATTAAGCTTGGGGTTTCCGATGGATTCCGCGTATATGGCCTTGGTCTTTGGGGTGATGGCCTTCTCGAAAGCCGCGATGTCATCCGATTTGACGAAATTCACATTGATGCCGAGGCGCGGGAAGGTATAGTGGAAAAGATTGTATGTACCGCCGTAAAGATTGTCGGCAGAAACTATCTCATCACCGGCCTGCGCTATATTGAGCAGGGCAAGCGTAATGGCTGACTGGCCGCTCGAAACAGCGAGTGCCCCGACGCCGCCGTCAAGGGCCGCTACCCTCTTTTCGAAAACATCGGTCGTGGGGTTCATCAGCCGCGTATAAATATTGCCGAATTCCTTCAGGCCAAAGAGGTTGGCCGCATGTTCGGTGCTTTTAAACTGGTAAGAAGTGGTCTGATAAATAGGCACTGCGCGCGATCCTGTTGTGGGATCGGCTTCCTGTCCGCCATGAAGCGCGAGTGATTCCACCCTGAGTTTTCCATCGATTTTGCTCATGTTATACCTCCTCGAGTATTGTTTTTATTTTAAATAAATTACCAGGAAAATGCATGCTAAAAAAAGACAGTTATTCCCCCTGTATCCCCTTTGTGTAATTCTGAATAGAAAGGTTTATTAAATTATATATAGTAAGTCAATTGCTCGTTCTTGAGGCTGGAAATGAGGTCTTCAAAAGTCACATCATCCAGCTGTCCGGCCATGCAGCTGCTTATCGAACTCCACTTTCTAAGGACTATTTCTCTTCCCTTGGGGCCTCCTGCTATTTCGGCCTCGCTCTGTATATCAAAAAGGCTGTTGTCCACGGCCTTTACCACATCGGCCAGGGTAATATCTGCCGGGTCTTTTGTCAAAAAATATCCGCCTGCCATGCCGCGGGCGCTACCCACAAGGTGCGCTGCCTTGAGCCTCTGGAGTATCTGTGTCAGGAACTTTTCTGGTATTTCCTGCGCCCCTGCTATCTCTGTCAGCTGAACAGGGGCATTGTCATGGTAACGCATGCCTAGTTCAAGTACTGCCATGCAAGCATATTCAACCTTTGCTGAGAGCCTCATTTATGTACGCCTCCTGAATAGATAACTAAATTGATTAACATAGTCATAGATTATCCTAAAAAAGGCGAAATGTCAAGAGGAAAAGTTATAATTTAAATAAAGCTGTAATAACAGGGGTATTTAGATGCTTTCGCAGGCTCTAAAAAAAAGCAGATGGACGCCCATGCTGATTAGAAAGCCGAATTAGCATCACCTTGCTTTAACGCCGTCGTTGGCAGCCGTATCTCGGCTTGCTGAATTATTGTGGGTAACCTCGGTAAACGCCGGCTCTGGCAAAACGCTCGTATTTGTCTCTATGTTTGGGACTGGCACGGCGACGCTGCGCTGTCGATCCGGCCACCGCCGACGGCTACCGATAGGAAACTAGCGCATGCGGATGGAACAGGCAGGGGCAGCCGATTCGATGTCTCGCTGTGACCTTGCTTTAGATGATAAACGGCCGTGGGCAACATGCGTCTTTAAGATTCTGCGGTTGTAAAGGTAGAGTGGTCTTATTCAGCGAGACAAGAGGCGGTTGCTCCTGCCTGTTATCGATTATAATGTATAAGCTTGTTGAAATATTTTTCTGCTGGATACCTTATGAAAAACTGGAAAGATAATATCTCCTTTATACTGGTCGAGCCGCGGGAGCCGGGAAATATTGGCGCCTCGGCGCGCGCGCTGAAGAACATGGGTTTCAGTCAGCTCTCGCTCGTCAACCCGGTGCCGATATCCGACGAGACCAAATGGCTCGCCCACAATGCCCTCGACATCATCGAGGCAGCCCCGGTCCATTCTGCCCTTGCTGATGCAATCCGGGACAAGGCCATTGTTGTTGGCGTCACGCGGAGAAAGGGAAAGAAGAGGGGCATTATTTATAATGTTGACGAGGGCGCGAAAAAGATCCGCGAACTGGCCGCTTCAAGCAAAGTAGCGCTCCTCTTCGGCAGGGAAGACAGGGGCCTTTATAACGAAGAAGTAGAGGAGTGCGGATTTCTTGTTTCTATCCCTGCCAGCAGCGAACATCCATCTCTCAATCTGTCGCAGGCCATACTTATAGTCGCTTACGAACTTTCCCGTGCAGAGTACCGTCAACCGGAATCAGGCGGCAAGGGAAAGGAAGAGCTGGTCACTCATGATGAATTGACGACCCTCTACGGCCGGATAACAGAAACACTGAGGATTCTCGAATATTTCCCGCTAGGAGACCGCGACATAGAGAAAAAAATCATGATGAACCTGAAACACTTCATAGGCAGGGCAGGGATCACGGATTGGGAGTGCAAGATGTTGCATGGGATCTGTACCAGGATAGAGCGGAAGATAAAAGGATTGAAGTGAGTTGTGCTGTGAAATAATAAAAATGATATTTGGTTTTCCGCATTCAGGCATCCACCCGCATTACCTAAGGATATTTTTCGGGCAGGAGAGTGAACCCTATGGCATTTGTACCATGGATTATTTTATCCAGCCCAGCAGTATGCGTTTCAGGTGAAGAATATACAGATAGTCTTCTCAATTTTCTTTTAATAATCGGGATGCTGCTGGATGCCATGCTCAGACTCACTATGCCCAATTTGAGCAGTAATTCCGTGGCATTTTGATTCCCGGCTACTTCACCACACAAACAAATGGGTATATTTTTTTGTTTCCCTATGGAGACAACGTGGCTTATCAGTCTTATTATTGCGCTATCCAAGGGCTTATATAAATAATCTAGGTCGCAGTTTTCACGGTCAGCAGCAAAAACATATTGTGTCAAGTCATTGGTTCCGATACTAAAGAAATCCACCTCATCCGCGATGAGGTCGGCATTAATTGCCGCTGCTGGGACTTCTATCAGTGCGCCTATACGTATATTTTCCGCTACGCGAATGCCTTCTTCTTTTAATTCATTTTTAACTCTTAATACTAAGTTTTTAGTTTCCCTGATTTCATCTACGGTAGAAATCATCGGGAACAAAATCGACAGATTGCCCCAAAGTGATGCTTTCAATAATGCCCGAAGCTGAGTAATGAAAGGCTTCTGTTCTTTCAAGCATAATCTGATCCCCCGACGGCCGAGGGCAGGATTTTTTTCCAAAACAACCGGAAAGTAAGGAAGGTTCTTGTCAAACCCTACATCAATAGTCCTTACAACAACCGGCTTATTTTGCATTTTCAATAAAACATTTCTATAAATGGCTTCCTGTTCTGCTTCGCTCGGGAATTTTTCATCGCTTACACAAAGGAACTCGGTTCTAAAAAGACCTATACCCTGAGCTCCATTTTTTAAGGCAATGTCAACTTCTTTCAGATTGCCGATGGTTGCGAACAAGGAAATTTCATGACCATCTATGGTTACTGCAGGTTGATTCAGTGCCTGCTGCAGTTCTTCAAGCTCTTTTTTGTTTTGTTCAATCCTGAACGCATAATATTTGCAGGTATTGGCATCCGGATTTACAATTATATTTCCGTTATCCGCATCCACTATAATTTGTTGATTGTCACTTACATCTTCCATAATTCCCTTGACGCCGACTACAGATGGAATGCCCAGAGCCCTTGAAAGTATGGATATATGACTTGATCTCCCCCCTTTTTCTGTCACTATGGCTGCCACACGGGCCGGATCAAAAAAGAAAACTTCCGATACCCCCAAGTCATACGCAACTATCACGCTTCCCTCAGGCAATATGCTTATTTTTCCGGCACCATTAATGTGAGAAAGCAAACGTCGGTAAATTTCGGCAAAGCAGGAAGAGCGCTTTTTAAAATAATCATTTCTCATATTTTCAAAAATATTTATGTGTTTCTTAAGAACCGAATCGACTGCATAACTTGCTGTTCTGCATTCCATAGTAATCATAGAATGTATCTCTTTCAGGAACTTGGCATCTTCCAGTACAAGAAAATTAGCCCGAATTATTTCCAATTCTTTTTCTGATACAAATGTTTTACCTTCCCGCAGAATTTGCTGAAGCTCTTGCCTGTATTTCTTTATGCTTTCGTCCAGCAGGTCGGTTTGTGGTTTAATTTCGTTCGAGGGAATTATTTTATTGTCAATGCTGGTTTTGTCAATGATGCGTATAATATTGCCTAGAGCCACACCCCATGATACTCCCAGTCCTGAATATGTTATAGAATGGTCTGTTATTATATTTTTCTGATTATATTCCGGAATTGCACATATATCATCACTTTCAATTATTTCGTCCTGATAACCGCAATTGATGATCCAGTCACCGGGTACTAAATTGTTCATTCTCTCTTCATTTAAAACATCAGTTTTTATATCTATATGTTCAGGCAGGTTTTCCACTGTAACCTGGAATTTGGATTTATTTTGCGCCGAATAGGTCAAGAAACATTTGGCGGAAATAACCTGTATGTCGCTTCTGAGCTGCCCTGCATTTCCCGGACAGTCATATATCAGCAATGATTTAATAACGTCTTTGGAAATGTAGAAATTCTTATGCGTACGTAAAGCTTCATTTAAAAAGAAATGGCGAATAATTTCTGCTCTTTCTTCCATGGATCGGTCTATTAAGGCAGGCATTCTGATTAATACCGGCAGTCTGCGCCGGAATGTAATAAGGAGTGATGATTCCGGATCTTCCGTCGTGGCGGCGATAATTGTAACATATACCTTATTGCAGGCACTTGTTTCGCCTAAACGGCGGAATTCGCCATGGTCCAGGATCTGAAATAACACTTCCTGGCCTTCGGCTGGCAAACGATGTATTTCATCCAGAAATAATAGCCCATTGTCTGCCCTGTCTATCAATCCCTCTTTCTTATTATCAGCGTTTGTAAAAGCGCCTTTTACGTGTCCGAATAATTGGGACAGCAATAATTGCGGGTTTTCACTATAATCTGCACAGTTGAAAGTTACAAGCGGAATTGTATCCCCTTTGATCAATTGAAGAAAGCGATGCATGGCACCGACCAAAAGGGTTTTGCCAACACCGGAGGGCCCTACAATGAGGGTATGCAGTCCCCTGGGAGGATACATCATGGATGCTTTTGCCAATTGAATTTGAGGCGATAAATTACCGGCATAACCAATTATTGAACAGAAAGGATCTTCAACTGCATCGTTTTGTTGGCGTGCAGCATCCAAAATTGCGCAGTTATTTCTATTTTGCAATGATTGATTGGATTTCTGCAAATCATTATTTTCATTTATCTTTATTTCAGAAAAAAGCGTATTGATAATAAAACGGGTTACATCATACCCTTCTTTTTGAAGAATTTCCGTTATGCTTTTGGCACTGCCTCCCCTAGCCATAAAATTGGCAACTAAAGGTCGGAGATGATTCCTCAATCTGTCTCTTGAATCCGGGATATGCAGGTTTTTCCTGAGGATAGTAACGTAAGCTCTTGAAACATTTAACTTTTTTGCAATATCTAAATCTGACAAGAGTTGTTTTATATTTTCCTGTTCAATAATTTTCTTGAGTTTAGCAGGCGCCATTGTCGACCATCACAGTGTTATTTTTACAGTCGGTTAAACTGTATACTTTTGTGCGGATAGTATACCTTGTAACATTATTTTGTCAAACAATTACATTATTGCATAAACAGGCGAAAAAAGTTAATCGCATAGAAATTAATGATAACAGGGAGCTGAAAACTTGCAATAAAAAATCTGATAACATCTTGGTTGATAAGCATAAAAACAATTCGATATTACGCATAAAGAAATGCACAAAGTGTTTCTATTTTAAAGATTCCATATGGAATGGTATTTGCAATGCTAGTGTTAAAGGACTAAGTTGCTCATTTCATTGGGAGGTAAATTAATAATGGCGAGAAATTTTGTTGTCGCGAATTTAGGACCGGACAAGAGAAAGGGGGTTCCTGAAATTTGGGCAACCTTAAAGAACTATGGGGATATTGAATATCGGGAAATCCCTCATCCAACAGCAGATATGCCCGGATTTTTAAGCGCTGTTCAAGAAATTGATGTGATCATATGCGGTCTGGAGAAGATAACGGCTGAAATGATGGGGAAAGGCGTCAACCTTAAAGCAGCAATGAAACGGGGGGTCGGCTACGATAATTTTGATCTGGAAGCTGCTACTAAATTGGGCATACATGTCGTTGTTGGCTCAGGAAATCATTATTCAGTTGCAGAAGCTGCGGTTACCCTGATGTTGTCATGTGCCAGAAATCTTATGTACTGGCATAGAAACACTGTAAGAGATAACAATACTTTGGGAATTGAGATGTACGAAAAAACGCTGGGCTGCGTCGGATTCGGACGGATTGGCAATCATGTTGCCAAAATTGCCGGGGGACTTGGTATGAACGTTATCGTATACGACCCCTTTGTGCCTGATAGCGTGAAGGTAAATAGCGCTGTGCGTTTTGTCGAGTTTGATGCCTTGCTTAAGGAAAGTGATGTTATTACCCTGCATTGTCCGCTTAGTGCTGATACGCGCAACCTGATTGGAATGAAGGAACTGAAGAAGATGAAGCCTACCGCAATATTGGTAAACACAGCGCGTGGCGGCTTGATTAATGAACAGGAACTGGCTCAGGCAGTGCAGGAGGGAGTTATTGCAGGTGCCGGCGTTGACGTTCTTGTCAATGAAAACAATGTAGCGGAATCGCCGCTGATTAAGGTCGATAAAATCATTGTTACTCCTCATAAACTTATAGGCACTGCCGAAGTCCTGCAAAGAGTCATTGGCAGCTTGCGAGATTCAGTTGTCAGCATATATAAGGGCCAAATCCCGGAAAGCTCCGTTAACAAGGGGAAAATTGCCCCCGGCGTTGATCGTATTCTTAACATGAAAAAGTAGTGATTAAATAATCAAGAGGAGGCAAATGCATGAGTCAGCAAAAATTTATGAGATTTGAAGCAAAAGGCCAGACTTTAAAAGGTATCGTTGAAGGGGAGACTGTTTCATTAATAGAAGGCTGCATGCTCGGAGAGTGGAAGAAAACGGGGGAATTGCTTTCGCTTGCCGCAGTCGAAAAATATCTGCCGCCGATAGAAAATCCATCCAAAGTTCTTGGCATCGGGCTGAATTATCGTGATCATGCGGAAGAAGGCGGACATCCGATACCCGAAGAACCCATTATGTTCTTTATATCCCAAACGGCGCTTACAGGACATAAATGTCCGATAATTTATCCGGCTGTCAGCAAATTAGTTGAATATGAGGTTGAACTGGCAGTCGTAATCGGCAAGACCGCAAAAAAGGTGCCGATTGAATCCGCACTGGATTACGTATTCGGCTATACCATCTCCAATGATTTCTCGGCAAGAGATATTCAGCGCAGAGACAAGCAATGGTCACGCGGGAAATCCTTTGATACCTTTAAGCCGATGGGACCATGGATTGTTACCGGGATTAAGCCGGAAGGTCATGATATCGGCGTTATTCATAATGGCGAAAAAACCCAAAAATCAAATACAAGCAATTTCATATTTGATGTGCCTAAGATCATCAGCGTGATTTCGATGACCATGGCACTATTGCCCGGAGACATTATTCTTACCGGGACCCCCGGCGGGGTCAGGGCGATAAAGCCCGGGGATAAAATTGAATCATATATCGACGGAATCGGGGTTCTTGAAAATACGGTTATAGCCGAGTAACATTAGGCTTTGTGTTCGGCAGGCAAGAAACATTTCGAATTATTTCGGTGTTTTTTGCCTGCCAAAGTATTCCGCCCTTACTATTACTTTTTACGAAAGGATGTGGGAGAATGTACCTCGAATCATTGACCTGGGAAACAGCACAGTCTTACATCACGGAAAAGACCATAACCATAATTCCAGTCGGAAGCATCTGCCAGCATGGCCCGGGATGTCCACTTGGTACGGACTACGTGGTTCCCACCGAACTGGTGAGGCAGATCGATGATGAATATAAGAATGAAGTGCTTGTTCTACCGGCAGTGCCATTTGGCGTTTGCGACAATCACATGGATTTTTGCGGGACAATCAGTGTTGGCGACGAAGTTTTTTACTCGTACATGAGTGAAATAACAAAAAGCATGATGAAACATGGTGCCAGGAAATTCCTGTTTCATAATGGAAATGCCGGCAATGATCCGGTATTGAACCGTGTTGCGCTAGACATATACAATGCCGGCGGTCTTTCAATTATATTTAACTGGCAAAGTGTAGTGGGGCAGATTAAATCCGACTGGCAGGGAGGCCATGGTGGGGCGCAGGAAATCGCAATGATCATGCACTTGCGGCCTGAATGGACGGTCTCCGTTGATTTTGCCGAAGACAGACAGCACCTCAGCAATTCCATGCGCAGCGAAAGCTTTACGGATGTTAAATTCAACGACGCAATCATCCGGATCAACCGTTCGAGCATGGCCGTATCCGGCAATGGGCACATTAAAGGACCGGATGACCCGCCAAGCAGAGCAAATGACAAATGGGGCCGGAGAATGTTCGAAACTATCGGAGCATACACGAATAATCTGATCGAAGAATTTATCAGGATATCCAGGTGATTTACAGAGGCGCATTGAGACATCATTGCTGTCACGCTAAAGTGATGACGAGTGTTTCTGTAACTTTTCAATTCAGACATACTAACCAGTACAAGGGAGGCGAGTCATGATGCTTTGGATAGGCGCCATAATTATCATTGCCACAGTTGTTGCGATTGCGAAACGACAGGAGACAAGGCTGATCCTGTTCCTGGCTGGCACTCTAATGGCTATTTTAGCGGGTCATCCCATGGCAATTATAGATTCATTTGTAAACACAATGACTTCCAAGTCGTTTGTTCCGGTTATATGCATAGTGATGGGATTTGTCTTCGTTTTAAAAATAACAAAATGTGATGCGCACCTTGTGCATGCGCTTTCGAGCTCAATCGGCAGGTTCCCAAGATTGCTAATTCCGGGGGCGATAATTGTTACTTTTTTGGTAGGCATCCCTTTGACCAGTGCTGCAGCTCTTGGGGCCGCAGTTGGCTCTATCGTGATCCCAACATTAATAGCTAATGGCGTTCGTCCGGCAATGGCGGCCTCTGCTGTTCTTGCCGGATCCTGGGGTTGCATGTTCAGCCCGGGTTCTGCCCATCTTCCGGTGATTGCAAAATTGGCGGATACGGACATTGTTTCGGTTATGATTAATCATGCCTTGGCCACGGTAGTATGTCTTGCGATTGTGGTGATAGGCCTCACATTAATTGCTGCATTTCTTAAAGAGGATGGGCGTGGTAGCAGCCCGGCTGCCATCACAGCAGCAACGCCAGCCGAAAAATTCAAGGTAAATTACGTCAAAGCATTTGTCCCGATTTTACCCTTGCTTTTACTGCTGCTTGCTTCAAATCAGATCGGTTTAATACCCAAGATATTCCAGTCGGTTCCGTTATGCATGTTTATAGGCATAGCAGCCTGTTTCGCTGTTACATTGCATAAGCCAGCCGAGATATCAAAAGAATTTTTTGCTGGTATGGGTGACGCCTATGGCAGTATCATTGGTATTATTATTGCTGCCAGCGTATTTACTGCAGGCATGGATGCTATTGGACTTACAAGTGCGTTAACGAATGCAATGAAGGAAACCCAGGCTATGGCAAATATTTCAGCTACTTTTGGACCTTTCATTATATCCGTTTTGTCCGGTTCAGCAGATGCCACTGTAATGGCTTTCAATACAACTATTACACCGCATGCTGAGCAATTCGGCCTGCATGTATCACAATTGGGCTCACAAGCTTTCCTTGCGGGTGTATTAGGGCGCTCAATGTCACCGGTTGCTGGAGTCGCCATTATCTGCGCGGGAATGGCTGGCGTACACCCGTTCGAACTCGCACGCCGAAACTGCTTACCGATGCTTGTAGCGGCAGTAGTCGCAATGTTTATTTTATTGTAACATCTTCTTTTTTAGGATCTCGCAAACCGGGTTTTGGAGGTGCACCCCGCTGATTTGCAGGAAATGACGCTCATCTCAGCTTCAGGGGAGAATTATAAAAAAAGGAGGCAACAGATGGAAAAGCTGAAGAAGTTTTCAATTCTCCTGGTGATCATGCTTGGAATGTTGCTGTTCGTTTCCCAGCTCGCAATCGCCAAGGAGCAGCCCCAGGAATGGGAAATCATCAACCCGATGGGCATTATCGAGGTCAAACACTTTGACCTGGCCAAGCGGTTGTCAACGCTTGAAGGAAAGACCATTGTGTTGAGGTGGAATGACAAGCATAACGGAAATAATTTTCTTGACAGGGTAGCAGAGCTTTTAAAGGAAAAAGTCCCGTCGGCTAAAGTCATCAAGCTTTATGAAATTGACAGGACGACAATAAAGATCAGCGGGTCAGCCCAGGAGTCTGCCCGTATCGCAAAGGTCATCAAGGGGCTGAATGCTGACCTTGTCATAGCCGCACAGACCGATTGAGGGTCCTGCACATCATGGCTGGTGGTCGACCAGTCCGAGGTTGAGAAATTAGGAATCCCTACAGTTACCGTTTCATCAGATCAGTTTATCGGTCTGGCAAAAAGTACAGTTACAAGCACCGGTCTTCCGGACATGGCATTTGTTGAAGCGCCTCATCCGTTCGGAATGATTCCTCTTAACGAAATACGGGCAAAAGCTGATCAGGTATTCCCTGAAATCCTTCGCATGGCCACTCAGTGGAAACCTGCTGTTGCTATCAGGGCCGCTTCAAAACCGACTTATCCTGCAGAACGCATTAAATTCAGGGGAACGTATGAAGCTTTGAACAAGATGTTTTATGACAGGAAATGGTCGTTGGGAATGCCGATCATTCCGCCAACCCCGGAGGCTGTTGCCGCAATGCTGAAAGGCACAAAGCACAAACCCGGCGAAGTCGTCTGGGTTGTCCCGCCGCGTCAGGGGCAGCTGACTGTTGAACTGGTAGCAACGCTTGGAGTGATGTCAGGTTGCAAACCGGAACATATGCCGCTTTTGCTAGCCATAGTGAAGGCTATCAGCCATCCTCACTATGACTGGAGGGGCAACAGCACAACAACGGCCCCGACAAATCCCATGATCATAATAAACGGCCCTATCGTCAAGGAATTGGGCATAGCTTATTCCACCGGCGTCCTGGGCGGGGAGCAGCCCGTAAATATAGCACTCGGCTATTTCATCAACCTGGTCGGCGATATTGTTGGTGGATCAGTTCCTCCTGATGTGGACAAGAGCACACAGGGCAGCAGGGGCGATCTTGTAGCTTGGGTACTGGGCGAGAATGAGGATGCAAATCCCTGGAAGAAGTCTTATGCTGTTGAACACGGATTTAAAGCTACTGACAGCGTTGTCACAGCTTTTGGCGCTTATCTTGGAACCAATAACACTGACCATACCAGCGTCAAGGGAAAAGATCTGCTTAATACCTTTGCCATAGGCGCAGCTGGTGTGGCGAGCGGCATCTATTCATGCCTCTCAAGGTATGATCAGCCTTTTTCATGGCTGAATTCAGTGAAGTATATGTACTTCTTTGTGGGGCCTGAACATGCTGATACGATGTACCGTGATTTTCCGACCAAGCGGTCGGTGCAGGAGTACCTCGTAAAGAAAATAGCAGTTCCCCTGTGGGGATATGCGCCGGATCAGTGCAAGATCCCGAAAGAATTTGGCGCATATGATGAAAACACCCTCATCCCGCGCTTTACCACCCCTGAGCAGATACATATTGTTGTCACGGGAGGCGCCGGCAAACAGTCACAGATCTGGCCGCCTTTCCCGACAGGGATGGCGCCGGTCTTCGTCGTAGTCGAAAAGTAAGAATAGACAGGGAAAGGAGAATGAAATGAGTAATTCCGGATCAGAAAGCAAAAAGTACAGCAGAAGAGATGTGCTGAAGACCGCAGGCGTTCTGGGAGCAGCAGCGCTTGCCGGCGGGTTGCTGCCGATCAAGGCTGAGGCGGCCCCTGAAAACGTTCTTTCAGGCGTAATAGAAATGCATGTGCATTCAGATCCCGACATAAGGCCGCGTTCCATCAATGATATCGAGCTTGCGCGCAAGGCCAAAGAGATGGGAATGCGTGGAGTCGTTATCAAGAACCATGACTTCCTTACGAACGACCGCGCATACCTTGTGCGGCAGATCGTTCCCGGGATCGAGATTTTCGGCGGCATTGTCCTCAACTATCCTGTCGGCGGCGTCAATCCGGTTGCTGTCGAAACAATGCTGAAATTCAGCGGCGGTTACGGCAAGATAGTATGGCTTCCGACCTATCAGTCCTCTTTTGAATGGGAGCATCTCAAGAAAAAAGAACAAGGGGTCCGGGTTGTAGACAAGGCCGGGAAAGTGCTTCCTGAGGTAAAAAAGGTCATGGAGCTTGTGGCAAAAGCAGATATAGCCCTGGGAACCGGCCATATTTCGCCTGCCGAGTCCATTACTATATCCCGCATGGCAAAAGAGATGGGACTCAAGAAGGTAATTATCACGCATGCTATGCAGGACCCGTTTTTACTGACCCTTGACGACATGAAGCGCTGCGTGGAGGCGGGTGCCATTGTTGAACACTGCTATCTCTCGTATCTCATGGGGCCGCTCTGTCCAGTGCCTGCATACAGGAGCTCCAAACACATCCCCATGGACGAGTTTGTAAAGGCAATTACAGCACTTGGCGCTGAAAACTGCATTGTTGCGACAGACCTCGGACAGTCATTGAATCCGGTGCCGTCAGTTGGAATGGCTGATTTCATCTCACAGCTTATGAGAAAAGGAATCACAAAGGCACAGATTGATACCATGACGAAAGCAAACCCGGCAAAGATGCTGGGACTGGAAGTGTAACCAGCGCTGATCTCCGTCTGACAGCGTGAAATTCAACAAGTCTGTTGCGGGCAGATGGGTCTATGATTCATCTGCCCGTTTCGGCTTGCATATTTTGGGGTCATTTCTATTGAAATGATTGGAACAGTTACGGATAAAATATGCTATCATTCATTTTATGAAACTGGAAACGAATGGTCTGGAAACGCGAAATCGTTTTGACCGTATGGAGTGGGCCGGGGCCTTTGGCGATCTCGGAACTCTGATTCCCTTTGTTGTGGCCTACATTGGTGTCGCCAAGGTTGATCCGCTAGGCGTGCTGCTCGCATTCGGCTTGGCTCTGATCGCTTGCGGTGCCTACTATCGCACCCCCTTTCCTGTCCAGCCTATGAAAGCCATAGGCGCGGTCGCCGCTACGCAGGCTGTTCAAACCGCTGCAATCACGCCATCTGTAATATACGCCGCCGGTCTTGTAACGGGCGTCATATGGCTGCTGATCGGCTTGTCCGGTGCTGCGGGCAAGATTGCAAAGCTGGTAGACCGACCTGTCCTGATCGGAATCATCCTGGGGCTTGGCATGGGCTTCATGATAGAGGGTGTGAAGATGATGGCAACCAACTGGATTTTTGCTGCTATAGGATTTGTCGGGACAGTGCTGCTCCTTACAAACCGTTCCGTACCCGCCATGCTCCTGCTCATTTTTTTCGGAGCAGTCTGCGGGGCGATTCAGAATCCGGAATTCGTTTCCTCCCTTGCCGGTGTGTCGATAGAATTCAGGCTCCCGGAGTTTGCGTTAGCTCAAGTCACATGGTCCGACCTGCTGATTGCTTCAGTCTTCCTTGCAATCCCCCAGGTTCCACTTACCCTGGGAAATGCGATGATTGCTATACGCGAAGAGAACAATCTGCTTTTCCCGAACAGGCCTGTTACCGATAAAGGGGTCGCTGTTTCGACCGGAGTAATGAATTTATTCAGCTCGTCCATCGGCGGAATTCCGATGTGCCACGGCGCCGGAGGCATGGCCGGTCATGTCGCCTTTGGGGCGAGGACTGGCGGCGCTCCCATCTTATTGGGCGCAATATTGTTGCTGATAGCGCTGTTTCTGAGCGGGTCGGTTGATATCGTGTTTCGTCTATTGCCTGCAGCAATACTCGGCGTTGTTTTATTCATTACCGGGGCGCAGCTTGCCCTGGGTTCCTGCGATCTCAGCAAAGACAAAGGAGAGCGCTTTATCACGCTGATTACCGCTGCGTTTGCCATCTGGAACGTTGGTCTGGCTTTTATTGTCGGAATTGGCGGGGCCTACATCAACAGACGTGGCTGGCTGCGTCTCTGAGTTATTCAAAAGGGAGCACCTATTTCTGGAAATATATGCACGGGAGGAACATGGACCACAACGAAACAATACGAAGGGAATTTACACATCAGGCCGAGAGTTTTGGCAAACCGGGGCTGACGCTTTCGAGCCAGGAGTATCTGGCATGGATGGTTGACATCCTGCCGCTTAATCCGGAATTCCGGGTTCTCGATGTTGCAACAGGCACAGGTCATTTGAGCAGGGCCATTGCGCCACATGTCAGTCAGGTTGTTGCCATTGACATGACGCCAAAGATGCTTGAGAAAGCGAAAGAGGAAGCAGCAAAAGCAGGTCTTGGCAATATTATTTTCGAGGAAGGCGATGCCGCGGCGCTTCCATATCAGGATAATTCCTTTGATATGGTAGTTTCGAGGCTTGCCATACACCATTTTGAGAAGCCGCAGTTGCAGCTCAGGGAAATGATCAGGGTCTGCAAGACAGATCATGCCGTCGGCATTATTGATCTGCTCTCTCCGTCCGATCAATCCGTGATTGAGACATACAACCGGCTTGAACGAATGAGAGATGCGTCCCATACCCTTGCACTGACGAAAGACCAGCTTGCCGAGGCAATGGAGGCAGCAGGACTTTCTATTTCCGGGATGGACTCGCGTGACATCCAGGTCGATTTCGGCCTGTGGGCCGAAATGACCGCCACGGACCCTCATACAAAGGGCGAGATCAGCAAAGAGCTGGAACAGGAACTGAGGGGCGGCGCGAAGACCGGAATGCGACCGTTTATGCAGGATGGCAAGCTAAAGTTTCTCCATACCTGGTGTGTTGCAATCGGAATTAAAAAATAATCCGGGCAGACTGAGTGAAGGTGCCAGATTAGACGGAAGCGGCAGAGAGAGTCTGTTCTTTGATTGTAGCCATCAGGTCTGCGAAACGCTCTCCCTGGATGACTATATGCTTCCTGATGACATCAGCGGCCAGTTCGCCATCACCCGAAAGGATCGCTTCAAGTATATTTGAATGCTCTATGTATGACGAGGAAACCCGGTCACGCACCCTGAGCTGAAGACGCCTGTAAGCTGATAGGCGTCGCTGAAGCGAGGTGGCCTCTTCGATCAAAAACGTGTTGTGGCTTGCATCATAGAGAGCCAGATGAAAACGTTCGTTCCTTCTGTAATACTCGTCAGGGTCTTCCGAAGCGCAGGCTTCTTCGCAGGATTTGTGGATATCAGTCATCACCTGTCTGTCTGTATCTGTCAGGCGTCGCGCAGCCAGACGACCGCACATCGCCTCAATCTCTGCCATGACCTCAAACATCTCATACAACCTTTGAGGGCTGATTTCCGCTACAATTGCGCCGCGCCTCGGCCTCATAACGATTAAACCCGGAATAGAGAGCTGCATCAACGCTTCGCGTATCGGTGTCCGGGACGTGCTGAATTCCGTTGCAAGTGCCACTTCATCAAGCCTCATACCCGGAAGGTATTGGCCTGTAGCTATTCGCTCTTCTATAAGCTCTCGCAAGCGATCAGACTGGCGAATAGGGGTGCATCTGTTCTGCATTCAAACCTCCAGAATAAATGTAAGTGAGTACATACATTATATAGAATATTGCAGCTAAAATCAAAATAACAAATTCAAAAATAATCCTTGACTTCGTTACCGGCAAGGTGTATTGTGTATGCAAGAAGGTAAATATTGTACACAAAAAAGCATTGTTGTGATATGCGCTAATATAAAAAACATGCAATATTGAGCAGCATGTATGCAATAAAATTTGCACAGTTTACGCACAAATGCCGGATGAATTAACAATTGAGACATCTGCCCGGCTCATAAAAAAATTTTATTCATCAGGAAGGGAGGTTGATTGCAGAGTTCCAGCAGCAAAAAGAGGGTTGCAGGTTAATCAGTAATAATCCTAATCATATTGCTTATGGACATTACAAGGGGGAAAACAGCATGAACACTATTATCATCGGAACAGCAATGCTGGCGCTGTGCCATCTCACAGGACTATTTCTGGGTGACGTATTGGGTTGGGCCATCGGGGCGAGGGCCAACGTCGGCGGTGTTGGTATAGCAATGCTTATGTTAGTACTCATTCGTCTGTACATGGTAAAAAAAGGCATCCTTGGGAAAAAATTTGAGGAAGGCGTCAATTACTGGGGGGCCATGTATATCCCCGTTGTAGTCGCCATGGCTGCCCAGCAGAATGTGGTTGCAGCGCTGCGAGGCGGACATGTGGCGCTTCTTGCGGCAGTTGTAACATTCACTTCCTGCTTCTGCATCATCTCATTTATGAATCGTATGGAGAGTAAAGAATCAATCGAAAAGGGCATGGCTGTCATCAAAGATAAGGAACACTGACCAATCTGCAGTGAAGTAAACGGCCTGTGATTAATGGCAGGCTGCAATATGCAGACTGAAACATTACGGAAATAATCGAGGGGGATAAAGATATGCTGGAAATGCTCAAGGCTGTAACGCTGCATAATGGTCTGGTCTTTGCATTCGCTTTCATCGGCGTAATAATGCTGATGTCCCAGCAGCTGTCGCGCACGCTCACTTTTGGCCGCGTTCACGGTTCTGCCATCGCGATCCTTATTGGCCTGGGACTGGCCTATTGGGGCGGTATCGAGACAGGCGGATCAAAGGGACTGGCTGACGTAAAAATCTTTGCCGGAGTCGGCCTGATGGGCGGCGCGATGTTCCGGGATTTTGCCATTGTCTCGACCGCTTTTGAAGTCCATGCGGAAGAAGCGGCAAGGGCGGGTGTGGTCGGTTTTGTCGCGTTATTCATCGGCACCATAGTTCCGTTTATCATCGGCGCTTCTATTGCCTATGCGTTCGGTTATACTGACGCGATCGCCATGACTACCATTGGCGCCGGCGCAGTCACCTATATCGTCGGACCTGTGACAGGCGCGGCAATAGGCGCCAGTTCAGACCTCATGGCGTTGAGCATTGCCACCGGAGTCATCAAGGCAATCTGCGTCATGGTCTTTACGCCAGTTGCGGCAAAGTTCATGCGCCTCCAGACTCCAAGAGCTGCCATGGTGTTCGGCGGTCTCGCCGGCACTGTTAGTGGAGTTACGGCCGGGCTGGCTGCCACAGACCGCGCCCTTGTTCCGTATGGCGCCCTGACAGCAACCTTCCACACAGGTCTTGGCTGCCTGATGTGTCCTTCGGTTTTGTATCTTGCGGTCAAGGCTATATTTGGATAATGCCGGGTGATTTTTCGCAAAAAAATGTTATTTGCCGATAAGCAAATAAGCATACATGAAAAAATGGCAGGATTCTGCCTGAATGACTAACCGAAAGGATAAGTGAAAATGGAAATAGTTCCAATGACAGTGCCTGATACGTTAGAAGGCGCATATGTTTTAAGCGTCGTAGACTTCTTTCTCAGTATCGTCATCATCTGGGCCATCAGCCTGGTGCTCTATCTTCTGCCTTACCTGAACAAGCTCGGAGATGTGACTGACGAATCACTAAAGGGCGGACACTGAATAACGTCACTAATGATATAAGGAAGGTATTTTATGATTGAACAATTCTTGGGCCTCTTGCTCGCGCTGGTTGATCAAACTGGGCTTATGTCCATAACGCCCGGCAATCTGCTTATGATTGTTGTCGGGGGCGTGCTCATTTATCTCGCGCTGGCAAAGAAATACGAACCATTCTTACTCATAGGCATCGGGTTTTCGTGCATAGTTGCAAACGTCCCGGGATCAGATCTGACGGCGCCCGGCGGACTGTTCCACTATGCCTACAGCGGGCTCGAAAAGGTCATAATCCCGCCGCTTATTTTCCTCGGCGTAGGCGCAATGGTCGACTTTGGGCCGATGATAGCGAGGCCGAGCCTGATGATCCTGGGCGCGGCTGCCCATGCAGGTATCTTTATCGCCATCATTCTGGCAAAAGCGACAGGCATGTTTACTATCGCGGAAGCTGGTGCAATCGGAATAATCGGCGGAGCAGACGGCCCGATGGCCATCTTCGTCACCATGAAACTTGCTCCTCACCTTCTGCCGCAGGTTGCCGTAGCAGCTTACTCCTATATGGCGCTGATGCCGCTGATTCAGCCCCCGGTCATGAAACTGCTTACCACCAAAGCTGAGCGCTCGATTGAGATGACCCAGATCAGACATGTGACGCGTCTCGAAAAGATAGTGTTCCCGTTTGTTATCGCAATTATCGTCAACCTGCTTCTGCCGCCCGTCGCTCCGCTGATTACCATGCTGATGCTGGGCAACCTGTTGCGCGAAGTCCTCATGGTTGAACGGCTTGCCAAGACTGTTGCGAACGACCTTATGAATGTCATCACCATCATACTGACGGTCGCGGTCGGTTCAACTATGGCTGCCGAGACATTTCTTACCTTCAAGACTTTGCTGATCCTCGGACTCGGTTTGATCGCCTTCATAGGCGGTACTGCTTCCGGCGTGATCGGCGCGAAAATGATGAACTGGTTCCTGAAAGATAAGATCAATCCGCTTCTCGGTTCCGCTGGCATAGCCTCGGTTCCCATTGCTGCCCGCGTGGCTCATGTGGTCGCTCTCAAGGAAAACCCTTACAACTTCATCATAATGCATGCCATGGGGCCGAACCTGGCAGGCGTTTTTGGTACGGCGATATCCGGCGGCATTATGCTGGCGCTCCTGGGTGTCAAATAAGTACGGATTTTGGAGGTGACAACAGTGAATGAAACTGCTTTGATAGTCGGGTGCGCAGTTGCCCTTGGGTATTATTTCTATGCAAGACGGAGGGAGAGACTTTTATCAAGACGAAATGCCGCTTCCGAAGTACAGCAGCAAGAGACAATAAAAACATAAATAAAAAAAAGGAAAGGTGAAAAAAATGAACATCAATGCACCAATGCCCGGAAAAATAATATCGATCAAGGTCAATGTAGGCGACAGCGTAACAAAAGACCAGGTGCTGCTCGTGATGGAGTCCCTGAAGATGGAAAATGGGATACGTACGCGCAATGAAGGCGTTGTAAAAGAAATCTTTGTAAAGGCTGGTGAGCAGGTCCAGACAGGAAGCCCGTTGGTCTCGGTAGAATAGTCTCTCGTTTTCAAACAATTAAGGAGAATACGATGAAAGAGACAAAAAAATGGGACACTCGAAAGACTGATTACCAGGAACGGATGAATGGCGCAGCCCAGTATATCCGAAATGGTAAGGTTGTGGCACCCGGGGACACCATCAAGGTACTCGAAGCCGTCATTCGCCCCTTTGACCGGGTCAATATTGAAGGAAACAACCAGAAACAGGCCGACTTTCTGGCCAACTGCCTTGTGAAATGCGATACGCAGCGCATCCACGACCTGCATATGGTGCAGTCTGCCGTGCCTCTGCCTGTACATCTCGACATGTTCGATGTCGGTATTGCCAAAAAGCTGGACTTCGCCTTTGGCGGCCCGATGGCAGCGCGTGTTGCCACTGCCATTAAGGAAGGCAAGCTTGAACTGGGCGCGATCCATACTTATCTGGAGCTCTTTGCCCGTTATTTTGTGGACCTGACTCCTCGCGTATCGCTGATCTGCGCTTATGAGGGCGATGCCAACGGAAATCTCTATACCGGCTTTAATACTGAGGATACGCCGGTCATCGCGGAAGCTACCAAGTTCCGTCAGGGAATAGTTATTGCCCAGGTGAACAAGCTGGTGGACAAGGTAACACGTGTGGACATACCGGGAGGCTGGGTTGACATGGTGATCGAGTCGCCAAAACCCTTCTTCCTCGAACCACTGTTTACACGCGACCCGGGGGGTATTACCGACACACAGGTGCTCATGGCAATGATGGCCATAAAGGGCATATATGCGGAATATGGCATCAAGCGTCTCAACCACGGCCTTGGCTTTAACACCGCAGCCATTGAACTGCTTCTGCCGACTTACGGAGAAGAGCTGGGCCTGAAGGGAAAGATCTGCACGGAGTGGGCCCTTAACCCGCATCCTACCCTGATCCCTGCCATAGAAAGCGGCTGGGTAAAATCCATCCATTGCTTCGGCGGGGAGCTTGGGATGCAGCGATATTGTGAAGCCCGCGGTGACGTATTTTTCCTGGGCCCTGAAGGCACCATGCGTTCCAACCGCTGCTTCAGCCAGATGGCTGGCCATTATTCGGTTGACATGTTCATCGGCGGCACTTTGCAGATCGATAAATATGGCAACAGCAGCACGGCGACTGCCAACCGTGTTGCGGGTTTCGGCGGAGCGCCCAATATGGGGTGTGATGCGAAAGGCAGGCGTCATTCGACTGAAGCCTGGCTCAAATGCGGAGCAGAATTTGTCTCGCAGGACGAATACCTCGGCACCATGCCCCGCGGCAAGCGGCTCGTGGTGCAGATGGTCGAAACCTTTGGAGAAAAAATGGCCCCTGCATTCGTGAATGAACTGGATGCCTGTAAACTGGCCAAAAATGCGAAGCTACCCCTGCCGCCGGTCATGATCTATTCCGATGACCTGACTCATATACTCACCGAGGAAGGCATTGCATTCCTGAACAAATGCCGCGGGCTCGAAGAGCGCATGGCAGCCATTCGGGGCGTTGCCGGGTTGACCGAAGTCGGTCTTGCCGCAAAACCTGCGGAGACCAGGTTGCTGCGTGAAAAAGGCATCATCAAGACTGTCGACGATCTGGGCATTGATGTGAGCCGTGCAAACCGTTCCCTGCTGGCGGCCAAAAATATAAGAGAACTGGTGGATTGGTCAGGCGGCCTTTACGATCCCCCCGCGCGCTTCAGGAACTGGTAGTTAAAGGAGGCTAACCTTATGGCAAAACAACTTAGAGAACTCAACTTCGAGTTTAAAGCGGAAACACCAAAGGATTTTCCGGCAGGCTTCCTTCACTACGGGGTGGTAGGGTCCGGAGACATGGAAGTCATCATCGAAAAGAAGGCCATGAGCGGCGCGGTCAAGTTCAAGGTTGTCACGCCGGTCACCGGGTTTGATGAAGTCTGGCGGCGGGTGCTTGAGCGTTTCGTAAACGAAACCGGCATAAGCAATGCCAGTCTTGAAATCAACGACTGCAATGCGACTCCGGTGGTGGTCTCACTGCGGCTGCGCCAGGCGCTGGCTGAAATAGGATAAGGGGGTTAAGGATGTCTAATAAATGGGATACACTCCAAAGTCAGAGCTTCCTTGAGTGCAACGCGCGTCAGCGCGCTGTAGGCCTCGTGGATGCCGGTACCTTCACAGAATTTATCGGTCCCAAAGACCGTATGTCGAGTCCTCACCTCCCTCTCATGGGCGAGGCGATTGAGTTTGATGATGGTATCGTTACAGGAGTAGGGCTAATAGGCAAAAGGCCCGTATTTGTCGCTTCCCAGGAAGGCCGTTTCATCGGCGGTGCTGTGGGAGAAGTGCATGGCGCGAAGCTGGTCAACATCGTTCGCATAGCGCGCGAGTCCTATGACAAGATGCTTGCGGCCAACCCCAAACTGCCCGAGGGAAAACGTCCGGCCGTGGTTATATCCTTTGATACAGGTGGTGTGCGGCTGCATGAGGCGAATGCGGGCCTCCTGGCCCATGCTGAACTCATGGACCAGTTCCAGGACTGTAAGGGCAAGGTACCCGTCATTTCGGTCATAGGAAGCAGGGTGGGCTGCTTTGGCGGGATGGGATTTGTTGCCGCTGCCACGGACGTGATCATTATGAGTCCGCTCGGCCGTCTCGGTCTGACAGGACCCGAAGTCATCGAACAGGAAATGGGCAAGGATGAGTTTGACGCATCCGACCGAGGCATGGTTTACCGCACAACAGGCGGCAAGCATAAATATATCATGGGTGACTGCAATGTCCTGGTAGCGGATTCCATTGAGGCCTTCCGGAAGGCCCTTGGCGAGGTGCTTGCGAAGCCTTATGCGGATTTGGCCGCCATGCGCAGGATCGGCAGCCTTGAGAAAGTACAGTACCAGCTCAAACTGGTCGACCTCTGCGTCAAAATAGCCCCCAAGGATTCCAAGGATGTCTGGAAATACGCCGGCAACAAGAACCCCGACGCCTTGGTGGATATGCCGCTCGACCTGTTCCTGAAAACAGCCGAACGGCTCAAAATTGCCTGACAGGGAGATAACTATATGGATAATTTGATCGGACAAGGCCGTGCGGCCATAGGAATGATTGTTGATCCTGACAGCTTTAAAGAAGGCGTGGTGGGTGATCTGAATATCACCGACCCTGAGTTCGGGCCGGGCGCTGTTATTGGAACGGCCATGCTCAAGGGCGAAACCTGTACCGTTATTGCCAACGACGCGATGACTGTCAACCCCAAGTTTCCGGTTGTGTATGCCGGGATCATAGGAATGGAAGAGGGTTATAAAATGGCCCTTGCAGTATACAACAGCATAAAGGCGGACAAGGACAGACCCCTTGGCAAAAAACGCCCAATACTTCTCATAGTTGATACTCCCGGTAACGGACCCGGCAAACAGGAAGAAATATTTGGAATGAACAAGGCCACAGGAGCTTATCAGCTTGCCCTTGCAGAGGCCCGCAAAGAGGGCCATCCCATTGTGGCTATGGTTGTAGGCCGCGCCATATCGGGCGCCTTTCTTTGCCATGGTCTGCAGGCGGACCACATCCTGTCCCTGTCGGCTGAATTCAGCACTCAGATTCATGTCATGCCCATCACCAGTATTTCTCGTATTACCAAGCTTGATATTGAATGGCTTCAGGAACTGGCAAAGAGCAACCCTGTATTTGCTGCCGGCCCTAATTTCTTTTTCAAGCTGGGCGGTGTTGAGGAGATCATTGACAGTATCGAGGCCATGCGTGACCGTATTGTGGCCCATGTGGCCCAGGTGCGTGTCCTGAAACTCGCCGGGAAAAATGATGAACTCGGCCCATGGGGACGCGGTACATTGGGTGTTGAACGCGGGGGCCGCAAGACCCGCGCTAAAGTCATTGAGGTCATGAACGAAGAGTTTGCTGCGGTGGCCGACAGATATCTTAAATGAGTGCAGAGCCCGCTGATTATCTGCAGTCAGCGGGCGTAAATTGATTATGTGAGGGGAAGAGACATGTCCGACATATTGCGAGACCTGGAGAGCATGGTCAATGACTTTGGCACTGCGCCCACTCTTGAGATGGTAGAACGGCGTACGCTTGCAGACAAGGGGATTAACGGCGCGACTGCCGCGCATGTAATCGAGGAGATCCATACTCCCTACAACCTGGCCTTTGTGAGCTTTACGACCGGATCCACGGCCTTTCAGAACATCGTGGGAGTTACTCATGCTGAACTACCGGACAGGATCGATGCCTCGCTAAAGGCCTTTTCCCTGGCAGGCGTTGCTCAGGGCAGCCATGCGCTGGTTTCCTACGCGCCGCTGGTTAATGTGTTTCCGCTGGCTGCACTGACCAGGTATGGACTTACCTGGAACTTCCCGCAGCGCTCAAGCCGCGATGCGTTTCTGCTTTCCTTGTGCCGTGACAAACCAGGTCTTGTGGTGGGTGAGTCGAGCTTTATCCGTGCCGCATTGACGGACGCACTTTCTTTGGGCCTTGCAGACGAGATTCCGCGCGGGATCATTGTATTTACGGCCGGAACCACCCTGGACCTGGATTTATTGCCCATCGCGGAACGCTATGGCTGGCATGTTCATGATATCTACGGCTGTCAGGAGTTCGGCTGGCTCACACTGGACGGCATTCCGCTGCGCGGCGACATCAGTCTTATTCCCTCTCCGGAGCAGGAGACATACTGCGAACTGGTCGTAGGCGGACTGCCAATGGCAGACAGTTTTCCTGTCAGCAAATCAGGCCATGTCTGCCGTCTGCCCGGTCAGGCGCCGGGGGAAATCATCACCTATCGGCGTCGTAGAACTCATCCCGAGTATGAAGTATACGTGGCTGCCACTACACTGAACTCGGCCGAGACTGCCGGCCGTGTGGCCAGGACCATCGTCCGCATCAAGGGCAGGGTGGTAAAAGTGAGGCCGGACGTGCGAATCAGCGCTCCTGCCACTGTTCTGGAACTGGTACCGGGCGTGGCTGGGCGCGAGCATTGTCCGGAAGCGGCGGCAGTTATCACCGGTCCGGAAAAAACCCGTATGTTCGATCTTATGGTCGAGGCGCAGCTTAACCTGCAGCAAACTTCCAAGACCGACCCAACATGGAACAAGGTGCGCTGAGCAGGGTAGGTATTCGGTTTATGGACCTTAAGCGCCATACGTTGGTCGATGTTTCTGACGAAGGGCGAGAGTTTATTCTTGCGGAACTTGCGGGAAGCGGCAATGACAGCGATGTCCTCCGGGACAAGTTTGGACGCATACTTCTGCCACATAAGGCAGGAGTACGCGTTCCGGGCATTGTCAGACGGGAAGAGGAATCTCCGCGTTCAGGCTCTCTGCCCCTCGGCTTCTGCGAGCCCGTATTACGGGGAGAAAGCCGTTTGCGCATAGCTGCCTTTGCCAGAATGGAGGATGTGGTCCGGGTGGTCACCCCGTATGAGCTCATTTCGACGGATATTCCCACGCGTACGGCCAGTATGGCTGCTCTTGCTGATGCTGTGCTTCTGGCGAATGAGCTGGACATTGTTCCGGGTGTCTGGGGCTCAGCAGCAATGGAGCTATACACCGGGCTGCCCTGTACCCATGCGGGATCTGACCTTGACCTGCTTGTTGCCGCTGCTCCCCATGAAAGACTTTTCCTTTTTATGAAAGAGATTAAGTTGATGGAGCGGCGCTTTGCCCTTCGTATAGATGTGGAACTGGACCATCCAAACGGTTACGGTGTGCAGCTTAAGGAATTCTTTGGACAGGGCCGCACTGTCCTGGGTAAAAGCATTAAAGGTGTTGAGCTTTTTCCAAGGGAACAGTTGGTGGACGAACTGCCCAATGGTCCTTCAGTAACTTCCTGAGAGAGTCCCGGCCATTTTGAGCTGTCGAGCTTTAAAAATGCTCGCTTTCTTCATGCTCTCCCTGGGTATTCCTGTGCCCGTGTTCATCATCCTCGTCCCATACGATTACCTGCCAGTTGTCTCTTCTTGTCCTTGTGGGAAGCCATGGGGGAAGGGTGATCATAAAATAGGATGCAAGGGCATTGGCATACGGTTCATACATCATCCTCAATTCCAGAAGCCTTTGGCGCGCGGGTTCTCCGTCCTGAAGTTTCAGCCCGACGGCTTTCAGGTTTGCGCGGAGTTCCGCAAGTTTATCTTGAGGCAGGCGGTCATGAGTCGGCTTTGAAGGCTGCTGCACGAATACCAGACAGAGGTCAACCATGGCATGGCGGGCCATGGCAAAGGTAAGTTCAGCCTGCCGCTTGCAGGCGCCCTCAGGTCCGACCATGACGAGAGCACAAGTATCGAGGATGGCGGTAAGGGCGCTCAACCACGACTGGTTGTCATGCTGGGACCGGAAGTATGCAAGTACCGGATAAGAAAGATGGTCTTCCAGGAATTCTGCTGACCAGCGTTCCCATTCTTCAAGGAGCTGGCGCAGCGCGTACGTGCCGTGCTTGCTGTAGTGCCTGTGAAGCATCTCGGCCGCGCTTGGCGGTGATCCGGCACGGGCGTCGAGGAGCGAGATGTTCACTTCCCTGCGGGAGAAGGACTGATTAAGGGCGGGGATATAACTGATTATAAGAGCGAGGAAGCCGAATCCAAGCCCCGCCTCGGTTACCGTGAGGATACGGGCAACTGTTGTGCTTGGGACCACATCTCCAAGCCCCAGGGTGAAGAAGGTGGTGCCGCTGAGATAGAGGTCGTTGATAAAACCGGTGCTGCCGTCGGCTGCGCGTAGTGATGAGCCCGTTCCCCAGTATAGCATCGCAAACCCGAGTATCAGACCCAATACCCATACGCTCAGCATTACAATGATAAAGAGCGGGCCGTAAAAACTGAGCCAGGTCTCACGAAACTTCGTGGGGGCAAACGCACTAACTATTATCTTCCAGGCATGCCATAAAAAGGTAAAGAAATGGCGGCTAAACCGGAACCGACGTGTTACTCGGCGGGGCAGGATGATTATCTCGAATCCTTCCAGCAGGATAACGGCGATCAGGGTTGTTCCCGCCAATGCCGCCAATATCTCCATTCCTGAACCTCCCGGCTTTAATATCATCGAAAGTTGTTTTTTGTTCGACATTATAAATATAACTTCAAACAGGTCTGGCCACAACGGAGGGCATGGGCAAAATAATTCTCGGCCCTGTCAGTGAGGGGGAAAGCACTTTTACAGCAATAAGTTATTTCTTAGTATAATTTGAAAATAAGAGAGTCCTGATTATTGAGGAGCATCCACAAATGCGTGACATAATAGACAGCAGGTTCCTGCAGACCTGCGACATAACTTCGGGTGATGAAGGCATAAAACCTTTCACCCTTGTGATATTCGGGGCCACAGGAAGCCTGAACAGTCTGAAGCTGATGCCCGCGATATTCAGGCTTTATCAAAGTGGGGCTTTGCCCGAATATTTTTCGATACTCGGATTTGGACGCACAGAGCTTGCGGAAGAGGGATTTCGTGTGCTGATGAAGGAAGCTGTCACAAAGGCCTCTGATGGACCTGTTTCAGCAACGCAGTGGGAAGGGTTCACGAGCCACCTCTTTTATATGCCCGGCAATGTCGAAGAGGATGAGACGATGAAGCGCCTGACGGGCCGTATTGAAACTCTTTCTGTAAGGACTGAGAAGGGAAATAAAGAGGTCATTTATTATATGGCTGTGCCTCCTGAGACGACCACAGGCATAGTGAAACGACTTGAGAAATGCAATCTCTGCCATGGCCGGTTCAATACCAAAATTATGGTGGAGAAGCCTTTTGGCGTGAATAGAGATTCCGCGCGAAAATTGAACACTATGCTGCTGGAGGCCTTTGCCGAAGAACAGATATACCGCACTGACCACTATCTTGGCAAGGAACCTGTGCAGAACATCCTTTTTTTCCGCTTTACCAACACGATCTTCGAACAGCTCTGGAACTGGCGGTATATCGACAACGTGCAGATAACCATAGCCGAAGACATAGGCATCCAGCACAGGGGAGAATTCTATGAAAAAGCGGGAATACTGCGGGACATCATCCAGAACCATGCCATGCAGCTTATTGGCATGATAGCCATGGAACCGCCGGTCGGATTTACCGCTGACTTTATAAGGGATGAAAAGATAAAGGTCTTCCGGTCTCTCAGGGGAACGGACAACAAATATATTGACGAGTATATGGTGCGCGGGCAGTATGCCGGCGGCAATGTGAACGGCGTCAATGCAGTAGGCTACCGGGCAGAAGACAAGGTATCCGCCTCTTCCCTGACGCCGACTTTTTTCGCGGGGAAGTTTTATATCGACAACCTCAGGTGGGCGACAGTTCCTTTTTATGTGCGTGCCGGGAAACGGTTGAAAAGACAGATTACCGAAATCTGTATCCAGTTCAGGCAGCTTCCGCTCAGGCTCTTCGGCCGCACCTGTGATGTCATAGAGCCTAATGTATTAGTGCTGACAGTCAATCCGGACGAAAATATTTCCCTGCGTTTTGGCGTCAAGTATCCATATGCGCAAAATCAGATTTATACCGCAAACATGGATTTTAATTACCGGGAAGTCTTCAGAAAGCCGCATCAGGATGCTTATGAAAGGCTTCTGCTGGATTGTATCAAGGGCGACCTTACGCTCTTTGGCAGGGCGGACATGTTAGAGGTGATGTGGGATGTTATAGACCCCGTGACAGAAAGATGGGAAGCCATGCAACCCGCAGATTTTCCCAATTACGAAGCCGGGACGTGGGGACCGGAGGAAGCAGACCGTCTCATCGGTAATGACGGACGTCACTGGCTTACTTTATAGGCATGGAGAACCGCAATCCCCGCATATTCGTGTTTAATGACGGTAAAGAAATTGCCGCATTTCTGATCAGGCGCTGGTGCGAGATAGCTGAAGAGGCATTGGACGGCAAAGGTTTTTTTGCCGTAGCGCTTTCTGGTGGAACGGCGGCTGTTGATTTTTACAGCCAGCTCCCGAAACTGAAGGAAAACTTTCGATGGGACAGGACACATATTTTTCTTGTGGATGAGAGGTTTGTGTCTTACAGAAGCAAAGACAGCAACCTCGGACTCATGCGGGAACTGTTCCTGCGAGGTATAAATATCCCGGCCGGAAATGTTCATGCTGTTGATACAGGAAAAGGTTCCGCATCACAGGCTGCAGAGCTGTATGAAAAAGAGTTGCGGCAATTCTTCGGGCTTTCGGGAAATGAATTGCCAGCATTTGATTTTGTGGGACTCGGTATTGGTGAGGACGGGCATACGGCGTCGCTCTTCCCGGGCGGCCCGGAAGTCCTCGAAAAAGAGCGCTTGGTAATTACGAGTGAAAATCCGGGAGTAAGGCATAAGAGAATAAGCCTTACACTTCCGGTCTTTAATAACGCCCGGCATGTAATATTCATTGCCTCCGGGAGGCGGAAGGCCGAAATACTTAAACGCGTTATCGAGGAAGGTGACAGGTCGCTGCCCGCGGCAGGGATAATGCCTCCGGAAGGAGAACTTGCATTTGTCATTGACAGGGCGGCCGCCTCTTTATTGAACACTGAACAGGAATCTGTATATTTAAAATAGAATGAAAAGCATTAATAGGAACCGTCTCAAACAGGAGGGTCGGCATGCAGGTAGGAATGGTAGGGTTGGGCCGCATGGGCATGAACATGGCAATACGCCTGCTCAGGGGCGGACAGGAAGTGGTCGCTTATAACAGGACCGCTGACAAAGTCGATGCGCTGGTGAAAGACGAGGGGGCCCTGGGTGCTTACTCGCTTGAGGAGCTCGTGAAAAAGCTTACTCCCCCGAGGTTTATATGGTTGATGCTTCCTGCAGGGAAAACCGTTGACGAATGCATAGAGAAGCTTGCCGGACTGTTACAAAAAGGCGACACTATAATAGACGGAGGAAACAGCTTTTACAAGGATGATCTGAGAAGAAGCGGGGAACTCAGGACGGCCGGGATCAATTATCTCGATATAGGTGTGAGCGGCGGAATCTGGGGGCTGAAAGTCGGATATTGCCAGATGGTGGGAGGAGACCGGGAGGTCTTTGAGAGGATTGAGCCTGCCATAGCCGTGCTTGCTCCGAAGGATGGATATATGTTCTGCGGGCCTTCAGGCGCAGGCCATTTTGTGAAGATGGTGCACAACGGCATCGAATACGGAATGATGGAAGCAATTGGAGAAGGCTTTGCGATCATGAACGGATCACAGTATCGCGAGAGTCTCGATCTTTCGAAGGTTGCCCATCTCTGGAACCAGGGCAGTGTTGTCCGTTCATGGCTGATGGAACTGGCACACGATGCGCTTACAAAAGACCCGCCGCTTGCGCAGATCAGGGGTCATATTGAAGACTCAGGCGAAGGACGCTGGACCGTTCTGCAGGCCATAGAGGAGTCTGTGCCTGCTCCAGTGCTCGCCCTGTCACTTTTTCAGCGTTTCCGCTCGCGGGAAGAAGAGTCTTTCAGCGACAGGCTCATTGCTGCCTTGAGGAATGAATTCGGCGGGCATGCTGTGCAGAAGAGAAACGACACAGGCAAGTCCGCATAAACAGATTCCGGCGTGTGGGACCCGACATTGGGAGCAAAGATATTATTTTGCAGGGAAAATATAAATTATGGATAAAATTCTGATTAACGATGATATGAAGAAAATCCTGGCCGAGACCTTCAAGGCGCTTCGTGACGAAGTCTCAGTAGAGGTCTTCACGAAGAAAGGGCTCAATGATGCGTTCAATGAGGCGGTGGAGGCAGTAATCAAAATGCTCCCCGAGATTTCGTCTCTTATCAGGGTGAACTTTTTTGAGGTTGGGGACGAACAATCGATCAGGCGGGCAGTGCAGCAGTCGCCGACTGTCCTTATTGCACCCGACAAATATTCGATCCGGTTCACCGGCGCACCTATTGGCGAAGAGGGACGGTCGCTGATCCTTACACTCCTTATGGTATCGACAGGCAGCGTCATACTCAAAAACGAATCGGTCATGCGGCTGGCCGATTTAAAGGAAAAGCGTCAAATCGAGGTCTTTGTCAGTCCGACCTGTCCGTATTGTCCTGAACAGGTCCTTTTTGCCGTCTCAGCCGCTATTGCCCGCAAGGACCTGGTCTCGGTTGAGGTGATAGAGATATTCGAGAACCAGGAGCGGGCCCGGCTGCGCGGTGTCATTTCTGTCCCGCATGTCTTCATGAACGGTACGCTGATAATGCCCGGCGCGCTTAACGAGGAATTATTCATCGAATCCCTTGTCACCCTCAAAAGGCCCGAGGTCCTTACGACCGGGTTTTCCGATGTCCCGGTCGAAAAGGACATTCTTATTGTCGGGGCCGGTCCGGCCGGACTTACTGCGGCCATATACGCGGAGCGCTCCGGACTGAAGACGGTCGTTATGGAGAAGGATGCAATAGGCGGTCAAATAATGATAACGCCTGTGGTAGAAAATTACCCCGGATTTTCGCGGGTCGCGGGCAGGTCCCTGGTCGATATGATATCGCAGCAGGCACTCCAGTATGCCGAGATCCATCTTGGAGAAGACATACAGGAGGTGGTAAAAGATTATGCGCATTTCAAGGTGCGAACCAATGCAAGGATTTATATTGTGAAAGGCATCATTATAGCGTCCGGCGCGAAGAGCCGGCTGCTTCAGGTCCCGGGCGAAGACCGACTCTATGGCAAGGGGGTGAGCACCTGTGCCGAATGCGACGGCTATTATTTCAAGGACGGGAAAAAAGTGGGCGTTGTCGGTGGAGGGAATACCGCTGCCACCTATGCCCTTTACCTCCACCACCTCGGCGCCAGCGTCACACTGGTCCATCGCGGCGCTGAGCTGCGGGCCGAAAAAAGGCTCCGGGACAGCCTGATTGCCGAGAAGATAGAGATAATATTTGAATCTGAAGTAAAAGAAATCCTTGGCTTAAAAACGGTAGAGGGACTGAAGCTTGCGAATAAAAAGGACGGCACGACAAAGGAGCTGCCGGTCGACGGGGTGTTCATTGCCATTGGGTATGAGCCCAATAATGCAGTCGCCAAAATGATCGGGCTGAAAATGGATGATTACGGGTACATCGTTTCGGATGAAAGGCAGAGGACTTCCATGCCCGGTGTTTACGCGGCAGGCGATATTGCGGGCGGGGTAAAACAGATCGTAGTTGCCGTGGCGCAGGGCTCAGTGGCTGCCATATCAGCTTTTGAGGATATAACAAATCCGTACTGGACCAGGAAGGAGCAGCAGGAAACTGCCCCGGCCGCCGGGAGCGGACAAAATAAGGAACACCAGGGAGGCATATAATAATGAGAAAGATACTGGTCGCATTAGACGGGTCCGAAAATTCCTTGAAGGCCGTCCATTATGCCGGAACTCAATTCGGATGCAGCGATGATATACGGATAGTCCTTTGTAACGTCCTGCCGATTGTTCCTGCCGAGTTTTGGGACGATGGGCACATACTGACTGAAAAAGAGAGGACAGACAGAAAGAATGTGATCGACAAATGGATCGAAAACCAGAAGTTGCAGCTCGACCCAATGTTTGCTGCCGCTAAAAATACTTTAAGTGCGGCCGGGGTTGAAGCTGACCAGGTAACAACGAAGCTGCTCTCTGATTCTCTCGATATTGCCGCCAGCATTTGTGAAGAGGCCCGCACCGGAGGTTATCAGACACTTGTCATAGGCAGGTGCGGCCGTTCGGACCCGCAAGGCCGGATAGGGATGATCGCCGAAAAGATAGCCAGACTCGGCGCGGTCATTCCTGTATGTATTGTCTAAGGAGGGATTGCCATGAAGAGAACATTTTCGACAAGGAAAGCCTTATTTGTAACTGCGGTTGCCGTTATGTCATTGCTTGTATGGTCAATGGAGTCTGCGGCAGAGCCGCCGCCTGTATCTGCTCCAATAGTTCGTGAGGGTGATTTCGCTTTGGAACTGGCACGGGCCCTTAAAGCCGGAGAACCCGAGACTGACGTTGAGGCTGAAAGCATGCTTGGTACAGCGGGAGTGGCCCCGCGCAATGGATGGATAGCCGATTATCCGGTAACTCCTGATATCATAGGAGAACTCAGGGATTCCATTATCTATGCGGCGCAGGCCAGGACCATTCCTATGGACAGGGACACAGCCTTAAAGGTATTCGAAGGAGTCCAGTCCATGATGTATTTATCAGTCACTCCGGCTGTCGCCGGTCCTCCGGCCAGCGCGCGGGGAACAGTCAGCGATACGGGCACGGCAGAGGTTGCCTATCCTGATGAAGAGACGCAGGCTGAGTATTATTCCGATGAAGGCCCACCGGTAGTCACATATTACGCTCCTCCACCGGCATACTCCTATCTGTATGCCTGGGTACCATATCCTTTCTGGTGGACTGATGTCTGGTTCGGCGGTTTTTTTGTGCTGCGCGATTTTCACAGGGACCACTGGCGTGACGGCCGCCATTCAATAGTCAGCAACCATTTTAATGATGTCTCTGCCCACAGGGTCTTCAGGGTAGATCCTGTGAACAGGCACAACGGAAGGACGTTCGCAGGGGTAGGGGCCCCCAAAGCGAATAACTTCATAGGGACCGGAGTGCAGAGATCTCCTGAAAGAATATTCAATAACAGGCGGCCATCAGGGCAGGGTTTAGTAGCTCCGCAAAAAAGCGCGACGGTCAGAGAGCCTGCCTCAAGAGGATACCGCTCCACAAACCCATTTCCGCAGGACAGGGTTTACAGTCAACCAGCTGGAGCGGGCAGGACGTATGCCCCGCGTTCCGCGGCGCCTTCCGGAGGAGGGGGAAGAGCGGTCACTGCGCCCAGTGGCGGTGGCAGGTCAGCCAGTCCTCCGGGCGGCGGCAGCAGAGGGCATGAAGGGGGCGGCAGAAGGTAGAAATTAAACCGTGCGTCCAGGTTTGGTCCGGGAGCATAGACTAGTTGCAAAAATTATGAGCTGGAAACCGGAAAACAAATATTAAAAATGGGGCAGGGATGTGATTACTGCCCCATTTATCAAGCCGACAGAAGCATCCTCTCGTCACATTCAGCCCGCAGGCCTGATCACCGGCAGCATGTCAGGTGCGTGCGTAAGAACGGTGATTCTTGCATTCTTCCCTTTTTCCCGCAATGCCGAATCAAGTGCATCCTGAACAGTACTGAAATATCTGAATCCCAGTTTATTGGCGTCGTCACTGCAAATCCCGCTGGATACGATATAAACGCTTTCCCTCTCTTTCACCTGGGCCCACGCAATAGCAAGGGCCGCTGCAACTTCGTCATGCAGCTGTTTGCAGGAAACCATTTCGCGTATGCCGCAGGCATCCTTGTGAGTGACCTCTAAAATATCCTTGTGCGTCACCGCAACGCCTTCGTGGCACGGGGTCGCGATTATAATGATTCCGCCGGCCTTGACTGCAAGGTCGGAAGGGTACAGGGTTTTGTGCGCCTGCCAGAACTCGAGATCACAGGGATATGAACTCGACAGGACTATATCGGCTTCTTCAGGAATTTCCACAGAATAGACCGTCTTTGACAGAGCCACTCCCTGGTTAAAGGCCGCTGTCACATCGCCGAAGAAGGCTTGTACAACCTCGCCGTTCCGGTTCAGGACAGTGTTCAGAATTGTATTCAGCCCCACACTGCGGGCGATGGAGTTCAGCTCAGTCCGGACCGGATTGTCAGTTACCCCCAAATAAGAACGGAGCGCCCTGACGCTGAGCAGGTGGGTTTCTGCCGTCGTTTCTTCACCGCATATGCCGGGCTGTACTATTTTGGCCCCGCCCGAAAAGCCGGGTATGTGGTGCGGCACGATACTGCCGACCCCGATTTTAAAATCAGCGGCAAATGTCTCTCGGTTTATTGTTACATGCGTGCCATTCGGCGTCGTACCAAGGTCGACCAGCTCTGACCTGTTCTTGTAATCGTGGTTTTTTATGACCACGCGGTTTACGACTTCCCGGCCGAATTTCCGCAGGATTTCTTCCGGAGTCATGAAGCGGTGGGTGCCCAAGGCAATGATGATGGTAATTTGTGAATCCGTCACCCCTGTTGCATTCATTTCGTCGAGAAGCACAGGTATAATCTTGTCCGTCGGTGTCAGGCGCGTGTTGTCGTCTGCTACGATGACCACACTGCCGGCGCCCTTAAGCAGTTCCCCGAGCGGATTACATCCAATCGGGGAACTGAGCGATCTCATCACCTCAGCCCTCACATCACTTACGGGGCTGACATCCTTAGGTGAATAAACGCCGATCAGGTTTCTAAACGGAATATTGACATGGACCGTTTCTTTTCCATACGGTAGTGTTACTGATACATTCGTTATCAATCCTGCCTCCACAGATACGTCCCGCAACAACAGATTATGCTAATTAAATACCTTAATTAATTGCAAACCTGCTACGGGAAGAAATGTTGCAGGACCAAAGCTATGATTTAAAGTCTTTAAAAACTACCCTGTTGCGCCCATCGTTCTTTGCCTGGTACAGGGCCTGATCAGCGGCCTTGATTAATTCTACAAGTGCCATGTCCTGCCGGGGCAGAGCTGTCACCACTCCGATGCTTATTGTGATATAACTGCTTATGTCCGACTCTTTATGGGGTATCCCCAGAGACTCCACATGCCGGCAGGTTTTTTCGGCTATCTGAACGGCGCTCTGCGCATTTGTCATGGGTAACAGAACAACAAACTCTTCACCGCCGAAACGCGCAACTACATCGCCCGGCCTGCGCGCTATGGTTTTCAATATATTCGCGACCTGTACAAGGCTGTCATCACCTTTCAGATGACCATAAGTGTCATTGTATTGTTTGAAAAAATCGATATCTATCATCATTATCGAAATCTGATAATTACTCCTGAGCGCCCGCCGCCATTCATCGTCAAAAAACTCATCAAATCCACGGCGGTTGGTAAGACCGGTCAGGGTATCAATAATCAATTCGCGCCGCAGGCGGCTGTTCTCCTGTGCAAGCTCGTGATATTTGCGCACCTTGATCTGGGCGGCTACCTGCGCAAGCAGTTCTTCTCGGGTAAAGGGCTTGTCAAGATAGTCGTTGGCGCCGCTGGCAAAGCCTTCTGTCAGGTCTGCAAGGCGACTTTTGGCAGTCAGCATTACAACCGGAAGTTCGGCAGTGTTGTAGTGGCGGCGCAGCTGTCTGCAGACCTCAAATCCGGTCATGCCCGGCATCACGACATCGAGCAGCACCAGGTCAAAGGGCCTGCTAGTTTCAACGAGCGTCAGCGCATCGGCGCCATTTGCGGCAGTGGTAACAGACATCCCTTCGAGTCCGAGATCATTGAGCAGCACCTGGAGGCTGACCGGGTCATCGTCTACAGCAAGGATCCTGGGGGCCTCCGGGTGCGGTGAGGGAATCGGGATTGACGAACGTGTATATATTCCGGCAGGCAGGACTGTTGTCCTATCGCGTGGTTCCGCACCCTCCTGAGACGATATCGGAATAGTGAATACAAAGATAGAGCCTGAGCCCGGGGTCGATATGGCGCGCAGTCCGCCACCGTGGAGTTCGCACAGGCGGCGGGTGATGGCCAGGCCGAGTCCCGGCTCAGCATGACCGCCGCTCCCTGAAGCGGAAGTTTGAACGGAGGGAAGAAAGATTTTATCGAGCCTGTCGGCGGGTATTCCGATGCCGGTGTCGATAACAGCAATCTCTGCCCGGCGGTTGTCGGCCGTTGCAGAAATTGTGATTGAGCCCTTGTCAGTGAACTTTATCGCATTACCTATCAGGTTATATAGAATCTGCTGAAGCCGGTCTTTGTCCGCATTCACAGCCGGGAAGTCAGAAGGCACAGCATTTACCAGGGTAAGTTTCCTGTCAAAGATCAGCGCGCTGCAGACTGCAAGCACCCTGTCGGACAGGACACGAAGATTTGTCGGCGCTATGTTGAGCTTGACGTCTCCTTTCCTGAGACGGGACATGTCGAGTATATCACTCACCAGATTGTTCAGGCGACGGGCGCTGCCAGAGATCATCTCCAGGTTGGCAAGGGCCTGCTCATTGGGGAGGCCGGCAGCACCGGCGCCGAGAGAATCAGCCAGGCCGATTATGCCATTCAGGGGTGTCCGGAGTTCGTGAGCGGTATTGGCCAGGAACTCGTCCTTGAGTCTGTCCAGACGGGTCCTTTCAGAAAGCTCTTCTTCAAGGATTCTATTGCGCTCCGTAAGTTCTATCAGTTTTTTGTTAAGTCCTGATTCCATTCCTCAGCTCCTAAAACGGCAACACATGGATATAATGAGTGTACACCACCATCCTGAATTATAGTCAATAAGCACAGGCATTCTCATCATACCTACATATTATCCTCTTTAGTATCATTCCGGTAACTGTCCGGCATACAATGGATACAAGTGTATCAGCAAAAAGAGATGCTGAGTAATTTGTAACTGACGAACAGCAGCAGGTTTGAGGTGTCTTATTTGCAGAAACTTTCCCTTCAGGCTATTATTATCAATGTTTACTCCTGTAAAAGTTTTGAAACCTGTCAGACCGCAGCTGCAAATTTTCAGGAAAGGATAATATGGTTGGTCTGCATCTGCTTTCTGTTCTGCTGCTTTCGGTGTCGACTAATCTCGACAATTTCGGGGTTGGCTTTGCCTATGGTATCAGGCGGATCTGCATCCCCCTGAGGACAAATGTCCTGATCGCTTTTGTTAACGCTGCAGGCACTCTGGTCTCTATGACAGTCGGGGAAAAATTGTACTCCTTTATGCAGCCTGAAACCGCGACATATATTGGTTCATCATTGTTCCTTGCCGCCGGCTGCTGGCTGACTTTCATGGACATGCTGAACAGGTTTAAGGAAAAGGCACTTAAAATGGAATTTCCCGATGCTGGAAATGGTGTCATGGGTAAGACAGATCTTGTAAAAAAAATAATGCGGATCAAAAAGCCCAAAATAATAGGCATGTACTGCGCGGAGCAGATCACGCCCAAAGAGGGTTTCCTGCTGGCCCTGGCGCTGACATTCAGCAATCTGGTCACCGGAGTTGGGGCCGCTTTGATCGGACTGAATATTGGGTTAACTACGCTGCTTGTATTCCTGTTCGGTGTTTTCGCGATACTGATCGGCACAAGGATTGGCGGTTATACAGGCCGAAGATGGTTGGCTGGTCTGGCTGATCCGGTTTCAGGATTGCTATTGATTATCATAGGCATATATGAGATGGTTTCCTGATTTTTATAAGGAAACAGTCATCAGGACCAAACTTTCTCAAACGGCAGCCTGGTTCTGATGACCATGACGGTTTTCTGATAATACTGAATACACAGATTTAGCGCTCTAGAAGACCCTATTGCCGGGCCGGCAATTCGTAACCCTGCTGCCTGAATCGGGCCTGCACAGGTGCGCTGGTCAGAAACTTGAGAAATGCTTCTGCCGCGGCCGTATTCTTTGTTCGCGCCAGCAGGATGCCTGTATAGGTTGTCATTTGTTGAAGTTCGCCCGGATACGGGCCTATCAGCTCGACCTCTGGCACAGACAGTATCTCGCTTATCTGGGTCACGCCGACGGCGTTCTTTGCCGATTTCGACATCAACTGCATAGAGGGCTTGCCGCCACCCGCGGTTATCACCTTTTTGCGGACCTGCTCCCCGATGCCGAGACGGTCAGCCACCTTCAAGAAGTAGACCCCGGCAGTAGCGATCTTTGGGTCAGCGTAGTAGATTTCTTCTGCTGCCAGGAGAGTCTGTTTCAATTCTTCTGCTGTTCCGATTGCAGGACGCAAAGCTCCCTTGCGAACAGCTATACCGCCTCCTATCTGTCCCATGTCGGTCTGCGAGGCGGGGCTCACCAATCCTCTGGCCTTAAGCTGCTCTATAATAGCAGGCGTCACTATGGTGACATCTGCCGGTTCCCCTGCGTAAATCTTGTCGCGAAGCGCTCCCACGGGGGCGTAAAAGGGCTTGACAGTGTGGCCGCTCTCTTTTTCAAAGGTACTCACCACATCACGGACCACTGCCTCGACCGCTCCTGCAGCCAGCACATTCAGTTCGACGGCCGACACCTCCTGCACAGGGACTAGCAGAAGGGATCCGAGCAAAAGAAAAACGAGCATCACACGGTTCGACAGCAAAGACTGCATAACTTTGTACATATAAAACCTCCCGGTGCAAAATAGTTCATGTATTTCGGCACAGCAGTAATCGAAATTTAACCGGAATTAACGATGTCATTTCGGTGGCTTCTTGCCCTGTTTTTCGAGATGATTCAATATCCTGAGCATCAGATCATTCTGGTTTTCAAGGTGAATGAGGATAGTTTCTATTTCTTTTTCGGCCTTGACATTTATTTCAAAATCGGATTCGGCCCGTATTTCGGAATGGCGGCCCTGGAGGTTCTGGCCTATCATGATAAGGGGCATCAGGAATATCTGAAGGACATTGGACAAAAAAAGCCAGAGGACAAAGGCGGGGAAAGGATCAAACTTCAGGGTTTCGGGACCAAGGGTGTTCCATCCAAGCCAGATGAATGTCCAGGCCACGATAATAATGAAGAAGCCCATAGAGCCGATATGGTCGGTAATCCAGACGGCAAACTGCTCCAGGGGAGTAAGGCTCTTTCTGTGTTCTTCATTGGCATTTTTTATCTGCCGGTGAGTTTTTCCTTTTTTCAACTCTTCATGTGTAGGTACTTTTTTGTTTGCCATCTAATACCTCCAATATTTATTGGGCAGCCTGAGGCCTGACGTTTCTATTCTGCACTTTTTCCCATGATTTGTTTATCAGAAAGCTTTCTTCAATGTTCCTGACCATCGCAACGAATTTCTTCATGGGAACCCCGAACGACAGGGTCTCTTTCGGCACAAAGGGCCTCGCTGTTATATCGAACATGCCGAGGACTGCCCGCGGTTCATTCGATTTTTTTTCCAGGTAGGGATATTTGACGATCGCGGCGCAACCCGCACAAAACGGGCAGAACACGCCGTTCGGCTCGGCCCTGTCAAAGTTCGCCAGCGTAAAGAGAGCAGACAGAACGTCCGGCTGCGCGTAGAATATGACCGCATCCGGATTGTCCGATGCCTCCAGCATGTCGAATCTTTTGAAAACTATATACTTTGCAGGCGCCTTGAAATCCGGGATATATTTAATCATGTCGCGTACCAGCTGCGGAGACTGCTTGTAACGCTCGGCTTCCACCTTTAACGGAATTCCGCAAGACAGGAAATAGTCGAAGTACGGCATGACATCATCAGAAAAGCCGAGAAACTTCTTGCCTCCGCCGCAGCCCACGGAATCCACATCAAAACAGAGCGACGTTCCTTTTCTGACAATCGACAGCAACCCTATGATACACTGGTGTGCCCCGGCGGAAGGCACCTTTTTTGCCCTGTCATCCTGGTCGGTATAATAAAATACAAAAGGAAGCTCGGCCCCGCTGAAATATTTTTCCCAGGCTGCCATAAACTGGCTCTTTAGCGTCATATCCATACCGCTGTCCTCCTTTCAGTCCTATCTTTAATTGTATACCAAAAACTGTCCGTACAGGTAATGTCATCTCCGGTTAAGACAGAAGGGCAGGGTGCAGTTGCCAATATTGCTCCCGGACATTATAATCAATTAAATAAACCAGACATGCCGGATTACGTTCCGGAAAGGAGATTAATGATGAAACGCTTTACGGTCTTTGCTGTAATGGCAGTAGTTTTGATGTTTGCGCTCGCGATAGGAGGGTGCGGCAAGGGACAGGATTCCAAGTCGGCCATGGCTTCAGTGAACATGCAGGAAGGACAGTGGGAAATGACTATGCAGATGAATATCCCCGGCATGCCGGCAGGCGCCCACCCGCCTCATGTTATCACGAATTGCCTGAGCAAAAAAGATTATGTGCCTCAGGATAATCAGAAATCTGACTGCAAAGTGCAGGACAATGCTGTAAACGGCAACACGGTTTCATGGAAGATGATTTGCCCCAATATGACAGGCAAGGGGAGCATTACGTACGCGGGTACTACCTTTGATGGCACAACAGAGGCAACAATGAAGGTGGATGGCAAGGATATGGTGATTAAGACGGACATGAAAGGCAAATATCTCGGTCCCTGCCCACAGCCCCAGGCACAGCCTCAGCAGAAGAAATAACAATTCTATTCAGTTAGCGTAAAAGGGAGCACGGTTAGTCCGTGTTCCCCTTTTTTTACGGCAAAGCAGCTTTCCTTCACAATTAATCATAATTTGTTCATCTGTTATTCACATTATTCCTGTATGCTCTATTTAGATGAAGTATTTTAGGATCAAAGTATATTTTTTAAAGGATTAACTGCTTATTAATCCGGGAGGTTAAGATGTATAAAATCAGCGCACTGATAGTTTCCTGTCTTTTGGTACTGCTTGTCGCGATGGCAGGTATTGCATTCGCCGTCGTTATGCGTGAAGCGTCCATGGCACCTGAAGCGGCTGCGGCACCCGCTGCTGTAAGGGCACCCATTGCAGCACCTGAGCCTGTTGCAGCACCTGAGCCTGTTGCAGCACCTGAGCCTGTTACAACACTTGCACCTATTACAACACCTGCACCTGTTACCACACCTGCACCTGTTACTGCTCCTGCGCCTGTTACTGCTCCGGTAACCACTACTGCTCCTGCAACTGCTGCAGTCCAGGCAGCTGCTACAGCACCGGCACCTGTTATTGCGCCTAATCCTGCGCCTACTCCGTTGCCTGCCGCCGTCCAGGAACCTGTTGCAGCACCTGCAACCGCTTCGCCTCCGGCAATTCCTGAAGCCCGAACAGTTGTATTGGAGCCAGAACCAATTGCGCCTACTCAGCCTATGGATGAGACAGCAGTAACCAACCAGCCGCCGGCACAGACTCAGAACCCGGACATGATCGTTGTTCCGAGCGGCAATGAGTATGTCTACATGCTGCCTAACACAAGCGGCTTCTATTTTTATAGCGGCTGGTGGTACAGGCACTACCGCGGCTCATGGTTCAGGGCATCCATTTTCAGCGGCCCCTGGGTCAGCGTGAGATCGGTACCGCGCGTAGTGTTGGCCATAGATCCCTTATATCCGTTTTATCTGCCCGCGGGATACTTCCGCATGGGATGGTTGAGCATCAATGCAAAATGGATTGACTGGTCACAAACCCACTACTGGCACACCCATGACTGGTTCAGGCATGAAATGAGAAAGGATGTCAGGAATTACAGGAAGAGCCAGATAAAGGCAGACCGCGCAAAGGGCATAGACAGGTCGCTGTCATATCATAGCAATAATACGAGTGATAATCAGATGAGCAAGCCAAGCGTGCATTAAGAAAAGCCGGCATTGATCGGATTATTAGTGCCCCAGTCTATAGACACGGCCATTCATCCCCACAGTTTTCAGTCCTGCGGATGAATGGTCGTCTGTTTTCTATTTATTGATAACGCTTATGGTAAGCGGCACGGCAAAGAAGTGTCCGTATTTAGCACAGTGTTAGATGGTTCTTTAAAATTATCTCTATAAATCTGAGCTGCTGTTATAAAAATAAGAAGCTCAAGAGAATCTAATAGAATCCCAGATAAGGCGATAATCGTCCAGTAGTCACTGGATGAATAATCAAAGGTAATAGCATGCTGTATAAATATGACATTTATGAAAAAAGCGCAACATTATTAATGATATGACAGGCGTTGCGGCTGAAAAATGTTCAATTATAAATTTAAGTGCAGTTCTTATTATTTTTGACCCTCGACCATTCTTCCCTACATAGATTGCCGGGAGTATGAATGCAAAAATAATATTCATAACATATACCGGAATGCTTCTAGCTAGGTTGGCGTCAATTTGCTTGCGGTAGGCAACCCAATCTACAGAGTTATAAAAAGCAGTCTTATGTATATAAATTACCGAAAGCATGCAAATACCTGCAACAAGCCCCGTAATAATGCTGACTGAAAGGTATGTTGAGAAATAATGATTCGAATTTTTAATAATATTTTTTAAATCGCTTGCTTGTTCTGAAAACGCTTTCCAAATACATGAATATAATCCAGCCATTAAATACAAACTAAAAGCCCCAAGAAATAGTCCTATAACTGCCGTCAAAATATTTAATTCCTCGAAATATCTGAGCATCTGAAAGGGTAACATGACTAACTCGATGAATATAAAGAGCAATAGTAATGCCGGGTTTGTTTTAATAAATTCAATGGATGTCAAAATATATTTCATATGTATTATCCGAAGTGTAGCTCCTATTTGGAGTTGCCCCTATCAAACCGGACAGCCTTCTAACTTATTTTGAAGTCGCCGATACTCTCTTGGCGACAGCATCTTGAGCCCTTTGTGAGGTGCATTCTCATTGTAATCCGCAAACATCCCGGGCAGCGCTTTCATCAG
>CAIJNL010000038.1 GCA_903822005.1 uncultured Nitrospiraceae bacterium
ACCCTCAAGGACAAGCTTGACCGCCTCTTCCTTAAACTGCTTGTCGTACTTCCTCCGACCTCCGTGTTCCTGCATGTGACACCTCCCAAGGTTATATTTTACCTAACCTTTCGATGTGTCCGTCATTTCGGGGCAGGATCACGTTACAGTGGAAGTGCCTGGTGGAACTTCGAGGCGGAATAAACCGGCAGCCGTCTGCGACAGTTTGCCGCCATTGACGGCAAATGAAATTAAGCCGTCATATGTCATCAAGGTCGAATCCTGAGTGCTATTCAGTTCTACTGTTAATCTATCAATGTCATCGCCCTGAAGTGTGACGATATTTTCTTCCTTCAGGAAGACCCGCATGCTGTTTAGCAAATAATTAACGTTTAAATCCGTACGGGGCTCAGGGAAATGCACCTGATAAACAAATGTGTCGCGTTTGTCTAAATAAGCCTGAAGTTCGTTGCTCCCTACCGTAAACGTCTGGTCATTAATAATCACTGTGGATGTCGTGTCATCTGACACGGCAAGCGCCGGGATCAGCGATAAAACCACGACAATGGTTGCAGCAAATATGATAATCCTTTGCAATTCAGACACTATCAATTTCTTTTTAATATTCACTATCAATCTTCCATCTTCAAAAAGAATATAAAGGTTATTACTTGTACTTTTTAAAAGCTCGAAAGCTACTTACAATAAACCATTTTATCTGCCTATCTCATATTCCTATCCTTTATTTTGCTCGACACCAGCATTTGACATTTGTTTCACGAACCAGTCAACCGTTTCCTGCATCCCGCGTTGCACTGTGTAAGACGGATTGAATCCCAATAATTCTTTTGCCAGTGAAATATCCGCCTGGGAATGCCTTACATCGCCAGACCGGAAAGGTGCGTATCTGGGTTCAATTATTTTTACCTTCTCATCATACTCTCCAAGAAGATTCCTTATCAGCTTAAATAATTCATTCAGTGTAGTTCTTTCTCCTACCGCTACGTTGTATACTTGATTCAGAGCGACCTTCTTTTTTGCAATTGCCGCAAGAATGTTGGCCTGTATAACATTTTCGACATAGCAAAAATCCCTGCTGGTCTCGCCGTCTCCGTTGATGACAGGCGTTTCTCCTCGAGTAAGCTCATTGATCCAGCGGGGAATGACAGCTGCATAAGCGCCCAGGGGATCTTGCCTGGGGCCAAAAACATTGAAATACCTAAGGCCGATGCATTCCATATTATATTGCCTTGCAAAGACTTCAGCATAAAGCTCATTAACATATTTGGTTACTGCATAAGGTGACAAGGGCTTTCCGATTATGTCCTCTTTCTTGGGCAGGCCGGGATGGTCGCCATAAGTGGACGAAGATGCAGCATAGACAAACCTGCAAACCTCTGCATCGCGCGCGGCAACCAGCATATTCAGAAAGCCATCGATGTTGGATTGGTTAGTCAGGATGGGATCTGCAAGGGAGCGCGGCACACTGCCCAATGCTGCATGGTGCAGAACAATATCAACACCCCCGCAGGCTGTCTTACATGCATCGAGATCGCGAATATCTCCAGTTATGAGACTGAAACGCGCCCACTGTTTTTCGCTCACAAGAGATTTTACATCTTCAAGATTTCGCTGGTGTCCTGTTGAAAAATTATCGAGACCGACTACTGCCTGATCATGTCGCAGAAGATGCTCAAGCAGATTGGAACCGATAAAACCAGCCACCCCTGTTATGAGCCAGCGCTTCGCTTTTTTTTGCAGCATGTTTTCAGCATGGTATTTGGTATGCTTCATTGTCTCTAAATCGGCGAGCCTATTGATCAAGCCTTATATATTTTAGGGCTCTTAATGCCCCTACGTTCGAATGCATTTCGGGTATCGACTATGATCCTAGCATGGTTTGCGATGAAATCGTAATCGTAAGCCGAGTGGTCAGTCAGGAGCAGGACAATATCAGCGCGTTGCAATGATTCTTCGTTCAGGGGTTGCGATTCCATGTCTATATCGGGATAATGACGATGCCCGCTACAGCGCGGAACATGTGGATCGTTATAGTCAACAATGCCGCCATGCTGCAAAAGGAGTTCAACTATCTTAAGAGATGGAGATTCCCGCTGGTCATCTATATCTCTTTTGTAGGCCATGCCGAGCAAAAAAACTCTTGCCCCATTAAGATGCATCCCCTTTTCATTGAGGACCTTAAAAACCCTATCGACAACATAATAAGGCATATTTGTATTTATCTCGCCGGCAAGCTCTATAAAGCGCGTTGCAAACCCGTATTCCCTGGCCTTCCATGTAAGGTAAAACGGATCGATTGGGATGCAGTGGCCGCCGAGGCCGGGACCTGGGTAGAAGGCCTGAAAGCCAAAAGGCTTTGTCTTTGCCGCCTCTATTACTTCCCATATATCAATATCCATGCGGTCAAAGAGCATCTTGAGTTCGTTAACCATAGCAATGTTTACGGCCCGATAAATATTCTCTAGGAGCTTAGCAGTTTCAGCAGCCCTTGTAGACGAGACTGGCACCGTCTTGTCTACAACTGCATCATACATGGCCTTTGCGGCAGCCAGACACCCCGGCGTATAACCGCCCACGACCTTTGGAATAGTTGCGGTCGAAAAGTCTTTATTGTTGGGGTCTTCTCTCTCTGGAGAAAATGCGAGATAAAAATCAACACCTGCCTTTAAACCGCTATTCTCCAGTATTTCCCGCATGTCCCCATCAGTTGTGCCGGGATAGGTCGTCGACTCAAGGACAACCAGCTGGTCTTTATGCAGATATTGAGCAATTGTCTTTGCTGTTTCGAATACAAAGCGCATGTCAGGTTCGCGGTACTTGTCCAGCGGCGTAGGCACACATATAATTATGCAGTCCATTTCGGCCAAATTTGAAAAATCGACAGTTGGGACAAACTGCTTATCCAAACTAGCAATGAGAGAGGTATCTATATGCTTGATATAACTCCCCCCCCTTTTCAATGTCGCAACTTTTTTAGGATCTACATCAAAGCCTGTGACCGGAAAGCCTGCCTTGCAAAATTCGATAACAAGTGGCAGACCCACATAACCAAGACCTATGATGCCAATGAGTGCTGTGCGATTTTCAATTTTCGAAATAAGCATAGTAGTTAGCCTTTTACAAGATATATATTTTTTCGCGCCAAAAAAATCAGGGGTAAGAACCGCATCAGTTTCTCTTTTTGGTACTGCTCCGCCTTCTCAGCCACATCCCTGAACGTTTCAGATGCAACCACGGGTTATTTTAAAATGCAACGAGGCTGAAACTGCCATCCTGATAATTTTGCTCCATACCAGTTATTTTGTCAATACAAGTTGCGTCGCTCAGCATTTATGGATATACTTTAATATTTATCACGCTATAAATAGTGGGTGCAATTAATTGTTTTTTATTGTATAATCACGTTTGTTTGATTCAGGAGCATATATAGAGACAGTTCACAAAATAATATAATTATCAAATAAGTGTATGTATGCGAAATTCAGAAGGAGCGTATTCTATGAATTCTACAAGCAATAAAATGCCGTTATTCTTTTTTGCGCTGTTAATAATATCGATTCTTTTTACTTTTGTGAATGTGTCGCCTGCACAACAGATTCAGGCGGTTCCTGTATCGCCGGTGTCTAGTGCTTTAACCGTGGCGCCTATGCAACGGCAGGCAGACGGACAACAATCAATGCAAGTACCGCAACCCTCACAGGAACAATCGCAATTGCAATCTTCTAAACCAGAAATGACCAGGCAATCCGAAACTGACGGTAAGAAAAAAGATGAAAAGTCGGCTACCGCGGCATTGTCTGTCCGATCTTCCGCGGATTTTCTTTCGCAATTTGAAAGATTTATCTCTGGCGGAGCCCCGATTAATATATCTACCAATGTCAGACAATTTGGCTATGATCTTTTCAGCATGCCGTCTTCAACCTTTGCCCCAGCAGAAAAGGTGCCTGTCGGGCCTGAGTATGTTATAGGCCCGGGTGATGAAATCAGGATTACAATTTGGGGAAATATTGATGGTCATTGGAGCATTATTGTTGACAGAGATGGCAATCTAAGCATACCAAAAGTCGGTATCATTGGTGTAACCGGACTTACCTTTAAAGAACTCAAAGAGACCCTTCACAAGGAACTCTCAAAATATTATACCGGCTTTGATATGAATGTCAGCATGGGCTCCTTAAGGACCATACAGATTTATATGGTCGGCAATGCATACAGGCCCGGCGCCTACACAGTATCTTCTCTTTCGACACTCGTGAATGCGCTGTTTGCAACAGGCGGGCCGAGCAAGACCGGATCAATGCGGGACATACAGGTGAACAGGAACGGAAAGACCATAGTCCGCTTTGACATGTACGATTTTTTGCTGAAGGGCGATAAATCACAGGATATACGGCTGATGCCTGAAGATGTCATATTCATACCACCGATAGGACAACTGATCGGCATAGCCGGAAATGTGAAAAACCCCGCCATTTTTGAACTGAAGGGAGAATCGAGGCTGCTTGATATCCTCATAATGACAGGGGGACTGAGCAACACTGCTTTCAGAGACAGGGTGCAGGTGATGAGGATAGAGAACCACCGCTTCAGGATGATATTTGAAAGTGATCTGCAAGATATAGAAACGAACCCTGAAAAGAATTTCATCCTGGCAGACGGTGATTTGATAAAGGTCTATTCCGTTGTTGAGGCAAAGACAATTGTGACCCTTTCAGGGGCTGTTGCTATGCCAGGCGACTATGGATTAATCCCCGGTTTAACAACAGTAAAAGAGATCATAACAAAAGCCGGCGGGCTGCTCTATTTTGCTGCTGACAAGGCAGAGCTTACACGGGTAAAGGTGACCCAGGCAGGCCCTGTGACGGAAAGGATGATTATCGACCTTTCAAAGGCAATGAAAGGCGACTTCAACCACAATATTTCCCTTGACTGTAGATCGGCATTGAATATTGACCCGGCATCGGCGTCCAATTTTGACCCACCCCGGACGGTCATTTTTTAGAGTTTCGTGTTTTTATTCTCCAACTGTCGTTTCCTGTTTCGATGATATCACAATGATGAGTAACCCT
>CAIJNL010000039.1 GCA_903822005.1 uncultured Nitrospiraceae bacterium
CAGGGTTACTCATCATTGTGATATCATCGAAACAGGAAACGACAGTTGGAGAATAAAAACACGAAACTCTAAAAAATGACCGTCCGGGGTGGGTCAAAATTGGACGCCGATGCCGGGTCAATATTCAATGCCGATCTACAAGAGAAGCTGGTTCGTTTCATTCAGGACCAAGCAATCATTTTTTACAGGGATATCGGAAGCCATGACTTTTCGGGCTTTCCGGGTGTAAGAGAGGAGTTTTTATATCTGGTCTTGTTTGCGACTGAGTGCAGACTGAAGTCCTTATTGGGCAGCTCTTGTGCCTGTCAGGCTATCTCGTCTCTCAGGATTCATCTGAGTTCGTTTCTTTGTCAACACGACGGGAAACTGGAGCAGGGGCCATTTTGGGACAGATATGAACAAAGGGCTGCACTCTATAACAGCCAGTTATCGGCAGATTCAGACCTTTCCCGGAACGAAAATATTATTTCTGCGTTTAGTGCTAATGTCATGTCCCGTCTGCATGACTGGCCTGCCTTAGTGTCTCATCACAGTGCGAATGCAGCAATGACAGTACTTTCCGAATTATGCGGAACGGCCTCATTTTGACTCTGCGATGAGTCTTTCCCCAGCCCATCTCGTCGAGTATTTTTACCACAAGGTCTCTTTCACCCGGAACCACCTCCTTATTCTTCCAGGGTTTGTTGTATAGCGCGTATGAGTTGACCTCAGACCGGACAAGCATTTGAAATTGTAGAAACCATCACACATGCCCCGCGGGAAGCCATAAAGGAGTACGCCTCTTTTAAGGCGCCAAAGACATCGTCTGAATTTCCGGACAGCACCGTTGACATCCTGCCAACCTCGCAACGCAGCCCTTTCGCCCTTAACAGCTCAACGAATCCAGAGATGTCCTGCGAAAGGTGCTCCTTGCCGAGCGGATACAGGCTGATTTGGACCGATATTTCCATAATACCCCCCTATTGTCAGTCTTTGTCTATCCTGAAGATCAGGAAGGCCCCCCAAAAAGGGAAGAGAGGCTTATTAATACTGCCGAGATGTCAGTTGTATTCTTTCATTACGCCAGGATCTTCATTCATCAGTGACGGAACAAGTTTGTCCATTCCGGACTGGGTCCAGAAATTCAGTTTCTGGTGTTTTTCGAGGTATTTCAGGGGAATCGGATGGGTGCCGATTACGACCGGTATCTGATATGCCGATTCAATGAATTCTTTGAACTGTCGAATACGGGGGCATGGCGGGTATCCGACCACAAGCCCAGTGGCCAGATGGATTGCCTGGGCGCCGTTTTTTTTCATCTCCTCAGGAACATATTCCACGTTGCCACCTGGGCAGCCGCCGCAGGAAGAGAAGCCTACCACTTCGACCTGCTCTTCCATTTGGTATACTGAAAATGCGCCGGCACGTTCACGAAGGGCGCGGAAGCATTTTCCGCCTCCGCACCCTTTATACCTGTCGCAAATAATGATGCCGATCTTTTTCATAGCACCCCCGCATCGAATTTGCCTTGATTTATACTGAACTGTTGTCCCTAATGGCTGCAGCCTGAGTGGCCAGAGCAGGTATGCTGGAGAGTAAACTCAAGCAGGACACCCGCATTGAAAAGCGCCACATTTTCGCTTACAGTCGGCTGTTGGGCCCTGAATACCTTTATGCCCTTCTGATTCAGCTTGTTCAGAGCGCCGCCGCCGATGCCGCCTACTACAATGGCATCTACCTGTTCATTGTTGAGGGCCATAACGGGGTTGCACGCTCCGTGTTCATGGTGCTGATCGCCGTTGCTCAGACTCTTTACGCTGCCTGACTCTGTATCGACAATTACAAATACTGGGGCGGAACCAAAGTGGCTATAAACCAAACTGTCTATCCCGTTGTTATTCTGTACTGGAAAACATATCTTCATTTTGATACCTCCACAAGTTTGTTATGAGCATATACTCATTATACCCCGCGAAGCTCTTTTTGTCAATTTGACTCTCTGGCTAAGTGAAAGGGATGTTAAAAAAGCTACAATGCATAGGAAAGGGCGGTATGAGATTAGGCCCAAACCGCCCTTTAAAGCAGCTTTATGACAGAGTCAGCGTTCAGAGATGCTTCTGCAGCCTAGCACTCAATTGATGCGCTGACAAACGCCGGTATGAATTTATTACCGAAACGCCTGCTGAGTTCAGCCAGCATCGGAAACCCGGTACAGTGCCCGGCCAGGACAAACTCCGGCTCCCATTTCTCAAGCCTCTGCATCGTCTCTTCCTGCTGCTGCTGAGTTACAGGACCAAGGTGAGTTCCGCCAATCCAGCCGACCAGTTTTGAGGTTCCTGTTACGGCAAACCCATGAGAAACCGTATTGACCAGACCGGAGTGCGTGCAGCCTCCGACAACAATAAGGCCTTTGTCGGTCTTGTAGAAAAGTGATATATCGTCCTCAATCGGGTCCTGGCAATCGCAGCAATCCGCAGTGCATGTTACCAGCCTGGTATCTCCCTGCTCAAAAGAGGTTTGACGCGGAATGTGGCCGCTAAACCAGAGGTCGGGCGCAATTTCTCTCGGTGTATCACCAAGCTGCCAGTCAGCCCCGAGTTGCGATAATTGATCTTTTGTATGCGGGACACCGATATATTGCCGCACACTGCCAGACGTCGAGTATCTCATTGTAAATATGCCGCTGTGGGCATAAAACGGATAACGTTTTTTCCCGTGCATAAGAAAGTGGTAAAAACCGCCCGCATGATCGTAATGCCCATGGCTCAGAACCAGGGCATCTATTTCTGACGGATGGACCCCGAGCAGGCTCAGGTTCCATACTGCCGCATTTGATTGTCCGGCATCAAAAAGAATTTTTTTGCCGGCATGCTCAATAAGCAGTGAAAAGCCATGTTCCCCGAGAAAGGGGCTTTTGGCGCTCATTGGTACTGTGTTGTCTAAAACAACGGTAATCTTCATGCTTTTTTTCCTCCCTGAAAGACTTCTGAATATCTATTTACCTTACGATACTATAAGGCTGAACAGCAACAATGTAATAATGCCGACTACTGAGGCGATGGTGGTAGACAGCGTATATGTTTTGAACAGGTCTCCCATGGACATCCCGAAATACTCTTTAACAAACCAGAACCCAGGGTCGTTGACATGAGAGAGTCCAATTGCGCCCGCGCCGATAGCCACCGCGACCAATGCGGGGTCAAGACCGGGATACATCGGCAGTACCGGCGTGACCAGACCGACTGCGGTTATCATGGCGATGGTAGCACCTCCTACCGCAAAACGCATGGCCAAGGCAACGGCCCAGGCCAGGATAAGTGGATTGACCTGCCAGGCCATAAGAATAGTCTTAATGGCATTGCCGATCCCGCTGTCCATCAGAATGCGGTTAAAGGAACCGCTGGCGCCAATAATGAGAAGGATTGCTGCCATTGGTCCAATTGCAGATTCACTGAATTTCAGCAGTTTTTCCATATTCATGCCACGGTTGAGACCCAGGGTCCAATAAGCAAGCATTACAGACAAAAATAAGGCTGTCACAGGATCCCCAATAAAGTTAATGTAGACCATTGCAGGATGTGTCTTTCCCAGGGCAAACTCGAAAACCGTCTTGGCGATCATCAGCAGCAAAGGGAACAATATGGTAAAAAGCGTAATTCCGAAAGGCGGCAGTTTTTCATCAGGCGTCGGCTCCGCTTTGCAGAGATGCTCGGGCGGATTGAGCTTGAATTTGTCGCCCACGAGTTTTCCAAAAATAGGACCAGCGATTGCCGCCGCCGGCAAACCTACGATAAGTCCGTACAAAATGACTCTTCCGATGTCGGCATTGAGGCCTATGGCTACTGCAGTGGCTGCCGGATGGGGCGGCACAATACAGTGGACTGTGAGAAGACCGATTATCATCGGGATTCCGATCGCGACAAGTGACATGCCTGCCTCAATAGCAACGCAGAACAGCAGAGGCATTAAAAGTACGATTCCAACCTGGAAAAAAACCGGGATACCACAGATATAGCCAACGAGCATCATGGCCCAGTGGGTATTGCGTTTCCCAAGTTTATTGATCATAGTCCGGGCCAGACGCTCTGCCCCGCCGGAAATTTCCATCATTTTACCGACAATGGCCCCAAGCGCCAATATGGGTGCCAGCATTCCGAGAAAACCACCCATGCCAAGTTCAATCGACTTGAGCATCTTGTCAAAGGGCATACCTGTAGCAAACCCGACAAAAAAGCAGGCAGACAGCAATGCAACGAATGCATGGACCTTAAAACGGATAGTCAGTAAAATGATCAATCCGATCGCACACATCAAAACAAGCATCATAGTTGTTGTCGTATCCATAAGCCTCCCAACGTTTTTTTATTGGAAACAGATTTTCCGTATTGGAAATTCAAGATGTTCTGTTGATTTTCAAGAAGAGATCTCTTGCGATTTCGTTCTTGCTTCTCCCTTCAACAATTATCCCTTTCGATGCCGCCTCCGAAACCAGGAAATCCCACGGCATTTCCTGCAGGAGCGGATAACTGTGGATTGGCGATTTAAAATACTCCTCGAGATTCTTCTGGCGTATCTCCGTCTCGGTCAAAGGCTTATCAGCCCCGGCCGAAAAGAAAAGTTTCAAAAAATCCTGCCTGAAAAAATCCCTGCGACTTATTGCATCGGACACATTGTCCCCCCGGTAATAAAGCTATGTTTAAACTCCGTATTCAGCCCTGCCTCAGAGTGGAGTGCGCCGGGCCCCGGCAGGCTGTCCGGCACCCGGCAAAACTGTTCAAATTCCTTCGCGGATTCCGCTTATTCCTGCTTTATGCGTTTACCCGGCCATCCATCCATGAACCAGTTGTGATACAGCATGACATTGATAAACAGTATTACAGGTGCCATAGGGAATTGTTGAGGATGTGAGTACCCGGATTGTGTGCCAAGCAGCATATGGCTGTACTGGTAATAAAGCCAATGCAGCGCAAATGCGCCTATAATGGTGACAGCCACACGTACAAGAATATTGACTTCCGTGCTGAACCTCCTGGGCCAGTTGTCAAAGTAAAAGTAGAGGGCAAGGGCTATCGCCAGCAGTATTACTGCAAGCTCTCCTGTATGGAGATAGCGCCAGTCGGGAGCCATAAGGCGTTTTGCGCCTTCAACGGAAGGACCCCAGACTGCATCCTGCAGGAATACGAAGGTAAAGAAAAGGATGAAGGCAAGCAGCAGAATACAGAAAAAGCCTGCAATGCCGCGCCACGGCTGGGACTTTACGAGACAAAAGGGATAGCGCTCAAAAATCGTCTCCATGAGCCAGACTGAGACCGTCGCGCACATGATCCAGCCCACATTGAAGTTGCCGCTCAGGGTATGGAAAGATTCGTACCACCAGGGAAAGGCCGCCGTAAATTCCTGCCAGGGATAAAAAAGCACCCGGTAATGGGGATGCATAAATATGAAATATATATACGTTGTGAGCAGGAAGGTGACTGCAAATACCGTGAACCCTTTAGCGGGCTGTGTCAGTTTATGCCAAGGATAATTTTCAAAGGCTGAAGGCCAGATGGGGCTCAGCCAGGACGCTATGGCAGCCATCATCAGTATCGCAAGCGACGAATATTCACGCGCGAAGAAGTCTGACAGGCCGGTCTTTCTCAGCTCAAACCAGCTGAAGTAAGGCACGGCAAAGGTGCCGAAGATCCCGTAATAAAATACCCAGATAAGGAGTCCGGTAATCGCGAAATTCATGGTCACCAGTATCAGTCCCTTTTTCAGCGGATGGGTCTTTTCCATCCAGTTGGGCCTGAAAGGCCAGAAATTAAAAATATAGGCCTGCCAGATAGCAACTATCAGGAGCCAGCGAATATACATATATCCGTACTGGGGTGTATACCAGCGCAGGATGCCTCTCGGATCCATGAATACCCACCATAGTCCCATGAAAAATGCGAACGCGAGGATTATACCAAGGATTCCACGCATCGGTTGTTTGATCAGGGCCGCTGCTTTTCTTTCCTCCAGCCAAAGGGTGTCGAGTGCTTTTTCGATCATATCAATATCTCCTTTCAGGCTATGACCAGCTCATCGCCGTTACCCAGGTAAATATCCCGTTTGCTCATATGGCGTGCGGTCCCCTTGACAACCGGCAGACCGGCCTTCAGCATTTTTTCTGCCGTTATGAAACCGGTGCAGTGGTTGCAGCCAATTTTTTGGACGCCGTATTTATGGAAGGCCATTATGAGATCGTCATACTGGGGGTCCCAGTCCTCAAAAGGAGAGATATGAAGTCCACCCTGCACGGCATATATCTTGTCGCCGCCGGCAATGTTCTTTCTCACAGCCTCCATATAGCTTATGATGCCCTGGTGGCAGCAGCCCGTCACGAGGACTATCCCCTTGTCTTTCACGTTGAAGACAAAGGCCTGTTCTCCGAATACCCTCAAGATTATGGGCACGTCGAAGGTCATAAGGGCGATGCCGGGATAAAGTACATTGACCTGTTTGGAGTCAAGAACGGTCACTTTTCCCTTGTGCGGGTGATCATTTTTTACATTGGCCTTGGGAAAGCTTTTTCCTTTCAGTAGGTCAAATCCTTCCTGGTAGAATCCCTTCGGCACATAAATAGGGATATCAGGGTTATATTTGGTGGTTGCCTGGATGCCGAAGAAGTGGTCAATATGCTCATGGCTGCTTACCATAAAATCTATTTCTTTCTTTGCCAGCTTCTCCGCAACTCCCTCTTCATTGAAGCGCTTTTCCATCCAGTGGTGGTTCCAGCCCGTATCAAGAAGGATCTTCATCACCTTTCCGTCCAGGAGTTCGGCCTCTATATATGTTGCGAACCCCCCGAGGTTGTCACCCTGGTAACCTGCCTTCACTCCTTCACGTGTCCATGGGATCTCATACTGATTTACCAGCAGGCCGCCCGCTTTTTTGACATCGTTCAGGAAAACGTTGTTGTCATACCAGCTGGTCTCAGATATGACTTTAATCTTTAGACCTTTAATCTGGCCGATGTCGGTCAGGTTGAGCTTTTCTTCCGGCAGAAGTGCATTTTTGAAGACTGTCGAGGAGAGTCCGGCGGTAGCAAAATATCCTGCCAGAGTACCCACGGCCATCCCCTTTACAAATGAGCGGCGTGAAAAATCATTATCCATATCAGAATCTCCTTTCCTATTTGGACATGAGAAGCAGCTGGTAGGTCAGCATAAACAGAGCAATACCTATGATAAGACCTACAAAGATGCCGCGACCGTAACCCGGTTTGTCCCCCTGAAACTCCTTTGGTTCTTCCATTTCATTCCCCCCCTTTTTTTTATTGATACGTTCCCTCCAGATCCTCATCCGGGATAAAGGCCAGCTTTTTATCTTTGTCATGACGCAATTCAACCTGAGCAATGATTTTTGTAATATCAGGGGCAGCATGCGCAGTCAGCGAGGTGCCGTTGCTGAGAAAAAGCAGACCGGGACCGTTGTAAACAGCAGACTTTTTGACGGGATAGCCGTGAAAAAGGGTCAGGCTGGTGATAATATTTTCAAAGAGGATGCTGCTTAGCGCAAATCCAGGATAATCACGGTCTACCGCGCCTTTATGAAGGATTGCTAACAGTTTGCCCTCGATGTCCATAACTTTATAATCTTCAGACATGGCAACATGCCAGCTTGTCTGGCTCTTAAGCTTCGCGATGCTTCCGACTTTATCGTTGAATGCAAGTACCATGTTTCCTGCATAAAAGAAATCGGTTGGGATTATGTCTTTGAATTGAACGGAGGGGATACCGGTGCCTTGTGAGAGGTCTGAGAATCGGCTGGTGACGCTTTCTGATGAATGACCGTGGCAGGAACAACCAGGCGGACCGTCAGCCGGATGACCGCTGAATACTTCGCTCTGCCTGCATATTTTTTCAAGAATGGATAATTTATGAAATGTTTCTTCAGTCTCCGCGGGATAATACTTTATGATAAACTCGGCGAGCCAGTCATACCCTTCAATTGCATTTGCACCCCGGAGTTCAAGCTTATAGACGCCCGGACAGTTCTCCAGCCAGAGATACCAGGAAGAATATTCATCATATGTATGGCTGATATATTTGAGACCTGCTTTTGCCTTGTGTTAATCGGCGTGCAAAATTGACCCACTTGAGGCCATAATCGGCGTCCAAAATTGACCCACCTCGGCATATCCTCTATTCTCTCTGTAGCCAAACAGAGAGAGGAGCAGATGAAAGGAGATGCTGATAGTGGAAACCA
>CAIJNL010000040.1 GCA_903822005.1 uncultured Nitrospiraceae bacterium
CCCGCATGTAAATGCCGAGTGAGGGGCCACGCATGTATGGATGAGATTGTCTCCCTTCCACTTTCTGATAAAGCTCTCGCCCTTCTCAAGATATTCGTCAACCGTGGAGGCCACCACTGTCGGCAAATCTATTACCCCGGCGCCCATTACCGCCCTCATTCCGAGAGATCGGGCAACTTCAGCAGCGTCGTCGCCGAAAAGGTACATATCGTTATAAGTGGTTACGCCTGCCCTGAGCATCTCCATGCAGGCCAGCGCTGTTGCATCGCGAACGAATTCAGGACTCAGCCAGCGTTCTTCTGCAGGCCAGATATATTGTTCGAGCCATTCCTTTAAAGGCAGATCGTCTGCCAATCCCCGGAAAAAGACCATCGCGGCATGTGAGTGGGTATTAATCAATCCGGGAAGCAGGACCATATTTCTGCAGTCCAGAAATTTCGGGGCCGAGAAGTTACGCTGTATCTCCGCGACCGGACCAACAGATACTATTTGACCGTCTTTTATTGCGATGGCCCCGTTCCGCAGAGCCGTAAGGCCGTCGTTCATGGTCAGTACATATTTCCCGGAGATTATGCAGTCGGCATTTTCCATTCAGCGCTGTTATTAATCACCCTCAAATTGGGTCAGACAAAAGATTTTGTATCCCTCTGAAATCAATTTTTTCGAACCGCCGACATCAGGCAGATCGACTATAAATGCCATCTCGGCAACCGTACCCCCGAGTTTTTTAATCAGGACTGCTGCTGCAAGAGCAGTTCCTCCTGTAGCGAGCAGATCATCAATTACTAATACCCTGTCTCCCTTGTTTATGGAATCCTTATGCATCTCTATGGTATCGGTGCCGTACTCCAACTCATACTCATGGCTCACTGTCTCCCCGGGGAGCTTGCCTTTCTTTCGAACCGGCACAAAGCCCATTCCGAGTGTATAGGCCAGCGCGCCGCCTATAATGAATCCCCTGGACTCTATCCCGACGATCACATCGAACTTGATATCATTGCTGATATATCGCTGGGTCAGGGTGTCGATGACCAGCCTGAAGCCCACGGGGTCTTTAATAAGTGTTGTTATGTCTCTGAACATGATGCCTTTTTTGGGATGGTCCGGAATGGTCCTGATTCTTGATTTTATCGGCATTTTATCCTCCTAGAGCCGGCATGCGCAGTCTGTTTTTGCAATTTTCGGTATGGTCTGAAGAAGAAGGGCTTTTACATTGCCTGCATTTTTTGCCATCGTTGAAAAAATCATTTCGATGGTGACCGATTCTTCACCTTCTTTCCAGCAGTCGTAATCAGTGGACATGGCGATGGACTGGTAGCATATGCCGAGTTCCCTGGCGAGTATGACCTCAGGGACTGTCGACATGTTTATTACATCGGCTCCGAGCATCCTGAACATGTGCGATTCGGCCTTTGAGGAGAAGCGCGGGCCTTCGATAGTAACAACCGTGCCTTTGCCGTGGTAGCGATGCTTCAGCTCTTTAGCGGAACTGACAAGCAGGGACCTGAGGTCTTTGCAAAAAGGTTCGGCCATCGGAGTATGTACGACCTTCTTTTCGTGAAAGGTGAGGGCGCGATGCTTGGTAAAATCGAGGAACTGATCAATAAATATAAAATCTCCAGGCTTTATCTCCGCCCTCAGGGAACCTACTGCAGTAGTAGCCAGGATGTGGGTACAACCCTCTTTTTTGAGAGCATAAATATTTGCCCTGTAGTTTACACCGGTTGGATAAATGGAGTGTTTCCTGCCATGCCTGGCGAGGATCACAACATTAACACCTTCTATCTTCCCGGTTGTCAGCGGGGACGAGGGTTTGCCGTAAGGGGTTTTAACGCTCTTTTCCCTGACGTTCTTCATCAGACGGGGATCATCCATGCCCGAACCGCCGATAATGCCTATCTTGATATTGCTCATAGACTCTCCTCTTAAATCTTCTGAATTGAAATTAAACGATAATGCAAGGTGATTGGCATTGTCAAGGAAACAGCCGGAAAAACAGGAGGTAACTTATATGGAAAAAATTGAAGGTGCAATAAAAATCAGGATGAGGTAATGCGATGATCTTTCATCGTATGGTCACGGCTGCAAAAGTAAAAATAAAGATCGCAATGCTTATATACCCGTTCATATTGAAAAATGCCATATTGAGTCTGCTCAGATCATCAGGGCGGACGAGCGAGTGTTCGTAGACAAGCAGCGCGAGCACGATCAGCAGTCCAAGCCAGTAGAAATAATTGAGACTGAAAACAAGACCTGTTACTATCAGAAGCGTGAAGGTGACAGCATGGAAAATCCTCGAAAAGAGCAGGGATGTCCTGATACCGAACCTCTTTGGGATGGAATACAATCCCTGCTGCCTGTCGAAGTCGATGTCCTGCAAGGCGTATAAGATGTCGAAACCAGCCAGCCAGAAGATAACTGCGATAACGAGCGGCAGTATCTGAGGATCTATCGTCGACTTAACGGCTATCCATGCCCCTAATGGCGCGCCCGCTATTGCGATGCCGAGCACGATGTGGGATGCCCATGTAAATCTTTTTGTGTATGAATAAGCGACGAGTATAAATATCGCAACCGGCGACAATATGAAGCACGCGGTGTTCAACTGATATGCCGCAAAAACCATGATCGCAAGAGAGACCGCAGTGAACAGTACAGCGTCTCTCACATTTATCCTGCCCGCAGGAATTTCTCTTGAACAGGTCCTCGGATTTGCCGCGTCGATTTTCCTGTCGATGATCCTGTTCAGTCCCATGGCGCCGGAACGGGCCCCGACCATCGCGACAGTTATCCAGAATATCTGGTACAGGGAAGGCATCCCCGATGCGGCAAGTATGGCAGCAGTGAAAGCAAAAGGCAGGGCGAATACCGAATGCGCGATCTTGATCATGCCGAGATAGAGCTTTATTCTTTCAGCCAGGGCTGCCATATCGAAGTATGATACCACGGTTGCCGGCAGATAGCCATCGGCTGAAAGTCATTCCGGGATATTCCATTTGCCAATGCACCTTGATATATTGTAAAAAAGATAGTCACATAATTTTGGAAACCAAAGACGCGATAACCGGCAAAGGCCGTCATGAAGTTCCGACATTAAACTGTTCGCTCAAAGGAGGAGAGTTGCATGGACCCTGAAGACATCAAATATCACAAGGAACACACCTGGGCAAGAATCTCAGGCAAAAAGGCGACTATAGGGATAACCAGTTATGCCCAGGAGTCGCTTGGAGATATAGTCTATGTCGATCTTCCGGAAACCGACATAGAGGTTGTCGCCAACACCGAGCTGACCGAGATCGAATCGACCAAGGCCACGTCTGCCATAATAGCGCCGGTGAGCGGCATGGTCATTGATGTTAATGAAAAGCTGGTGGACGCGCCGGAGATCATTAACGAAGATCCCTATGGAAAGGGCTGGATTGCGGTAATAGAAATGGACAATGCGGCTGATCTCGAAGAGCTTATGGATGCGGAGGAGTATGAAGCTTATATAGATGAGGAAAGCAAGTGAGACTTGCCGTAATCGGGGCCGGACCGGGCGGGTATGTTGCCGCCATCAAGGGGGCCCAACTCGGCGCCCAGGTCACTATAGTCGAAAAAAATGAAGTAGGCGGGACATGCCTAAATTGGGGCTGCATACCTACAAAATCGCTCATAGCATCTGCGGAGGCCCTCAACAAAGCCCGCAGGCTTGCGGAATACGGCATTGACTTGTCCGGCGAGGCAAGTCCGGACATATTAAAAATCATGGCGCGGAAAGACAGGATTGTCGCCACGCAGGCCAAGGGCATCAGGGCCATCCTCAAATCCAGGGACATCAGGCTTGTAGAAGGACAGGGCAGGTTAATCACAAAGCAGGGCATTGAGATTAAAAAGGGTGACGGTACATCAGAGAGACTCGAAGCTGACAGGATAATTATAGCGACGGGATCGAGTCCGGCCGGTCTGCCGATGCTGCCTTTTGACGGCGATTCAATCCTTTCGAGTGACGACGTGCTTATGTTGAAAACCCTGCCCCAAAGTCTTATAATTATTGGCGCGGGAGCAATCGGCTGCGAGTTCGCATGCATATTCTCGGAGTTTGGCGTGGATGTTACCATAATTGAGCTTCTCGACAGGGCTGTTGCCACAGAAGACCATGAAATCTCGGAAATCCTCGAAAGGGAATTAAAAAAGAAAAAGGTCAGACTTTTTACCGGCGTTAAGGTAGAGAGCGTCGAAAAGCGGCAGGGTGTGACTCTTTTACTTGATAACGGCAAAGAAATTAAAGCCGACAAGATTCTTGTTTCGGTAGGCAGGAAGTTTAATACGGATAATTTGGGTCTGGAAGACCTTCAGATAGAGAAAGGACCAAAAGGCGAAATTCTGGTCGATAACAGGCTCGAAACGAACGCAAAGGGAATATTTGCGATTGGAGATGTGGTCGGCGGCATGCTGTTGGCGCATGTTGCCTCAAAGGAAGGCGTTGTGGCTGTTTCTAATGCCTGCGGCATTGATGCTGTTATGGACTATTCTGCTGTCCCGTCTGCCATTTTCACATCGCCTGAGATTGGGTCTGTCGGACTGCGTGAATTTGAGGCGAAAGGCAAGGGGATCAACATAAAGACCGGACACTTCCAGTTCAGGTCGCTTGCGAGGGCCCATACAATAGGTGATATTGCAGGTATAATAAAGATAGTGGCCGATGCCGGTACAGACAAGGTGTTGGGTGTCCATATTATAGGCGCAGGCGCTTCGGAGCTTGTGCATCAGGGAGCCATGGCAATCAGGGCTGGTATTAGGTCGCAGGAAGTAGCCTCAATGATTCATGCTCATCCCACACTCTCGGAGGGCATCATGGAAGCCATGGCAGATGTTAACGGAGATGCAATTCATGCAGTGCGGCAATGATATAAAAAAAGCTGAAGGGGGAAGTACACATGGGTGAGATCGTCGAAATTCTCGGGCGCGAGGTTATAGATTCACGCGGAAATCCGACAGTTGAAGTCGAAGTTATTCTTGACAGCGGCATAGTAGGGTCGGCAATTGTGCCATCCGGGGCCTCTACGGGCAAGCGAGAGGCGCTTGAGTTGAGGGATGGGGACCCGAAAAGGTTTCATGGCAAGGGAGTTCTCAAGGCCGTGAAGAATATATCGACAAGGATAGCCCCAAGACTGAGGGGCATGGAATCGTCTGATCAGGCATTACTGGACAATATCATGATCGAGATGGATGGCACCGAGAATAAGGCCAAACTCGGCGCAAATGCGATCCTCGGGGTCTCCATGGCGGTATGTCAGGCGTCTGCATATGAGCTTAACCTGCCGGTATACAGGTACATCGGCGGCTGCAATGCGCGTGAACTGCCTGTCCCGATGATGAATATCATGAACGGCGGTGCGCACGCGGACAATAACCTCGACATCCAGGAATTCATGATAATGCCGGCTGGTGTCAAGGATTTTGCCTCAGCCCTGCGTGCCGGCGCTGAGATATTTCAGTCTCTGAAATCGCTGCTGAAAAAGAAAAAGCTGAATACTTCTGTTGGAGACGAGGGGGGCTTTGCGCCGAACCTGGGCTCCAATGAAGAGGCCCTCGCAATTATCATGCAGGCGATCACGGACAGCGGTTACAAGCCCGGGAAAGATGTCTTCCTGTCGCTTGATGTTGCATCGTCCGAAATTTATGACAAGGGAAAATATGCATTTGAAGGCCGCAAGCTGTCCTCAGCCGAAATGGTCGACTATTACGAAAAACTCGCCGGCAAGTATCCCATCGTATCAATCGAAGACGGCATGGCCGAAAATGACTGGGACGGCTGGAAACTGCTTACGGATAAACTCGGCAGGAAAGTCCAGATTGTTGGCGATGATGTATTTGTAACAAACACAAAAATACTTAAAGAAGGTATCAGCAAGGGGATCGCCAATTCAATCCTGATCAAACTCAATCAGATAGGCACAGTCACCGAAACCCTTGACGCCATCGAGACTGCAAAAAGGGCAGGCTACACCGCAGTTATCTCTCACCGGTCGGGAGAAACAGAGGACACCATGATCGCTGACCTGGCCGTTGCATGCAATACCGGATTTATAAAAACGGGATCTCTTTCCAGAAGCGAGCGCATAGCCAAGTATAACAGGCTTCTCAGGATCGAAGAGGAACTCGGCGCATCAGCTATCTTCAGGGGAAGGGATGCCTTTTATAGTATCGGATGACAAGGGCAGTAAAGAATAAAACCAAAAGAGCGCCGGGCCTGAGAGGTCAGGTCCGGCGTGAATGGAAAAAACGCACCATTGTTTTTTTCAGCATCGTCCTCGGCATTCTTGCGTTGCTTTCTTACAGCCTTCTGTTCGGTGACATGGGGGTAGTGAAATATGTTGAACTCAAACAGAACAGGGCCAGGCTTGAGAATGAGATTGTCAGGCTCGACAAGGAGAACAAGGCATTAAGCGAGCAGGTAAATTCGCTCAGGAAAGACCCGTATTATATCGAAAAATATGCCAGGGAGGAATACGGCCTCGCCAAGCCCGACGAGGTCATCTTCCAGTTTAAAAGAAATGAAAAAAAGGAATAACTATCTTTGAATGACCGACCCTTGAATGTCGCTTTTCTCTGGCATATGCATCAGCCTTCGTACAAGGACCCGTTTAGCGGCAAATATACGCTTCCATGGGTCCGTCTGCATGGCGTCAAGGATTATCTTGACACCCTCAAAATCCTTGAGGAATTTCCATGCATAAAACAGACTTTCAATGTCGTACCTTCCCTTCTCGAACAGCTTAATGATTACATAGAGAACAACGCCCAGGACAGGCATCTTGAATTGACGCTGAAGGCGCCTTCAGACCTCACCCAGGAAGAGAAGGCATTTATAGTTGAATATTTCTTTCTCGCCAACTGGGACACAATGGTCAGGCCTTATCCCAGGTATCAGGAACTACTCCAGAAGAGGGGGACGCATTATTCAAAAGATGACCTTGGCAGGAGCATAAGATACTTCTCCGACCAGGACATCAGGGACCTTCAGCTCCTGTTCAATCTTAGCTGGATAGATCCCATGTTCCGGGATGCAGACCCTTTTCTAAAAGGTCTTATCGAGAAACAGCGGGATTATACCGAAGAAGAAAAGCAGCTGCTGATAGCCCGGCAATTCGACATATTGAAACGCATTATTCCTGAGTACCGGATGCTCGCGTCCTCAGGTCAGATCGAAATATCCGTAAGCCCGTTTTACCACCCGATCCTTCCGCTTTTGTGGGACACAGATTCGGCAAGGATAGCGATGCCAAATGTAAAATTGCCGAAGAAAAGGTTTGCTCATCCTGAGGACGCCCTGCATCAGATCAGAACAGGCATCTCTTTTTTCGAAGAGACCTTTGGTTTCCGGCCGCAAGGGATGTGGCCATCCGAAGGATCTGTCAGTGAAGAGGTGGCTGCTGCGATTGCCGCTGAGGGTATCAAATGGATTGCTACCGACGAAGGGGTGCTCTCGCGGTCTCTTGGCCGGCCGCTAAGAAGCAATGAAGGCAATGTTATTGATCCGCAGGCACTCTACAGGCCCTATGAATATGGAGGCATCTCGCTTTTCTTCAGGGACCACACACTTTCTGATGAGGTGGGATTTGTTTATTCCGGATGGTCTGCGGAAAAGGCAGTCGATGACTTTATAGGCAGGCTGGCCCAGATCAAAGATTCCCTGCCGGACGGCAGTGCTTTTGTGGTGCCCGTTATCCTGGATGGCGAAAATGCCTGGGAATATTATAAAAATGATGGACAGGATTTCCTGAGGGCCCTGTATGGGGCATTAAGCCGTGACAATAGATTCAAGACAGTCACGATGTCAGAGCATTTAAGCGAACATGGTCCGGGTGAACCCCTGAAAAGACTCCATGCCGGTTCGTGGATCAGTTCCGATTTCCATGTTTGGATCGGTCATGAGGAGGACAACCTGTCATGGGACTATCTTTCCCAGACACGGGACGATCTTGCTGCATTTGCCGGGGAACATGCCGGGGTCGATCTCTCGGCTGCGTGGAAGGCCCTGTATGCGGCTGAGGGAAGCGACTGGAACTGGTGGTACGGGGATGAGCATTCATCCGATAACGCGCAGCAATTCGATGAACTGTTCAGGAACTATCTCATGAAGGTTTATCAGGTCATCGGCAAAGAAATTCCGTCTAATCTTTATGAGCCGATCCTGCTTGAGGACAGGAATGTGATTCCGGATACAGAGCTGAAGGGTTTTGTATATCCCAAAATAGACGGGGCGGTAACGAGCTATTTCGAATGGCATAACAGCGGCCATATCGAGGCCAAGAGGGGCGGGGGCAGCATGCATAAGGCAGACAGCATTATTTCAGATCTTTATTACGGCTTTGACAAGGACAATTTTTATATTCGTCTTGACCCCTCACTCCCCTTTGATAAGATATGTGAAAAGATCGCCTTTTGCATAGACATTTTCAGCCCCGCATGTTACCGGATAATATTCGACCCGTCAGAAAGTCATGCCTTTCTTTTCACGCTCGAAGGTGAAGACTGGGTAAGAACGGACTACCTGCTGGAATCGGCCGTTGCGGACATTGTGGAGATTGCCATACCCTTCAGTTTGATCGGTGCTGTCGAGAATGATGAGATTCAATTCGCGGTCGAGATCATAAAGAACGGCACAGAGGCGCTGAATGCTGCCGATCGTTCAGTGCTTGCTGAAAAGATTTTGGAGCGCTGCCCGCTCAGGGGACATATAAAACTGAGCGTGCCGCCGCCTGATTTCGAAAAGATCATGTGGAGTTAATTCTGTTTGATATCAGGGAGAATAGCGGTCAAACTTAACTTTGCACCGGAGCATCCAGGCTTCTGTCGTACAACTCCTTCTTGCTGATTTTATAGCTCTCTGCCACCACTCTTACAGCCTCTTTGCGACCAAGCCCCTTTTTCATCAGAGCAAGCACCTCGTGCAGGGCCTCGTCTGCCGTGCAGCCTTCCTTCTTGAACCCTTCTACCATCACTACATATTCTCCCGCAATGGTTTTGCTCCGAAGATTTTCGAGTATTAACGAGAGAGTGCTCCGCTGAACGTCCTCGTGCAATTTTGATATCTCTTTCGCAACAGCAGCAACACGGTCGCCGAGGCGGTCCTTCATGTCCGCAAGGGACTCCATGATTCGATGAGGCGCCTCATAAAATATCAATGTCCGCGTCTCATGCGCCAGTTCGGACAATCGTTTGATGCGCTGACCGCTCTTTGCAGGCAGAAAACCTATGAATGTGAATTCCTCGGTCGGCAGTCCGGAAACAGAGAGGGCGGCGATAAGGGCGGAAGGGCCGGGTATCGGCACAACAGCTATGTTCTCTTCTATGGCCCGTTTGATAAGTATGATGCCGGGATCTGATATGCCCGGGGTCCCTGCATCAGAGATGAGAGCTACCTGTTTACCCGAAAGCAGTCTTGCAATGATCTCTTCGGCCTTTGTTTTTTCTTTTTCCGACCAGTAGCTGGTCAGGGGTTTTGATATGCCGAAGTGGTTCAATAACTTCAGCGAATGCCGGGTGTCCTCGGCAGCGATCATATCAACTTCTCTCAGAACGCGTAACGCCCTTGCTGTAATGTCCTCAAGATTTCCGATAGGTGTTGCTACAACATAGAGCGTACCCTTGGTCATCGCTTATTTCTTGCGAAAGGAACTATTAAAGGCAGACAGCCATCTGATATGACTGCGCTCTTCATCTATTATTCTGTCTATGATATCTTTTTGCGCCACTATGTCACGCAAGCCGACAAAATACAAAAGCGTCTCCTTTTCAAATCCTATCGCGAATTTAACCGCACTGCCGACCGAATCAATTTTCTCCATGTCCGGCAGCACCTTGTGCTTTCCGAGAAAAAACTCGGACTCGACGATTGCGCGCATGTAATGCGAGACTTCCTCCCATTCGACCGGCATATTGCCGGAGATGTCCATGGAATCGAGAAGGGATGAAAATGTATCTTTATGCTCCAGCTCTTTTTTTGCGAGTGTCTGAAACAGCGTCCAGAGATCGTCATCCTTGTGAAACTTCTCAGCCATACTCACATAGTACTGATGCCCAAGGCCCTCTGTCTGTATTGCCTGTTCTATTATTTCAGTTATCGAAAACCCTTCCATTAATCCTCCGTTTGAAAAGCTACTCTTCAATTTTCAGAAGTTTTTTCAGGCGGCTGTCAGCCCTGTATACCTCATCTGCATTACTGCCCGAAATGTCCCACGAATATTGACCGCCGGCGTTCCTGTGCAGTTTTATATTAACAGGTTTTTTGGGTTTAATGGCCTGTACATCCGGGTTTTTAGAGACAGTCAGAGGCTGGGCGTTCTTCTGGCTTGCCTGTTGCTGCGTTGCCTGGTTTTCAGCGGCGGAAGCACATGAATCCTGGAATAAAATCGTCGGGGTGAACGACATAAATACGAGCGCAGCACAAATCAACGTTTTTTTCATGGTTCAGCAACTCCTGTATTTATTTGTGATCGGGAATCTGCGGTCCCTTCCAAAAGCCATTGCCGTTATTTTTATCCCCGGAGGCCCCTGTCTCCTTTTATATTCGCTGTGATCGACCATAGTGATTGCCTTCCTGACGCATTCGCGGTCAAATCCCAGTGAAACAATTTCTTCATATCCCTTAAAATCTTCGATATATGCTTTAAGTATCGGATCAAGCACCTCGTATGGAGGCAGGCTGTCAGTATCTTTCTGGCCCGGTTTCAACTCGGCAGTAGGCGCTTTTGTCAGCACGCGTTCCGGAAATGGAGGTGAGGGCGGGAGCGTGTTTCTCCATTCGCAAAGCTTGTAAACCAGCGTCTTTGGAACGTCCTTGATTGGTGCAAAACCGCCGGCCATGTCTCCATACAGGGTCGCATATCCGACGCTCATTTCCGATTTATTGCCGGTTGTAAGAACGAGCCATCCAAACTTGTTGGAGAATCCCATGAGCATGTTTCCGCGTATTCTGGCCTGGAGGTTTTCCTCGGCTATACCTGAAGGGAGTTTTTCAAATTCATGTTTGAGGGTCTGAAGATAACAATCGAAAACTGATGAGATCGGCTCCTCCAGCAACTTCATCCCAAGGTTACCGGCAAGCCCGTAAGCATCATCCCTGCTTTCAATCGAAGTGTAGGGCGACGGCATGAATATTCCGATTACATTGTCCCTGCCCAGCGCGTCTACCGCTAAAACAGCGACTAAAGAAGAGTCTATCCCTCCGCTCATTCCTATGCAGACCTTGCTGAAGCCGTTTTTCAGGACATAATCCCTGGTGCCGAGAACAAGGGCTTTATAAATATCCTCATTGTCGGACGAAGAAATGTCAGATTTAAGCCCCGGTGCAACGCAATCAACTTCAGGCAGTTTTTTCCTATTTCCCATATTTAAGGCATCATAAACAACAACATGCTCCACTTTTTGGCCGCAAGACGCCTTGCCGCTGAGATTCCTGCTGGGGGCTTCATCGACCGGGATGTCAATAATGATATCATCCTCTTCAAACCTCTTTCCTTCGGCAATGAGTGCGCCATGGTTATCGATAACAATGCTATGACCGTCGAAAACGAGCTCGTCCTGCCCACCTGTCATATTAAGATAGGCGATTGCTATTTTATTGTCTTTCGCCCTGGATGACAGCATTCTGAACCTTTCCTCCGGTTTTCCGGCATGATAGGGCGAAGCGTTTATGTTAATTATCAGACCGGCCCCCGCGGCTGCCTGAATCGCAGCCGGGCCGTCATCGGCCCAGATGTCCTCACATATATTGATTGCGAATTTAATATTGCCTGCCGAATATGTCGAATAACGGTTACCCGGACTGAAATACCTGACTTCATCAAAAACACCATAGTTGGGAAGATGGATCTTATTGTAAATATCTACGATGGCTCCTTTATGCAACAAGGCCGCCGAATTATATAGATGCTCCCTTTTGCTCACGAAGCCTACTATTACAATCGGCTCTTTTACGGCCGTGCTGATCTTTTCAATGGCCCTGACATTGTCCTGAATAAAATGCGGCTTATACAGCAGGTCTTCAGGAGGATATCCCGTAACAGCAAGCTCAGGAAAGGCTATGATGTCCGGCCCGAAAGCCTCCATGTCCTGCATACGCTGAATAATCTTGTCGGTATTGCCACTAATATCTCCGACAGTGGGGTTAATCTGGCAAAGGGCAAGGCGAAGCTTTGTCATGTATTGATTGTACTCACTGACAGTTGATTTGTAAAGGATTTATTCGTGCCGTACTCGACCCGGCAGACAGTACGCATGGCATCTCAATCCCTTGAATTAAAAGGATTAAATGGAAAAAAGTTAGACCAGAGGATCTTACCGCAGGCCCTGTAATTCTTGATTTTTTGTGGGGATGTAGGATAAAATTGAAAGCTTTACGCAGTTAATTTCTATATATCGCAGGAGGGTTTTATGGCAAAGACAGCACCAAAGAAGAAAAATCCCGTAAAGGGCAAAAAGCCGATAAAGTCAGTTAAATCAAGCAAATACGTCTATTTCTTCGGCAGCGGCAAGGCTGAAGGGCTTGGTACGATGAAAGACCTCCTTGGCGGCAAAGGGGCGGGCCTTGCTGAGATGACCAAGCTTAAGGTTCCGGTACCTGCCGGGTTTACGATAACGACCGTTGCATGCAATGAATTCTTCGAAAACAAGATGAAGCATCCTGCCGGCATGTGGGAGCAGGTCCTTACCGCAATGAAGGGAGTCGAAAAATCGATGGGGATGAAATTCGGCGACCCTGTAAATCCGCTTCTCGTTTCGGTCAGGTCGGGCGCCAAGTACTCCATGCCCGGAATGATGGATACGGTCCTGAATCTCGGTATAACACCCACCACTCTTGGCGGAATAATCAAGAAAACCAATAACGAGCGTTTTGCCTATGATGCCTATCGCAGATTCATAACCATGTTTGGCAGCATTGTTATGGGCATAGACAGGCAGAAGTTCGAGCATGCGCTTGAGAGGATGAAGAGCGAGCGCAGGATCACCCAGGACACCGACCTTGATGCCGCTGACCTGAAAAAACTTGCCGGCGAATTTGAGGCAATCTACGAAGAAGCAACCCTTTCAAAATTCCCCGTTGACCCGTATCAGCAGCTTAAACTGGCCATCAATGCGGTCTTTGGCTCATGGTTTGGCGAAAGGGCAAAGAAATACAGGAAACTCAACGGAATACCGGATAATCTCGGCACCGCTTGCAACATCCAGTCAATGGTCTTCGGTAACACGGGAGAGAATTCAGGCACGGGTGTCGGATTTACCAGAGATCCATCTACCGGCGAGAGGAAGTTCTTTGCCGAGTGCCTGATTAATGCCCAGGGTGAAGATGTAGTGGCTGGTATCAGGACGCCCATGCATATTGCCGAACTCAAAAAGACCATGCCCAAGGCATATTCTGAACTCATGGTAATTCAACAGAAGCTCGAAAAACATTATAAGGACATGCTCGATATAGAGTTCACCGTGCAGGAAGGCAAGCTCTATATGCTCCAAAGCAGGGTGGGCAAACGGACCGCCGCTGCTGCCCTCAAGATAGCCGTGGACATGGTCAAGGAACGCATGATTGACAAGAAAACGGCACTATTGCGGATCGATCCCATGCAGCTCGATCAGCTGCTGCATCCCATGATAGACACCAAGGCCTCTGTCAAAGTCCTTTGCAAGGGACTGCCCGCATCACCCGGCGCAGCTGTCGGCAAGGTGGTCTTCACGGCCGAAGTGGCAGAGAAGGCTGCTGCCAATAATGAAAAAGTCATTCTGGTAAGGACAGAGACCTCTCCGGAAGACATCGGAGGAATGCATGCTGCCCAGGGTATCCTGACTGCTCGCGGAGGCATGACATCCCATGCCGCAGTTGTCGGCAGAGGGATGGGAAAATGCTGCGTTGTAGGCTGCGGCGCCATCGATATACATGAAAAAGAAAAATACCTGATCATTAACGGCAATGTAACCGTAAATGAGGGTGACTATTTGACCCTGAATGGAACAACAGGAGACGTAATACTTGGAGAGGCCCCGCTCGTAAAGCCGCAGATGAATAATGATTTCAAGATCATCATGAAATGGGCTGATGAGACCAGGAAGCTCGGCGTACGCTCCAATGCCGACACGCCGAAAGATGCCGCTGTTTCCATGGAATTTGGGGCTGACGGTATCGGCCTTGTCAGGACTGAACATATGTTCTTTGATGCCGGAAGGATCAAGGCTGTAAGAGAGATGATCCTTTCTGATACCAAGGCTGAAAGAGAAAAGGCGCTGGCAAAGATCCTGCCGATGCAGAAAAATGATTTCATCGGCATCTTTGTTGAAATGAAAGGACTGCCGGTTACCATCAGGCTTCTTGATCCGCCTCTGCACGAGTTCCTGCCCCATACCGAGGCCGAATTGCGTGAGCTCGCTGCTGATATGCAGGTGCCGGTAGAAAGACTTATTGCAAAAAACAAGCTGCTTCAGGAATCCAACCCTATGCTCGGACACCGGGGCTGCCGTCTCGGAATAACTTATCCTGAAATTTACGAGATGCAGGTCAGGGCCATCATGGAAGCGGCCTGCGAGCTTACGCTCAAGAAGATCAAGTGCGTTCCCGAGATCATGATACCTCTCATCAGCGATATCAATGAATACAAGATAATGGATGCGTTGACCGTAAGAGTGGCCGAAGAGGTGAAAGCCCGTTACAAGGCGAAGGCCGAATACACAGTCGGCACCATGATCGAGCTTCCCAGGGCTTGTATCATCTCAGAACAGATTGCTCCTATTGCAGATTTCTATTCCTTTGGGACCAACGATCTGACACAGACCGCATATGGTTTATCGAGGGACGATGCGGGCAGGTTCCTCCCAAGATATATTGAAGATGGAATACTGGCGGCTGATCCGTTCATGTCTCTTGATCAGGAAGGCGTCGGCTTCCTGATGAAACTTGCTGCGGAAAAGGGCAGGGCAGTAAAGAAAAAACTGAAGCTTGGTATCTGCGGCGAGCATGGCGGAGATCCTGCTTCGGTTGAGTTCTGTCACCGGATAGGTCTGGATTATGTAAGCTGCTCGCCTTACCGGATCCCGATAGCAAGGCTTGCGGCTGCCCACGCTGCATTAAAGAAAGAGGGCAGGGAGATCTCAAGGTCCACCGTATAATGTTCTTGGAGAGCAATCCCGCACAAGTGCGGGATTGCTCTCTATTTATTTAAGTGTAATCTGCTTTTTTGTTACCCTTGTCGAAATCCATACTGGCGGACCCTTTTCGTTAATTCCAATTAAGACCTTTAAAACTCTTTCCTGTCATCTTCTGTCCTACGCGTAACTCATAATTGTCTTACATAAAAAATAGCAGTTGTCCTGTAGTGGAATATTATTTTAGTTGATAAACTATATTTCATATGAAGTATAACGCTAAAAGGTTTTGCACTAAAATGTTGACAGGTTCGCAGGGGAATATCAGTATGCTGAAAAATCTTCAGAGAAGGCTATTTAATGCCTTTCTTACTCTCATCAATAATCGACACGAAAGGAGCACTTGCATGGACATGCGCAAAATCTTTACCTTACTGGTTTTGCTTTTGGCTGTGGCTGTAATTCCAGCGACAGTCGATGTTGCCGATGCTGGACCTGGCGGCGGTACTTATTACGCCAACACCCAGTCAGGTTTCAGAACAGCTGCGACCGGTTCCTATTATACCGGTTCACCCCTCAGGAAATTTGTGGATTCTCTTCCTGGGTTGGGGGCTTCTCACGCAAATAATCTCGGAAATTTCATACCAATTGCGACCGCGATGCCGGCAACGGCCGGGGTGCCGAACGACGGCGACTATTATGAGATTGGTTTGTTCGACTATACGCAGAAGATGCATACCGACCTGCCCAAAGCGACCAAACTGCGCGGGTATAAGGACCTCAATCCTGCCGCACCTGCCAATCCCAATGGTTCTTATTATCTTGGCCCGGTGATTATCGCTACAAAAGGCAGACCCGTGCGCATAAAATTCGTCAACAATCTGGCCATTAGTACTAACCCGGCAAGCAACCTCTTCATACCGGTTGATCCAACTGCCATGGGTGCCGGAATGGGCCCCAAGACAGCTGGCGGCGCTGATTGCGACCCGATGGTAACAACTTGCGCAAGTTATACTGAGAACCGGGCCACCCTCCATCTGCACGGAGGAAATACCCCCTGGATCAGTGACGGCACACCGCATCAATGGATAACTCCTGCAGGCGATCCCACTCCGTTCAAAAAGGGAGTAAGCCAGCAGAATGTTCCCGATATGCCTGACCCGCTCGGTTTAGTTCAGGGCGCGGCCACTTTTTATTACACCAACCAGCAGAGCTCCAGGCTGATGTTCTATCATGACCATGCCTACGGCATGACGCGTTTGAATGTCTATGCCGGTGAAGCTGCAGGGTATGTGCTTGTTGATCCGCAGGAAGAAATCCTGATCAATGCAGGGGTCCTTCCCAATCAGGATGCTATCGCGGAATATCGCTACGGTATTCCGCTTATAATTCAGGACAAGACTTTTGTGCCTGCAGATATTGCGATACAGGATGCCAAGTGGGACACAACCAAATGGGGGCAGCCGGGTGATCTCTGGATTTCGCATGTTTATGAGCCGAATCAGGACCCTTCCCAGGGAGCAGGCGGTGTCAACCCTTTTGGCAGATGGGATTATGGTCCGTGGTTCTGGCCACCGGTTCCTTCGCCGAACCTATTGCCCGGAACAACTAACGAAACCGGCCCAATAGCGTACAATACCTCGATGACGCCCGAGTCATTTATGGATACGCCTGTTATCAATGGCGCAGCTTATCCTTATCTACAGGTGCAGCCTCATGCATATCGTTTCAGGGTCCTCAATGCTTCCAATGACAGGGCCTGGAACCTGCAGTTGTATTATGTAGATCCCGCAAATCCTACGGAAGTCAAGATGGTGCCGGCAAATCTCGCCACGGCAACGACGAGTCCGGTACTTTGCTCTACTGCTACTGCCATGAATGAATCAGGTCTTGCCATCGGCGCTATCGATCCGGCTACAGGGCGTCCGCTGAATAGTACCGGGCTGCCTGCCGGCTGCTGGCCGACCACATGGCCTACGGATGCCAGGGTAGGCGGTGTTCCTGATCCCACAACAGCAGGACCCGCGATAATACAGATAGGGACAGAGGGCGGCTTTCTTCCGGCCCCTGTTGTCATCCCTTCTACTCCGGTTGGTTTCGACTACAATCGCCGCAGTATAGTGGTATTGAACGTATTGAACAAAGGACTCTTTTTGCAGCCTGCTGAGAGGGCGGACATCATTATAGACTTCTCTTCCGTGCCAGTAGGTTCCAAGATAATCCTCTATAACGACGCACCGGCACCGGTCCCCGGATTTGATCCGCGTTATGATTACTATACGGGCAATCCTGACCAGACCGACAGTGGCGGCGCTGCTTCTACTGCCGCTGGTTTCGGTCCAAACACAAGGACCATCATGCAGTTTCAAGTGGTAGCAGGCACAGTGGCGCCGTTTAATCTCACTGCCCTGCAGAATACCGCAACAGGCTTGCCCAATGCTTACAAAACCTATCAGCCGACGCCTCACGTGCCGGAGACCCCTTATGGGGCGACTTACGGAACGACTTATGCTGACACGGTCGGTAAGATCCAGGATTACTCCCTGACCTTCAGCCCGGCCAGCGTTTCCGTCGGGCAGGCACTTAGGAGTGTGAAGATAGTATCAGGCGGCACGGGATATGGTGTAGCGCCCGGGGTAGTATTAACCGGCGGCGGATGTTCGACGCCTCCGGCAGCGACTGCGACTGTTTCAGGCGGAGTCGTGAATAACATTACACTTACAAACCCGGGAGTGGGTTGCACGTCAGCGCCGGTTGTCAGCTTCACCGGCATAGGTACGGGTGCGACCGCAATAGCCAATTTTGAGCCGATCACATTGCACATGAAGGCCAAGGCCATTCAGGAGCTTTGGGACCCTTATGGCAGGATGAATGCAACGCTCGGCATTGAATTGCCGTTTACAAACGGAAATATACAGACGACCATACCATTAGGTTATACGGATCCTATAACTGAAAATGTACCGGCTTCGCAGATCCAGTTATGGAAGATCACGCATAATGGTGTTGACACGCATCCGGTTCATTTCCATCTGTACAATGTTCAGTTGATTAACCGTGTTGGATGGGACGGTCAGGTCAGGCACCCTGACGACAACGAGATCGGTTGGAAAGAGACAGTAAGGATGAGTCCGCTGGAAGATGTAATAGTTGCGTTGCAGCCCAAGACCCAGACTCTCCCTTTTGCGCTTCCCAAAAGCTTGCGCAGCCTGGATGTCACGAGGCCTGCCTCCAGCATACTGACTGTAACCAACCCTCTCGACGGGAACGCGACTTCGCAGATAAATTCAGTGCAGGATTACGGCATGGAATATGTATGGCACTGTCACATACTGGGCCATGAAGAGAATGATTTTATGCGCATATTCTCTATGCAGGTTCCCACAGCGGTGCCGGTCGCTCCCATCAACTTCCTTGGAACTCCGTCAGGCAATACGATCCAGGTCAGCTGGCAGAGTGGTGTCCCGACAGGTCCTAATCCGGACCCGGAGAATACCTTCAGGGTAATGCGAAATGGAGTAGCAATGACAACGATATATCCGGGCGAAGCGCAGGGAATCGGCAATATCGTCGTCACTAATGGTGGAGCGACCTACAGTGCTACGCCGACTGTAACCATTTCTGCACCTTTTACTGGCTTTACGACTGCAACAGCAACGGCAACCGTAGTTGCTGGTATAATCACGGCCATTAATGTTACGAACCACGGTTCGGGCTACCTTACTCTTCCGACTGTCACCATCACGGACACTACCGGAGCAGGCGCCGTGGCGGTTGCCAATTTTGGTTACGCTTTTACAGACTCATGGGTCAATTCAGGCGTTCTTTACAACTATAGCATCGTAGCGACCAATGCCTTGGGTGATTCTGCACCACTGGCGGGCTCTGCGACTGCAAATGTCTGGGCAGCTGCATCATCGGTAACCCTGACTGTTTCGCCTGCCCCGATCGCTGTTCCGGCACCGCCGCATTATCTTGCCGGCACTTCAATAGTCTTTACCGCAAGCGGTGTGGGTTCAACCGTACCGTATCAGTACAGGTTCTGGTTGAACAACGGCACAACCAATACCATTGTTCAGGATTACAGTACGCTGGCCACTTGGACTTTGCCTCCATCTACTCTTGCGGGCAACTATACTGTGACCGTTGATGTGCGTACCACCCTGACATCGCCGACTCCTGATGCGTCAAATACAGCCGCCGTTTTAATACTGGCGCCTGTCATTCCGGCACCGCCGCGGATCGGCGTATTCAGGCCTTCGACCGGCGAGTGGTATCTGGATTTAAATAGCAGCCATGGGTGGGACGGTTGCGGGGTTGATGGATGTTTCGGTCCATTCGGCACCGCTGGAGATATAGCGGTTGTAGGAGACTGGACCAATACAGGTACAACAAAGTTCGGGGTTTTCAGGCCCTCGACCGGTATGTGGTATCTGGATTTAAATGGCAGCGGCACATGGAGCGGTTGTGGACCTGATGGATGCATCGGTCCCTTTGGCACCGCTGGAGATATCCCGGTTGTTGGAGACTGGGGAAACACAGGTACAGTAAAGATAGGTGTATTCAGGCCGTCAACCGGCATGTGGTATCTGGATTTGAATGGCAGCGGCACGTGGAGCGG
>CAIJNL010000041.1 GCA_903822005.1 uncultured Nitrospiraceae bacterium
CCCTCAAGGACAAGCTTGACCGCCTCTTCCTTAAACTGCTTGTCGTACTTCCTCCGACCTCCGTGTTCCTGCATGTGACACCTCCCAAGGTTATATTTTACCTAACCTTTCGATGTGTCCGTCATTTCGGGGCAGGATCATTCGTTGCTGCTATTTACGGATGGTATCTTCTCTATCTTGGACTTCCTGTATTGATGAAAGCTCCACAAGACAAAGCTGTCGTATATACAATTGTTGTAATAGTCGTTTCTATCGTTGCTATGGTTATTTGTATGATGATCCCAGCAGCAATAGCGGCAATGTTATTTGTATCTGCTGGCTCAATGATGATGCGCTAAAAGGCGCAAACATAACCGGGTTGTAGAGAAATAAGGGGCGCGGATGGCAGTCATCCGCGCCCCTTATTGTTTTTTAAGCAGCGGGCTAATAGCCGCCCGATTGTCTCTTTTCCTTTTGTCTGGAATCCGAACTCCTTTTTGCCATAAAATCGTCCAGCCTGAACGAGTCGGCAACGTCAGCGATGGAATAAAGATTGACCCCGGTTTTAGCGGCAATAAGCCGTACATAATCCCCGCCCCTGAAGATTGAGGATACGACGAATACCAGGCCAAGAAGCATAAGCAGGTAAAATAGTTTTTTCATATGGCAGACCTCACTCCCTGATATAGTTTCTTATAAATTATAGCATCCGGGGTGCTGAATATAAAAAAGTGACAGTTATGGACGGGCGGCGGCCACAACTGCCACACAGGCAAGAAGGAAGGGTTTTCCTGATTTAACTATATCAGCTTCATACAAAAAATAAAGTGATCTGCGTCACGAATAGCATTTAGGCCCGATTGCTGTTAAACTTAGTAGTGTCATGTAGGTCATGAACATTTCACAGGAGGTCTAAAATGAAGAATGAAGATGGTGTTAAGGTTGCAGCGGCTTTTCTGATAGGAGGCGCCATAGGAGCGGCTATTGCTCTCCTGTATGCCCCGCAGTCCGGCCGCGAAACGAGAAAGGACATAAAACGCACGGCCCGTCGCGTCAGAAATGAGGCTGCTGACCTTGTTGAAGAGACGATAAACAGGGTTGACGACTTTGTTGATGAGACCAAAGAGATGGTGTCAGAAATAATCGGCAGGGGAGTTGAACTCTCCGGCGCGGCAAAGAAAGAGATAGTCAAGACGCTGGAACAGGGGCAGAAGTCGCTGGAGAAGCAGAAAAACAGGGTCATGGAGGCGATTGGCATCTAGCAGTACCAAAACGCTCCAATGACATCTGCAAATACTCTTCAGCAACTCGAATTCGACAGACTTTTAAGGATAATCGCGGGTTTCGCAAACAGCGGGTCTACCGAGGCCGCGGTGGCGAAACTCGCGCCTTTCTCTGCTCTAAGCGACATAGAGACCAGGCAGGGTGGGATCAGAGATATACTACGGCTCCACTCAGAAGGGGTGGCCCTTGCACTCTCTCCCTTTCCGGACCTTAGCCTTCTTTTTGCGAGAGTGAGACCCGAGGGCGCGGTCCTTGAAGGAGTCGAGCTTGCGGGTTTCACACCCGTTATCGGTATAATCGACGAAATCTCCTCTCAACTTGCCACACACGAAGAGATCCCGTTTCTCAGACAGCTCACCGAAGGCCTCTGCGGTTTTCCTGAGCTGCTCAAATTACTCAAGAGATCTCTCGACAGCGAGGGCAATATACTCGATACGGCCTCGTCAGCGCTTGCCGGGCTGCGCGCCGACATACGCAAGATAGAGGCCCGCATCAGGAAGAAGCTTGAGGAGATGACCCGCAGCGAGGGAGTAGCGGTCTTTCTGCAGGACGACTTTGTGACAACGCGGTCCGGCAGATGGGTGATCCCGGTAAGGATGGACTCTAAGGGACAGGTTGCCGGAGTTGTGCATGATGTCTCCAAATCGGGCGAGACCGCCTTTATCGAACCTGTCGCCATTATCAGCCTCTCAAACGAACTCGAAAACCTCAATGCGGAACAGAAGGCCGAAGAGATACGCATACTCAGGAACATCACGTCGAAGATACGCGAACAGCTTGAAGACATAGAAAGCCAGTTCAGGACCCTGATACATCTCGACATGCTTAACTGTATGGCCCGCCTTGCAGTGCAGCTGAAGATGGCCATACCTGAGATAAACGAGACCGGCTTTGTCAGCCTTGTAAACGCGCGCCATCCTCTTCTGGAGATTGCTTTTCAGAAGCACGGAAGCGACAGGCAGGTGGTCCCGCTTACTGTAAGGCTGGGGGGTGAGAGCACGGTAATGGTCATTACCGGCTCGAACGCGGGCGGAAAGACCATCAGCATAAAGACCATTGGCCTGCTTACCATGATGGCGCTGACCGGTATGCCTATACCTGCCGATCCTTCATCAAACATCCCCCTGGTGAGCAACTTTCTGATAGATATCGGGGATGAGCAGTCCATTGAAGACGACCTTTCGACCTTTTCGGCGCACATGGGCCATATTGCCGAGATACTTAAAAAGGCGGATACAAGGGCGCTTATACTTCTTGACGAACTCGGCACAGGCACTGATCCTTCAGAGGGAGCTGCAATAGCCTGTGCTGTACTGAATGAGATCCGTGAGAGGGGATCTCTCCTGTTCGCTACCACGCATCTCATGGACATCAAGGGCTTTGTGCACAGGACGCCCGGGATGCTGAATTCATCCATGGAGTTTGACCAGAAAACCCTGACCCCGCTCTATCGTCTGCGCACTGGCGAGCCGGGGCAGTCTCACGCTATCGAGATCGCGAAAAGATACGGCCTGCCTGACAGCATAATAGATTCAGCCAGGGCATTGCTCGGCGGAGTCAAGGTCGAGTTCGACAAGCTCATCAGGGACCTGTCCGAAAAGAGGGCCTATTATGAAAAAGCTATCGAAGATGCGGACGCAGTCAAAGCTGAACTCGAAAGCAGGAGCAGGAGGCTTGAAGAACTCCAGGCTTCCGTAAAAAAAGAGAGCGACGCGGCAATCGCAAAGGCATGTGCAGATGCCGCAGATATAATAAGCGGGACAAAGAGGGAATTGTATGCCCTGCTCGATGCGGCCAAAAAGGCCGATAAGGAGAAGATTAAGGCATCGCTGAAGGTGGTAGAAGAGAAGAAGGCAAAGATAGAAAGCATAGCCTCGGCTGTGGCAACCGACAAAGGCGCGACTATCACTATTGAAGATGTCAGTCTGGGCGATACTGTGTATATAAGATCGATTGAAGCTGCCGCAGAGGTCATAGGGATAGACAAACGTCATGACAGGATTCGCGTGAAGCGCGGCAGTGTCGAGGTAGAGGTCCCCTTTATAGGAATAAGCAGGGGCACAAAACCGCCAAAAGAGAGTTCAGGCGGGGCTGCAGCCGGACAGAAAGATCCTGCCGGTGATCTCGGTGATCTGACCGTGACCAGCCTGAACATAATCGGGCTTCGTGTTGATGACGCGTTGTCTCAGATCGAGCCTTTCCTTAACAGGGCAGCGCTTGCGGGCATACGGCAGGTATCCATCATACATGGCATTGGCGCAGGTATTCTAATGAAGGCGGTTGGGGAACATCTGAAGGGGCATCCGCTTGTAGAGAGCTGGCATGGCGAAGAGCCGCAAAAAGGCGGCAAAGGCGTAACTGTTGTATTGCTTAAGTGACGAGCAATCCTATATTATTTGCATAGTGACGCGAATCCCCGTATCCGTGATAAGGCTTTCCACTATTTAAATCAGGCTTTCCTGATAATGAATACAGCCGGAGCGTTGTCCGGTAAAAAAAAGGTGAGGTATGAGTTGATGAAAAATTCCCTGAAGTCCAGGCTGAAAAAAGGCGAGCGCGTAATCGGAACAATGATTACGATATTCGACAATCCGGAGATCGCAAAAATAGTCAAGGTATGCGGTTTTGATTATTTTATTATTGATTGCGAGCATGGTTCATACAATTACAGTTCTGTTGCCAATATGCTTGCAGTTGCGAGAGAGGCCGGAATATCCGGTGTGGTCCGCATCCCCGAAGTGAAGCGTGAGGTAGTGCTGAAGTATATGGAAATGGGGGCTGCCGGACTTTTGTTGCCCAATACCGAAACTGCCGGGCAGGCCCGGTTGCTGGTTGAATATTCGAAGTATTCTCCCCTCGGAAACAGGGGTGTATCTTTGCTGCGCCCCCATACCGGTTTTGAAGAAGTCAAAAGTGCTGTTGACTACATGAAAAATCTGAATGAAGAAACCCTGCTCATGACGCAGATTGAATCTCCGACAGGCCTGAAAAATCTGGGTGACATCCTTGAGGTAGAGGGAATCGACGCAGCTTTTATAGGCCCCAATGATCTTTCACAGAGCATGGGTATCATGGGACAGATAAATCACCCGGACTTTGTTGCTGCCCTGGACCATGTTATTAAGACTGCAAAAGAGAAAGGTAAATATTCGGGTATCCATCTGACTACGCCTGAATCCCTCGTGCCGTGGGTCGAAAAAGGCATGGTACTGAACCTGCTTGCGAATGAAGTTATATATATGATGAACGGAGCAAAAGACACGCTGTCAAGACTCAGAAAATAAATTCCGATAATATACAAGATTATGAATACGGACAAAAAACCTTCTGTAGAGATATTTGCGGACGGCGCATGCAGCGGCAATCCGGGGCCGGGCGGTTATGCGGCCATTCTCAGGACCGACAACAAAGAGAAAGAGATCTCCGGCAGCGAAGGGCATACGACCAACAACCGCATGGAACTGATGGCTGTCATCTCGGCCATCGAAGCGCTCAGGCTGCCATGCAGGATCAGGGTGACCACAGACTCAAAGTATATAGTGAAAGGCATGACCGAGTGGGTGCATGGCTGGATGAAAAACGGCTGGAGAAACTCTCAGAAAAAAGATGTGTTGAACAGGGACCTCTGGGAAAGGCTGCTTAAGGCCGTTAACGGGCATGAGGTGGAGTGGAACTGGATCAAGGGGCATAGCGGCCACGCGGAGAATGAACGCTGCGATGAGCTGGCCCGGCTCGAAATAGAGAAGGGAAGAGGAAGGCCGGCGCGGTGAAGAAACCGGAGCTTTTGTCGCCCGCGGGCGATCTGGACAGGATGAAGGCGGCCATTCATTACGGCGCTGATGCGGTATATCTCGGCGATCCAAAATTCAGCCTGAGAAACAGGGCCGGAAAATTCGGCCCTGATGGGCTTGCCGAAGCCGTACGGTATTCTCATGAACGCGGAGTGAAGGTTTATGTGACCGTAAATATCTTTGCGCGTAACAGCGACCTGCCGGATATCAGGGACCAGATCTCATTGCTGAATGATATAAAACCGGACGCCGTAATCGTATCAGACCCTGGAGTCTTCACGATGTTCAGGGAAAAGGCGCCCGGTATTGATATACATGTCTCGACCCAGGCAAATATTACAAATGCCGAATCAGCGCGTTTCTGGGAGAAGATGGGGGCCCGCAGACTGATCATGGCGAGGGAATTGTCCATTGAGGAGATACGCGGGATTGCCGGTGAAACGGACATTGAACTCGAGGCATTTGTGCATGGAGCGGTCTGTCTCTCATACTCAGGCAAGTGCTACTTGAGCAGCTTTATGGCATCGAGAGGCGCTAATACCGGCGAGTGCACTAACTCGTGCAGATGGAAATACGCGCTGATGGAAGAAAAAAGGCCGGGGGAGTATTTTCCGGTGATGGAAGATGAGCGCGGCGCGTATGTGATGAACTCGCGCGATCTCTGCCTTATCGATCATCTGCCACTGCTAGTAAGCGCAGGGGTTACGGGCTTCAAGATCGAGGGCAGGATGAAGGGCATCCATTATGCGGCAGGGGTCACCAAGGTATATCGTGAAGCAGTGGACCAAATTAACGACCCAAAAAACTACCAGGCCAGTCTCGCCAGATGGCATTCTGAACTTTCATATTATGGCAACAGGGGATACACGACAGGGCTGCTCTTTCCCGGGAAAGAAGACCTCTATAATTTTACTGGTGAAGGCGAATTTCCAGAGGCGGAGATAGCCGGTACAGTGCTTGAGATAAAGGGCAACCTGGCAAAGGTTTTGCTCAGGTCAAAGCTTGCGCTTGGGGACAATATAGAGTTTATGACATCCGGCTGCGAGGGGCATTTTGCGTCGGTGGGTTCCCTGAAACATGAGGATGGCATTTCTGCTGTGTCGGCGCAGGCTGATGAGACAGTGCTGCTTGAAGCTTTGCCCGGAGTTCGCAAGGGTGATTTGATTAGAAAGCTCGCTACGAAATAAAAACGGCAATGTCTTAGAAAATCAAACCAGGCTATACGACGGCAAGGGCAACCGCCTCTTGTCTCGCTGAATAAGCTCACTTCAACCTATCAACCGCATCATCTGAAATACGCATGGCGCATCTGCTGATTAGAATCGAAAGGAAGGTCACACCGAGACATCGAGCCGGCTGCCCTTGCCGTCTATCAAGAAACAACACGAATTGTAGTTGCGAACTGTCGGCGGAGGCGATAGGATCGAAGGTTCGCCGCTGTCGTTGAGAAACTAATGAGAAAGATGAAACTTATTTTTTTTGATTCACAGTCAGACGGAGATATCTGAGCTTATTTGGCGAACCAAGATTCAGAGCCTTCGACGACAGCAAAATCAGGATTATATTATCGCCAGCGATGGTAGTGGTGGGGCCACCATGGATCGTACCAGAAATATACGGCAGGGTAAGGTCCGTAATAGTATGGTGCACCGTAATAGTAAATCCTCTCTTCCCATAGCCTTACTCCTACTATCTGGAAATAGGCGTAACCGTATTCCAGGTTATCGATCTTCTGGGTCCTTATCCCTTTATACATGCCGGCTATAGTAACCTCTCTGCCCTGCCTGAAAAGCATGGGATCGAGCATCCCTTTTTCCTTGGGGAGTATCGCCAGAAACCTTCCCTCGTACTTGTCACTCGATTTTATATGTCCTCGGGAGTTTACAGGCAGGTACATTGCCTCGATAACGAAACCGTCCTTAGTGGTCCGGGTATTAATAATCTTGCCGCCTAATAAAAAGAGCTTGTCCTGGAAATCAGCCGGCGCGGAATTAAGCTCGATCAGGGAAGGGTTCAGCGTCGAGTTTTTCATGATCTCTTCGCGGAACACCGGCGCGCAGGCGGTCAAAAAGAGCAGGGCTGCAATCGTTATAAATCCGAACCGTTTCATAATTTAATTTTACCGAAATCTTCGTTGTTTGACAAGCCCCTCAAATATATGAACGGAACAGCGGCTTAATTCTCAAATACATCCGCGTTAAAGCAGGTAAACACAACGTGCGGGTCAAAATGCGTTCCGGCCAGCGACCGGATATGTTCGCGGACCTTTTCTAGGGGCCACGGGGGCCTGTACGTGCGGGCTGATCTCAACGCATCCCATACGTCCGCTATTGCGAAGATGCGGGCGGCAAGAGGAATTTGTTCGCCTTTCAGGCCACAAGGGTATCCCGTTCCGTCCCACTTCTCGTGGTGGGTATATGGTATGGCAAGGGCCGGACGCAGGTACCCGATAGGAGAAAGCATTTCATATGCAAAAACCGGATGTTTCTTCATCACGGTCCATTCCTCCTCGGTCAGTTTATCGTGATTAGGCAGAATTTCATCCGGGACTCCCATTTTGCCAATATCATGAAGCAGGGCTCCCCAGCGGACATGCATCAACTGTGTCCCGCTTATGCCGAACAGGCCTGCAAGCCTGACGGTCAGGTCAGCCACACGCTGAGAGTGGCTTTCGGTTTCATTATCGCGCAGGTCCAGTGCTCGTGACCAGCCTTCGATTGTGGCGTCATAAGCCATTACGAGTTCATTGCGGAAGCGTCGCAGGGTATCGAACGGCCTGTTCTTTTCAATGGCAAGAGCGGCCCCGGCAGCAAGGTGTTCAGGCTCGGGTCTAATATTCTTGTCATCGGGCATGGCGGCGCCGACATCTGTAAATGTGACCGCAACCTGCTGCAAATGCAGATTGCTATCATACTTGGGACTGGCCTTGACTAATACCAGGCCGGACCTTCCGTCGTAATGCCGGAGAATTCCCCTGATGAAATTAGTAAGCACTTCTCCTATTGCCGTTATCTGGTGAGAAGGCAGATCATTAAGCTTCATAAGGGGCTTATCACTGTTGACAAGGTGCGTACCGGATTTGACAGGAGTCCTGTCGGATGAGATTCCGAGCAATTGTGAGGCCTCCCGACCGCTCAGGAGTATATGGGTTTCCGGGGTATGAAGAACGATACCGGCCGGCATATGTTCGATGAGCAGCCAATATTCGTTATCCATGGTGCAGGGTTTTGGAGCGGCCGGTGAGCGGCTGCGGAGCATATGGTTTATTCTCTTTGTGTGGGGCGAAAATTTAATTGAGGCCGAGGCTTTCTTTGCCTTGAACTTGAATGAGCGCTTCATGTATGATCTCCAGCCGTTGGGCCAATAATCTGATTACTAAGCAATTGCTGCTCTGTCCGATTAATAAAAACCCAAAAGCTGCCATGCTTCGCACTTCAAAACAAACCCTGACCGCTTGATAGATAAATTGTACTGCAATCAGGCCCCTTTACCAAGGCCGCAAAAAATTAACTGTATCCGGTAAAAAAACACCCGTATTCAGCTAAACTTGAGTAGGTTATAATACCGGGACAAAAAGTTAGATACCTGTAACGGCAGGTCGACTCTGCACGAAGACCTTAAAAGGTATATAATATATAATCCGAAGGGGATATCATGAAACCTGTGGCATCTCAATTTCAGGATATAGAAAATATTTTGGGCAAAGAATGGTGAAACGTGGTACTGAAGTATCTTGCAATATTTGCTGTTTCGAGTATGGGCGGATGGCTGTTCAGCCTTGTACATTTCCCCCTGCCATGGACGTTGGGACCGCTGGCCACGGTAATAATCGTAAAGCTCGGGTTTAAACAGGACATTCAATGGCCGGTTAAGATCAGGAATATCGCGATGATGGTGCTGGGGTTCGTCATGGGAAGTCCTTTTACCCCACTGACGGGCCAGCATATTATATCGCAGCTGCCTGCCATGATGGTGATGACCCTGCTGACTATCGTGCTCTGTCTGACCGGTGGATATATAGTCGGCAAATTTATGAATCTGCACATATCAACCAGTCTGATCGGCAGCATGCCGGGGGGCCTTGCGCAGATGGCAATCGTATGTGAGGATGTGGAAGGTTCGGATGCCGCGGCGGTAACACTTATGCAGACGGTAAGGGTCATAACCACAGTATTTGTTGTGCCGTTTCTGGTCCTGCATGGGTTTGCCGACCATGTTGATCCGATCACCCGTACCGCGGCCCAGGAGTTCGGAGTGGAAAAGCTTCCGATGCTGTTTGCATTTGCGGCCGTTATCATAGGATTGCTGTATCTCGGAAAATACATCAGGATGCCAAGTCCTTATCTTATTGCTCCCGTGGTAGGGACCGCCACCATGGTGTTGTCCGGCATTGATGCTCCTGTGCTGCCTTATTCAGTTATAGCCGTTGCCCAGATCTGCGTTGGCATCAGGATGGGCATGGCGGTTGAGCTTTCGAGCCTGGCCAACTGGAAAAAACTGCTCGCGCTTAATTTCGCGAGTGTTCTTGCGGTCATCATATTATTTATGGGTATCGATTATATCTTCATGCTGATTTCGGGGACCCCTTTTGTTACTGCTTTCATAAGTACTGCGCCTGGCGGGATAAATGAAATGGGGTTGACCGCTATGATGGTCCATGCTGACCTGTCAACGGTAATAGCGTTTCAGCTTTTTCGGTTATTGTTTGTGCTTCTTGTAGCCGTGCCGCTTATCAGATGGTGGCTCTGCCGCACCGGGAAGACATGTATACCTTATTGCCCGCTGGAATAACGCTATCCGTTATTTTATGGCTACAATTATTCCTTCCAGCGTATAGACGGTTACCTTTGTGTCGGGCGCAATCTCCACATAACGCTGCTGGTTTGGGGGGCCGCCGGCCACTCCCTGTATGCCCAGTTTGTTGTCCTTGTCGTCAACAGCATAGCCTTTAAGCAGGCTGCCGTTTGTTTCTTTCGAATTCGGGCAAACTATCCTGACCGCCCGGAAAAAGGCCCTGCTAACGGTTACATCAGCTACCACATCACCGAGGATCACGCAGTCTTTCAGGGGGATCTCTTTGTCGCCGTTTCCGGCGGGGTTCGCCGTGGCAATAATAGCCAAAGAGATACTCTGTGCAGTCGCGGTTTCTGCCGGGGCGAAAGTCCCGAACATTGTCGACCCTTCTATCCTGGTCCCGGCCGGCACGATGATATCGGCTGCAAACAGGTTCCCGGCTGATACAAGAAGCATGCACGCAGAAAGCAGTATTCCCTTCATGGTCTTGCTCTCCCTAGGAAAGTGATTTAACAAAAGTATAGCATACACTCCGTGCCTGAGCGCCAGCCGGTTATGGCGCCCGGATCTCCGTCAGGCGTCCGGATTTTCGAGTCTGAGCAGTAATTCCTTTACCTTTACTCCGCCGCTGGAATATCCGGTAAGAGAACCGTCAGAAGCGATTACCCTGTGACAGGGTACAATTATTGGGAGCGGGTTTTTGCCGAGTGCCTGCCCCGCGGCACGCACGGCCTTCGGACTTCCGGCCTGTTCAGCGATCCATTTATAGGTGCGTGTCTGTCCCGAGGGTATCTTTTTCAGGGCGCGCCATACCTTGTGCTCGAACGGGGTGCCCGAAATGAATTTGATCTTCTGACTGAATCTTTTGAGTCTTCCCGCGAAGTATTCGTGGAGTTCCTTCTTCAATCCGCTGTTTTCGACCAGCTGGCATCCTGTCGGCGCAAAAAGAGGCCGTTCTTTAATGGCGATTTCAACAAGACGCTCTCCTTCAAATACGCAACTGAGTTCTCCCAAAGGACTCTTGTATCGCATGAGCGCAATTCGCATGTTTTACTCCTCCATGATTAATACGTCTTCGGTCTGCTGCTTTTGAGTGGTGGCTTCATCAAGCGGTCTGCCGCGCACCTCGAATTTAACTGAATCGATAATTTTGCCTTGTCTGTCCACGAGAGATAATTTATATTTTCCGTATTGAGGCTTCCACGAAACGAGGCGTGAACCGCTTCCGATCTTGTCATTATTCAATGTCCAGTCGAAGCGGCCTTTTGCCGATGCTTCAAAAAAGATGAGGCTGTTTTCTGCGGGTATATCAGGGTCGATGGCGATTATGGTGCCATTTGCCGGATAAAGAATCGCCGGCTTTTCAGTTGTCCCGGCTGTCTCCGGAACATTTGCGACTGTGCCGTCGGGCTCAGTGCCTTTTATAAACCACTCGTCCCGTTCAGGCTCGGCATTATTGCTGAATGATACTTTATGCGCAATCACTTCTGATGGAGGCTGCGCGGGTCTGCTCAGCCTCTGACGATGCAGATAATTCATGACCTCAAGCCAGACCGGCGCCGCACCCGAGATTCCGGATACGTTCCACATCGGGGCCCCCGAAAAGTTGCCGACCCAGACCCCGACCGTGTAACGGTCCGAAAAGCCGATGCACCAGTTGTCCCGCATGTCTTTGCTCGTACCGGTCTTGACAGCAGTCCAGTAACGGGTAGAAAGCGGATTTTCGTATCCAAAGGTCAGACTCCTTGCCGCGCGGTCAGACAGTACATCCGAGATAATGAAGGCGGCGCCGCGCCCCATGGCGCGTCTTGGCGCGCGGTTTTTTTGAGAGACCTCCATAGTCATCCCGCTCCATCTCCCGCCGTTGGCAATCGTCCTATACGCATTGACCAGGTCGTAGAGACTTACATCCACTGAACCGAGGGCCATGGAGAGGCCGTAATAATCGCCTTCTTTCAGGTCGCGGAACCCCAGTGCCCTGAGCCGCCTGGTGAAATCGTCAGGCTCAACCAGCATCAGGGCCCTGACTGCCGGGACATTAAGAGATGATGAGAGCGCGGTCCTGACACTCACAAGACCCTTGAACTCGCTGTCGTAGTTGTGAGGGATGTAAAGGCCGGACGGAGTCGGCACGTTAACAGCCGAATCGTCAAGCAGCGAGGCTGCGGTCAGGAGGCCGTTCTCGAGGGCAAGTCCATATAGAAAAGGTTTAAGTGTCGAGCCCGCCTGCCTCATCGCCATAATGCCGTCAACATGGCGCGCGGAGGAAGATGCGCCTGAATTTGCTACGTAGGCAAGGATTTCTCCTGTCCTGTTATCAGCGACAAGGACAGCCCCGTCGTGCACATTGCGATCGGCAAGAGACTTCAACTGATAGACAAGTGTATCGAGCGCGAATTTCTGCAGAGGGCCGTCAATGGTAGAGACGGCTTTTTGTTTTCCATCGGCCAGAAGCTGCAAAGCCGCGTGAGGGGCCAGACTATGGCGAAGTGTAATGCGATATGGACCCGTAAGGGTGTTCGTAGCCAGGGTTTTCAGATCAGAGCAGGCGACAGACGATTTCATTGCATCAGCAAGCGCGCAGGCCCGCGCCGCGACGGAATCAGCAGCTGCATTGGGCGCCCTGATAAGCACTGCGAGAAGAAGGGCCTCTTTGTCGTCGAGGCCGTCCGGTTCTTTGCCGAAGAGACCTCTTGCCGCGGCATCAATGCCCTGCAGTTCGCTCCTGAAAGTTACGAGATTCAGATATGCCTCGAGTATGCTGTCTTTTGTCCAGGTTGCGTCAAGTTCGCGCGCCGCGCTTATCTGGTCCCATTTCTGGGAAAGGGTGCGCTTTGTTTTCTTTGGGCGCAGCTTTTTTTCGAGCATGGACGCCAGCTGCATAGTTATGGTGCTTGCGCCCCTTTGCGACCCGCTGAATACATTTTCTACGGCTGCCGTGCCGAGGGCCGTCCAGTCTACCCCGCTGTGCTCATAAAATCTTCTGTCTTCGGACCATATGACCGCTTTTACAAGAGCGGGCGATATATTCCGGAGGCCGGTCCAGTCAAGCCTTCTGCCTTTTGAATCAACCCGAAGGTCATGAATCACATTGCCATGGCGGTCGAGAAGGACAGCGTCCGATTTCTTATACGAAGCCCGGACTTCTTCAACGGAGGTCAGGGCGTATGCAGGCGAGGCAAAAAAGGCCAACAAGATAATGACAGCGAGATATCCCACGGTCTTCGCAGGAAAAGGCTTTGAGCAGATAGTGGCACTGAGGCAATTATAAGGGAGCATCAGGAGATATTATATCACGGCATAATCCCCTAAGGAATTAACATCAAAATTATTTCTGAAAGAGCTTCAGGTATTGTCCGTAGCCTTCCTTTTCGAGATCTTCCTTCGGGATGAAGCGCAGCGCGGCCGAGTTCATGCAATAACGCAGGCCTGTCGGTTTTGGGCCGTCGGGGAATACATGCCCGAGGTGCGAGTCGGCATGTTTGCTTCTCACCTCGGTGCGGGTGTGAAACAGGCTTTTGTCTTCTTTTTCTATTATATTCGCCGGTTCCATGGGTTTAGTAAAACTCGGCCAGCCGGTCCCTGAATCGTATTTGTCGAGGGAACTGTACAGGGCTTCGCCGGAGACGATATCTACATAGATGCCATCTTTTTTGTTTGTATCATATTCATTCCTGAAAGGGGGTTCGGTCCCTTCTTCCTGGGTCACCTTATACTGTATGGGGGTAAGCTTCTTTTTCAGCTCTTCTTTCGATGGTTTCACGTATGTCCTCCGGGGGTCCTGTGCGGCATCCTTGGCAACTGTTGCAGCCGAGGCTTCAGCTGCAGGTTTAACCGCAACCTGATCAGAACTCTTTGAGCAGGCCTGCAACATAAAAACATCCAGCATCAGTAAACCGATGACCAAGGCCATGGCAAATATCTTTTTCATCATAGTTTAATTATAACGGCGCAGAACTATTTTTCAAGTAGGCATTCAAACGGATAAGACAAGTGTTTCCCTTTGCAGCGCTTGACTCTTTAAAAGATACGACGTACAATTCTCTAATGCCAGGAAGATCAGTGACAACAGGCTGTTTTTTGTCCGGACAAATGCGGCTGCTTTTCACCACGCAGTTTAGCGGCCGGTAGCGGGCGGCGTGTTCTACTTCGGTTACGAGCGCAAAATCCCACGTAAAATGCTCCTTGTTTTTGCGGCCATCGTTTTGGCCGTTAGTGCCATTGGATACTATTATTACGAAAATCAGAAATCCCAGATCAGACAGCGCATTGAAAACGAGCTTGCCGCCATCGCCAACCTGAAGGCTGACCAGATCGTCAACTGGCGCAGGGAACGACTGGGAGATGCGGAGACCATTTTCAATAATTCGTTTATAGTCCCGGACATACGGCGTTTTCTGAATGGCCGGACCGAGCCGGAAGTCAGGGACAGGCTTCTCAGATGGATGAGGTCCTTTAAAAACAGTTATCAGTATGAGAACATAATTCTGATAGACAGGGACCGGAATGCCAGGCTTTCTGCCAGATGGGACAGGCATGGCCTGGGGCCCGATGCAGTGAGGCTTGCCCGGGAAGCGATCGTGACCCGGAAGGTAAGATTTTCAGACCTCTATATAAGCAAGGTGGCAGGCACTGTCCGGCAGAGTCTTGTTGTCCCCGTTATCGCGGAAAGCGGTAATAATTCCGAACCCGTAGGCGTGATCCTTCTGCGTATAAACCCGGATGACTTTCTATACCCCCTGCTCGACAGATGGCCCACCCCGAGTGGGACTGCCGAGACTATGCTTGTCCGCCGTGAGGGGGATGAAGTAGTGTTTCTTAACCGACACCGAAAAGGCGCCGCACTCACTCTTCGCCTGCCGATTGAGACCTCGATGCTCCCCGCGGCAGTGGCGGCGAGGGGGGAAGAACGTATTTTCGGAGGGGTAGACTATCGCGGAGTGCAGGTGCTTGCGGCAACCAGATCTATTCAGGGATCTCCCTGGCATATTGTCGCCAAGGTAGATATGGACGAGATCTTTGCGCCCATCTCCGAGCTGGCCTGGAAAATGGCCTTTTTGGTAATCGGCCTGATAGGCGCCTCGGGCGCGAGCATAGCCCTGGTTTGGCGAGACCAGACAGCCAGGTATTACAAGGTCCAGTACGAGTCTGAGCTTAATCGGGTGGCACTTCTTCGGCATTACGAACCTTTGACCCGGCACGCAAATGACAGCATCCTGCTCTTCGATGCAGAGGGCAATATCCTCGAAGCGAATGAAAAATCCTGCCTTATGCTCGGATACCAGCTTGAAGAGATGCTGCATATGAACGTCCGCACCATCGGGACTACCTGCGCGCTTTTTGACATGGATGAAGTCGGGAAGAAGCTCAACATGTCCGAAGAAAAAGGGGTGGTCTTTGAATCGGAATATACGAGGAAGGATGGTTCGTCGCTGCCGGTAGAGGTGAGTCTCAGGGCCTTCGAGATTGAAGACAGGGTTTTCTTTCAGGCCATTATCAGGGATGTCACGGAACGCAAAGAGAGCGAGAGACGCATAAGCGCGATGAACGCGCTGCTAAATCGCTTTATGAAGAAGACGTCCAGGCAGGACTATCTTGCATCCGTAGTGAATCTCTTCCGGGCATGGAGCGGCTGCCGTTGCGCCGGCATCAGGATGCTCGACAGGCAGGGCAATATCCGGTATGAGTCCCAGGTCGGATTCGGGGCAGAGTTTCTGGATGCCGAGGGACGGCTGTCGACAAGGCGTCACGAGTGCGTATGCATACGTGTCGTTCTGGAAAGACCGGATGAACGGGATGCTAAATGCACGACTCAACACGGTTCTTTTGTCTGCAATGACCTGGAGGCATTCATTAAAGGCCTTTCAGAGGAAGAGCGCGAAAGATACAGGGGGCGCTGTTATGAGGAGGGCTTCAGGTCTCTGGCAGTTGTGCCTATACGGTACCAGGATGAGATCTTCGGCGTAATACATCTGGCTGACGAAAAGGCGTGCAATATAACGGCCAAATCACTCGAACTGATAGAGGCCATGTCCCCCCTGATAGGCGAGGCGATCTGCAGGTTTGCGACCGAAGAAGCGCTTAAATTGTCGGAAGAGCACTACAGGTCTCTTATAGAAAGCTCTGCGGACTGCATATACCAGTTGACTCTGGACGGCGTATACCTGAGTATGAATACGAAGATGGTCGCTTTTCTTGGGGGGGCGGACGGCGGCGAGTTTGCGGGCAGGCATTTTGCGGCGCAGATCGATGGGAGGGCCGACGTAGTGCTCATGTCAATCAGCAGGGCCGCCCAGGGCGAGAACGTTTCTGTCCGCTACAAGTCGCTTGACCGGCAGGGGAATGAGGTCTGGTGGGATGCAGTGCTCAGCCCGGGACAGGACCTCGACGGCAGGGTCATAAGCATCCTCGGAATATCAAGGGATATTACTGATCGGATCAGGTCTGAGAAAGAGTTGCGAAGTTCGCATGCCCAGCTCCGCAGGCTTTCCGCCCATCTGCAGGCAATAACCGAGGAGGAACGGACAAAAATAGCGCGTGAAGTGCATGACGAACTTGGACAGGTACTGACTGCGCTGAAGATGGATACCGTATGGCTTGCGAAGAGGCTGCCTGAAGGACAGACTGAACTGACGGACAAATCCGGAGCTATGGTGAAACTGATTGACAGCGTCATCCAGTCCGTCAAAAGAATATGCACGGAGCTCAGACCGACATTGCTTGATCATCTCGGCATCGCTGCAGCTATCGAATGGCAGACTGAGGAGTTCCGGAAGAGGACCGGCATTGAGTGCGACCTTCATCTTTATGTTGTTTCAGCGAATAAGCAGGTTAGCACTGTGCTTTTCAGGGTTTTGCAGGAGGCCCTTACCAATGTGGCCCGCCATGCCAATGCCACAAAGGTCAAGGTAATGCTCAGGAAAGAGGGCGGCAATATCATCATGAGGATCACTGACAACGGTAAAGGGATAAAAACGGATCAGATCAGGAAGCCGCAATCCTTCGGGCTGCTCGGCATGAGGGAGAGGGTGCACAGCCTGGGCGGAGTGTTCAGTATCAGGGGGTTCCGCGGCGGCGGGACGTCCGTCAAGGTAACGGTTCCAGTAGAATGAACACCATAGCTGTCAAGCGCATCCGTATCTCGGCTGCGCCTGACAGCATGAATGTTTTTGCCTGAGTGCTACTTTTCTACCTGCATCTTTTTATTCGGCGACATGCCGAACATCTCGGGAGCGTACATTGCCTCTACCCGCGTCTCGGGCAGACCGAATGCTCCGTCGTTGTTCAGCCGCATGGTGTATTCCACCGTCCATTTGCCTTTTGGAACATATTCGTAATAGGCCCTGAATGACTCGAAGGAGCGCTCCTCGAATGCAGGCCAGACCCAGCCTGTCTTCTTCTCATCCCGGGTAAGCAGTTCCGAGTCGCGGCCGAGGCCTGTTCCCAGGATGCTCGATCCAGCGGGGACCGGATCGTTAACTACCACCCATGTCATATCTGCCTGCGATTCGAGTTCGAGCTTTACCCTCACCACATCACCCCGGCTCCATCTTCCGGATTCCTTTTGAGAAACCGGTGTAAGGGTTTTCCTGATCTTATATCCGCTCGATACGGATTCTTTAAGCGGTATCGCCGCCATGCTCCTCACAGTGGCCCAGGGATTTCCTGTGCCCTGATGCGAAACAACGAGACTTTCCCTGCCTTTCGGCCAATTGAGCATGACCGCGCCCCCCTTGGGTGAGCCTGCCCAGTTTATGGACTTCTCCTGGTTTGCGATGGCAGCAGATGTCTTTCCGGTCACTGCAACCGATTCATATTTTTTCGAGAACTTTTCGAGCGCGAGCACGCCCCATGCGTTCGCTGTCGTCGTGCTCCACCTGCCTTTTTGTTGGCGGGCCACTGCTCCGGTCACAAGACGCGGCATGTCATCCTTCCATTTATCGATGTCGAGCAGGGTAAGAATGCTCTTCACCGCGTTGGTATCGATCGAGACCATCAGCCACCAGAGATAGTCCGTCTTTTCCGTAGAAAAGGTCATGGACGTTCCCTGGAAATTGAGCCTCGAGCGCAGTATCTGCTCGGCTGACTGGAGCCTCTTCTCCCTGTCGGGGAGCTGTTTTGAGCGCAGCAGTACATTCATCCAGTCAATGACGGCTGAAGTTGGCCAGAGATTCGGATCAATCGAAATGGACCCGAGTATTTCGGGTTTTATCTGCGTGTAACGTGTGAGGGCTTCGAGGGCTGCCATCTTTCTTATGGAAAGATCAGCTGTCGGCATCGAGGAATACCTGTTTACCCTGCCGTTAACGAAGCCTGTCAGTCCGCTGATAAGGCTAGCCTTAATCTGTTGTGGTATTTCCAATCCTGCTTCGGCCGATATCGAGAGCACATACGCGGTGAGCGCGTCGCTGCCCTGCGGCATGAGCGGGAAATATTTGAGCAGGCCGTCGGAATCGAGATAAGAAGGCATTTCCGCTATAACATTCTTCCACAGGGCCTTGCTCCTGAGCGCAATAGCTACCGATACTTTCTGCTCAAGGCAGGTATAGGGATACAATTTCATGTAATCTGATATCCCGGTAAGCCCTTCAGCAAGCTTCGGGCGAAGGGTCACGTTGATACCTCCCCTGCCGGCAATCGCGTCTTTAGGTTTTTCTACATCTATTGTCAGCTTCTCTTTTACCTGTGCAATCGTTGCCTGATATGTGGATACCGGGACAGCAACACTCACCTTCTGCTTTATCTTTAACCTGTCAGAAGCGTCGCCAGCTGTTTCTTTTGCCGAGATCTCCCATGAAATAGAGTCTATGCCGACCGGCACGCTGACATTCCAGGCAAGCTCTTTTGCCTCGCCCGGCTGCAAAGAAACTGCCAGAGGCTGCAGGTCTTTAATGGCCGAAGACGAAGCGGACACTATTATATTCAAAGACCTCTTTGATGCGTTCCTGACAGTCACGCCTGCACTGAACGTATCGCCCTCCCTGACCATAGGGGGGATGCCGGAAAGAAGCATTATGTCCTGGGTGGTCCTTATCGAAGTCTGGCCGGTGCCGAACAGTCCTGCCGCGGCATTGGCAACAGCGACTATCCTGAAAGAGGTGAGCGAATCATTCAGGGGTATTTCCACTGCCGCCTCCCCGTTGTCATCCAGCTTTACCCGTCCCTTCCAGATCAGCAGGGTATCGAACATCTCCCTGGTCGGCTGCTTGCCTCCTCCTCCGCCCTGGACGATGGCTTTAAGCCCGTAATGTCTCTTGCCTACAACCTGCATTTGTGCTGTCGAGGTGGATATTTCGTAACCGCGTCTCGACATCATCGCCTCCAGAAGCTTCCAGCTGCTGTTGGGCATCAGCTCAAGCAGTCCTTCATCAACAGCGGCAAGCGCAATCTCGCCTCCGGCAGGCGGAAGCTTTCCGTCAGCTGTCCGCACTTTTATTTTTACAGGCACCTTGTCACGCACTTTGTATACATCACTGGACGCGGCCACATCTACCTTCAGCTCATGGGCCTTCCAGCCCACCCGGATCTCGGCTATGCCCAGTTTATAGGCCGGCTTCCCGAGATCTATGAGCGCAGTAGGCTTGACGCCGTCTGCCCTACCGCGGACGCAGAGCGCAGATACGAAGACATTCGGCGAATAGCCGCCCTTAAGCGGCACTTCGATCACGGTATTCTTGCCCGAAAGCTTTTTTATGAAGGCATCGATTATGCCTTCACGCTCAACGGTAACGAGCACGGTAGCTTCCCGGAAAGGCATGCGCACCTGGAACTTGGCGGTCTCTCCCGGTTCGTAGCGCTTCTTTTCGGGCAATAGGTCGATCCTGTCGTTGTCTGACACATCGAACCACCAGTCGCCCTTGCCGTAGACCCAGACATCGCGGTTGGCAGAGGCCTGATTGCCCTTCGCATCAGTTGCAACTGCCTGGACGATAACGTTGCCGGACACAGGAGACTTCACGTCACATATGAGAAGTCCTTTGTCATCCGTGACGCCTTCGCAGGCCCTGCCGATCTTCTTTGTTTCGATGGTATGTTCGTATGAATAGAAGCCGCCGATGAGCCGCTTTCTGTGAGTGTAATTTTTCCTCTCGAGCAGGTCGGCCTTTATGGCCACGCCGCGCTGTGGAGTGCCTTTAAGGTCCAGGGCAAGAAGATGAAACTTGAAAGACTCCTTTGAAGCCGCCCATGAGTCGGGCTTTATGCCCACTATAACGCCGGAATTCCATAACGGGATTCTCTTTGATACTGTCTGTATCTCCCCATTAGGGTCTCTGAATTCGAGTTCGGTCAGAACCTCCTGGGGGGTGTCTGATTTCCCGAAGGGTCCCAGTTTTGTTCTCAATGCTCCAGAGGCATCCAGCTTGAGAGATTTTGTCTCGATCTTCGGCTTCTTTGCGCCTTCTTCTTCATTGTCTTCCGCATACGAGCCGGAACGCACAAGGCCTTCTTTTACAACACCATTGGCGAACGAAAAGTCTTCATAATCATCGAAGCGGACCTGTTTTGGCTGAAGCGAACTGCGAAGTTTGACATCAGCATTTCCGGCGCCGCCGCCCGACAGATAGGCGACCATCAGATCGGCCTCGATTTCAGCTGCTCCGACCGCGGGCTCTTTTGGCGGCTGGATGGTCCCCTTCATAAGAGGCACCCGGAACTCCTCGACCCTGAAGCGGCCTGAAGTCCAGCTCGTTTCGGAATCGTAAGTTCTTGCCTGCTTGCCCTTGACCTGTTTTTTGGTCTTCTTTGCAAGAGATATCTGATACTCGCCGAGGTTTGCGTCGGCCGGTATTTTCCATGTTGTCTCGGCTATGCCTGAGGCGTCCCATTTGAGGTCAAACTCGAACTTCTTGTCGCTGCCCAGGTGTTCGATAACAGCTCTTTCAGGAAGTCCCTGGACAGAAGGAATATCAAAGCCCGACATGGTCTGCCTTCTCATGATATGTTTCATGCTGACCGTCTCGCCCGCCCTCAAAAGGGTCCTGTCGAAAACAGTATGGGCTATCACGGGTCCGCGATAGGAGGCAGAAGGCAGGTTAAACCTCCATTGCTCAATGCCATCGTCCCAGCTTGAATGCACGAAAGACATGTCATTGTCTTTTTTTGCAAATGCAAAGAGTCCGCCTCTCATGCCCTGCAGGGCCTTGAGCTGGGGCCAGTCACTATTGTCCTGGTCAGGTTCGCGGCTGCATGAAGCCGTCTCGCTGCGCTCCGGCAGGGCCTTTTGTATCCTGGCGATACCGCGGGCGTCGGTCTTGCCGCTCCATATGGGCTTCCCCGCGCAATCGGTAATCGAGACAGCCGCATCCTGCACCGGCTTTGCGCTGTCAAGGGCGGTTACCCAAACGAGTGAAGATTCCCTGCCCCGCTTGAAGTGAACGGCCAGGTTTGTTACGAGCGCTATTGTCGGTACAAATATGGGCCTTTTCTGCAGGGTGCCTTGTTTATCATCAAGCAGGGCCGAGCCGAGTATCTGGCTCTCCAACTCGACTATGTATAATCCCGGCTCTTTGAACGCAATGCCCACAACCTCAAATGCCCTCGCGCCCTCGGGTTTGGGTAGGCCGAACTCATTCACCCCGTCAGCTCCCCGGAGCAGAGAACGGGTCCTGCCGACTGCCGCAACAGAATTCAGCCAGGCAATGATCTTTTCTTCCTTGTTCATGCCTAGCCTGCGCATCCTGCCCTTCAGCCCGTCAACTGTTTCTCCTGACTTCTTTTTCGCCTTATCCTGTGACTTGACATCGGCTTTGGCGCCCGGTTTTGAGGCCGCGCCAGACTCTGTTTTGTCTTCCTCTACCTTGACTGTTCTTGTCTTGACTACCGGTTCAAGGTTTCGAAGTGTCACGGGAAGTATGGCATCTCCTTTGAACTCCACTATTCCGAAACGCGAAGAAAATTTTGCCAGGGGCGGGTATTCCGCGGTCTTGACAGTAAGCGGGAACTTGTCGGCATTTACCAGTGTCCTGCCCGCGTCATCTTTCAGCTGCTTTGGCAGTTCGAGCACAAACGAAGAATTTTCGGGCAGGGGGGCCCTGAAGAAGACGGCCGATACGAACTCCGGTGCCTCTTTCGGCTGTTCATCAGAGGGCGGGTTATAATATTCGCTTTCGTCAGAATCATCGGATGCAGAGCCCTTGGAGGCATCAGGCCTTGCCTTGTAAATTTTGCCGCCCGGACCCTTCAACCTTATTTCCTGCGCTGTCGCCCAGGGTACGGCCGCAGAAAATGTCAGGCGCACAGGCAGTATCGGTATGCAGGCCGCGTCCTTTCGCTCTCTCTGGCAGGAGAAGACGGCCGTAAATGGTTTGCGCGTCTTGAAAGACAGCACCTGGTCTTTTTCATTCGATACGCCTGACAGTGCGGTCACGCCTTTGCCCCATACCAGCCTGACATCAGACTGGCTCGGGAAGCGCTGTTTTGCCTGTATGACCACCACCGGAGGCATATCGTCCTGTTTTACTTTCTCTGATCTCAGGATAACAATCTGTTTGCTTATTGACGCGGCCATCGAGCGGAAATTGACCGCCTCTAGCACCTTTTGCCTCTGCTCTCCTGTTATGATGCGTATGCCTATCTTTTCATTAATACCCGAGACAGAGAAATAGACGTTTTCGAGCAGGGTATTCCCGGCAGTTTCTGCATCCAGGACAAGGACAAAGATCTGTTCCTCGTCTATGACAGTATTACCTTCACGGGGCTGGGTGAGTCTTATGGCCGGGCCGCCGGTAGAAAATGAGAAGGACTGTTCTTTTACATTTTTACCCGCGAGTGTTTTGAGGCGGCCGGCAGTCCGGAATTCGCACTTGATGCCGGCCGGCAGATCATTGTCGAAATCATATATCCAGTTTCTGCCGTCGGCCCATCTGCCTTTTCCTTTTTGTGCGCAGGATATCTCGAAAGGATCGGACAGGCGGGGGTCTCCGAAGGGCACCATGGGTTCGGAAAAGCGGGCGCTGACCTGCCTCACTGCCTTCACACTGCCTTTTGGAGAGAAAAATTCTACTGATGCCGTGTCATCAGCCATGGCAAGACCGGCCGCGGGCAGGATAAGGATGAAAGAAAGGATTGCGGAAAGGATTAACGGCATAAGAACCTCCTGTAAAGCGAGTAATCAGAAAAAAGAGCCTGTGTGGTAATTGCTTACTTTATAGCATATTTTGAGCGGCTTGTCACTATTTAATTGATTCCTGAGGCCGCATGGCGAAACAATACTGCTGTCAAGGATACCGTTTCCCGCAGGCATTGTAAAATTGAATTTAACAGGCTTATAATATCAGATGCGTCTGAAAATCATAATTGCCGTATCAATTGTCTTAATCGGCTCGATCGTTGGTGCTTTCATAGCACTGGCCATGGGCATACCGTCGGTAGAGGAGCTCAAGAAGCAGGACTATGCTTCCGGAACAAAGATCTATGCTGATGACGACATCCTGATTGGAGAAATCAAGCTCCAGAAGGGGATATTTGTACCGCTCTCAAAGATGCCTGACGGTCTGAAGAACGCGGTAATAGCGGTTGAGGACTCACGGTTCTGGCAGCATAGCGGTATCGACTACATCGGCATCGCACGTGCATTGTTCAAGGACGTGATGTACATGAGCCTGAAGGAGGGCGGCAGCACTATCACGCAGCAACTCGCCAAGATAGTCTTTCTCTCCTCTGAAAAGACCATTATCCGCAAGGTAAAAGAGGCCCAGCTCGCGCTTACCATGGAAAAGGAACTCTCCAAAAAAGAGATACTCGAACTCTATCTTAACAGGGCCTTTTTCGGGCATGGCGCATACGGGATCGAGATGGCATCCAGGACCTACTTCGGCAAATCCGTTACGCAGATCAATCTTGCTGAAGCCGCAATGCTTGCGGGTCTGGTAAAGGCGCCAAATTCCTATTCCCCGTTCAACGATCTGGTCAAGGCAAAAGAGCGCCAGGCCCTGGTGCTCAACCGAATGGTTGAAGAGGGATATCTCAAACCGGCCCAGGCCGAGGCCGTGAAAAGGCAGCCTCTGCTCTTGTCCCAGACGAGGGCCGCCACAGAGACATTTAACTACTTTATAGATTACATAAGGCAGTATCTGCTTGCGAAGTATGGAGAGGACAAGGTATACAAGGGAGATCTGAGGGTCCATACGACACTTAACAGGAACGCGCAGGTGCAGGCGCAGAAGGCCCTGCAGGAGGGTCTGCGCGATGTTGACAAAAGAAGAGGATGGCGCGGACCTATTGCCAACAGGGAGAAAGTACAAGAGGTCGACAGCGACAGGATATCATTTTCAGCCACTCCGGGAGATATCTCGAGGGGCGTTGTCATGTCGGTCAGCCCCAAGGAGGCGATTATCAGAAGCCGCGGCATAAGCGGGAAACTCGCACTGGCTGATTCAATGTGGGCGGCAACGGTCCTGGACAAGCCGAACGGCAAACCGAGGACACTCAAGCATTTCAGTCTTACCGACATACTTAAAAAGGGTGATGTGATTTCGGTCAAATTCAAGAACATCGCACGCAAGAACATAACCTTCAGTCTTGAGCAAGAGCCCGAGATCGAGGGCGCTGTGGCTGCTGTTGAACCGGCCACCGGTTTTTTACGCGCGCTGGTAGGCGGATTCAGCTATACAAAGAGCGATTATAACAGGGCCATTATGGCACAGCGGCAGCCTGGGTCTGCCTTCAAGCCAATCATATACGCGACCGCAATGGAGCGTGGCTTTACCCCGGCCTCCATAGTTATCGACGAACCGGTAGCTTATTCAAAGGGCGCACCGGGTGAAGAATGGAAGCCGGAGAATTATGACAGGAAATTCCTTGGCCCGACGCGTCTGAGGGAAGCGCTTGCATATTCCAGAAATGTTGTGACCGTCAAACTGGTTGATGCCATAGGCGTGTCGAGAGTGATAGAGCTTGCAAGAAACCTCGGCATCCAGGGCAATATGGAGCAAAATCTCAGCATAGCGCTCGGGTCTACAGGTGCGACGCCACTTGATATGTCTTCGGCCTTTGCAGTCTTTGCAAACGGCGGCATAAAAATGAAGACCACTGCGATAAAGTTTATTACAGACGGACGCGGTGAGATACTCGAGAGCAGTCAGCCCGAGGCCACCACTGTCCTGTCCGCGACCAGCGCCTTCCTCATAACATCCATGATGGAGGATGTCATAAGATACGGCACCGGACAGAGGGCAAATATCGGAAGACCCGCTGCCGGCAAGACAGGCACAAGCAACGATTATAAAGATGCCTGGTTTGTCGGGTATACCCCTGATCTGGCTGCTGCGGTCTGGGTCGGATTCGACGACATGCGCCGGTCGCTCGGCAGCGGCGAAGTTGGCGGAAGGGCGGCCGCGCCGATTTGGAGGAACTTCATGAGCAATACCCTGAGCGGCCATGCCGCAACAGGATTCAGTGTGCCCGGCGGGCTTGTAAGGGCGCGCATAGATAAGGCCACGGGGCTTCTTGCTGATCCGCTTTCGGCCGACTCGGCTACTCTAATGGAATACTTCAAGGAAGGCACTGCTCCGGCAGATACTGCAGGCCGTTTTTCGGGTCCGAGGCAGTCGGTCCCGCATGTGTCTGATTAAATTCGGCTGTTTATAATCCTGTCCCGCCCCGCAAGACAGTTCTGATCTTCTCAAAAAGCTCTTTTGGCGAAACCGGCTTAGGGATAAAATGGACCTCTTCTTCCACTCTTAGTTTGTCGGACAGGAAGTCTCCCGCATAGCCGCTCATCAGTATGATTTCCAGGTCCGGCTTTATGGCCCTGAGTTCCAGATAGGCATCTCCTCCGCTCTTGCGCGGCATGATAACATCCATCAGCACCAGATGAATGTCATCTTTATGCCGGCGAAATTTAGTGACGGCGTCGTCTCCATCATATGCTTCTATTACAGTATGCCCGAATCGTTGCAGCATCTGGGTCAGCGCCCGCCTTAAATTGCGGTCATCCTCAACCAGCAGTATTGTCTCTGTAGCGCCGTCAGGTTTAAAGTGGCCATCGTCTTCCTTTTCTTCCACTTGTATTTCAAGTGCCGGCAGATAAATCTTAAAAGCAGTTCCCTTGCCTGCCTTGCTGTTTGCGTCGATATATCCTTCGTGCTGCTTTACTATGCCGTAAACCATTGAAAGGCCGAGGCCTGTGCCTTTTCCCACTTCTTTTGTCGTGAAAAAAGGCTCGAAGGCCCTCTGGAGAGTAGCTGCGTCCATGCCCGCGCCACTGTCGGTAAATGTCATTAATATATAATCGCCACTTCTTCCATAGCTGTGCATTTTCATGAAGTCTTCGTCCAGGAATATGCGTTCAGTGCTTATGGTCAATTCTCCACCCTTAGGCATTGCGTCCCGGGCATTTGCCGCAAGGTTAATAAGTATCTGGGCTATCTGGTTATCGTCCGCATTCACTGTTGTGTTTTGTTCAGTCAGGCGCAGGACAAGATGGATGTCTTCACCGATAGTCCTGGCCAGGATCTTTTCCGTTTTTTGGATGGTTGTATTCAGATTAATAGGCTTCGGATTACTGTGCTGCTTTCTGCTGAAGGCCAGAAGACTTTGCGTAAGTCCTGCCGCCCGGTCAGCCGCGTGGAGTATTTCTGAAACATAGGACATAGCCGTATCATTTTCTTTTAACTGCATCTGCAAAAGATATCCGATACTGACAATCACAGCGAGAATATTGTTGAAATCATGAGCGACGCCGCCTGCAAGCTGGCCGACGGCCTCCATCTTATGGGCCTGGCGAAGCTGGGCTTCAAGATTTTCTTTTTCTTTCTCGGCCAGCTTGCGTTCCGTTATATCGCGGTTTATAGCGTGATATTCTGTAATATTGCCCTGCTCGTCCCTGATCGCCACAGCGGATGCCAGTATATTCAGTACCCTGCCGTCTTTTCTTTTCAGTCGCAGTTCGTAATCCTTAACAAACCCCTGTTCTTCTATTATCTTCTTATATGCAGCCCTTTCTTCCGGATCACTATAAAGATCCCTGGCGATGTCCACCGCCAGTATCTCCTCTTTCGATCCATATCCAAAAATCTCAATTCCTGCCGGATTCATGTCGAGATATCTGCCATCCGGAGTGGCGACAGAAATGATCTCATTTGTCTCTTCAAAAAACTTGCGGTAGTTTTCTTCTGATATGCTCCGCTTTTGATTCTGGATCTCCAGAGCCTCCGCCATCCTGTTAAAATCAGCCCCCAGCCTGCTTATTTCATCATCATTGCCGGTCACATCAACCCTGGCTTTCAGGTTGCCTTTTTCGAGCTCGGCGGTGGCCTTCTGGAGCAACTTCAGGCGGCGCATTACAAAATAATCACTGCCATACCATGCAACTATCAGAGCCAGCAGGGTTATTGCCAGGAGAGCGATCAGATTGCTTATGAGCATCCCGTTAATGTTCGAAAAAACCGCTGCCCGTGAGATACCGTACCTGATCAGAATTGTGTCGTCCAGGCCCGGTACGGAAGTATATGCATAAATTCGCTCGATGCCGTCCAGCGCTGATGATGCCGTAACAACCCCCTCTTTTAAAGCGCCTATCTTATTTGTGAGTTCAGTATTCGAGGCGCTCTTTCCGATCCATTTTGACGAGTCGCCACTGCGGTACAGAATTGTCGAGTTGTGATCAACTACCGTCAGCGTAGGCTCATACTCCCGTTGCAAATTTATCTTTCCGAGTTCGTCCTTTAACCAATCGAGTCCAATGGAGGCAAATACTATAGCCCTTAATTGCTTTTTATTGTCCAGCACCGGCAGGGCCGCGGTTATGGCAGGTTTGTTATAGACCCGTGTTATCACATATTCGCCAACGGCAAATCCTCTTTTATTGACAGCACTCTTAAAATAAAGCCGGTCCGCGACATTTACGGCCTTTGCAGTAGCAACTGCGCTGCAGAAAATGTCCCCATTCGGCTTTACCGCGGCAATATTTGCATACATGGGCAGATTTTTTTTGAGCGAAGAAACATACGCAGTGCATGCGGCATTATCGTACTCTCGTACCGCGGGCAATTCCGCGAGGGAGGTTAGCATCTGGCGCGACCCTGAGAATAGCTGCTCGAGACTGTGTGCTGCCAGTCGCGCTGTAATGATCGCGTCCCTTTCTATTTCAGAGTCCCGTTTTTTTAGCTGTTCGGAGGATGTATAAAATATGAATATAAGAGCCGGGATGACTGCCAATGCAATAAGAAGTATAAGGCGAGTTCGCAGACTTTTTATAGCAATCATGCGCATTCAGTTTTCCCGGAAAGAAGCTGGTACGTGAATAACGTCAGATCCTTGTAAATCTTCCAATATATTCTAAGATAGCATTTAAGATCGTCTAAATCCAACAGTTTCAAACCGCAACAGAACGAGCCTGGGCAATTGTTTCACGAACGGCGGAACACCATGCAGCATTGAAGCGTTCCGCATCTGTCAGCCAGGCCTCAAGCCCCGGCACAGCCATCTCAATCCCGGACTTTTCATCGCATACAGCAGAAACTATGAGGGAGGCCGTATTTTTCATTCTCCCGCCTAATTCATTGTCAGTCTTGGCAATGAAAGCCTGACATAGCGAGTTGAACACTTCTGAGCCTATGTGTCTGAGACGTTCTTTCTCAAGCCATGATACCGCGCCCAATAGCTTGTCATATTCATTCTGCTTTTCAGGAACTGTCTTTCCCAGCTCTTTGTGGAGATAGACAAGCTGGCGCTCCATAGTTATGCGCGGCATGCCCCGACTGGCAAGAACGCCGCTCAGCCAGACAACCTGGGAGATAATGAATGGAGGCATGAGTGCTGTTAGTGTTGTCAGCCAGGCCGCATCACTATCCGTGAATCGTTTTCCGCGTTCGCCGTAGCGCTCATCAAAATAGGGGAACTCTTCGCGGCATAATTTTCCCGAAGTTATTGCAGCTGCGATTTCCCTTTCATCGGCAGGCACTGCATGATTGCCTGCTTCAGGATTGAGGCTGGTGGATGTAAATGTCATACCGTCAGCCGCCGGCAATGGGAAAAGGCAGGCATGTATATCCTGCAGAAAACCGAAGGCTTCATGCGCCGCGGCAAGTATTCTCCCGGCAACCGCCCTGTCAGCCGTAAAACTGTTCATAAGATTCACAAAAGTATTCCAGTAATCACTCAGTCTGTTGCCATATCCTTCATAAAACGCTGCGCCGTTTGAGGCGTCAACATTGAATGTCCGTTTTATATCAGGCAGGTGAACGCGGTTCCCAAGAACAGTTCCCTGGAGAACGTAGATATAGCCTAAAAGGGAAACCGGATCTTCAATGCTTAACAGCCGTATTCTGGCCGCCATGGCATCCGCATGTCTCTTTACAGAAATGATTTCCGGAATCATCTTATAACCAAAACAGGCAATATCGCGAAGAAGATGAGTGAAGCGGCTCTCTCCGGCATCAAGAACAGCGCGCACGGACGGTTCCGCGCCAGACCTAGTTTCATGCTCAAGCGTGCCGAATGCCGCGGCAAATGCCCTGATCTGATTGACATATGAGGCAAGAGGCAATGTCCCGCAGGTGAGGGCGGTAAAAAAAGGAAGTTCCTGTATCTTTTTGTGGAGCGGTTCTGTTTCCTGTCTGAGACGGAACATCAGAAGCCGGGACTTGTCCTGCTCCATAGGTCAATGCCTCCTGTCCTGTTCTGCATAAATACAATAATTAATGTCTCTATTGTTTTGTCATTCTATTCTGCTTTATCCTGATATTGCGGGAAGAGCTTTGTCATGCAATCATCGCAAATGCCGTGACTGAATACTGCTTCGGAATGTGTAGTGATGTATTCCTCCAGTTGGTTCCAATATCCTTTATCGTCTCGTATTTTCTTGCAATACGAGCAGATCGGCAGCAGACCCTTGAGGACTTTGATCTCTTCCATTGCCTGTTGAAGGGCAACGTTTTTCCTGTGTAATTCCCGGGTAAGGTTGCTCAGTTCATTGTTCATCACTGTCATATGTTTCATTACAACCGCTTCAGTCGCCATGATCTGCTCGCTGAAGACAAGCATGTTGTCTTTGCGGTATACCACCCTGCATACAAGCATATGAGAAGACTGCCTGTCATTTGAAAAAATAAGCTTCATGCCGTCAATTATCTTGCCTCCGGCTTCGTCGAGCAGTTTCACGCTTTCCGGAGTCAACAACTCTCTGATGTTCAGGCCCTCCACCGGCAACTGTCTGCCGAACATTTCTTTAAAGGCATTGTTCACCCGGACAATAGACCCATCGTCTCCAAGTATAAACATGATAATCGTAGTTTGCCTCGAAAGAGAACTGATGAGGCCCTCTGCATAATCCCTGAGAATCCCGTTATCTTCCATGATATCCTCTCATGAGCAAAGCCGCTGTGCCGCAGTAACTGCTTCCCGAGCGTTTCCTGCAGTCGCATCAGCGCCAATTTCAGACCAAATATCCGGAACGGTCATGAAAACCCTGCCTCCCACCATGATTTTTATCCCCCTCAATGATTCTTTGTTCCGGATAGCAGTTATGAGTTTCTTGACCTCATCCAGATTAAACGGCATGATCACTGAGATCGCGAGCAATTGAGGCCTGAAGTCCTCCAGCAGTTCCATCAGATCCTCCATAGGGGTGTTAGCGCCAAGATACCTTACCTGCCAACCATCCAGTTCAAGCAGGTCGGATACCATCCAGGCGCCGAGTTCATGAAGCTCGTTCGGGGCAGCCGTTATTACTGCCCGGCCCTTTGTAGGTTTTACAGCGACAATTGCTGAGTATAGCTGTGACATCACCCGACTCACTATCGAAGAGGCGAGATGTTCCTGAGCTACAGATATTTTCCCTTTCTCCCAGAGCCTGCCAATTTCATACATGGATGGCTGTATCACGCACAGGAGAAAGAATTCGAAATCTTCTGCATTTTTCACTTTGCGTGCCATTGCAAGGGCTTCCGTATGGTCGGCGCCAAGCAAGGCATCAAGAAACCTGCTTTGCTGCCCATCAGTAATCGTAAACTCATTCACTGGAGCGTCAGAAGACATGTCTGCTATAAGGACCAGTCTTTCATGTGCCGTTAATATCCACCTGTAGACCTCAAGAATCAGGGGTTGATGCTCCGTGGCAAGTTGCCTCTCAACAGCAGCTATCCAGGCCCCGATTTCAATCGGGAAATAACCATATGAAAATCCGTGCGCCCGGTATATGCGATAGTCCCAGGAAATATTCTTCACAAGAAGCTCGAACTGGTTAAGTAACAAGACAGTAGCCATAAAAGACGCAAAGTTCTTATGACGCGTTGTCATTATCTCCATAGGATTCCCGCCGGTAAGTGAAGTCAAATCCTCTCGGGCAGACATGGCAGCAGTTACTTCGTTGACAAGAGATTGCTTTATCGAGGAGAAGGCCTCTGCAGCCTCGGCAGAAACGGGCTTCAGCTTTTTAGCTTCGGCAATGAGTCGATAAAGATCTGCAGGCATGCTGTTTTCAGTCATCTGAAGCTCCCCCGGAAACATTTGGCAAACTATTAGTATAGTATAAGTGATTTCGTTTGATTTAAGAATTGTGTTGAAGCCCCGGGAACAAAACAGAATCCTTATCGCTGCTTTTCAGCACGGATATTGAAAAAAACTCCCCCGGCTATCTGAGATGAGCCGGGGGAGTCTGACGCCACTAACCGATTTGGGCAGCGCGCTTAACCCGGGGGAGTTATGCGAACTGGGTAAGCATACCCGCCGTTATTTTCGGCAGCATATCCGGGAATATCCAGGCCTGCAGTAAAATGATGGCCATAACGAACAGCAGGAGATATATCGAATATTTGAGGGTCAGTCTTAAAATATCTGATTCATGCCCGACAAGGCCGACAGCGGCGCATGCAACAGCAATGGACTGGGGAGAGATCAGCTTGCCTATGTCAGCTCCGAACAGGTTTGCCGAGATCGTCAGCATCGGATTGAATCCGAGCTGGGTGGCGGTGACCTGCTGAAGTTTGCCGAATAGTGCGGCCGAAGAAGTGACCGATCCGGTCAGGAATACGCCCAGGTAGCCGATAATAGGAGAGACGACCGGGAAGAACATTCCTGTGTAAGTCGCAAAGGCCAGTCCGAGAGTGTAAGACATGCCCGAATAGTTGGCCAGGAAGCCGATGCCGAGGACCGAAGCAAGGGTGATGAGAGAATACATCAGCTGCCTGAAGGTCTTGGCCATGACCCTTACGCCTGTTGCGGGGCTAAGCTTCAGGACAATCATCGACAATAAGCCCGAAATGAGCATCGCCGTGCCGGGAGCGCCGAAGTAATCCCAGCGGTAGCTGGCAGCGTACTTGGCGGGTGCGGCTACGATGGGGGCCGTGCGGAATACGACTCCGTCCAGACCGGGCCAGGAAGGAATCATCATAAACCATTTAAGGTCATTGGCAACGAATTTCTTGAAAGCCGGCATGCCCCATACACCCATGACGATCATGAGAATAAGGAACGGAGACCAGGCCTTGAAAATCTGGCCAAAGGAGTACTGGACTGCAGTGTCCTGTGCGGCATCAGTATCGTTAGGGAAGCGCCATATGGTGGCGGGATGCCAGACTTTCAGGAACACGCCCAGGCAGAGCATGGACACGAAAGACGACAGAATGGCAGGCAGTTCCGGGCCCATGTACTGGCTTACAATCCAGTTGGTGATGGCATAGCTGATACCTGCCACAAGCGCCGCAGGTGCTACGCCCATGATATTCCTCCATCCGGCCACAACACCCAGCATAAAGAAGGGAATTACTATAGCCAGTATGGTCATATCCAGACCGATGGCCTGAGATACGATCAGGGGATTAAGTTCGGTTACCGTGGCCATCATAATGGTCGGAGTGCCAACCGGGCCGAAAGGAACTGGCGGTGTATTTGCCACAAGACAGATAACGGCTGCCGGCAGCGCCGGGAATCCAAGGCCTATAAGCATGGCCGCCGCAACGGCGACAGGAGCGCCCTGGCCTGACACACCTTCCATGAAAGCCGAAAAACAGAAAGCAACCAGAAGGGCCTGCAGTCTGCGGTCGGTCGACAATGAGGAAATGGAACTCTTTATGATTTCAAACTGACCTGATTCTACTGTCAGGTTGTAAAGGAAAACGGCTGTGAGAATGATCCAGCCTATCGGGAACAGGCCGGTGAACATTCCGAGTACCGAGGCGGACACCGCTGCCGTGATCGGCATATCGTAAGCTACAACCACAATCACAATCGTGAGCAGCAAGGTCGATACGCCTGCAATATGCCCCTTCATTCTCTGTACGGCCAGTGCCCAGAAAAGATAGAAAATAGGAATTGATACCACGAGGGCGGTGAGTCCAAGGCTGCCGCCAAAAGCTGAGTAGTTATGTAACCATTGCATAACTGTTATTACCTCTCTTATTTATAAGATTTTCGTCTCCAAAAAAGCGTCCCTCCCACATCCACTTTTGCACAACGATTTTCCCCAATCGGTCATGTCTTGCGCCGTAATATTCTGATAGGCTCCCCCTCCTTTTTCATGCAAATTGCCATAACTTAGCACGCAGTCAAGCCGGTCGTCAACAGTATTGGCGTGAATGGTCATTATTGCGACGTCAATGGCAATAATCCGCTTTAGTATGGCCGGCGTTATGCCGGGCGCCTGCAGGCACTTACGCAAGCAGGTTTATTCCGTGTCCGTTATGAACCGTCATCAATGCCGGGCTGCTTTGAGGCTTCAATCCTGTAATGCTCAAGGTTCTTTTTCACAAACTCTATCTCGTCTTTTTTTGCAGGCAGTTTTTTCATCAGCTTCTCGTTCAGCACGTCAGCGAATATTTTTGAATAGAGAGGGCCGGGCGGCAGTCCCAGAGCCTTCAGGTCCTCACCCTTGATAAGCGGTCTTATTGACCGTGACTCAAGAAGGTACTGCGATATCGCCTTCTTTTTTTCATTGTCCTGCATCGACGCCATGCTGAAGAGCATGTCTTCAATTCCGCATTCCGAGAGCAGATGGTAATTCATCACCGGGTTGCCCGGCAGCAGGCCGCGTGAAATTTTCTGGGCAGTCTGGAGCCCTTTCAGTATGAGATTGCGGGTCTTCTCCGCGACCGCAAGGCGGCTCAGGGCGGCTTCGCGCTCATCCCTGCCGAGCCCTGACAAAAGCGCCATTATGTAGAGCAGCCCCTTGTCGCGCTTCTCTTCAAGAAAGAGGAGATCGAACCAGGATATGGTGTCATGCATCGACTGCATTACCGCCTCAAGCTCTGATGAGAACGCGAGCTTCGGATGGATCACCTTCAGCAGGTCATAAGTCCCCAGTCGCCTGATAGACTTGATCGGGTCCGTTTCACTGAATATCAGTGCGAGCTCGTCATACAGCCGGGTGCCTGCCAGCTTGTCGAATATATTCATCCTGACAGCGAGCTTTATAAGGTTTTCAGTATGTTTTGTGAGCTTGAAGCCGAAGCGTTCAGAGAAGCGGATGGCCCTGAAGGCGCGGGTCGGGTCCTCCACAAAACTGAGGTTATGCAGCACCCTGATAGTTTTGTCCTTCAGGTCGCGCTGGCCCCCGAAGAAATCGAGCAGCAGTCCGAAATCTTTTTTGTTGATCCCGATGGCAAGAGTATTGATGGTAAAGTCCCTGCGCTTCAGGTCTCTCTTGAGCGAAGAGGTCTCAACCTTTGGCAATGCTGCCGGGGACTCATAATATTCGGTACGCGCCGTGGCCACGTCGAGTTTGAAGGCATCTTTTTTTACGACGGCCGTGCCAAAGGACTGGTGGACAGTGACTTTGGCCCCAAGTATCTCTCCGAGCTTTTTAGCAAAAGCGATGCCGTCCCCTTCGATTACGATATCTATGTCGAGATTCCGTTCTCTCCTTATTATGTCGCGCACGCAGCCGCCTACAAGATAAGCCCCGTATCCGAGATCGTCCGCGATGCCGCCGGCCATTACCAGGAAATCGTAAAGGCTTTCAGGCAGGGTCTCTTTAAGAAGCGGCGTCACGTTCCTGCCGAACCCCTGGAAACCTTCGCCGGTCATGGCGCGGTCAGGCAGTATCCTGCTTTTTCTGAGCACATCCTCATAGAGCGACCTGAGTATGTCGGTGCGTGTTATCGCGCCCACAATCTTCTTTCCCTCCATTACGGCAACGAACCTCTGGTTATGCTCTACCATCGTCTTCTCGATCTCGGTAAGGTATGTGCCGGGCAATACGGTGACAGCGTCAGTAGTGGCAAAGTCGATGCAACGGCTCTTTCCGAATCCGTGAAAGAGAGCCTTTCGTATAACCTCGCGTGTGATAATGCCCTTATACCCGCTGTCCTTGAGCACGGGAAGCACATTTACACCGTAGCGGGTCATCATGTCCTCTGCTTCTTTTATGGCGCTATCTCCGTTTATAACCACCACGGGAGTCGTCATAACATCCGAAGCGAGTTTCATTGGTCTGATATGCCTGTTGAGCGACTCGATAAGGCGTTCTTCGGCTATGTCGAAAGGCACGTCTTTTATGGTTGCTGATGCAGCTGTAGAATGTCCTCCTCCGCCGAAATCAGAAAGCAGCAGCCCCACATTCAGCTCAGGCACCTTGCTCCTGGCAACCAGCAGCAACTTGTCGGCCATGCCTATCAGCATGATCAGGGCGTCCATATCGAGGTCTTCCATGTCCATGATCCTGTGGGCGAGAGGCGATACATCATTGAAGCTTTCAATGGAGGCTTTTGCGATGCGGATGCGCACTCCGTTTATGACCACCTCTTTAAGAGACTGAATGAGTTCGTTAAGCAGTGCCACGGATTCCATGCTCATCTCATCCTTCAGGAAGTCCGAGACAATGTTCAGGTTGGCGCCATGCTTCAGGAGGAAAGCGGCAGCCATAAGGTCCTTTGGAGTAGTGGAGGTGAAGACAAGGGAACCGGTCTCTTCGTATATGCCCAGGCAGAGAAGGGTCGCCTCCATGGGCGTGATCGGAAATTTTTTTTTCTGGATAATTTCCGCGAATATGCTGGAGGCCGCACCGACATTGTCCAGGACCATTACAGCACCCTTTATATCATCCGGAGTTACGGGATGATGATCGTAGATGTGGACCGCAACCCCAGGCCTTGAAAGGAGTTCCTTCAGAGGGCCTATCCTGTCGGGATGTTTGGTATCAACGATGATAAGTCTCGAAACTTTATCGAGAGGGACATCTTTGAGCCTGGTGATTTCCGCGGGGTTGAATACATCGATGAAATCCCTCACGCGTTTTTCGAGGGAGCCGGGGAAGGCAATGACGGCGCCGGGATAAAGCTTCCTGGCTGCAATGGCACACGCCAGAGAATCGAAGTCGGCACTGAGATGAGAGGTAATAAGGTCCATATGTCCTTGATTTTATAAGGTAGTCGAAAAAATAGCAAATGATTGCCGCCGTGTTTAAATGATTAAAGGTGAGATTGGTGTATAGCGGCCTCTGCTTTGCGCCTTGTAGCCTCAAGCCCCGGTGATATGCGATAATTAATCATGACTGATCTATTTATCAGCCTTATTGAGCGGCTCGGCATCTTTGCCATTCTTTTCATATTCAGCATGCGCTTCGAAAGCGTAAAGAAGCTGCTGACAGGCAGGGCAAGCCGGTACGAAAAGCTCAGCCTTGCTGTTGTGTTTGGCTTTGTCGGCATAGCCGGAACCTACCTGGGAGTGCCGATCCATAATGCGATCGCCAACTCGAGGGTCATTGGAGTTGCCCTGGGCGGTATACTGGGGGGGCCGCTTGTCGGATTTGCGGCCGGAGTAATCGCAGGCGGTCATCGCTATCTTATCGACATAGGCGGGTTCACGGCCGTAGCCTGCTGCGTGGCAACTATCGCGGAAGGCGTGGTCGGAGGGGTCCTCTATTCAATACTCAAGAGGAAGCCCTTTGACCCGTTTGCGGCGCTTATTACAGGCGTTGCTGTAGAAATACTCCAGATGGGCATCATACTCCTGGTAGCCCGGCCGTTTGAGGCCGCCCTTAACCTTGTAAATCTTATCGGGGCGCCGATGATCATTGTCAACTCCATCGGTCTGGCCATATTTGTCGAACTCATATCATCTGTTTCGCGCGAGCAGGAGAGGGTTGGCGCGTTTCAGGCGCAGACGGCCCTCAGGATAGCGCTAAAGACATTGCCGTTTCTGAGGGGGGGGCTTAATATTCAGACCGCTTCCGAAACATCTCGGATCATTTTGGGGATGACGGACCTTGACGCGGTGGCTATTACCGATGAGTCCAGGATACTTGCCCACAAAGGGGTGGGCGAGGACCACCATAAGCCCGGAATGGCCATGATGACAGCTGCCACGAAAAAAGCCCTGGCAGAAGGCGGCATAAGCGTTGCGTCGACAAGGGCCGAGGTCGGCTGCAGCAATGCCGGTTGCAAGCTCGGATCAACCATCATAGTTCCTCTCAAGAGGGACGACCGGATAATCGGAACGCTCAAGCTGTACCGTGTAAAGGAAAACCGAATAAGCCCCCTTGACGTTGAGCTTGCAAACGGGCTGGCGCATCTCTTTTCGAACCAGCTTGAACTCGCAGAAATAGACAACGCAAAAAAGCTGCTGAAAGATGCCGAGATCAAGGCCCTTCAGGCGCAGATAAATCCGCATTTTCTCTTTAACGCGATCAATACCATAATAAGCCATATCAGGACCAGCCCCTCAGCGGCGTCCGAGCTGCTTGTAAAGCTGGCAGATTTCTTCAGGCGAAACATCAATCCGGGCGCGGAATGTGTAACGCTCGAAAAAGAACTGGAGCACTGCGACGCTTATATAGGAATTGAAAAAGCGCGGTTTGAGGACAGGGTAAAAGTCAGGTGCGAGATAGAGGATGGGGCCAAGGGCTGTAAACTGCCGCCGCTTATCCTGCAGCCTCTTGTCGAAAATGCGCTGAAGCACGGCATTTTGGCGCAGGAATCCGGAGGCGAGGTAATAATAGCGGCGCACCGCGATAACGGGACTATTGTTGTGTCCGTGAAAGATAATGGTATAGGCATGGATGAAGAGCATGTCGGGATGCTGTTTACAGAAGGCCTGAAGACACAGGACTCCGGAGGCATAGGACTTAAGAATGTAAACGCCAGGCTCATAGCCTTTTATGGAAAGGACAGCGGACTGTCTGTAGAGAGCAGGCGTGGACTTGGCACTACCGTAAGTTTTATAATCCCCGCGTCATGAAGCTCAAGGTCTTTATCGTTGATGATGAAGCGCCGGCCCGCAGAGAGCTGAAGTATCTGCTTGGCCAGACCGGAGAGGTAGAGATTGTCGGCGAGGCGGCGAGCGGGTCTGTAGCTCTCCGGGGGATTATGGAAAGCACGCCGCAGGTTGTATTCCTCGATGTCCAGATGCCGTCGCTGAACGGGATCGAACTTTCCAATCTGTTGGGACGCCTGCCCGAAAAACCGCTGATAATCTTTTCCACGGCATTCGAAAAGTACGCCCTCGCTGCCTTTGATGTAGAGGCCTTTGACTATATACTCAAACCTTTTACTATCGAGAGGATACAAAAGGCCGTCACAAGGGCGATCAAATTCCTTCATCTGAAAGAGATGTCTGCGGCGCCGGACGCCAGGCAGGAGCCGGCGCGGGCGGGCGATCCGAGGCATGAAGGGCTTGAAGTCTCGCGGAAGATTCCGCTCTATTGCGGCGAAAAGATCATACCTACAATGCCGCAATCCATCCTGTATGCAAGGATAGAAGAGGGGGAGATCGTGGTAAGGGCTGTCGACGGCGGATACAGGACGAAGTCTACGCTTAGTGAACTGGAAGCCAGGCTCTCGCAGTATGGCTTTGTCCGGGTTCACCGGAGCGCGCTCGTAAACACCAATCATGTGAAAGAGGTCATCCCGTGGTTTAACGGCAGTTACAAGCTCGTAATGAATGACAGGGACAGGACAGAGATTCTGGTCAGCCGGTACAACGTCAAAGAGCTCAAACAGTATCTCAACCTATAACTATGCCTGCCCCCGGGTGGCGGCGCTAATTTCGTCAAATAGCAACTCAGATATGTGCAATCCAGGGCTGCTCTTCACAGCGCAGCCTTTTGAAATATCAAAAAAATGCGATAAGTTGAAAGGCCATGGCGCCCATGTACAGCCAAGCCTGAATCCCCTTATTAAGGGCAGAAAAAGGGCTTGCCGTTCAGGGAGCAAAAATTGTCATTCGCGCCGTATATCTGACCATTCAATGAATATAATTGATGTTACATACCGTTCCCTAGTAATATTATAGTAAGCAGTGAAGTAATAAATCTTAACAGGGGGATGCTATGAATGCTGTAACACTAGTCTTTATAGCCCTATGTGTTTTTGCCATAGGCTATAGGTTGTATGGTGTTTTTATTGCCAACAAGGTGCTTGGCCTGCGTGCCGACCGCCCGACCCCGGCCGAGACGTGTGCGGACGGGATCGACTATGTAAAAACCAATAAATTCGTGCTCTATGGTCATCATTTTGCGGCCATTGCGGCAGCTGGTCCGCTCCTCGGGCCGGTGCTGGCAGCGCAGTGGGGTTTTATGCCCGGAGCGCTCTGGATTATCGTAGGCTGCGTATTTGCAGGCGCGGTGCACGACATGGTTGTGCTCTTTGCCTCGATGCGTCACAAGGGACAGAGCCTCGCAAAGATCGCGGAAGCCGAGATCGGCAAGACGGTCGGAACAGTGGCCTCTTTCGCATTCCTTTTTATCCTTATCCTTACACTGGCCGGACTTTCGATTGCCTGTCTCAATGCACTTTTTGAGAGCTTCTGGGGCATATTTGTTGTTGGCTCCACTATCCCGATTGCAGTACTTATGGGCTTCTGGATGTACAAGATCCGCCCGGGCGATATCAAGGGCGCCAGTATCATGGGTGTTGCATTGCTTGCCGCTGCCGTATATTTCGGAGGGGCCATTGATCCGGCTTCTCCTCTTGCCGCTGCGCTGAAGCTCAGCAAGAAAGAGATAGCGGTCGCAATACCGCTCTATGCATTTGTCGCCTCAGTACTTCCTGTCTGGATGCTGCTGGCGCCGAGAGACTATCTCTCGACATATCTGAAGATCGCTACGGTTGTGACACTCGCTGTCGGAATCCTCTTTGTACAGCCTGAGTTGAAGATGCCGGCCCTCACCCAGTTTATCGGCGGCGGCGGGCCCGTATTGCCGGGCAGCGTTTTCCCGTTTATGTTCATTACAATCGCTTGCGGTGCAATATCCGGCTTCCATGCAATTATCGGTTCGGGCACAACGCCCAAGATGATAGGCAATGAGCGTGATGTGCTTTTTGTAGGTTATGGCGCCATGCTCACAGAGGGCTTCGTTGCTACTATGGCCCTGATTTCAGCATGCGTACTTATCCCTGCTGACTATTTCGCTATCAACTCAGCCCCTGCGGCCTTCGCAAATCTCGGTATCCCAACAGTCGAACTCGACAGGCTGGCGGCCGAAGTGCAGGAAAAGATCCAGGGCAGGCCGGGCGGCGCGGTTTCCCTCGCAGTCGGTATGGCCTACATTTTTGATACGATTCCCTTCATGAAGGGCCTGATGAAATACTGGTACCACTTTGCGATCATGTTCGAGGCGGTCTTTATACTGACTGCAGTCGACGCAGGCACCAGGGTAGGCCGTTTCCTGCTTCAGGAAATATTCGGCAAGTTTGTTCCCAAGTTCAATGAGAGGAAGTGGGTCCCGGGCATAATCATCACCGGCGGTCTCTTTACTCTGTCATGGGGCTATCTGGTCTATACCGGAGATATCGCCACAATATGGCCGCTCTTCGGCATGAGCAACCAGCTCCTTGCATCGAGCGCCCTCATTATCTGCACCACAATGCTCATCCGCATGGGCAAGGCAAAATATATGTGGGTAACCGCAATACCGGGCATAGTCCTTGGTTTTATTGTCATGTATGCCGGTTATCTGACCGTTACAAATGTATTCATACCAAAGCAACTCTATCTGCTTGCTACCATGGCATGCATCGTTATGGTCATGATGGTCATCGTGTTTGTGGCCAGCTTCAGAAAATGGGCTGAACTGCTTCAGATCAAGGAGCGCGTTGTCGACATCTGGGGCGATTCCGTTATCTCCCCGATGGAAGGCGAGGCATGCCTTATCTCCCCTGAACCTGGCAAGAAACTGAAGACAACAAGCGCAGAGGAGAAGTGGACAGGATAGATTTATCTGCATTTTAAGCTGAGCATTATCCGGCGGTCTGGGTCCTGCATCCGGCCGCCGGATTTTTTTATGGCTAATCGAAAAGCCCCGCTTTTATACCCCTGCCTGTCTGGGAGGTAATATTGGTTTCAGCCCCGGCATTGACAAATTCTTTAAAAGTACGTAAAATGTGACTGAACGTTCACTCATTTATGAAAAGTTATGGAAAAAAAGAAAAGAGATAAAAGGGAAGCGATCCTCAGGGCAGCACTCGAATTAATCGCGGAGCATGGTTTCCATGGGGCGCCTACTGCCATGATAGCAGCCAAGGCAAATGTTGCCATTGGTTCAATCTACAGGTATTTTGAGAATAAAGATGCCCTTATTATTACGCTGCACAACGAAATTGAGTGCGCGGCCATGAAAATAATAACGGTTGATTATGACAGGGGGAAGCCCCTTAAGGAGAGGTTCTTCCATGTGGCAAGACGGATGCTTAAATATATGATCGAGCATCCCCTTGAGTTCAGGTTTGTGGAACAATTTTTTTATTCGCCTTACGGCATCGCATTCCGCCGTGACAAGTTCTTTGCGGATACAGCGATAGACAATGATGAAGACATCCTTAAAGGGCTTTATGATGATGGCAGATCGCAGCAGATAATCAAGGATTTCGAGTTATCGGTATTTTTTTCGCTCGCGTTCGGGATCCTTTTCAATATCGCCAGGGACAATGTGGTCGGATTCAACAAGCTGGACGACATCGTTATTGACAAGATTGTTGGGGCCTGCTGGGATGCGATAAAGCTTTAAAAATAAAAAAACAGGCAGAGATAAAGAGAGTGAAAGGTCACTTGCAGGATAATTAGCAGCGTAAAAATTTATCGTTGAGGTGTATTTATGCAAACCGGGCAGAGAATTCATTTCGTTTCCATTGTCTCATTCCTTGCAGCGGCATTGACGTTGACCGCTTGCGGCGGCCAGGCGCCGAGTCAGCAAATGCCCACCCCTGAAGTGTCGGTAATAGTAGTCAAACAGGAGCGTGTCGCGCTTACTATGGAACTGCCCGGCAGGACATCGCCCTATCTGATCGCGGAGGTGCGACCGCAGGTGAGCGGCATTATCCAGAAGCGTCTCTTCACTGAAGGTGGTTATGTCCAGGCCGGACAGGTACTGTACCAGATTGATCCGTCCACCTACAGGGCCGCCTTTGACAGCGCCATGGCCGGCCTCTCCAGGGCCGAGGCGAATCTGACAACTATCCGGCTTAAGGAAGGGCGATATAAGGAGTTGATCGCCATTAATGCAGTCAGCAGACAGGAATATGATGATATGGTGGCCGCGCTCAAACAGGCAGAGGCAGATGTTGCCGGCAATAAGGCCGCTGTCGAGGCCACCCGCATCAATCTTGCATACACCAGCGTAAAAGCGCCCATATCGGGACGAATAGGCAAATCCTCCGTCACAGATGGTGCACTTGTCACGGCAAGTCAGCCGTCATCGCTTGCCGTTATTCAGCAGCTTGATCCGATGTATGTAGACGTGACCCAGTCAAGCGCCGATCTCTTGCGCCTGAAAAATGACATGGCCACAGGAAAGCTCAAAAAGGACGGGGCCAACCAGGCAAGGGTCAAACTTGTCCTTGAAAACAGCGCTCCTTACCCGCAGGCAGGCACTTTGAAATTCTCGGACGTGACCGTTGATCAGAGCACAGGATCTGTCACACTGCGCTCTCTCTTTCCGAACAGGCAGAATATCCTGCTGCCCGGCATGTATGTGCGAGCAATTGTTGAGGAGGGCGCGATCGAAAAGGCCATACTGATCCCGCAGCAGGCAGTAACCCGCGATCCCCAGGGGAACGCCGTTGCCATGGTTGTGGATAGTTCCGAAAAAGTTGCGCCGCGCGTATTGAAGGCTGAGAGGGCCATTGGCGACAAATGGCTGGTAGGCGAAGGGCTGAAACCTGGGGACAGGGTCATCATGGAGGGCCTGATGAAGGTCCGGCCCGGAATGCCCGTAAAGGCCGTGCTGTTTGGGACCGCTCCGGCTGCAGCCCCGGCAGCGGCAACTCATTCAGAAAAGACCAAAAGCCCGGGCGCCGCAAAGTAAAGGAGAAGCCACATGTCAAAGTTTTTTATAAACAGACCTATCTTTGCCTGGGTCATTGCCATCATCATCATGCTGGCAGGACTTTTGGCCATAAAGACCTTGCCGGTTTCACAATATCCGGCCATTGCTCCCCCTGAGATCGCCATCAATGCAATCTACCCCGGCGCGTCCGCAAAGACCGTGCAGGACACTGTCACCCAGGTCATAGAGCAGAAGATGAACGGCATCGACCATCTGACCTATATGTCTTCTACCAGCGACTCATCCGGGTATATCACCATTACCCTTACCTTTGATGCAGGCACTGATCCGAATATCGCGCAGGTGCAGGTGCAGAACAAGTTGCAGCTCGCTACGCCTCTGCTGCCCCAAGTTGTGCAGCAGCAGGGTATACAGGTCACCAAGTCTACAAGAAACTTCCTTCTGATAGCAGGGTTTTATTCCGCTGACGGCAGCATGTCGCGATACGATCTGACCGACTATATGGTTGCAAATGTCCAGGACATCATAAGCCGGGTAGAGGGTGTTGGAGAGGTCATGACATTCGGATCGCAGTATGCGATGCGGATCTGGCTTGATCCTAACCGTCTGAACAGTTATAAACTGACGCCGGCTGATGTGAAACAGGCCATAAGGAACAATAACGTACAGATTTCCGCAGGACAGCTTGGAGGGACCCCGATTGCAAAAGGTCAACAGCTTAACGCGACCATAACCGCAAAGACATTGCTCCAGACCCCGGAGCAGTTCCGTGAAATCCCTCTCAGGATAAACAGTGACGGTTCTATAGTCCGCCTGCGTGATGTGGCCCGCGTCGAACTGGGCAGTGAAAACTATGATGCAATTGGAAACTATAACGGCGCGCCCGCGTCAGGCATGGCCCTGAAACTGGCGTCGGGAGCCAATGCCCTTGATACAGCCGACCGGATCAAGGCCAAGCTGGAGGAACTCTCCAGATTCTTCCCCCAGGGGATGACGCTTGTATATCCCTACGACACTACCCCATTTGTCAGGATATCGATAAAAGAGGTGATTATAACCCTGGCCGAAGCAATTGTTCTCGTCTTCCTGGTGATGTTCCTCTTTCTCCAGAACCTCAGGGCGACCCTGATACCGACTATTGCCATCCCGGTCGTGCTACTCGGCACCTTCGGCGTGCTGTCCGCGTTCGGGTATTCGATTAACACTCTGACCATGTTTGCCATGGTGCTGGCTATAGGACTGCTGGTCGATGACGCAATAGTTGTGGTCGAAAATGTCGAGCGTGTGATGAGCGAAGAAGGACTTTCTCCTGTTGAGGCGACCCGCAAGTCCATGGACCAGATCACAGGAGCTCTCGTCGGAATCGCCATGGTACTCTCCGCAGTATTTATACCGATGGCCTTTTTCGGCGGCTCGACAGGAGTAATCTATCGCCAGTTTTCAGTCACTATTGTATCGGCCATGATACTGTCTGTAATCGTGGCCCTTGTTCTGACACCCGCGCTCTGCGCTACGCTCCTTAAACCGGTTGAAAAAGGGCACCAGGCCTGCGAGACCGGAAGGTTGAGCAAGTTCTTCTGCAAGTTCAACCTGTATTATGGCCGCGGCAGCAGTAAGTATCAATCCATGGTCAGCCGGATAATCGTTGCCGGCAAGCGTTATCTGATCGTCTATGTTGCCATCGGTATCGCGATGGTCTTTCTCTTTCTTCGCCTGCCGACCGCTTATCTTCCTGACGAAGACCAGGGCATACTGCTGAACCTGGTACAGCTGCCTCCTGGCGCAACCCAGGAGCGTACTATTAAGGTGCTTGAGCAGATCAAGAGGCATTATCTTGAGGATGAAAAGGACGCGGTCGAATCGGTATTCTATGCTGTAGGCTTCAGCTTTGCAGGCCGCGGCCAGAACACAGGCATCGCTTTCGCCAAACTTAAGGATTGGGACCTGCGCAAAGGCCGCAATCTGCGCGTAGATGCTATTGCCCAAAGGGCCATGATGGTTTTTTCGCAGATCAAGGATGCGATGGCATTTGCCTTCGCGCCGCCTGCTGTCATTGAAATGGGGACTGCCAACGGCTTCGACTTTCAGCTGCAGGACCGGGCCGGACTCGGACATGAGAAGCTGACTGAGGCGCGGAACCAGCTCCTCGGCATGGCAGCACAAAACAAAACCCTGATCGGCGTGCGACCAAACGGGCAGAATGATAATCCGGAATATCAGCTGGATATAGATGAAAAACGGGCGGGGGCGCTCGGTCTTTCGATGGGTGATATCAATGATGCGCTATCGACCGCCTGGGGCAGCTCGTATGTCAATGACTTTATAGATCGCGGTCGCACCAAGAAGGTCTATGTACAGGCGGATGCGCCGTACCGCATGCTTCCTGAAGACCTTAACAAGTGGTATGTGCGTAACAATGCGGGAACCATGGTCCCCTTCTCGGCCTTTGCATCGGCCCATTGGGGCTACGGCTCGCCAAGGCTCGAGAGATTTAACGGGATGCCGTCCATGGAGATCCTGGGTCAGGCCGCGCCCGGCAAGAGTACCGGCGAGGCCATGGCCGCCATGGAAGAGATGGCCTCAAAACTGCCTGCCGGCATAGGATATGAATGGACGGGCCTTTCATATCAGGAGCGGATGACAGGTAGCCAGGCGCCGGCGTTATATGCCATCTCGATCCTCGTAGTCTTCCTCTGCCTGGCCGCTCTATATGAAAGCTGGGCGATCCCTTTTTCCGTACTGCTGGTGATACCTCTCGGCATTATCGGAGCACTGCTGGCGTCCACATTGAGGGGCCTCTCCGACGATGTCTATTTCCAGGTAGGACTTCTTACCATAATCGGGCTCGCTTCAAAAAATGCGATCCTGATCGTAGAGTTCGCCAAGGAGCAGATGGAGCAGGGCATGGGTCTGCTCGAGGCGACCAGGGAAGCGGCCCGTATCCGTCTGCGGCCGATATTGATGACATCTCTCGCGTTCGTTCTCGGCGTGCTGCCGCTCGCGATCAGTTCAGGTGCGGGTTCGGGCGCCCAGAATTCGATCGGCACATGCGTTATCGGCGGCATGCTTACAGCCACATTCCTGGCTATTTTTTATATCCCACTGTTCTTTGTGATGGTGCGGCGTTACTTTAAAGGCAAACAAACGGCACCGTCCCGGCAGCCGGGGGCGCCCTCTCCGGCGGAGGTGAAATGACATGGCCGAAAAAATAATATTAAGAATAATAATATTAGCAGTCCTGACAATGGCCTGCCTCTCCGGATGCACAATGGCGCCGACCTATACGCGCCCTGCGACTCCGACGCCTGCTGCCTGGCCGGAAGGAGCGGCCTATAAGACCGATGCTGATTCGAAGCAGGGACTGGCTGCGACTGATATAGCATGGAGAGATTTTTTTATCGACAGGAACCTGCAGAAGGTGATCGAACTTGCGCTTGCGAACAACCGTGACCTGCGCATGGCCGTGCTAAATATTGAAAAAGCCCAGGGGCAATTTCAGATAAAAGTTTCCGATCTGTTTCCGCATGTCAACGCAGCCGGAAGCCGCACAGACCAGAGGGTCCCAAAGGATTTGTCGCTGACCGGGCACGCAATGACCACCCGACAGTATAGTGTAGGACTCGGCTTCAGTGCATACGAACTGGACCTCTTTGGCCGAATCCAGAGCCTGAAGGACCAGGCGCTGGAACAGTATCTTGCGACTGAAGAGGCCCGTCGCAGCGCACAGATCGCCCTTGTGGCTGAAGTTGCGAGCGTTTATCTTTCCCTGGCCGCTGATCGGGAACTGCTGCAGCTGTCGAGTGACACCCTCAAAACGCAGGAGGCGACCTTCGAGTTGATTCAGCGTCGTTTTGACGTCGGGTTCTCCTCCGAACTTGACCTGCGTCAGGCGCAGACCCGTCTGGATGCGGCCCGTGTGGATATCGCCAGGTTCACCGGGCAGGTGGCGAGGGATGAAAACGCGTTGATGCTGCTGGTTGGGTCAGCTGTCCCGGCTGAACTGCTGCCAAAAGAACTTGGAACTATTGCGCTGCTGAAGGACATTTCTCCAGGGTTGCCGTCAGAGACGCTGTTGCGCCGCCCGGACATATTGCAGGCAGAGCATATACTTAAAGGTGCTAACGCAAACATCGGTGCGGCCAGAGCGGCCTTTTTCCCGCGCATCACTCTCGTCGCAAACGGGGGATACGCAAGCATCAGACTCACCGACCTTTTCCATCCCGAGTCTCTTGCCTGGAGTTTTGTGCCGCAGATCAGTGTTCCGATCTTTGACGGCGGCGCCAATATAGCCGGCCTGGATATTGCCAAGGCAGATCACGCTATCATGCTTGCACAGTACGAGAAGGCCATCCAGGTCGCATTCAGAGAAGTAGCCGATGCGCTGGCCCAGCACGGAACCATAGGGGACCAGATGGCGGCGCAACAGTCCCTGGCAGATGCAAGTGCGAAAGCCTATAGCCTGTCAGAAGCACGTTACAAGGCAGGGATTGACAGTTATCTGACTGCCCTCGATGCCCATCGCTCCCTTTACAGCGCGCAGCAGGGGCTGATATCTGTCCGCCTGTTGCAGCTGACCAATCTGGTGACTCTGTACAAGGTGCTTGGCGGCGGGGTGGATGTGCCGGTTGAAGCAGCGGATAAGCCGGTCACTAAGATCACTGATTGAAGACTGCCGTCAGGACTTAAACATTTTCCTGAAGGCCTTTCCTGCAAGCGTATCTTTGGTTTCGAGCGCGCCGTGAGGGCATACCTCAATACAGCAGTAACATCTTATGCATTTGTCGTAATCAAATACGACACAATTCTTTTCGGGGGTTATCGCCTTTGCGGGGCAATATTTTGAGCACTCGCCGCAAGATCTGCAGAGAGCGGCCTTAACCACAGGACGCTGGGTGACATATTTTCTCAGAAATTTATGGAACCTGCGCGGGCCGAAGACTAACGGTATCATAAGCGGCAATCTGAAATCATCTATCTGCGGCAGTTGGCCCTCAATATGATATTCGGGAACCAGTCCCATTTTTGAGGCCATCCTGTTGGTCGGCAGCTCATCGGGTCCGAGACCGAACATGCGGCATACTGCCATGTCGAGCGCCAGCGCGTTGTCGCTTGCCATAAGAACATTCAGTTCGCGGGGTTTGCCCGACCTGCCGGGTCCCTGCCCCTGCATTGCAAGTATTCCGTCAAGTATGGTTACGGAGGGTTTGACGACAGCATAAATCTGCACGAGCAGCCGTGCAAACATGTCCCTGTCCACACCTGCCCTGAGATGCCATTCCGGCTTTCTGAGCCCGACAATACAGCCGAACAGGTTCTTGACCCCGAGTGTCAAAAGCATCTGGCAATGCGTTTTGAGTTTTGGCAGGTTGATCAGCACATCAGCCTCCAGCGCGTCCGCAGCCATTTCTATCTTGCCGAAGGGTTCGCCGATGTCAACGAGCACAGACCTCCTGAACTCCCTGAATTCGACATCGAGGCCTTCAAGGGCCGTCGCAAATCCGCCTGTTTTAAGAATGCGGCTGAAACTGCCGACTGCCTGGCTGTCGGCTATGACAGGCTTTGCTCCTTTTTCGAGCACATATTCCACAACGGCACGAACAACAAAAGGATTTGTAAGAATAGCGGATTCAGGAGTGGCAGGCGCCAGAAAATTCGGCTTTATAACAATGACTTTTCCAGGTGAAACCGCACTCCCGACGAATTCCTCGAGCAGCGAATGGATATTCGGCTTAAGTTGTTTATAATCATAAGATGAGGTTTTGACAACGACCCTTGGCATGCGGGTATGCTATCAGTTTGGCGGTTATCAGTTCAAGTAGTCTATGATTGGACAAATGAGCTGTTTTATGGTAAAGTTTTCTGAATTTCGGACGATAATAAAAGTGGTACTATGGACACATTAGCCCATAAAAATGTTGCTCCTATTGAGGTGCTCTCTGACGGAAGGCGTTACAAACGCTTTTCGAGGGAAGAGACTGTCAGGATAGATTTTCGCGGTCAGACGGCTACGGGGAACCTTGCCAATCTCAGCGCTACCGGCCTGCTGGCAACTTTCAGCAGCAGCAGTATCCTGCCGGCTTGCTCTGAAACTGTGTCAGTGCATATTGATATCGACGGCAGGGAGAATGTGCTGGATGTCCAGGGCCTGGTTGTCAGGATACAGATACCGACTGAATACGAAGTGAAGGACGTTATAGAGATCGCGGTCAACTTCAGCGACCTCCGCCCGGCTGCCAAACACAGCCTTCAGAAGCTCATCAATTTTCTGCTCATTAAAGACAAAAACTACAAGACCTAGCCCGTTGTGCTAAAATTCAGAAGATCCTGAATTTTAGATCCTGGGAGTCAGTTTTCAGAAATCTTGCGATGCTTCTTAAAACATACAGAACACTTTTATTGATTACCCTGAATTTTATGCTCCTCTTTCCGGGCATGCTCCTGAACCTGTTTTTTCTTCCAGCGGGACGAAGCCGCGCAAAGATGCAGGCTGTCATGACCATGCTCTGGTCCCGGGCGATGTGCAGCATTCTGGGCATACGCGTCGCAAAGGGGGGCCGCCGGACGAAAAGCGTATTTTTTACTGTCTGCAACCATGCCAGTTATGTTGATGTTCTTGCAATGGGAAGCCTCAAGCCGACGGCGTTTCTCTCAAACCATGAGGTGAAAGGCTGGCCGTTAATCGGATGGCTGGCAAGGCTCGGCGGAACAGTATTCGTCAACCGCAATTCCAAAAGGGCCTCTCTTCGGTCTATGCTCGAGATAGAGAGGAAGATCGATTATGGCATCAGGGTGGTCATTTTTCCTGAAGGCACGACCTCCGACGGCAGGTCTGTAAAAGCTTTCAAGAGTACATTTTTTAATATACCTGCAAGGCATAATATGCATGTCCGGCCGGTCAGCATCAGATACGCCGGAGAGGTTGTTGACAAGGTGGCCTGGCATGGGGGCAAAAAGATAGGGCCTCACTTCTGGACCCTTGCGGGCCTCAGAAAGATAAATGTTGCGGTGCTTTACGGCAACCCGATACCTCCCCAGTCAGTGGGTGTCTCGACAGTTGAGGCGAGAAAGCGGCTTCGTGATCTTGCCCATGAAAGCATTGTGCAAGGGTTTGAGGCCCTGAAAAGAAACTAACAGGAGGAATAATGGATAATCAGAAAATGGTTGAGATAAACTCGGGGCGTTGTATCGGCTGCGGGCTTTGTATCAAGGTCTGCCCTTTTGAGACACTTTCTCTTGAGAAGGGGAAGGCCGAGGTCACCGGCGAGTTGTGTATATCATGCGGCCATTGCGCTGCAGCCTGCTCCTGCGGGGCGATTAATGTTCCGCGCATAGATTCGTCAGCCCTCGAGTTCGCCACTTTTTCTCTGGACCATTGGTGGCTGCCTTTTGGGGAATATGATACGGCCGGTCTTGTTAGATTAATGACGTCGCGTCGATCATGCCGCAATTATCTCGATCAGCCTGTAGCCAGGCAGGTGCTCGAAGACCTGGCGAAAATCGGGACCACCGCGCCGTCCGGCACTAACAGCCAGTGCTGGACCTTCACGATACTGCCGACCCGCAAGGCGGTGATAACTCTGGCCGAAGAGGTCGCATCCTTTTTCAGAAAACTGAACAGGATGGCGGAGAATGTAATCCTGAGGAAGGCGCTAAAGCTTGTTGGCAAGGGTGAACTCGACGACTATTATGAAAAGTATTATGCGCTGGTAAAGAAATCGCTGGATGAATGGAAGGAGTCAGGCAAAGACAGGCTCTTTCATGGGGCTACGGCCGTCATTATCGTTGCCTCAAAACCGGGGGCAACCTGTCCTTCAGAGGACGCGCTGCTTGCCACGCAGAATATCCTGCTCGCGGCGCACAGCATGGGGCTCGGCACCTGCCTGATCGGATACGCTGTGGCAGCAATGGCGCAGGGCACTGATATGCAGTGCAGGCTGGGCATGACTTCGAGGGAAAAAGTTTACGCGGTAATCGCGATAGGGCATCCGAATGAGAAATACGAGACGGTTGCCGGGCGCAAGCAGGCGACTCTCCGGTATTTCGAGGGATAGTACCTTGCCGTCAAAGGCAGCTGTTTCTCGCGTCCAGAAATATTGATATACTTATTACAACTGTAACTCCACGACACTGAGAGATGAAGACGCTCTGGAGGGAAAAGCCTTGAAAGTGTTATATCTTGCGGTGCTGTTGACCTTTTTATCCGCCTGCGCATCGAACCCGCCGGTTAAGGCGGAATCACCCCGGGAAACCCTGAATCAATACGTTTCCCAGCTGCAGAATAATCCCGATGGTCATGAGCTCAGGGAGAAGATCATCAGGCATGCGCAGACCATGGAGCAAAAGCCTGCCAGACCGCAGGAAGCTGACAGGTATATGGCCCGTGGCGCCGCGGCGGCCAGGGACGCCCAAAATGCCAATGACTATAAAGATGCAGTACGGGAATATGAAAAAGCGTCACTCGCCGCTCCCTGGCTCGCCGATGTTTATTACAAACTCGCGGTTGCTCAGGACCGGGCAGGTCTGTATTCCGAGGCCATAAATAGTATGCTGCTTTATCTCCTGGCAGCACCGGGCGAGTCAGGCGCCAGGGACCTGCTTTACGAGATTGAATACAGGAAAGAGAAGGCGGCAAAGGCCGCGATGGAGCCGACTGCGCCGAAGGAGGAGCCCGGTCCCAAAGACATTACTGTTCGTGAAGACAATAAGCCGGACGACTGGCTTATAAAGATTGACGGCAGAAGATATGCGAACAATTCAGATCCCAATTATACAATGACAATAGACGTGCGGGGCAGGGTCATCGTATTGGGAGTGATATGGCCTGACGGCAGCCAGTTTCGCACCGGATACCAGGAACTGACCGGGACCAATAACCGGTTTGAGATTAAAGGTCGTGAGTTTACGCAGCAGCTGGCTCCGCCGGGGCCTAACATCATGCAGGTCTGGGCAGAGGAGATCACTTTCAAAATCAGCGAAGAGGGCGACAGCATAATTCGCCATATCCGTTACAGCGACGGCACTGCGCGCGACGTGACTTACACCTGGCAAAGATGAAGGAGTAGCATCTTTTAATCTTCAATCATCTCCGTAACATCATCCCCGCATTAATACAAAGAAATCGCCCGACCAAAGATCAGTAGAGTCTTGCCACAAATACTACAAAAGTGTAATAAAGCTAACAATAATGCGCAGATTGAGGTATTGCAGGCTTATTGCAAAAAACCCGCAAACGCCGTAAATACGCCATTTCAGGCCTTTGGCACGATTGATGCTGTTTAAAAATAAAAACAATAAAGCATCAACTGGAGGAATATATGAGACAGATCGCGGTTTACGGAAAAGGCGGCATCGGGAAATCAACCACAACGCAGAACACGGTGGCAGGGCTGGCTGAAGCGGGATACAAGTGCCTGATTATAGGATGCGATCCCAAGGCAGACTCTACAAGGCTGATACTGAACAAAAAGGCGCAGGCAACGGTTATGGACCTTGCGCGGGAGCGCGGTACAGTTGAAGACCTCGAACTTCATGAAGTTCTTCTGACCGGGTTTAAAGGTATTCAGTGCGCGGAGTCAGGCGGTCCCGAGCCGGGTGTCGGCTGTGCCGGCAGAGGCGTAATCACTGCCATCAACTTCCTGGAGGAGAACGGCGCTTACAGTTCTAACCCGGACTTTGTCTTCTATGATGTACTCGGCGACGTTGTCTGCGGCGGTTTTGCGATGCCTATCAGGGAAGGCAAGGCCAAGGAGATATATATAGTGACCTCTGGCGAGATGATGGCCATGTATGCGGCAAATAATATTGCGCGAGGCGTCCTTAAATATGCGCAAAGCGGAGGCTGCCGTTTAGGAGGCCTTATCTGCAACAGCAGAAAGACAGACAAGGAGTTTGAGCTTATTTCCGAGCTGGCTAGGATGCTGAATACCCAGATGATACACTTTGTGCCCAGGGACAATGAGGTCCAGCGCGCTGAGCTGAGAAGGCAGACCGTTATCGAATATGCCCCGGAGCACGCGCAGGCAGATGAGTACCGGACCCTCGCAAAGAAAATCGCGGACAACAAGGACTTTGTGATTCCGACTCCGATAACCATGGACGAGCTCGAAAAGCTGCTGATGGATTTCGGAATACTCGACAGTGAAGCTGCAGCGTAGCTGGTGATAAAGGGCCTCAAAATATCGGTGGTTTCGGCCCTCCGGGCCGATGAAGAATGGAGGACATATGAGTACTGCAATTGACGATACCAGAAAAATTATAGATGAGGTCCTTGAGGCCTATCCCGAGAAAGTACGCAAGGCCCGTGCGAGGCATCTGGCACCTAACGATCCGGCCGGCAGCTGCGCCTCATGCAAGATACAGAAGTCGAACATCAAATCGCGGCCCGGCGTCATGACAGTGAGGGGATGCGCTTACGCCGGCGCGAAAGGCGTCGTATTCGGACCCGTGAAGGACCAGATATGTATCAGTCACGGTCCTGTCGGCTGCGGGTCATACAGCTGGGCGTCACGCCGCAACTATTATAACGGCGAGACCGGCGTGAATGCCTTCGGTACCATGGCCTTTACAACTGACTTCCAGGAAAAGGACATCGTATACGGCGGAGATAAAGGACTGGACGCCGCGATCAGCGAGATAAACGGACTCTTTCCCCTGGCAAAAGGGATCAGCATACTATCTGAATGCCCGGTCGGCCTGATTGGCGACGACATAGAATCGGTGGCCAAGAAAAAGGCTAAAGAGCTCAATCTCAATATAGTGCCGGTGAGATGCGAAGGCTTTCGCGGGGTAAGCCAGTCGCTGGGACATCATATTGCGAATGATTCAATACGCGACCATATGCTAGGCAAGGGGAAACTGGAGAAGACCACGCCCTACGATGTGGTGCTGATGGGCGATTACAACATAGGCGGCGATGCCTGGGTAGCGAGAAAGATCCTTGAAGAGATGGGGCTTAGGGTAATCGCACAATGGACGGGAGACGGGACTGTCAATGAAATAGGCAACGCGCCAAAAGCGAAACTGATTCTCATCCATTGCTATCGGTCCATGAATTACATTTGCAGGCACATGGAGGAAACTTACGGCACGCCATGGGTCGAGTTCAACTTCTTCGGCCCGACGAAGATAATCGGGAGCATAAGGAAGATAGCCGAGCAGTTCGATAATTCGATCAGGGAAAAGGCCGAGGCCGTAATAGCCAGGTACCAGCCGATGATGGATGCGGTAATCGCAAAATACCGTCCCAGGCTTGAGGGCAAAAAGGTCATGCTCTTTGTGGGCGGTTTGCGGCCGAGGCATACTATCGGCGCCTATGAAGACCTGGGTATGGAGATAGTGGCCACCGGTTATGAGTTCGCGCATGATGACGATTATACCCGTACATATCCGCTTATGAAAGAAGGCGCGCTGATAATGGACGACGCATCAGAATACGAGCTGGAAGAGTTCACCCACAGGGTGAGGCCGGATCTTGTCGGCGCCGGCATCAAGGAAAAGTATACGTATCACAAGATGGGTGTGCCTTTCAGGCAGATGCACTCATGGGATTATTCGGGGCCCTATCACGGGTTCGACGGATTTGGGGTATTCGCGCGGGACATGGACGCTGCGGTCAACAGCCCCACGTGGAGTCTGATCAGGCGCAGGAAATAAGACAGAGCAATTATTGAACGGAGGACGATATGTCAAAACTGAAAATAAAAGATCACAGCGAATTGTTCCTCGAGCCGGAATATGTCGATTTGTTCGAGAGAAAGAAGGAGTTTGAAGACGCCTGTCCGGACGAAGAGGTCAAGAGGGTCCTTGACTGGACCAAGACAGAGGAGTATAAGGAGAAGAACTTTAGCCGGAAGCATATAAAGATCAATCCTGCAAAGGCCTGTCAGCCTCTGGGCGCGCTCTTCTGCGCATGTGGCTTCGAGAATACGCTGCCGTTCATACAGGGAGCGCAGGGGTGCGCGGCATATTTCAGAAGTCAGCTTAACCGTCACTTCAAGGAACCGGTGCAGGCTGTCTCAACCTCCATGACGGAAGACGCGGCCGTATTCGGCGGGTTGAACAATATGACAGAGGGCCTCGAAAACGCATGGTCGCTATATAAGCCGAAGATGATGGCGATATTTACGACATGTATGGCGGAAGTCATAGGCGACGATCTCAACTCATTTCTCAAGGGCGCTCGCGAGAAGAAGATAATACCCGACGATCTGCTGACTCCCTTTGCGAATACACCGAGTTTTGTAGGGACGCATATCACAGGTTACGACAATATGCTCAGGGGCATACTGAAATCCCTGACCGACGGCAAAAAAGGGGAACCCAACGGCAAGGTGAATGTAATACCGGGATTTGACGGGTATGTCGGCAACATACGCGAGGTCAAGAGAATGCTCAACCTGATGGGCATCGAACATACCGTGCTTGCTGATGTGAGTGACCAGTTTGATTCGCCCAATACCGGGACGGCAAAGATATACACTGGCGGCACGCCGCTGGCAGATGTGGCCGACTCCATAAATGCGTTGGCAACTGTTTCGCTGCAGAAGTATTCGACGGCAAAGACCATGGACTATGTCAAAAAAACATGGAACCAGGAGACCCTTGTCGCAAACCCGGTCGGAGTAAAAAATACCGACGCGCTTCTGGATGAGTTGAGCAGGATTACCGGCAAGGCGATACCGGCCGAGCTTGAAGATGAACGCGGAAGGCTCGTGGATGCCATGATCGATTCTCATCCGTATGTGCATGGCAAACGGTTTGCACTGGTCGGAGATCAGGACACTCTGCTGGGCATCATGAGCTTTATCATGGAGATGGGCGGCGAACCGGTGCATGTAGTATGTACTGCCGACGATAAGGCATTTCAGCAGGAGGCCGAGGCGCTTCTGGCATCGAGCCCGTATGGGGCAGAGGGCAAGGTATATATCAACGCGGACATGTGGCATCTGCGGTCCCTGATGTTTACGGAGCCGGTTGACCTGCTGATGGGCAGTTCATATGCAAAATATCTCTGGAGAGACACAGGGACACCGCTTATCAGGTACGGATTTCCGATACTCGACAGGCACCATATGCACCGCTACGCGACAATCGGATACCAGGGCGGTCTGAATATCCTTAACTGGATCGTGAATACAGTACTTGATGAACTTGATCGCAAGACCATGCATACAACGAGCTTTGATGTCATCAGGTAAAGAGGGCGCCGAAGTAAAGCGCAGCGCAGGATAGGTAGAAACAGAAGAAGCATCAGGATGAAAAGGAGAATGCCATGCTGGTGAACGTGGATAAATTAATGGAGAGCGGCTGCGAACGGGAGAAGGGCGAGAAGCTGTGCCGTGCAAGGGGCGGGGAATCATGCGCCTTTGACGGGGCGATGATAGTCCTGCAGCCCATCGCGGACACGGCGCATATAGTACACGGACCCATAGCATGCTGCGGCAACTCGTGGGAAGGCAGGGGCTCACTGTCTTCAAAGGGAGGGCTTCACAAGTTCGGATTCACGACTGACATGAATGAACTCGATATAGTCTATGGCTCCGAAGGCAAGCTTTACAATGCCATCCTGAAGGTGAACGAGGAGATCCGTCCGAAGGCCGTATTTGTACATGCAACATGCGTCAGCGGACTGATCGGAGAGGACATCGACGCGGTCTGCAAAAAGGCATCAGCAGAACTTGGCATCAGGGTAATACCAGTGAATGCCCCAGGTTTTGTGGGACCAAAAAACCTCGGCAACAGGATAGCCGGGGAGGTGCTGCTAGACCATGTCATAGGTACGGGAGAGCCTCCCTTTACTACAGGCTCAGACATCAACCTGATCGGAGAATTCAACATTGCGGGAGATATGTGGCATGTTGAACCGGTGCTTGAGAGAGCAGGCATACGTGTACTTTCAAGGATCACCGGTGATTCGACCTTTGAGGAAATAACTTATGCGCATCGGGCGAGGCTCAATGTCATCGTCTGCAGCCGCGCCCTCATAAATATTGCAAAGGACATGGAAAAGAGATATGGCATTCCTTATGTCGAGGTATCCTTCTTTGGCAAGACCGAAATGGAGAAGGCGCTGCGTGCGATAGGGTCAGGACTTGGGAACAACAGTGTGGACATCAAGGAGAAAGTGGAAAAAGTAATATCAGAAGAAACAAAACGCCTCGACGCAGGCCTGGAGAAATATGCGCATCTTCGCGGAAAGAAGGCGGTTCTTTACAGCGGAGGGGTCAAGAGCTGGGCATTCATATCAGCCCTTATGGACCTCGGGATAGAGGTTGTGGCCATAGGCACAAAGAAGAGCTCCTTTGAGGACGAGGAAAAAATGAAAGAAATACTCGGTCCCAATGCTCCCCTGGTAGAGGACGTCAGCCCGAAGAATCTGCTGAAGCTGCTGCGCGAAAGAGATGCTGATATGCTGGTAGCCGGCGGCCGCAATAAATATCTCGCGGTCAAAGAGGGCTATCCGTTTATAGATATCAATCAGGAGAGGCACACGCCTTATGCCGGGTATGAAGGACTTGTCAATATTGCGGAAGATCTGAGCAACGGGCTGAAATTCTATGAAAGAAATTGCGGTTCAAAAAAAGAAAGCGGTATAAAGCGTAACCCTGAAATAGTAAACCTGAAATCTGATGTGCTGATAAATCCGCTGAAGCACAGCCCGGCGATAGGGGCGGCAATTGCCTTTCAGGGAATACACCGGGCCGTCGCCCTGATGCATGGAACACAAGGCTGCAATTTTCTGGGCAAGGTGCTTGTGACGGGCCATTTCAGGGAACCTGTTGCCATGGAGACCACCAAGCTCTTTGTTGAGGACGTTGTAATGAACAGCGAGGAAAATATCGAGAAAGCGGTTGAGGGACTGATTGGAAGGTGTGACCCTGCAGTCATTGGTGTAATCTCGACCGGGCTGTCGTCGGTCAAGGGCGATGATGTCAGGGCCGCTGTCAGAAAGCTGGAAGAGAACCACGGACTAAGAGCGGTGTTTGTGGATGCGCCTGACTACGACGGAGGCCTCGAAACAGGATACGCAAAGGCGGTTGAGTCTTTAATAGATGCCTTTTCCTCCGGAAACCGTCATGTTCCGGGCATAAGCAACGGTAGGGTCAATGTGCTTGCCGGTCCCCATCTGACACCTGCTGACTTTGCAGAGTTAAGGGAGATTATCGAGTCGTTCGGGCTTAGCCCGATAATGGTGCCTGATCTTGCGGCACTGGACGGGAGTCGTCAGGGCGTGTCTGCCCTTGCTGCGGGCGGAACAACCGTGAATGATCTCATGGATATAGCATATTCGGAGTTTACCCTGGTCATAGGCGCCTGCATGGAGGATGGAGCCAAAAGACTGAAGGAACGCTGCGGCGTAGAATACCGGGTCTTCGACAGCATCACCGGGCTCGGAAATACCGACACGTTTATGGAGGTTTTATCAGGATTGAGCGGACGGAAGATGGCATCTGCATATGCCAGGCAGAGGCGGATAGCGGCTGACGGTATGCGTGACGCGCATTTCTATTTCGGTGGAAAGAAGGCCTGCATTGCTCTTGAGCCGGACCACGCGCTTGCGGTAGCGGGACTGCTGTATGAGATGGGGACAGCGACTGTAAAGGCGGTGGTGCCGCAGAACGGCCCGTCTTTATCCAGGATACCCGCTGACAAAGTAATGATAGGTGATCTGAATGATATTGGCGACGGGTTCGACCTGCTCATCTCGAATTCGCATGCCACAGAGGCAGCCGGGAGGCTGAATGCAGCGCTTTATCAAACCGGGTTCCCGCTGCACAAGATCCTGGGGGCAACGGCCCGCGTAAGCATCGGGTACAGCGGCACCCTGAATCTGGTGAACGATATAGGGAATTTATTGCTAAAGGCCCACTGAAAGGGGCAGAAGGAGGTCAGTTATGAAGATTGGATTTGCGACAACAGACGGCATCAATGTGGACGAGCATTTCGGAAGGGCAGGCATGTTCACGGTGTACGAGATGACACCATCGGAATACAGATTTCTCGAGACGCGGCAGTTTGCCGACGGAATGGACCTGGATATTGTTTCCTCGCGCGGTACAGGACAGGTGCATGATGATCTGATTGACGCGAAGGTAGGCAAGATGGCTGATTGCAAGATCATATATCTTACCGAGATCGGCGGCCCGGCAGCCGCAAAGCTGGTTAGAAAGGGAATAATGCCGGTAAAGGTAAAGGAGCCGGTCTCGATCAAGGAATCTATGGACAGGCTGCTTGAGACTTACAAGGCCACACCGCCGCCATGGATGAAGAAGGCGATGAACCAGTAAGACATAAATTCAGGATCAGGCCATCAAAATAAAGGAGGAGTAAAAATATGAAGATGATACGGGCATTTATAAGGCCGGAAAAAGAACAGGAAGTTGTATTGGCGCTCGAGGGCGCGGGCTATCCGTCGTTGACCAAGATGGCGGTGTTTGGGAGGGGCAAGCAGAAGGGTCTGCAGATAGGAGCGGTACACTACGACGAACTGCCCAAAACCCTGATCATGACTGTCGTGGACGACGCTGACGTTAACAGCATTATTACTATCGTTCAGGACAAGGCGAGGACCGGATTTATCGGCGACGGCAAAATATTCGTAAGTCCGGTTGATAATGCCTATACGATCAGGACAGGTCAGGAGGGTCTATGAAAGAAATTACCGCGATCATCAGGCGCGACAAGCTGCCTGCCACAAAAAAGGCCCTTGCAGATCTGGGATATCCGTCTCTCACCATACAGAGCGTGGAGGGAAGAGGCAAGCAGAGGGGGGCCATGTGTGCCGAGATGGACACCGAGATGCCCGACAGTTTCTGCTCTGCGGTAAAATTGCATCCAACACCATCGAGCTATGCACTCGAACATACCCTTACAAAGGTGGCTCTCTATGTGCCCAAGAGGATGCTGACAGTAGTGGTGCCTGACGATGTCGTGAGCAGGCTGGTAAAGGAGATAGTAAAGGTCAACAAGACAGGCAAGCGGGGCGACGGCAGGATATTTGTGTCCACGATTGAATCGGCCCTCAGACTGCGTACAGGAGAAACCGGCGGCGAGGCCATAATATAGGAGGAGATAAAAAGTCATGGCAACCATAACAGGTCTTACAAGGGGAGGCGCAGTATGGGTCCCGAAGTTTATAGAGGCAGTCGACCCGGAAAAGTGCATCGCGTGCGGACGCTGCTTCAAGGTATGCGCAAGGGCAGTGCTCGAACTGGTGCCGAGGGCCGATGACGGCGATGATGAGAGCGGCAAGGTGATGTCGGCAGCGCATCCGGATGACTGCATCGGCTGCTCCGCATGTTCCAGGGTCTGCATGAAAAAGAGCCTCAGCTTTGAGGAGGCTTAGCAGCTATTCCGCGAGATCAGAAATAAGATCAGTGTTTACACTTCAGCAGCTGCCAGGCGGGATGCCGGTCAGGCATCCCGAAAAATAAATCTCTCAGGCGCTGATGCAAAGTCTTCGGTAATATTCTCCATTCCTGCCAAAATGTCGGTGAAACACTTCAAAAATGTTGTATTTCCAACAAAAATGATAAGTAACTAAATTGTCCGAAGTTCATATAATCTCATGATATCAATCATTTAATGTCTTGGCATCAGGATTGCAATACATAAGAGTTAACTGATAAACAGCACGAAAGGAGATGCAGGATGAAAGAACATGCGAGGCACAGCAGAAAAAAAGACAAGATGAAGAGCCACCCATGTTTTTCGAAAGAGGCCCACGGCCGCTTTGGAAGAATACATCTTCCTGTAGCTCCGGCCTGCAATATACAGTGCAGGTACTGTACGAGGAAGTGCGATTGCGTAAACGAGTCGAGACCAGGTGTATGCAGCATTGTACTCAGCCCCGAAGAGGCGCTTTACAGGGTGGCCGCGCTTGTTGAAAGGGACGAGAACCTGACGGTAATAGGCATTGCCGGTCCGGGAGATCCGCTCGCTAATGACGCGACATTCGAGACCTTCAGCAGGATCAACAGAATGTACCCGGACCTGGTGCTCTGTGTTTCGACCAATGGACTCTGTCTGCCGGACAGGATCGACGATCTGGTAAAGGCAGGTGTAAGGGGACTTACCATTACCATCAACGGTGTAGGCCCCGAGACGGTAGAGAAGGTCTGCTCTTGGGTCAACTACAGGGGAAAGCGTTATACAGGCATTGAGGCAGCAGAACTGCTTTATGCAAACCAGTGGCGAGGGCTGACAAATGCGGTGGATGCGGGCTTGACTGTCAAGGTCAATACCGTATTGATACCGGGGGTCAACGATGCTGATATTCCCTACATCGCATGGCTGGCCGGCAGCAAGGGCGCTGATATCATGAATGTGCTTCCGCTTATTCCGCAGGCTGAATTTGCCCATATGGAAAAGCCTGCACCCGAGACGGTAAGCGCCATGAGACTGGAGTGCGGTCAGTATCTCAAGCAGATGAGCCACTGCGGACAGTGCAGAGCTGATGCCTGCGGCAAGCTTAACGAAGACAAGGACATGGAGCTGGAAGTACTGACTTCTGTTTTAGGCGAAGAATATTGCAGTGGTGTGAATTAAGGAGGATAATATGAATAAAAATATATTAGTAAGCTGCCGATGCGTTGCAACCAGGCTTGTTTTTGGCGCCCTGCATTCCCGCGAGGCTTTTGTTGTTCGCGCGATAGCATCCGTGGCGGTCATGGGCATCAGATCATTCTTGAACTGACACGCAGTTGAAGGTAAAATATTTTGTGTCAGTGAACATGGCGAGGCCTTCAGCAAAGACAAGAGGTAAATGATGAAGAAAATATGCCGGTTCATTATATTGGTCGTGTCTGTTTGCATGCTGCCTGGAACTGTCCCGGCAGCAGAGCAGGACATAACGGTATCTGCTGCAATGAGTCTAAAAAATGCGTTTGAGGACATAGGCAGGCTGCATTATGCAAAGACCGGCGTGAAGGTCATATTCAATTTCGGGGCTTCCGGAGATCTTATACGCCAGATTTTTGCCGGGGCGCCGGTTGATGTCTTTGCATCGGCTGCACCAAAAGACATGGAGGACCTGGATCACAAAGGGTTTGTCCTGCCTGCCACGTCTGTAGTGTTTGCAAGAAACAGACTTGTCCTTATCATGCCGCTGAATTCGAAGTCGCAGGTCAGGGCATTTGCTGATCTCGATTCAGGCACTATAAAGCGGATAGCGATATGCAACCCGAACACCTCACCGGCGGGGAGGTATGCCGGGGAAGTATTGCAGTATTATAAGGTTGACGACAGAATCAAAGACAGGCTGATCATTGCTGAAAATGTGCGCCAGGTCCTCGATTATGTTGCACGGGGAGAGGTGGATGCAGGCATTGTTTATTTGACTGACGCCATGGTCAGGGCGAAAGAGGTCAGGGTGGCAGCAACAGCTTCTGAGGCCAGTCACAAGCCGGTCGTTTATCCCATTGCGCTTGTCAGGGGATCGAAAATGGAATCAGCGGCAAGGGGATTTATTTCTACGGTCCTGTCCCCCGAAGGAGGCAGGATTCTCGGACAGTATGGATTCAGAACAGGCGGCAATAAATAGTGAGGTGTAAAAGTGGACAGCTCAGTTATCTTTTCTATGAGGCTTTCGTTGCAGGTTGCGGCAGTGGCGACGATATTCGTTCTTATCTTCGGCGTCACTGTTGCGTATTTTCTGGCCAGGAAAAATTTTAAAGGAAAAGAAGTGCTGGATGTCCTTTTCACCCTGCCTCTTGTCCTTCCCCCTACCGTTACCGGATATTATCTGATCATAGCCTTTGGAAGAAATGGTTTCATCGGCAGATATTTATATGAGCTGACGGGCTGGAGCATTATGTTCACCTGGTATGCCGCTGTACTGGCATCGTTTGTAGTGGCGCTGCCGCTTATGATAAAGACCAGCCGTGCGGCCATTGAGTCCGTAGATAAAAATCTCATCAATGCCTCATTCACACTTGGGCATACGGAAACCGGGACGGCCTTAAAGGTCATTCTTCCCCTCGCCAAAAAGGGAATTATCGCCGGCGCCGTACTTTCCTTTGCGCGCGCCCTGGGCGAATTCGGGGCAACGCTCATGCTCGCCGGGAATCTGCCCGGCAAGACCGACACAATGCCGCTCGCCATATATTCGCTGGCAGGCAGCGGAGACTGGGATAAGGCAGGCGGCATGGTCCTCCTGCTTACAATCATGGCGGGTCTGTTTCTCTACATGGCCAACCGCTACAGCAGAAAGGTGTTCTGATGGGACTGACAGTCGACATAAAAAAGAGGCTTAACGGCTTCACTCTTGATGCTTCATGGGAGATCGGCAATGAACTGGCTGTGCTGTTCGGACAGTCCGGCGCCGGCAAGTCCCTTACGCTCCAGCTCATCGCCGGCCTGATGAAACCTGACAGCGGTATCATCAGCTCGGGAGAAAACGACTATTTTGACCAGGCGCGGGGCATAAACATACCGCCTTACAAAAGGTCGTTCGGTTATGTGTTTCAGGACCTCGCGCTCTTTCCGCATATGACGGTCAGGGAGAACATACTTTATGGCTCAAAAGGCGTGCCTGATGAAGAGAGGCTGGAGAGGCTTGCTGATTTGACAGGCAAGTTCAGAATCAGCGGCATTGAGGACAAGATGCCTTCAGAGATATCAGGCGGTCAGAAACAGCGTGTTGCCTTTGCGCGGGCCCTTATACGGAGGCCCGAGGTGCTGCTGCTGGATGAGCCCTTTTCAGCGCTGGACAATCCGTTAAGGATAGAGATGCGCGCGTTTCTAATGCAGGTGAGGGAAGATTTTAATCTGCCCGTAGTGCTTGTGACCCATGATGTATATGAGGCCTTTACCATGCCCGACCAGTTGATTGTCTATTCAAACGGCAGGGTAGCGCAGACAGGTGCGCCGTCAGAGGTCTTCAGCAGGCCAGCCTCAAAAGAGGTTGAACTGCTCGTGTCCGCAAAGGACATTTATTCGGAAATGTCCGGGATGAAGAAGGTTGTTCATTTTGACCGGCCAGGTCCCGATTTGCATCGCAAAGCAGAAATAGTTATAAATTAGAAGGACTACATAAATGTAGATCATACATAATTGTTGTTTTAGAAGTAAACTATTGAGCGGAATAGTGAAAAGCGACTTTATTGTCATTTTATTCCTACATAAATGTAGGATGGCCAAACTTGCCCTGTCCAGGGTTTCCTTAAAATTCAATGATATTCCAGCTGGTATGATTCTCGCTTGACAATGTTACCTATATCCTTGCGCATTTTACAAATTAAACCTTTGGAGGGTTTCATGAAAGCTAAGATCCTGTTTTTAATTGTCTTGCTGTTGATCGCAGCAGTTCCGGTCTGCGCCTTTGCCGATACGCCGGCTACTAAAGTCGATTCGGGAGACACGGCTTTTGTACTCATTTCGGCGGCGCTGGTCATGCTGATGACGCCCGGCCTCGCGCTTTTTTACGGCGGCATGGTGCGCGGTAAAAACGTGCTGGGCACCCTCATGCAGAGCTTTGTGGCAATAGCCCTGATAAGCGTCCAGTGGATACTGTTCGGGTACAGCCTCGCCTTTGGCCCTGACGTGCATGGGTTTATAGGCAGCCTGGACTGGGTCGGACTAAGCGGTGTTGGGGCCGCGCCAAATGCGGACTATGCGCCGACCGTTCCGCACCTCGCGTTTATGATATATCAGGCGATGTTCGCGGTCATAACCCCGGCCCTTATCAGCGGCGCGGTCGCAGAAAGGATGAAATTCTCTGCATTTATAGTTTTCATGCTGCTCTGGTCGACGTTCGTTTATGATCCCATAGCGCATTGGCTCTGGGGCACCGGCGGATGGCTTAAGGACATGGGAGCGCTGGATTTTGCAGGGGGCGTGGTGGTCCATATCTCTTCAGGCATCTCGGCCCTGGTCGCGGCACTTGTGCTAGGCAGGCGGCAGGGCTTCCTTCATGAAGCTATTTATCCCCACAACCTGCCTATGACCGTACTTGGGGCGGGACTGCTCTGGTTCGGATGGTTCGGTTTTAATGCGGGCAGCGCACTGTCCTCAGGAGTACTGAGTACATGGGCTTTTGTGGCAACACATGCTTCTGCAGTAGCAGCTACGCTGATATGGGTCGTAATCGAGTGGCTGCACAGGGGCAAGCCTACCATGTTCGGCGCTGCTACGGGCGCGATCGCCGGTCTTGCGACAGTAACTCCGGCATCCGGTTTTGTAAGCCCGTTATCGGCGCTGGTCATAGGACTCGCAGCCGGGTCGGTATGTTATATTGCCCTCAACCTTAAATCAAAGCTGGGGTATGACGACTCGCTCGACGCCTTTGGCGTTCATGGTGTTGGCGGCATCATCGGCACCCTTGCAACCGGACTTTTCGCCCAAACCCTTATCAATCCGGGCGGCAGCAACGGGCTCTTTTTCGGGAACTCCAAGCTCTTTTTAACCCAGCTTATTGCCGTGGGCGTGACAGTGCTCTACTCCTTTGTGGTTACGTTTATTATCCTCAAGGTTATCGGCTGGACTGTCGGCCTTAGGGTTGAAGATGAGGACGAGAGAAAGGGCCTCGACATATCGCAGCATGGAGAGCGCGGATATTCCTCGTAAGCCGTAAAAGGTTAAGAGTTATTCACGGCCAAAGGCAGTTTCTCCCCTTACTGCCTGTTTTGCAGGCATCACCTGCCTAAAGTATAGGCAGGTGATGCCTCTTTCATAAATAAATTCCCTTATTTATCAAGATGGCTTCAAGTGGTATGTTTGTTGCTATACTTATACAGTAATTTTGATTGTGGTACTTAAGGCAGAGACAGCGGGTTTTATGCACGCTTGAATTTATTTAATTTGCAAATTCATCATCAGGAGGTGAGAAATGAAGAAAATCGAGGCCATAATTAAACCCTTTAAGCTCGACGAGGTCAAGGATGCCCTGAATGAGATCGGCATACAGGGGATGACAGTGACTGAGGTCAAGGGGTTTGGAAGGCAGAAGGGGCATACCGAGCTCTACCGGGGTGCCGAGTACGTAGTTGATTTTATCCCCAAGATCAAGCTCGAGATCATTACCTCCGACTCACTGGCGTCAAAGGTGGTGTCTGTGATCGAGAAAGCGGCCAAGACCGGCAAGATCGGCGACGGAAAGATATTTGTCTATCCCGTCGAGGACATTGTCAGGATCAGGACAGGCGAGCGCGGCGAAGCGGCAGTATAAGGAGCAGGCAGCAGAGAAAGGGCGGCTGGACAACTGATTTTATCCGTCGGCTCATTAACATGCAACGGTATCAAATAAAAATTCAGGAGGAAGGTAATGACAGCAAAAGATGTAATCAAAATGGCCCAGGAAAACAAGGCAGTCATGGTGAACTTCAAGTTCCTCGATTTCCCGGGGATCTGGCAGCATTTTGCCTCACCCATAGCGGAATTGACGGAAGAGGTTTTTACAGAGGGACTCGGTTTTGACGGTTCTTCGATCAGGGGATGGCAGGCAATCCATACCTCGGACATGCTCATCATTCCTGATCCGGAAACGGCCTTCATGGATCCCTTTATGCAGTACCCGACAATAAGTCTCATCTGCAATGTAGTTGATCCCATCACAAAAGAATTCTATTCAAGAGACCCGAGATACATAGCACAGAAGGCAGAAGCCTATCTCAAGTCAACCGGGATCGGCGACACGGCATATTTCGGCCCTGAGGCCGAATTCTTTATATTCGACGATGTAATGTTTGACCAGACCGCTCACAGCGGCTACTATTTCGTAGATTCGAAAGAGGGCATCTGGAATTCAGGGCGCGAAGAAGGACCGAACCTTGGCTACAAGCCGAGACACAAGGAGGGTTACTTCCCTGTTCCGCCGACAGACAGCCAGGTAAACATCAGGACCGAAATGGTAATGGAGATGCAGAATATGGGCATCTACATTGAAAAAGAGCATCACGAAGTTGCCACAGCCGGCCAGGCCGAGATCGACATGCGTTTTGATTCACTCGTAAAAATGGCCGACAAGCTGATGCAGTTCAAATACATCATAAAGAATGTGGCCGTAAGGCATAACAAGACCGTAACCTTCATGCCCAAGCCCCTCTTTGGCGACAACGGTTCCGGCATGCATGTTCACCAGAGCATCTGGAAAAACGGTAAGCCCACGTTTGCCGGCAATGGCTATGCAGGCCTCAGCGAGACCGCTCTCTACTATATCGGCGGCATATTGAAGCATGCGAAATCCCTTGCAGCGCTGACAAACCCGACCACCAACTCCTACAAGAGACTGACCCCCGGCTTTGAGGCCCCGGTCAATCTCGCATATTCCGCAAGAAACCGTTCGGCCTCGATCAGGATACCTACCTACTCCGCCAACCCCAAGGCAAAGAGGGCGGAAGTCAGGTTCCCTGACCCGTCATGCAACGGCTATCTCGCATTCGCGGCCATGCTGATGGCAGGACTAGACGGCATAGAGAACAAGATACATCCGGGCGAGCCGCTCGACAAGGACATCTACGAGCTCGGCCCTGAGGAGCTTGCAGCGGTACCGACCATGCCGGGATGCCTTGAAGAGGCGCTTGACAATCTCGAGGCAGACCACGAGTACCTGCTCAAGGGTAACGTATTTACCCAGGATGCCATTGATACCTGGATCAGCTACAAGAGGACCAAGGAAGTGGATGCACTCAGGCTCAGGCCGCATCCGTATGAGTTCTTCCTCTACTACGACATCTAGAATCGATCAGAAGTAATCTGCACAAAAAAGGCCGGGCTATGCCCGGCCTTTTTTGTTGTGCGCTTTGCGTGAGATACAATTGGTAACCTGAGTGCCGTCAATAACAGCGGCATCTCGGCTTGCTGAATTATTGTTGGTATCTTTTGTGAACGCGCAATATGAGGAAAACGCTTGTTTCCCTGTTTTGAATAGGCAGCCTAACGGCGACGCTGCGCTGTCGATACCGCAATCATTGACGGCTTTCCGCCTAAGTACATGTCAATTAAAATTGGTCGGCGAGGGCAGCCGACTCGAAGTCTCGGTGTGACCTTCCTTGCGATTATGATCAGGAAATGCAAAATGCGTCTTTTTGATGCTAAGGTGAACAAGACGATGTGAGCTTATTCAGCGAGACAAGAGGCGGATACACTTGCCGTCCATTTTAGATATCTTTCGTAAACTTGAAACAATGTAGGTAAAAGTAATAAAATCATCAGTAGGGTCTGAGGGGGAAGGAAGGCATAAATGCCAAACAAGCTAACTATATCTGTTATTATCTTTGTTTTCTGCATGTCAATCGCTGTTTCGGCAAGGTGCCAGGTTACGGCGTCATTGGGCTTCGATAACGGGATCCCCTCTGTTGTCTGCGCCAGCGAAACGAGCTTCAAGGGCAGCATAAAATCGGACAAACCGCGCAAGGTGCAATACAGGTTTGTACGGAGCGATGGGGTTTTGCTTCCGGTTGAAACCATAGATTTCAGCGCCTCCGGAACAAAAGATGTGACTACAAAATGGACACTGAACGGGCCGCCCCAGGAGGAATTCAGCGGGTGGGTCTCGCTCAAGGTCGTTTATCCGGTCGAGACAGAAACAGACAAGGTTGAATTCAAATTTGTTTGTGACCCGACAAAACCGGACCTTGCTGTAAAGATCAGAAGCTGTCCGGCATCCGCCCGTCCGGGCGGTGAACTGAAGTCTTCTTTCAAGGTAAGGGCCTTTAATTACGGCGGGGTAGACATACAGGATGCAGCTATCGACATCACGCTCCGAAAAGACACAACATGCCGGATACCCGCGCCGCAAGCGGTCTACTCTCCTCATTATTATAACGGCGCGCTTCTGCTCGGGGGACATGAAAAGATTTCTCTTAAGGCAGGGCATAAAGCTGAGGTCAAGCTGGCAGGCCAAAACACCATACCCGCTGATACGCCCGACGGGGATTACTTTCTCTGCGCTACAATCGATGCAGGAGACAAGATAAAAGAGAGCAACGAGGCAAATAACTGTTCCTGTTGCCCCATCAAAATAACGTCAGTGCCTGCCAAGCCCGATCTCATGGTCGAACGGTTTACCATGAAGGGCTGGGGTAAATGCGAGGCAAAAAGTCCGATAGTCACTTTTGAGGTTACTGTCAAAAATATCGGCGGCGCTGCGTCACCGGCCATGCCTGATAAGGCGCTGGTGCAGGTTGCCGACACAGACGAAAAAAGCTGGTCAGGCAGCGCTGGTCTTGGAGCCATACCCCCCGGAGGCAGGCAGACGGTAACAATTCCGGTATATTATTACGAAAAGAAACCCGACCACATGTTAAAAGCAGCTCCCCATCCGTTCAGGGCCACAATCGATCCGTTGAATCTGCTTGACGAATCAAGCAAGAAGAACAACAAGTCGGACATTATTTATCTCGACTTCAGCTCGGTCTGCAATAAAGATAAACAATAGAGGAAGGTCCGCATCAGGATATGGCAGGACTGATCATAGGACTTATCGGTGCGGCCGTTGCGTTCCGCTTATCTCTCCGTTTGTGGTAATATATTTGACATCTTTTTGAGCCCCCTTAGCTCAGTCGGATAGAGCACAGGTTTCCTAAACCTGGGGCCGCAAGTTCGAATCTTGCAGGGGGCAC
>CAIJNL010000042.1 GCA_903822005.1 uncultured Nitrospiraceae bacterium
CTATGGTCAATTTGGCATGCCTGGAGATCTTCCGGTTGTAGGAGACTGGAACAACAGTGGCACAGCAAAGATAGGAGTTTTCCGGCCTTCAACCGGCATGTGGTATCTGGATTTGAATGGCAGTGGCACATGGAGCGGTTGTGGACCTGATTCATGTCTGGGTCCTTTTGGAATGCCCGGAGATTACCCAGTTGTAGGAGACTGGACTGGCACGGGTACAATAAAAATCGGGGTTTTCCGGCCTTCAACCGGCATGTGGTATCTGGATCTAAATGGCAGTGGCACATGGAGCGGTTGCGGAACTGATGGATGCTATGGTCAATTTGGCATGCCTGGAGACCTTCCGGTTACCGGCCAATGGTAAGTAATAACCAGTAACAAATAAGTACAAACGGGGGCGCGTCTCAGTACGCGCCCCCGTTTGCTATTTGCTTTGAATATGCCTTGCCGTCTGTGTCGTTAAGCTGTTTTACCGGCCGGTTTTCCGGAAACGCAGACTTCATCGACCGGCTCGGTGATCGTCGCGAGAAAGACCAGGCAGAGGAGTGAACAGCCCGCCAGGAACATGAAGACCGCATCCCAGTTATACGCGTCCAGGATCATTCCAGTGATAATCGGGCCGCAGGCCCCGCCGAGCTGCCCGCCTGTGTTGACGACAGACATGGCGATCGGATAGGTCTGCTTGGTCGTCAATGCCATCGGGTATACCATGAAGGCCGAATAACCGAGGTTGAGCAGGATCCCTGTCACAAACATGAGCAGGGCAAGCAGATAAGGTTCGTTGGGCGCGTATACCAAAGCGTACATCATAAAGATAGTCGAAAGCGCGGTGACCATCATGACCGGCTTGCGCCGTTTATTGGTTATCTTGTCAGAAAACCATCCGCCCAGTACATTGCCGATGATAGCTCCTACCCAGGGGGCCGATGCGACAATCCCCATGTTCATGATCGAAAATTTCTTTACGCTGAGCAGATATGTCGGAATCCATGCCAGCAGCACGTTGACTATGGCAACGATAAAAAAGTAGCCCACCGTGCTTCCCCATATGTCCCATGAGCCAAAGACCCTCTTGTTTGTCTCGAGCAGGCTGACTTTTCTGGCCCTGATCAATGTGTCGAGCCATGCCAGATTGTAAGGCTTCGTTTGAGTTACCTTATCTGAAGGGCCCGCCTGTTCGGAATCGATATATTTGCATTCGGCTGACGAGCAGTAAGGGCTTTCAGCCGGATTGTTCCTGACGACGAAAAACCATACCAGAGAGAGCAGTATGCCGGGCACCGCGAATATGAAGAAAATGTACCGCCAGCCAAACGCCGCAATAATCAGGGCGCATAGAGGCGGAACAAGGACCGGTCCGAATTTTGCGGCAGCTAGGAAAATGCCTGTTGCCGTGCCTTTTTCTTTCGGCGGGAACCAGTGATTTATCGTTGAGGTAATGCCCACTGGCAGCGGGGCCTCAGCCAGTCCCAGCCCAAAGCGGTAAAGCTTGAGCATGAATACCGAACCGGCGGTCCCGATCAGCCCGGTAAAGACTGAAGTCAATATCATCGCGAACGAAAATATCCTGCGCACACCCAGCTTGCTGTACGCAAAACCCGCCGGGATCTGAAAGATCGCGTAGCCGAGCAAAAACAGGCTCGCGAGGGCGCCGGCTTCGGTGTTGCTCATTATGAATTCTTTTCTTAGAAACGGCAGGGCCACTCCGATGTTCGCCCGGTCTGCCGCGGCAACCGTATAAATCAGAAAAATAAGCCCGGCAATTATCCAGCGGAACCCGGTTTTCTTTTCCCCCGTACCGGTTGTTGCCTCATTAAGCGCTGATTTAGTCACGATATTCCCCCCCTATTGTCCATATAAAAGCCTATTCATGAAATATTTTCGTGAGCTGTTCCCAGCTCTCCGGTCTCTTTCCCTGGAACCTCTGCCTGAAATTCTTTGATTCCAGCCAGGTCAGTCTTTTTTCGGTCGCGATAGTCATGGTAGGCTCGATATTTAACTCTTCGAGCATGCTGCGCACATCAAGCATCTCGTGGGCCTGGCGTTTGGCATGGATGGAGCCGGCAGTCACCAGAAAATTCATGACTTCTTCGAACGGCCCGGCATTGAGGGTGTCGGAAACTGAATCGAGCACGCGTCTTTCGACCCCGAGTTTGGAGGCGGCCTCGAGCATCTCGCAGGAAAGAGCTGACATGCCCTTCATGTAAATGCTGCGGACAAGTTTGATCGCGATGGCGTCTCCGGCGACATCACTGATCTTGGTCAGTTTCATATTGTAGGGAGCCATCACAGCCATAAACTGGTCACTACCGTCGCCGCTAAGCAGGGTGGGCACCTTGTGCTGCGTCATGATGAGCAGGCCCATCATCGCTCCGTCAACAAATTTGGCCCCTGTCTTGTGGACTATTGCGTCTATTTTCTTCTTGGTGTTCGGCGAAGAAGTGGACACGTCCACATAAATCTTCGTGCTGTTAAGGGCTTTTACGGTCTCGGCTGCGGCTGCGAACGCGTTCGCTCCCGGCACGGCGGCAATGATAACATCCGCATATTTCGCTACTTCCTGCCAGTTTGGCAGCAATTTGACATCTGCGTCCTTGGAGCGGCTTCTTACAATGGCGCCGTCTTTCGGGTCTTCCTGCACAATGTCATAAGCTACAATCCCCGTCAGTCCCTCCTTTTTGAAACCTGAAGATATCTCATAACCTACCTCTCCAAAACCAATAAAACCAAGCTTCATGCTGTCCCCCCCATAACTGATTTATAATGTTGCTGTCGAATCTCTATTGGATATCTGCAACGATCTGTTTTAAGCCGGAATTTTCGTTAAGCTGTCCTTCATTCTTTACGTAATTATCAGGCATTAAAATTGAAAAGTAAAGCGACTTTTTTAGCTGAGTAATATCACTTTTTTCGATATTACAGGCGTCAGCTTTCAAGGTTTGAAAAAACATGAGCCGCCGCCTCACTATTGCGTCTCTATGTAAGTCATACTCATAATAAACCTATCATCAGTAACTATCAATGTCTGCCTGCAAATAACTTGTCCCGGAGGCTGATTATTTCCAGTTACACCCAGGTCGTTCTTGACGATTATCACGTTTCAATGCTAGATTTTCAGATGAGTATAACTCGCATTGATTTCAATAGTTTGCCATGCCGCGGATGCCCATCCCTGCTTTTTAACTATTTGCCGGCGCTTCATGACTCAATGAGAGGCCATTATGCTGTATAGCCGGGGGATGGAAGCGTTCCTGGCAGTTGTCAGGACACGCAATGTCAGCAAGGCCTCGGAAGCTCTTAATCTGGCACAATCAACTGTAAGTAAACGGATATTTGTCCTGGAGCAGGAAATCGGCGTTCAGTTGTTCGAGAGAGGCAAAGGTCTCAAAACCGTCGAGCTCACTCCGGCAGGAGAGATTTTTGTGGACATGGCGGAACGCTGGCTGACTCTGACCCGGGAAATGAACATCATGCTGACTCAGGGCCCGACACTGGCCCTGAATATAGGGATGCTGGACAGCCTCATTAATTCCATTTTCCCGTTCCTCTTCGAAAGACTGATCAGCCATCATTCACTTTATCGCCTGAAAATTATTACATCGGTATCCAAAGATGCTTATGACCTGATAGAAACGCGCCAGGTGGATGTGGCCTTCAGCCTGCTGGAGAGAAACCATCCGAACATACATATGCAGCAATGTTTCACCGAGCCTCTGGTGGTTTTACGGACCGCGGCCTTTGCCCAAACTCCAACACGGATCTGGCATCCGAAAGATCTTAATCCGAGTGATGAGCTTTACATTACATGGGGGGTGACTTATCAGATATGGCATGATCATCAGTGGGATTTAAGACTCAACAAAGTCCAGATAAATACCGCAAATCTGGCTTTGCAGCTGCTTCGGCAGGACAGGTTGTGGGCCATAGTCCCGGAATCCATCGCAAAGAATGCCGTCTTGCGCGGAAACTTTAGCTACGGTTATCTGTCGGAACCACCGCCAAGGCGCATCGTGTATAAACTGACCCACAAATATCCCAAGGCCTCTACTGTTGAGTCTCTTAAAATCTTTGATAACTACCTAAACTGTGTGTTGGCTGATAAATTATCGCCTGCGAAGGGCTGACTGTCGCATAAAAGGGCGCGACTTGAATGTTTCAGGGGAGGGGAAGCCATGAGCAGCACTATAAAAAGAATTGAGTATGCATTGATAGTACTGACAATATTATTGCCGGCGGTTTGGTGTCTTGCAGCAGATCCGGACCGCGGGGCCCCGTCTGCAGCGGTGGCCGGGCCGCCTGAAAGGCAGGAACTCGACAAGCTGGATACATATGTGTCCGGCTTCAGGCTGCTGAGAGCTACCCTCTTCCGGGGTGTGTCCAGCACGAATGTTGCGGATGATCGCGGTAATCTGGTGAAGATTGCACGGGACGGCTGGTTTGAGGATGAGCCCCTCAGGAAAGAGAGGGAGATTATCGGGTTAGTGTCGGCCATGAAGTCGGCGCCTGCAATACCGGAGGCCGCAGTGCGCTATTTCTTCAGGGCGGGCACCCTGATAAGGTCCGCAAGGATTGCCCCTGATTACAAGTACGCGATAGACGCATACAAGGAGGCGCTGTTTGAAGCGCCCTGGTGGGGCGACGCATACTATAACCTCGGGATTGCCTTTGCCCTGGCGGGCCGTGACAGCGATGCCGTGGAATCGCTCAAGCTATATCTTTTGACCAGGCCCATAGAGTCCGACAGGGCCCTGGCCCAGAAAAAAATCGATGAGCTGGAGGGGAAAAAAGAGCTGACCGGAAAGCGTTACGAAGACTCCAGGCAGGAGGCGAGCCAGGGATCAATCGACTACAGCCGCGGACCGGCAGGATACGACGACGCTATCCGCCACTGGAAGAGGGCGCTGGAACTAAACCCGGACGATCCTGATAACTACAACATATATTACAGCCTTGGCGAGATCTACATGAATAGAGGGGACCTGGACGAAGCCGGCAGGAACATGCAGAAGTCCTTTGAACTGAAACCGGAACAGTCTGACGCAATTCGCTACAGCAACTTCGGGTCTGTCCTGCAGCGCAGCGGCGATCACAACGGCGCCTGCCGGTATTTCAAAAAAGGGTGTGAGGCCGATGAAGAGATGAGCTGCATCAGCCATCGCAGCATGTCGTGCTGGTAGTACCGTGCCCGGAATAAGCTTTCCGGAAAACAAGAAAGGAGAAAACCGATGAAGAAAATTATTATGTTGATTGTTTCTTTCCTTTTCATCTTCTCGGCCGCATGTTATGGCGCTGACACAAAAGAGCCGGACTACTACGCCATGGTAAAGCAGTTGAAAAATAATGACCTGAATGTGGACTTCAACGCGCTTAGAATGTCTTATACCAGGACGCAGGATTATCAGCCCTATGGCGGAGAGACAAGCAAAGTGGTCGATTCTGCGGTTGATGCCGCAAACAGAAAAGATTACAAGGAAGCCATAAGGCTGGCCGAAGCCGCGCTCGAAAAAAACTTTGTAGATTTTGACGCGCATTTGATATGCCAGATGGGATACCGTGAGCTGGGCAGTCTCACAAAATATGCCTTTCACAGAAATATCCTGAAAGGCCTGGTCAACTCATTATATGCCTCGGGAGACGGGCTTACACCCGCGACTGCGATTATAGTTATTAATACCCGCGAAGAATATTTTCTTATGCGTGCTAACGGGCTCAGAAAGATCAAACAGAGCCTGGTTAAAGCTGACGGCCATAGTTACGACAAGATGGAAGTTGAGAATGTGAAGACCTCTGAAAAAAAGGTTTTGTATTTCAATGTTGACATGCCATTTGACTGGCTGAGCAAGAGCATGCAGAAAAAATAGTCTCTGATTTTTTGTGCCGCTATTTTCCCCCCTGATATCCAGGCTGCGGGTAGCGCATGTCAGAAAAGAATAGATATCATTGCGTCTACAATAGCATTATCGCATTGGTATTATTCGAAATTATATAATTAATTTTAATAATAAGTGACATACATGCATCAATATTGCAATAAACTGCATCAATAAAAAGGCAATGTAAGCTGTCGCCGAAAATCCCTGCAACAGGGCTCATTCAACATTCTGATAATTAAGGTTTTTATTGGTTGGCATGCTTATTGTTATAAATAGCCCAGTAATTTTGATAGCTCATCACACGTAATCTTATATAAAAGGAGAGTGGCATGGATCAGAAAAAAAGCAGGGCAGCATCTCTTTGCGGTCAGTTGTATTTTCAGGTAGTCGTCTGCGTTCTGCTCGGAATTCTCATCGGTTTCATCAAGCCTGATTGGGGAGTAGCACTTAAGCCGGTGGGCGATGCCTTTATCAAGCTCATCAAGATGCTGCTGGCTCCGATTATCTTCGGCACCCTCGTCATAGGCATCGCAAAAATGGGCGATATGAAAGAGCTTGGACGGGTAGGCGTCAAGGCGCTCATCTATTTTGAGATCGTGTCAACGCTTGCACTTGTTATCGGTATGGTTGTTGTTAATATATGGCAGCCTGGAGTCGGGATGAATATCGATGCGAAGACTATCGACACCTCATCCATTGCGACTTACACCTCGGCTGCCAAGCAGCAGGGCGCGATCAACTTCTTTATGGACATGATCCCATCGAGCGTGGGAGATGCTTTTGTAAAGGGCAACATGCTGCAGATCATCCTTTTCGCCCTGTTGTTCGGCCTGGCAATATCCATGCTGCATGACAAGGAAAAGAAGGACACGGCGATTAAGGTCATTGATTCCCTCCTCCACGGAATGTTCGGTATTGTGAAGATGGTGATGAGGCTCGCGCCTTTGGGCGCACTGGGTGCTATGGCTTTTACTGTAGGCAAATACGGTGTTGGTTCGCTTATGCAGCTTATGCAGCTTATCATATGCGTCTACGTTACCAGCTTTATATTCATTATTTTTGTGCTCGGGTCAATCGCCTGGTACAACAAGATTTCGGTATGGAAATTTCTCGTGTATATCAAAGAGGAAATCCTTATCGCACTGGCAACCTGCTCAACGGAAGCCGTCCTGCCCCGGATGCTGGTAAAGCTCGAACAGCTTGGCTGCAGCAAATCGGTTGTCGGCCTGGTCCTGCCTACCGGGTATGCCTTTAATGCCGACGGCACGGCCATCTATATGACAATGGCAGCTATTTTTATTGCCCAGGCAATGAACATTCCATTGACTATATGGGACCAGCTGCTTCTTCTCGGGGTCCTGCTGTTCACTTCAAAAGGATCTGCCGGCGTGGCGGGTGCCGGATTCATAACCCTTGCCGCAACCCTGGCCTCAATGGACAGTATCCCGGTTGCGGGCATGGTCATACTGCTGGGTGTTGACCGGTTTATCAATGAAGTAAGGGCACTGACGAATGTAATCGGCAATGGCATTGCAACTATCGCAGTTGCCAGGTGGGAAGGCGCTTTCGATGACAAGCGTGCATCAGATGTTCTCAACGGCAGGATAAATGTGGAGAATGATACTAGATAGCGGTGACCGTTGAGTGAATGACAGATTTTGGAGGAGGGATGTATGAGCAGTTTAAAACCATCTCAGGCCGGGACGCTTGAATCCAACGACATAGTAATTACCGTTGGACTGGGCAGCAAGGGCGAGGGCATAGTGATCGAGATGCAGAGTACGGTGTTCGCCCAGTACGGCGAGCAGATACGTAAGGTCATCGAAGACACCGTGAAAGGCCAGGGGATAGCGGATATCTATATAAAAGCGGTAGACAGGGGAGCGCTCGACTGCACGGTGCGGGCCAGGACATTGACCGCCCTGTCGCGCGCGGGAGTGGAGATAAAGGAGGGGCAGGTATGGAGCTGAGAAGGACGTTGATGTTTGTTCCGGGCAACAGCCCCGCCATGCTCCAGAATGCGGGCGTGCTTGGCGCTGATTCGATTGTCTTCGACCTGGAAGACGCGGTTGCACCAAGGGAGAAAGATGCCGCCCGCTTCCTCGTGGGCGGAGCGCTCAGGACTGTTGATTACGGCAGCTGCGAAAAGATAGTGCGTATCAACCCGATCGACGTTTCGGCCGAGAAGGACATCGCGGCAATAGTGCCCTGCAGGCCCGACGCCCTGCTCGTGCCGAAGGTTAACTGCGCCGAGGACATTCATCAGGTGGTGAAGTGGATCGAGGCGAGCGAGGCACCGGGCCAGAAAGAGGTGAAGATCGTCGCCCTTATCGAGACGCCGCTCGGAATCTCCAACTGCTATTCAATCGCAAAGGCCCACCCGCGCATCGTTGCCATGGCCTTAGGTGCGGAAGATTATACTGCGTATCTCGGCACGCAGCGCAGCGACGGGCCCGAAATCTATATGGCGCGCACGATGATCGTGAATGCGGCGGCAGCTGCCGGTATCCAGTCTGTGGATACGCCATTCACTGATGTGCTGGATGACGAAGGTCTTGTTAAGGACATAGCATTCGCGAAGAAGCTTGGGTTCAAGGGGAAGATTGTTATCAATCCGCGACATGTAGACGCTGTTCATCAGGGCTTCAGTCCGAGTGCTGCAGAGATCGAGTGGGCCCACAGGGTTGTGGCCGTCATCAAGCTGGCCGAAGACCAGGGGACCGGCGCCATTTCGCTTGACGGCAAGATGATCGACAAGCCGATCGTGGAGCGCGCCGAGAGGCTGCTGCAGCTCGCAAAGGTGCTCGGCCTGGAAGGGGGGCAGTCATGATCACAAATGCAATTGGCCGGGCCGTACCGGAACAGATAGAGGGCTACGGCAGGGTAAAGCCCTTTGCAGGGGCATTCAATACCCCTCCGGACATGAAGCGGGCTGCGCCCGCAGTCAAGATGCGCCGGCCGGGTGAAAGTAAACTGCACGGCAGCCTGGAGGAGGTATTCCGGGCCATTCCTGTGAAGGACGGGATGACGGTCTCCTTCCATCACCATTTCCGCAACGGCGACTATGTGCTGAATATGGTGCTCGACACAGCTGCAAGGCTCGGGATCAAAGACCTTACCGTGGCGATGACCGCGCTCTTCCCGGTGCACAAGCCGCTTTTGGACCATATAAAAAACGGGGTCGTTACCGATATCACGACCAACTATATGAGCGGTCCGGTAGCGGACGCGGTTACACGCGGCATTCTGAAAAGGCCTGTAATCATGCGCACCCATGGCGGCCGCCACAGGGCGATCGAGTGCGGCGAACTGAAGATAGATGTAGCCTTTATTGCCGCGCCTGCCTGTGATGATTACGGCAACCTGAACGGTGTAATGGGGCCGGCTGCCTGCGGGTCGCTGAGCTATGCCATGGCTGATGCCGAGTACGCGGACCATGTAGTTGTGCTGACGGACTTTTTATGCGATTATCCCCTTTCGCCTGTTTCAATATCACAGACGAGGGTTGATTATGTGGTAAAGGTAGATGCTATCGGAGATCCGAAAGGGATTGTTTCGGGCACCATCAGGTCGATCAAGGACCCTGTTCAGCTCAGGATTGCCCAGATGGCGGCGAATGTCATCAAGGCCTCCGGATTGATCAGGGAAGGTCTTTCCTTCCAGACAGGGGCGGGCGGCGCTACATTGGCGACCGCGCAGTACCTGAGCAAAATGATTGAAGAGGCGGGTGTGACCGCGAGTTTTTCTGTGGGCGGCACGACCAGTTTTATAGTGAACATGTTAAACAGGGGCCTGCTGCGCAAGATCCTGGACGTTCAGGATTTCGAGAGGGAACCGATTGAGTCCATAGGCAGCAATCCGAACCATCTGGAGGTAAGTGTCGACGAGTATGCAAATCCTTTTAACTCGGGCTGTATTGTCAACAGGCTCGACACCGTAATCCTCGGCGCTACGGAAATAGACATGGATTTCAATGTCAATGTTACCACCGGCTCCAGCGGCCTGATCATGGGCGGCTCGGGCGGCCATAGCGATTCCGCGGCAGGGGCGAAACTTACGATCATCGTGGCCAATTTATTGCGCGGCCGGCTTTCAACAGTAGTGGACAAAACTCTGACGGTGACTACGCCCGGAGAATCTGTGGACGTGCTTGTCACAGAGAGGGGCATAGCGGTAAACCCGCTGCGCAAAGACCTGCTCGAAAAGATGAAGGCCGCGGGGCTGCCTGTGAAAGAGATTGGAGAGCTCAAGGCAGAGGCAGAAAAGCTCGCTGGGGTCCCTGGCAAGATCAAGACCGGCGACCGCGCGGTTGCTGCCATTGAGTACCGTGACGGTACCATAATAGATGTAGTGAGACAGGTGCTAGATTAGCCATGTGGGATGGTGTAATCATAAGGCAGGTCAACCTTGACAGGGAGAGCGAAGTGGCGGCCGTGCGTGCTTTTCTCGACCGCTTCTCTCTCAGGTTCGACACCTCTGTTGATTACACCATCGCGCTTTTCAAGGATGAGACCATGGTGGCTACCGGTTCGCTCTCAGGTGAGGTGCTGCGCAATTTCGCGGTAGACGAAACACTCCAGGGAGAAGGCCTCACAGCCACCATCATTTCCGAACTTATGCGCGAGGCTGGCGCCCGCGGGGTATATCACTACTTTATCTTTACACGCCCGGACAAGGCATTCCTTTTCGCTTCGCTGGGTTTTAATGAGATTGCGCGGGCAGAACCCCATGCCGCTGTTCTGGAATCCGGCATAGGATCGGTCAACCAGTACTGCGAGGACCTGATCAGGCAGACAGATTTTCTGCCGCGCCAGAACCGCGCCGCGATTGTGGTGAACTGCAACCCGTTCACGCTCGGCCATCTTTCGCTCATAAAGCGTGCGGCGGCACAGCATAACGTTATAGTATTTGTTGTTAGTGAAGACAGATCGCTGTTTCCTTTTGCGGACCGCCTTCGCCTTATACGGGAAGGCGTGTTCGGCCTTTCCAACGTGGCAGTCGTACCCGGAGGCAAATACATAATCTCGGCCGCCACTTTCCCCAGTTACTTCACAAGGGAGAGTGAGACTGTTGTGGCCCAGACCAGGCTGGACATCACGCTCTTTGCGACCCGCATTGCGCCTGCGCTCGGGATAAGGGCGCGATTCGTGGGCGAAGAACCCTATTGCGAGATCACCTCTGCCTATAACCAGGCCATGTCCGATATCCTGCCGTTAAATGGAATAGAGTTCAATGTAATACAGCGGGCCGATGTGGATGGAGACATTATCAGCGCTTCGAAAGTCAGAGAGGCCATTCGCAGCGCTGACTGGAAGACAGTAGAGCTCATGGTGCCTGCGACAACCCTCGCGTATCTTACATCTGATCAGGCCAAGCCTGTAATCGAACGCATCGGGCAGACCGAGTCGCGGCATTAGGTAAATACCGTCACAATTTCGCCTCTCATTCAGCGCTGTGTTAAAATAAACAATGCCGCAAAAGGATAAAATTACATGTCCGAGGAACGGCTCAACGCGCTATGTGGCCGCTTGCGAGCATAACTGCCCGAGGCATAAAAAATGTAGAACACTACAGGCGCATAGACAACCGCTTCTTTTCGACATGGCCCCGGCTGCACCATCGCGGAAGTAAGTGACGTCTTACATTAACGAAAGAGGAAAAAACGTTGGCTAAGACAGCAATTGTGGACATAGACAACACCTTGTGGCAGTTTTGTGATGCCTTTCATGTTGTACTGCTTAAAATCAATAATACATTTCCACCGCCCGGCACCTGGAAAACCTGGGATATCTTTGACGGATATTGCTCAACAGATGATTTTCATGACGCCATCAACTGGGTCCACGCACACCAGGACCGTGACGACTTTGTTCCCTATCCCGAGGCGAGAAATTTCCTTGCTTCCCTGAAAGCCAATGGATACCACGTAACCATAGCAAGCCACAGGTTGCCTGAATACAGGGAGCCAACAGAGAGATGGCTTGACAGGCACGGGCTTGTATATGACGAGCTTCATCTTTCGCACCATAAGACCGATCTTTTCAACGCTTCCACCAGCGTTGTGATCGATGATGCCCCGCAGGTCCTCGAAAAGGCTGTTGAGGCCGGGGCCATTGCCACAGGACTGTTATTTCCCTGGAACATGGAATACCGGGATGACGGCTTTAAACTTTATCCAAATCTCAACGAAATCCTGAAGAATATTCTAAATTCAAAAAAGTGATATAACCGAAAAGGCCGTGAATAGGGTCAATCCATTTGTTTTGACAGTTTAATCACGAACCTTTTTCGGATCTCGAGATCAAAGTGTTGATAATCACCCCCCAAATGGCCCCCATTCGTCTACGAAAATTGATCCCTTTGACCGTTGTGACTTTCCCGAAATCAATACTACTTGGTTTGTTTAGTTTTTGCGCATGCCTACTGAAAATCTTGATCTTCAGCACTGTCGGTCATATAATTATTTCCGGAAATAATTGTCATAATTTGTTTGTGCGACCTGTGCTTGACGTTATGACGTTATAACGCTATAATATTCATGTGAACTCAGGAGGTGCGCTATGTCAGTACAGACAAAACGGGCTACGGTATACCTAGACCTGGAGCTGCATAAAGCGCTGCGTCTCAAGGCTGTTGAGACATCAGCGTCTGTATCGGAACTTATCAATATTGCGGTAAGAGAGTCTATTGCTGAGGATGCAGATGATTTAGCGGCATTTACGGCAAGGAGCAAAGATCCTTTGATAGGGTATGATGAGATGGTCAAAAAACTCAAACAAGATGGCCGAATATAAAATCTATTTTAGGCAATCTGTTGAGAAAGATTTCACGGCAATTCCACGGAGCGACCTCAGGAAAATTTTGCAGCGAATCAAATCTCTTGAAGGCGATCCCCGTCCTCAAGGTTGCGAAAAGTTAACTGGTCAGGAAAGATATCGTATTCGTCAGGGACGTTACCGGATTCTATATTCAATTCATGACAGGGATCTGGTAGTCTGGGTAGTTAAGGTCGGCCATCGTAAGGACATTTATCGCTGAAGTGACTCTGTAAGGATGCATTGTAACTACTGAAAATCTTGATATTTGCCACTGCCAGACATTTGTTTATTGCCAAAAAGAACATTGATAGATTTATTCTTCATTGGAAGGGATGCTATTCTGTGATGTAATGAAAACAATAGGCTAACAAGAGTTGGCCTGCACAATGATGTCCGATCCCTTAACGGCTTGTTGTTCAGGATGTAGGGTATCCAAGAGACCTAGCCGCAGTTATTGTCTTCAAAGGATTAGACCGGGAATAATAGGGGACAGCGCCCTGTTTAAGAGAATTACTGTGCCGCTCATCTTGACCGCTAACAACGAATAATAGTTGGTAATCCGAGAAATTACCGCTGCGAATTTCCAATGGATACTTTGATAGTTTAGCGCTAGCTGTCGTTTATTGTGTTCTGTGAGAAACGATCAGATTGCGAGAAAATCCGACATCGCTCATTTCTTGATCTAATTAGCAGAGGAAAAAGAGACCTGATAATGCGAGAAGTCAAGAAATGAGCTTGCGAGTTCTGTAAAGATACCGTTGCAGAAATCAAAGCCTCAAGGCATATTTGAGCCCTGATGGAGCCGAGCGCTAGCGAGGAAAGTACCTATCCGATCCGGCGAGTTGCAGGGTGTTCCTGCTCATTACCGAAAGAATATGCAAGATCAATATTCTTCCTGTCGGCTTACTTTGTGCTCAAGCTCTTTTCCTTGATACAACAAATTATGTTGTCTGACTTTACTGCATCTTTACCGCAAGTTAAATTAAGCACTATTCCTTCTTTAGTCCTAACGGACTCAATCCGGCTTTCATCAGAATTACAAACTTGACGGCAAGATGCTCTCTCTAAAGCGGTGCATTTCATATAACCATCTTCAGCGAATACCAATGTCGGAATTAATAGAGCGATCAAAATCAAATAACGCATTCTTTTTTCCTCCTGTTATAGACTTTGCCGTTTTTTTAAACTGAGAATAACAAGCCCCTGACATCCTATCTTTCTCAGTCCACAAGATAATTTTAACTATTTTAAATTATTTTTCAAGTCCGCCTTTCCGCCGTCGCGCCACGGCAGAACTTCTCCGCAGGAAAAAATAGGGGACTGCTGTTAAGTTTGCCTATTACTTGTTGAAATTGTTCTTGCCGGCATGTCATTATGTTTCCTGAATGATGCATTTTTTGTTGCGGAGGTGATGCGCATGAACCGGTACCCCATACTTTTCGTTGTTCCCGCCGACCCGATGATGGATACCGTAAAGAATATCCTGAAAGAAGAAAATATAGATATCTCTGTTGCGCAGAGCGTCCTGCATGGCGATGTGGATATCGTAAGGGAATATATCGAAAAGGGGGTGGAGGTTGTCATCTCGCGTGCCGGTACCCTTCGCGCCCTTGAGGCGGCAAACATCAGCATTGCCATGGTAGAGCTGACCATTACCGGGTTTGACCTTATCGATGCCATCGAAAAAGCGAGGATACATGGAAGCCGGATCGCTGTAGTCGCTTTCCAGTCTATGGTGCTGGGCATAGACTATGTCGCAAAGAGCCTCGGTGTTGACATCGGATATTTTTTCATAAAAGGGCGTGAAGAGATCCCGTCGGCAGTCGCGTCGGCCGCAGCACAGGGTTACGAGGTAGTGCTGGGCGGACCGGCGACTGCCGCGGCTGCGCGGGCGCACAATCTGCCGAGCGTGCTGATCGGCAGCAGCAAGGCATCGATACTGCAGGCGGTATTTGAGGCGGTAAGGGTGGCGCGTGCCATCGAAAACGAAAAATACAAGCGTGAGCTCTTTTCGGCCGTTGTTGATTATGCCAACGACGGGATCATCACTGTTGACACGGCCGGGATTATCTCGACTATCAATCCCCGGGCCGCACAGATAACCGGTTTCAGGAAGGCCATTGGCAACGATATCGATACTGTCTGGCCCGACCTCAAACTGACCAATGTGATAAAGAACAGGGAACAGCACCTTGGCCAGATAATGGCGATAAATGGAAGACAGGTTTTCTGCAACAAGGTGCCGATAATCGTGAATAACAGGCCGGTGGGTGCTGTAGCCAATTTCCAGGAGATCACGAGGATACAGCAGTTAGAGGCCGCCATCCGCCGCAAGATTTATTCCAAGGGCCATGTGGCGAGGTTCTCGTTCAGCGATATATGGGGCACGAGCGCCGCAATCCAGAAGGTGATCAGGATCGCGAAGGATTATGCCGCGACCGAATCCAACATACTTGTAACGGGCGCGACCGGGACCGGCAAGGAGGTCTTCACCCAGTCCATGCATAACTTCAGCCGCAGGAAAAATGGCCCTTTTGTCGCGGTAAACTGCGCCGCGCTTCCAGGACAGATACTCGAAAGTGAATTGTTCGGATATGTCAAAGGCGCATTCACGGGAGCGAGCGAACAGGGCAAGCCGGGGCTTTTTGAACTGGCCCATGGCGGTACGATTTTCCTGGATGAGATCACCGAGCTGGATTACGCAAACCAGGGACGGCTGCTGCGCGTGCTGCAGGAGAAGGTCGTTGTAAGGCTTGGCAGCGACACGGTCACCCCCGTTGATGTGAGGATCATTGCCGCTACCAACAGGGACCTTGGACAGGCGGTCGAGGAAAAAAAATTCCGCGACGATCTCTTCTATAGACTTAATGTGCTGAAGCTGCACGTACCCACTCTGCGGGAACGCAAGGCCGACATCAGGGACTACGCGAACAAATTCCTTGCGCGGCACACTCCGCCGGGCGGTCGACCAATGTCCTTTCGTCCCGGGGCCCTCAGGCTGCTCGAAAAGTTCGACTGGCCGGGCAACATCCGGCAGCTCCAGAATACGATCGAGAGAGTCGCCGTATTGTGCAAGGAGCCCGTGATAAGCGAATCGATCATAGCGCAATGCCTCGATATCCCTGACAGGAAGGCAGAACGGCATAATATACTGTCCAGGGAAATTGATGAGATACGGCAGGCGCTTGCAACGGCAAAGGGCAGGCAGAGCGGGGCCGCAAAGTTGCTCGGCATCAACCGCTCAACATTGTGGAGAAAGATGCAGAGGCTGGGCATGCCCTAGCTGGCAGCCATGCCTATTTTTCGGACCCTCTTCCGGACCATTCTTCCAGGCGGTGCAGAAACCAGGTGATCGCGAGCAGATCGGCCGCGCCGCCGGGGCTGACATTGTGATCAATGAACTGCCGGTCCAGTTCCACGGCCTTTGGACGTCCTTCTTCATTATACATCCCGCCTTCCAGCAGAAAGCTTTCAGCAAGCGGACGGACCCAGTCCAGCAATTTTTCGGGGCTGTGGCGGTTTATAACAGTGGTATCTTCGACCATCGTCATCAGCACAAACAATGTCTGCAACAGAGAGTCATTTACCGAAAGCCCGCTCTTCAGGGCATCCCGAAGTGAGGGCAGGGCACTGTTTTTAACAGCGGGCAGACCGTCCTCCATTTCACCGCGAATGCCCCGGATGCCGTGCGAGCGAAAGAGCCTTTCACCCGCGGTCAGCTTGCGGCCGCATGATTCCGGGAGGCGATTGAGTTCACGCTCAACAATGCCGCCCGTCATTTGTGAGGCTGCCTGGAGAACTGATGTTGCTGTAACTTTCTGATTACGGGCGTTCAGCCATCCTGTTGCGGCAACAATCACGCCCAAAGAGAAGAGCAGCCCTTTTTGGGTATTAACCCCGCCGGTTGCATCCAGCATGGCCGACTCACCTTCAAGCCCGATAAGGCGCAAAACCGGCAGAAGTTCGGGCAGGCCTCCCTGATGCTGAATGCCCGCTTCACAGCAGCGGGCCATGGTCAGGCTTAATGCGGCTGAACTGGACATAAAAGAAAAAAAGTCCATATCACGGTGCGCGCCTGAATTTATCCTGTCCACCAGTCCGGGAGAGGGAGTACAGGCGATCTCATAGAGCATGGCTTCAACAGCAAGGAAGCCGGTTTGTTCAGCAAACGGACTGATCTTGCGGGTCTGGAATGCGAGGAATTGACGGAGCAAACCCTGCACTGCGGCCATGATTTCTTCCGCGCCATGTTTCCTTTCACGCATGCATACAGCAGCAGGAAGCTCACACAGCAGGCAGGAGCGGTATGACCCGCTTGTCTGGCGTGAAAGCTGCCTGCCTTCAGCATCAAATACATCTATGTCGAGAAGTCTCGAAAAAGCATGCTCATCCTCAAGGCTTACAGCAATCTGCTTAACCGCTGAGGCCCCGGACCGCACTGCCAATATTGCCTCCGGTCCGGTCGGCAGATTTACGCGCTCCATTGCGGCAATTTCGAGTCTCGCCTGCATGGCCGAAATAGCATAGTCGCATAACTGGCGCAGCACAGGTCCGTCTTTCTCGGGTCCGGGAATATTCAGGGTGATGCTCGCAATAGCAGTACCGTACTCAGACAGCATGCGTTTCTGGCGTTTCTGCCGCTCTTCCTTCGCTGCCAGGATTTGCTCCAATGTAACAGGCATTCAATATCCTCCGAAACTGCGTTTCAATCTGCGATGCTTATTGTAAAAGCCAGGCATTCATAAACTGACCTGCCTGATTATACTAAATAATGTCAGCCAGGGTCGCTTTTCGGCAAACCGCAAAAATGGCTGCTACCCCTATGCTATTATAATTCTCGTGGGGTTAATCACCCCGTTCGACTGAGAGGAGATTACAATATGGCACTATTAAGAATTCCGGCTGTTTATATGCGCGGCGGCACCAGCAAGGGAGTTTTCTTCAGGGCCGACGCACTGCCCGCTGACCCGCTTGTAAGGGACTGCATACTTCTGCGCGTGACCGGCAGTCCTGATCCCTATGGAAAACAGATCGACGGCATGGGCGGCGCGACCTCAAGCACCAGCAAGGTCGTGCTGATATCGAAGTCCGCAAGGCCCGACTGCGATGTGGATTATCTTTTCGGTGCGGTTTCTATTGAAGCACCAGTCATAGACTGGTCGGGCAATTGCGGCAACCTCACCTCAGCGGTAGGGCCTTTTGCGATCAGCGAAGGTCTGGTCAATGCCCCTCGGGACGGGATTGCAGCGGTGCGCATCTGGCAGGTCAATATCGGCAAGCGCATAATTGCCCATGTGCCTATGAGCAACGGCGCGGTGCAGGAAGAGGGCGATTTTGAGCTGGATGGCGTGACATTCCCTTCTGCCGAGATAAAGATTGAGTTTCTTGATCCGGGCGGTACGGAAGACGATTCCGATGGAGGCTCAATGTTCCCGACAGGCCGCGTGATCGACCTTCTGGATGTGCCCGGCGCGGGGAAGTTTGAGGTTACGCTTATCAATGCCGGCAACCCGACAATCTTCATGTCCGCGGAAGCCCTAGGACTGAAAGGCACAGAACTCCAGGGCGATGTCAACAATAATCCTGAACTGCTTGCGCGTCTTGAGTCGATAAGGGCCTATGGCGCTGTTGCTATGGGTCTGGCTGCGAGCGCCGCAGATGCAACGCAGAAGCGCCCGCATACTCCAAAGCTGGCCTTTGTCTCTGCACCGATGGAATACATCTCGTCCAGCGGTAAAAAGGTCGCAAAAGAGAGCATTGACCTTACAGCGCGCATAATGTCCATGGGCAAGCTTCATCACGCCATGACCGGCACCGGCGCGGTAGCGATTGCGGTTGCTGCCGCAATACCCGGAACCATTGTGCAGCGCATAGTTGCAGGCCGAACAGGCGGCGGACAGGTACGCTTCGGACATCCTTCAGGCACGCTTGCTGTCGGGGCGGAAGCTTCTCAGCAGAACGGAGACTGGATAGTGACAAAGGCCATAATGAGCCGCAGTGCGAGAAAGTTAATGGAGGGGTGGGTAACCATTCCGGGATAAATACAGATTACGGCATCGCGTGAGGAGACAGAAATATGAGTGACTGGAACCCGCAGCAATACCTTAAGTTCGAAAAAGAGAGGACGCAGCCCTCAATCGATCTCGTGGCGAAGATATCCATCGAAGGCCCGCGGACTATTATCGACATAGGATGCGGACCGGGCAACAGCACCCAGATCCTGCATCAGAGGTGGCCTCTCGCTGACATCATAGGTATTGACAATTCCCGGACGATGATAGAAAAAGCGCGGGCGGATTATCCTCATCAGCAATGGGAAATCAGGGACGCCGCCTGTGTTGTTCCGGGACAGACGTATGATATCGTTTTTTCGAGTGCGACACTGCAATGGGTGCCGGACCACGATGTCCTGATACCACGGTTGTATGAAATGGTAAATGACAAAGGCGTACTGGCCGTTCAGATACCGGCCAATATCGAATCCCCTTTTTTCAAGATAATGTTAAAGGTGGGCGGAAACGCCAGGTGGGGCGCATACACGAAGGGCTGTGAAAAGCTGCTGACTTACCACCCTGCTGAATATTATTACAATAAGCTCAGTTCGTTAACGCAGGACATAGATTTGTGGAAAACCTCATATTTCCATGCCATGAGGTCTCACAAAGACCTGACGGCCTGGCACAAGAGCACCGGCATGAGGCCCTTTCTCGAAAAATTGCCGGATGACAAAGCGAGGGAAGAATTCGAAAATGAAATAGTGGATGAGTGCAGGGCAGCCTATCCGGTGCAGAGTGACGGTAATATCCTCTATATCTTTGAGAGGCTGTTTTTCATAGCGGGGAAAAAATAAATAGCGCGAAACGAACAGATGAATATGCGGGGCATTCCTGTTATCAGTTCTGCGATGTGGTGAAACCGATCAGGCGCCGTTCAGGACCGTCATAACAGTCTTTTGCGTATATCTTGCGTACAGGATCTGTCCCGACAGTTACCCATTTCTTTTCTGATTCGCGGTAAAACAGCTTGATTCTTTTGCATTCGATGCCGACTTGCAGGATATAAACCGGAATAGTATCGCAGATGTTATCGTTGTAAACCACTCTTATGGCCATAATAATATCTCCTGTAAGAAAATATTGTAATAAGAATAGCACTCCCGATTGATTATTGCAAGGGGCCATACTGAAATTGCGGGACAAAAAGACCTGATTCCGTACAGCCTGCTTGTGACAGATGTCACGAGGACTGCAAATACAGCATTTTCCATCTATACAGGCAGTATAAATTCCATGATAATATAGTATGGAAATTAATTTCGGAATATTTAAACTGTTTCCAGCCGGGCAGTATTCTTCTGGTGCCAGGCGTGACAGTCTCATGATCTCATCAGGGTGCGGGCTGGTCGCAAAGAGCGTAAGACCTGCACCGATGAGCTGGAAATGGATTTTCATGACCGGCGCCGGAGTATCGGCAGCCTGTCTCTGCCTTCTCTTCATCTGCTGAATGCATCGTAGTACTTGCTGTCGGCTATTGACCGTCTTTTGCAATTCCTTTAGACTATATACATAAAAGCCCGGGGAGGCGCGAGAAGGCATGATCAGGGACAATCTCAAGGCAACGGGCCGGAAGGTCATGCGGTTCTGCAAGACCCGCAAGGCCAGGATTACCGGTTTCGTTATTCTGCTTTTCTTCATAGTGTTTTCTATAACCGGTTTCTTCGTACTGCCGCCCTATGTCAAGAAGATCACTGTAGAAAAACTGAGCGAACAGCTGGGCAGGCAGGTGAATCTGAGTTCCGTAATGCTCAATCCTTACGCCCTCTCTGTGACCCTGAAAGGCTTTGAGATCAAGGAAGCCGACGGCAGGACCAACTTCGTTTCTGTAGACAGGCTTTATCTGAACCTTGAAATGATGTCCATAGTCCGCGGGGGGCCTGTGTTCAGCGAAGTCAGGATCGAGGGGCTTTATCTCGGCATTGTGCGCACCGGGGCGAATACCTATAACTTTACAGACATAGTCGAAAAAATGCAGTCCGCAAAGGCGGCTGGTATTGAAGAAAAACCTTCCACGCCGATGAAGTTTTCTGTCAGCAATATACGCATATTGGACAGCAAGATAGATTTTGATGACCGTCCCGTGTCTACCCGGCATACGATCTCGCAGATAAACCTTACCATACCGTTTATTTCCAACCTGCCGTCTTATGTCGAGTCTTTCGTGCAGCCTTCGCTCAGCGCCACCATTAACGGCACGCCGTTCAACTTCAAGGGCGGCTCCAAGGTCTTTGCGGACTCGCGCGAGACCTCGTTTGATATCCTGCTGCGCGACATAGACATCCCGTATTATCTGGGATACGCGCCCACTAAACTGAACCTGAAAGTCCCTTCCGGCAAGTTCGACATAGACATGAAGCTCTCTTATCGCCAGTTCAACGACCGCAAGCCCCTGATCAGCCTGACCGGCGAGGCACGACTGAAGGACTTTATGGCCAAACTGAGATCGGCCAAAGATGATTTCATCAGGATACCGGATGCCCGTGTCAATGACATTGCCTTTGACATGGAGGCCAACAGGATAGAGATTGCCTCAGTCTCGACGGGAAAAGGCTGGATAGGAGCTGTGCGCTCGAAGAATGGCGTTATCAATCTCGCATCCATAATGTTATCAGGCCCGGCGCCGGCGGCTATAGGTGCAAAGCCAAGGCGCGCGGCTGCTGCAGACGATTCCGCAAGCATACTTCTGAAATCTCTCACAGTAACCGGTTATGCGGTGAAGATTACTGATGAAAGTCTGGCCGAGCCCTTTTCACTTAATATCGACGAAATTACAATCAGGGGCAAGGACATCTCAACTGCAAAGGACGCGAAAAGCGATCTGGATGTATCCATGCGGGTCGAGAAGAGGGGGGACGTTTCTTTAAAAGGGAAGGTGGCCATTAATCCGGTTGCTGCCGAGCTTGCTCTGGACATAAAAGCGCTTCCGCTGAAGCCGATGAATCCGTATCTGGACGAAAAGGCCAGGGCCATATTGGCTGCCGGGGCATTAAACATCAAAGGCAATATTGTTGCCTCCATGCCGCAGGGGTCTGATCCAAAGGCTGCGTTTCGCGGCAAGATATGGGTAAATAAATTTTCGCTGCTGGACAAGGTAAATGCCGAAGACCTGCTGAAGTGGGAAACATTATATATAGGAGAGGCTGATATCCGTTATGCTCCACTGTTCGTTCATATAAATGAGATAGCGCTTACGAATTTCTACTCTCGCATCGTAATAAATGCCGATCGGACCACGAACCTGCAGGAGGTATTCAGCACGGCGCCCGCGGGAGCGCAGACCGCTTCAGCTGCTCCTGAGGTCAAGGCAGCGGAGCAGCAGGCCAAACCAGGCAATATAAGGATCGACAAGGTAACGCTGCTGGGCGGGACCATCAACTTTACCGATAAATTTATAAAGCCGCGCTTCAGCGGAAACCTGCTTGAGATCGGGGGGCGCATAACAGGCCTCACGTCGCAGGAAGGCACGCTGGCTGAAGTCGAACTGCGCGGCATGTACGAGCGTTACGCCCCGCTTGAGATTACCGGCAAGATAAACCCTCTGAGGGAAGACCGCTATATTGAGATCAAGGCGGCCTTCAAAGAGATGGACCTCACGACACTCACACCTTACGCAGGCCGCTACGCGGGCTATGTAATCGAAAAGGGCAAGCTTTCGTTTCAAATTGAGTACCTTATAGTCAGGAACAAACTCAGCGCAAAGAACAGTATATTCCTTGACCAGTTTACCCTGGGCGACAAGGTCGAGAGTGCTGATGCTACCGGTCTGCCTGTCAAGCTCGGCATTGCCCTGCTAAAGGACAGAAAGGGCGAGATCAATCTCGATATTCCTGTCAGCGGGGACCTGGATGATCCTCAGTTCAGTCTTGGGGGCATCATATGGAAGGTGATAGTCAACCTCCTGGCAAAGGCAGCCACATCTCCGTTCGCGCTTCTCGGCGCGGTATTCGGCGGGGGCGAGCAGCTGAGCTATTCGGAGTTTGATTACGGTCTTGCAACGATCACGCCCGAGGTCCAGAAAAAACTCGACACTCTCATCAAGGCGCTTTCGGACCGGCCGGGGCTCAAGCTGGACATTGTTGGTCACGCAGACCCGGACAAGGACAGGGAGGGACTCAAACGCTATATAGTCATGCGCAAGGTCAAGGCCCAGAAGCTCAAAGAGCTTGCAAAAAAGGACAAGGCCACCACTCTGTCTCTCGATTCCGTGATTGTCACACCTGCGGAATATCCGGAATATCTGAAACGCGCATACAGCGAAGAGAAATTTCCGAAGCCGCGCAATATCCTCGGTATGGCAAAAGGTCTTCCGGTGCCCGAAATGGAGAAGCTGATGTATACCAACATGCCTGTGACGGACGATGATCTCAGGCTGCTCGCAAAAGACCGCGGAATGGTGATTAAAGACTACCTGCTTAAATCAAAACAGATCGGGCAGGAGCGCATATTCCTGGTTGAGTCCAATCCGCTGATCATGGAAAAAAAGGAAGGCGTCAGGAACAGCCGCGTCGACTTCAGGCTTAAATAACCGCAGTACGTTCAGGCAGGACGGCATTATCCGGTCCATACCTATTCCGTTGTGATTGCGCTTGCAGGTAATTCCGTGTATATTAAAGAAATAACAGCCAGGTGGAGGTTTTGATGAGCAGTCAGTGTGAATCATGCAGACGCACAAACTGGATAGACAGTTCCGAGTCATGCCCAAAGTGCGCGGGCGGCTGTTTTGACATACAGACCCAAAGCCCCTGCAGGTTCTGCAAAGGCAAAGGGAGGATAGAAATCAGGGTGCCGTGCCCGGTCTGCAATGTCAAGGGAGACAAGCCCGACAAGCGCATTATTATCCGCTAGATTGGCCTGCCGCAGCAGCTATTCCACATATCAGCATCCCTGTGCTATAATATTTAGCTTTTAACACATCGGGGCGTAGCGCAGCTTGGTAGCGCGCACGGTTCGGGACCGTGAAGTCGGAGGTTCAAATCCTCTCGCCCCGACCATTCTTCCCTCAGAATAGTCTATGGGGGAACCATTAAGTCGTTACATTTTGCCCGTTTTCGATTACCAGCTACAGGTTGTCTCCGTTGTTTTTTCCATCTCTTGATCTTGAATACTGTGAATGCAGCAAAAAATTAGATTTCATCGGCAATATTATTGAAGTGGCAGTAGCTTACATATTGGGGAGACGACTGGAACGCTTCTAGGGAGGGGCAGAAGGTCCACCCCGTTAGAGATCGAAACTGCGTCAGCACTAATAATCTCTAACGGGGTAAGCGGCTATGATGAGATAAGCCGGGTCGGCAAGGGGGAAAGACCTTTGTAGGCCCGGCTTTTTTTGTGGGCGTTTAAGGAGCTATTTTGGCATGTTTATGGAAAGGAGAACAGATGAAAGCACTAGTTACGGTTGAGATTATAGAGCGTAAGATTTATCTGATACGCGGACAGAAAGTCATGCTCGATAGCGATCTTGCTGAAATGTATGATGTTCCTACAAAAGTACTGCTTCAGGCAGTTAAGCGCAATCCGAATCGTTTCCCTGACGACTTTATGATTCAGCTTAATTATCAAGATCTTGCAGCTTTAAGGTCACAAATTGTGACCTTAAAGACAGGGCGTGGCGAGCATAGAAAGTATGAGCCCTATGTCTTTACTGAAAACGGGGTTGCCATGCTTTCCAGTGTGCTCAACAGTGAAAGGGCCATTGAGGTTAATATCCAGATTATGCGGACATTTACAAAGCTTCGCCAGATGATAGCGTCTCATAAAGACCTTGCCGGAAAACTGGCTTCACTGGAAAAGAAATACGATGCCCAGTTCAGGGTAGTCTTCGACGCCATCCGCGAACTCATGGTTCCGATAACCCCGGAAAAGAAAAGGAAGATAGGATTTCGGAGAGAACATGACTGATTTAATCGGAAATTATAAATGAAAGAATTGGTTTCGAGTGGTTATGTGGTTCAACTAATGCTAAATGAAAGAAAAGGGTGGTCACAGATTGTGACCACCGAAATAGATTTGAGATTGACAAAAGTTAACGTGCAGGTTAACATACCCTTGTGAGCAGGACTATAGTTTTCTATAGAACTGCTGATGGTAAATGTCCTGTGCGAACGTTCCTGGATTCGTTGTCTGCAAAGGCAGCGCAAAAGGTTACTTGGGTTCTGAGCCTTCTCGAAGACATTGATATTTTGCCGGCGGTATATCTGAAAAAGATCGCTGGTACTGAGGATATCTGGGAGTGCAGAATACAGTCTGGCTCTGATACTTACAGGATATTCTGTTTCTTCGAGGGCAGGTCGGTTGTAGTGCTTACGCACGGCATTTACAAAAAGACGCAGAAAACCCCGCGCAGAGAGATAGAGCGGGCCGAGGCTTACAGAATGGATTATCTGCAAAGGAGGACAAAACATTGAGCGACCTGAAGAAATATATAAAAGAGAGAAAAACGAGGGACAAGGTTTTTGCGAAGGGATATGAAGAGGGGTATGAGCAGTTCAAGATCGGCGTGATGCTAAAACAGAGCCGCGAGTCGGCGGGTCTTACGCAGGAAGAGCTTGCCCGGCGGCTTAAAACCAAGAAGACAGCTATTTCCCGCATAGAGAACCACGCAGAAGATATCAAGCTGTCTACGCTGGAGAAAGTTGCGCATGCGCTTGGCAAGAGGCTGCAGGTGAAAATAGCCTGAGTGCGTGGCTTTTTAAAGCATTTAAAAGCAAGAATAGGGGTCAGGTCTTGCAATAGCACATTTAAGAATGATACGATAATCCAATGGCTAGACCAATAAGAATTGAGTATTCTGGGGCATTGTATCACATTACATCGAGAGGTAATGCGCGGCAGGATATATTTATTGATGATAATGATTATCTGGAATTTATGGATGTGCTTTGTCTGGTAGTCAAACGTTATAACTGGTTGCTCCATGCGTACTGTTTGATGGGAAATCACTATCATCTTCTCATAGAAACACCGGACGGTAATCTATCGGCAGGCATGCGGCAGCTTAATGGAATTTATACGCAGCGATTCAATCGGCAGAATCAGAGAGTCGGCCATTTAATGCAGGGCAGATTCAAAGCAATACTTGTCGACAAGGATTCGTATTTAGGCGAGTTGAGCAGGTATATTGTGTTAAACCCTGTCAGGGCAGGAATGAAGAATAGGCCAGAGCAGTGGAAATGGAGCAGTTATAACAAGACAGTCGGGTTTGCCGCAGGAAGCGACTGCTTGACAACAGAGTGGCTGTTGAGATTGTTCGGTAAGAACAGGAAGACTGCACAAGAGAAATATAAGGAGTTTGTCAGAGCGGGAATAGGAAAAGACGGTCCGTGGGACAGGCTTGTCGGGCAGGTTTTACTGGGCAGTGAAGAGTTTATTGAAAAAATGAGAATACATCTTGAAGAAAAAGAGGATATAGAGGAAATACCCAGGACACAGCGGGTATCAGCCCGGCCGAAACTCGAGCAAATATTAGCGAATAAAAAGGAAAAAGCGGAAGCAGCTTATGATGCACATGTAAAATATGGGTACAGGCTTAAAGAAATAGGGAAAGTATTAGGGGTGCATTATGCCACAGTAAGTAGACTGGTCAGAGCTATTGAAGGCAGGAATTAGTGATATATGTTATTGCAAGACCTGACCCCTAGTTTTCCTTAGAATAGTTGCATTCAGGGCAAATCGTTAAATGGGGCATTAAGTTTCAATATGCGCATTATTCAGAAGTCACAACTTGTAGCTTGTTCTTAAATTAAGCATACTATTATATATCCGGTGCCGACTTAAAGGGTGTCTAATCTAAGTGGGAGGGATTATTGATGCCGACAAATGCTGAGTTGCTTAAAACACTTAGAGAACGTTTCTTGCGCGGTGATATATTAGAAGAAGAGTATAAAGCAATCAGGGCAGGTCTTTTAGGCGAAATGCCATTTCTTTATTTCGATCCAGAGTATGTTGATAATGATCGTTGCAGAAAAGATGAGATTATAATAGAGGCTGAGGAGTGTGCTGACAGTATAGGCGATTGGACTGCTTGTGCATTTAAATGGGAGGAACTGGGCGAAAAGCGCGAGGTGCGCAGATGCATGAAGATGGCTGAGGAGAGGGCTGAAAACCCAAAAGATTGGACTGACTGTGCATTTACATGGAAGGAACTGGACGAAGAGCGAGAGGTGCGCAGGTGCATGGGGATGGCTGAGGAGTGTGCTGACAGTATAGGTGATTGGACTGACTGTGCATCTACATGGAAGGAACTGGGCGAAGAGCAAGAGGTGAGCAGATGCATAAGGATGGCTGAGGAGAAGTCTGAAAACTCAAAAGATTGGACTATTTGCGCATCTCACTGGAAGGAACTGGGAAAAGAGCAAGAGGCACGCAGGTGCATTGGGATGATGGCTGAGGAGAAGGCTGAAAACTCAAAAGATTGGGCTATCTGCGCATCTCACTGGAAGGAACTGGGAAAAGAGCAGGAGGCGCGCAGATGCATGGGGATGGCTGAGGAGAAGGCTGAAAACTCAAAAAATTGGGCCGACTGTGCATTTACATGGAAGGAACTGGGAGAAGAGCAGGAGGCACGCAGATGCATGGGGATGGCTGAGGAGCGGGCTGAAAACTCAAAAAATTGGAGTAGTTGTGCATTTGGGTGGAGCCAGATAGGGGAGGAGCAGGAGTTTCGGAGATGTCTATGGATAGCTGAGGAGAAGGCTGAAAACACAAGCGATTGGATTCGTTGCGCAATTTGGTGGGATGGGCGAGATGAGCAGAAGGCGCGCAGGTGTATGGGGATGGCCGAGGAGAAGGCTGAAAACTCAAAAGAGTGGACTATCTGCGCATCTCAATGGAAAGAACTAGGCGAAAAACAGGAGGCGAACAGGTGTGAGAAAAAAGCAAAAACATTTACGTAGAAAATAATATAGCAGTTCTGTCCTAAGTACACAATCCCGAAGGAGAAAACTGCCAGCACATCAGGCACATCAGGGTCAGGCTTGCAAGTATGCATTTATCAGATATAAGCCCATAGCCGCTTGACATCAGTATAACTCTTGGTCATGCTATTGGTATGAAAACGGCAATATCCGTACCGGATGAGATATTCAGGGAAGTCGATGAATTTGCAAAAAAGCAAAACTGTTCCCGCAGCGAAGTTTTTGTTCTTGCAGTTGCCGAGTTTTTCGAAAGGCGAAAGGCCTGGAAATTACTGAGGGATCTAAATGCGGTTTATACCGAAGTCAGCCCCGAAACCAAGGATGACCTGCTGCTGCGCCGGAAGGGCATGAGACATTTTGCCAAAAAGGTAAACAAAGAGACTTATTAGTGGACAGGATAAGGCAGGGCGATGTTTACTGGGTAGATTTTGGAGAGCCCGCAGGTTCTGAACCCGCTTTTCTCCGGCCATGCGTAGTTGTCTGCGCTATTTCTTCAAACCTGAAGCTTGAGGCCTCGCCCGGAAATGTCCTGCTGAAAAAAGGCGAGGCAAAACTGCCAAAGGACAGCATAGTAAATATAACGCAGATGATAACTGTTGATAAGGCATGTCTTGAGGAGAAGATCGGTTCCTTGTCTCATGTGAAGCTTATGAAGGTACTTGACGGGGTAGATCTGCTTTTAAGGCCGACGAGGCTGGCATAAGTGTGCCTGGAAGTCTGAAGGCAGGCCTGAAGATGTGAAAATACGATAGATAAATTTTAATTTACCGCATACCATTTAACCACTGACCCGCAGCAGGCGTTTGACGCATACACCTGAATATGATAATATTGGTGTATGGCTTAGGAGGTGCATATGTCAAGAACGAATATAGAGATCGATGATAAGCTCGTCAGGGAAGGGTTCAGCCTCACAAAACTTAACACTAAAAAAGAGCTGGTTAATCTTGCGCTTGAAGAGCTGGTAAAAAAGCTTAAGAGAAGGAAGATCCTGGGGTTTGAAGGCAAGATCAAATGGGAGGGCGACCTTGAGGAATCGAGGCTCGGCAGGGTGTGATTCTCGCAGATACAAGCGTATGGATCGACTTTCTTGAGGGGAAGGGAACGCCTCAGCATCTGGAACTTCGGCGGCTTATTGAGAATGATGAAGATATTTGCCTTACCGGTATTGTGGTAACCGAGATTCTCCAGGGGATAAAGGACGACGGCCAAAACAGAGAGATAAGGCGTTATCTTCTCGAATTCCCGATTATTAACCCGCAGGAAATTTCTTCATATATACACGCAGCCGAAATCTACCGCACATGTGCAAGTAAGGGGAAGACAGTCAGGAAGACAATTGATTGCCTTATTGCCGCAGTAGCCTTGGAGCATGACCTCGTACTTTTTCATAATGACAGGGATTTTGAGAATATCAGGGCATGCTGCAGGCTTAAGACGCTGGACCTGATGAAGTAACAATAAACATGCTATCAGGGTTGGCTGTTACTCTCTGAAATCCTTCCCAGTTCATCAATCACCTTCTGCAACCCTTCCGCAGAAGTAATAAGGCACCTCCAAGCCTCTCCGCCAAAAGCATCCGCCTGCTTATCTATCCATTGCAAAAATAGGGACGGTTCTCCGAAGACCTCGATACCCTTCATCATGGCGAGTTTAAAGCGTATCCTGTAAGCCCGTTTTGCTTCATCCGGGACTTTTTGCTCGATTACAGTAAGCTCCATATTCATTTTAGTAGCGAAGTCTTCGCACTGCTTATATTTTTCTGTTTCAACGAGTGCGGCAATATCCTGCCCCAGCCCGATCTCTTTGTTCATGGCCACAACATCAGCAATATCCTGCATGATCTCCAGTTTTCTGTTAATTACTGTTTTTGCCATAGATCGGACAGCAGCCTTTTTGCGATAGCCATAGCCCTGCGACACGCTGCGGCCGATGTCTTCGATTTTGGCAGTGACGCAGCTCCTGCAATGGGCCGGCGTATCGCCAACGCATATCTTGCCCGGATAGAGCGCGTACAGCCTGCGGTAATCACCCTCTGTCACATTGGGCATGATAACATTGGCCCCGCTCTGGAGCCCCAGCATCCTGCCGTTCTCATTCAGCGCTTCCATGGCAGTAGTGGCAGGTATGTTAATGTCCGGCATCAGCAGGCGCGTAATGGCCATGACCTTTAAACTCAGCTCAAACGTGCCGCCAGTTGCATCACCCAGCGGTGTGTCCGAGTTTGGAATAAATGGCCCAACGCCTATCATATCTGCACCAAGCTCTTTAAAAAAAAGTATGTCATCAGCAAGTGATTCCATTGTCTGGCCTGGCAGGCCGACCAGACAGCCGGTGCCAAGTTCGTACCCAAGTTCCTTCAGATCATGCAGGCAGCGCACCCGGTTCTCAAAGATCATGCCGGGGCTCATCTTCTCATACAGTTTTTTATCAGTCGTCTCGATCCGCAGCAGATAACGGTCAGCCCCTGCATCACGATATGCCTGGTACTCTTCACGTGTTTTTTCACCAATGCTTAGCGTTATCGCAACATCGAGCGCCTTGATGGATTTGATTATCTGCAGCATCTCTTCACGCGAATAGAATTCACCTTCACCTGCCTGCAATACTACTGTCTTGTATCCGTCGCTAGCTGCCTTTGAGGCAAATTCGATTATAGTCTCTGGTTCAAGGCGATAGCGTTCAAGTTTGACATTGTCCTGGCGCAAGCCGCAGTAGAGGCAGTTCTGGGAACAGCAGTTGGTAAACTCGATCAGGCCGCGGAGATGGACTTCGTCGCCGACAAATTGCTTCCTCACCCGGTCAGCTGCCGCAAACAGTTCAGCATCATGCTCATCAGTCTTCAGCAGCTCAACAATCTCTTGCCTTGTAAGGTCGTGTTTTGTCTCGGCTTTTTTGATGATATCAATAACCGCCATATTACTTTTTCTTCATCGCTTCGCGGCCTGCCCGATAAACTTCAAGGGCAGCAGGGAAGGGCTCGAGCGCCCGCTCAAATATGCCGAGGCTGTATGCAATGGCAAGCCCGTAGTTGGTTATGGGCACGCCCAGTTCATTGCACTTCCGTATGCGGTTGGACATCTCGCGGCGGTTCATGGTGCAGGCTCCGCAATGGATCACGAGCTTAAAGGTAGTCAGGTCTTCAGGGAAGTCATGGCCCTGGTAATGGACGAAATCGAGTTTACCGCCAACATATTGCGTAAGCCAGCGCGGTATCTTTACCCTGCCTATGTCTTCGCCAATGGGATGGTGCGTGCAGGCCTCGGCAATGAGAACACGGTCCCCGGTCTTCAGCTTCTCAACAGCCATCGCGCCTTCGACCTGTTTGACCAGGTCACCTTTGTATCTCGCAAAGAGGATCGAGAAACTGGTGAGAGGGATATTTTTCGGAACGTCTGCAGTCACTTTAAGGAATGCCTGCGAGTCGGTTATGACGAGCTTTGGCGGCACCTTCAGGCGGTCGAGAGCTGACCGCAGTTCGCGTTCCTTTACGACCATGCAGAAAGAGTCGCTGTCAAGGAGATCGCGGATCGTCTGCACCTGCGGCAGGATCAAACGCCCCTTTGGCGCTTCCTTGTCAATGGGAACCACGAGGATCGCCATCTCGCCCGGGCCTACAAGGTCACCCGCTATTGCTGGCGGCTCCAGGCATTCAGGCGGAACACTTGCAAGCATGGCCTGGCGCAATGCATCAAGGCCTGTGCCGGTCAAAGCGGAAACCGGAACAGTCAGACTGCGGTATTGCTCAGGCACGAACGCGGGCTCGTCGCCCGGTGCCGCAGTATCCGATTTGTTGATTACGATGACAACCGGTATGCTCCTGCTCGAAACCTCTTCAGCAAGCTGATCTTCATACTCGCCCCATATGCCTGGCTCTGTAACGAGCACAGCAATATCAGTACGGTCAAAGACCTGCCGGGTCTTTTCGATCCGCAGACCGCCGAGTGCGCCGATATCATCGATGCCGGCTGTATCAATAAATACAATCGGGCCGAGGGGCTGAAGCTCCATGGGCTTCTCGACCGGATCAGTGGTTGTGCCCGCAACGTCAGAGACAATCGAGACCTGCTGTTTTGTGAGCGCGTTCAAAAGGCTCGATTTGCCTACATTGCGGCGGCCAAAGATGCCGATGTGGATCCGTAGTCCTTTGGGGGCTGGCTGCATCATATATTAAACTCCTGACAGGTGAAGGATTATAAAACGATTTGTTAATGCCCGAGCTTGCTTACAGCTTCAGGGCTGATCGCAGCGTCAAATTGTTCGGCAGTCATCCATTTGTTTGTGGTCACGATCTCTCGCAGAGTCTTTCCCTCTGCCGCAGCCAGTTTCAGGGCCTCGCAGGCTTTTTCGTATCCGATGACGGGCAGCAGAGCGGTCGCGGTTGCGGTCGATGTCTCGATATGCATGGCGCAGCGTTTCTCATCCGCCTCGATCCCATTTATGCAGAACTCGCGGAAGATGCGGCAGCTCCGCTCCATCAGCTCAAGGCCCTCAAGCATGCAGACCGCAATCAGCGGCATAAAGGGATTCAATTCGAGTGTGCCAGAAGCGCAGGCCAGCGAGAGCGTGGATTCGTAACCGTAGACCATCATGGCTGCCTGGCCTACTGCCTCTGGTATAACAGGATTCACCTTGCCCGGCATGATCGAAGACCCCTGTTGGCGCGCTGGCAGTCTGATCTCTCCAAGTCCTGCGTCAGGCCCGGATGAGAGGAGACGGATATCATTGCTCACCTTCCAGAGCGATGCTGCCAAAGCCTTGACCATTCCCATGACCTCTACAAAGACATCCGCATTCTGGGTCGCCTCAACAAGATTTTCTGCGCGGGCAAATCCAATACCTGTAAGTTCGCGCAGCTTTTCGACTGCACGGAAGATATATTCACGTTCAGCCGCAAGCCCCGTGCCTACCGCCGTGCCGCCAAGATTAACTACACGCAGCCGCTCCTCGCACTTGAAGAGACGCCAGCGGTCGCGGTTGAATGCCTCCGCATACGCAGACATCTCACGGCCGAGGGTGATCAGCACAGCATCCTGCATCTCGGTGCGTCCCACTTTTACCACATGGGCCATGCGCTTTTCAGCGGACTGGAACGATTCCTGCAGCTTCACTACCTCTTCTTCGAGCCGGCGTATCCCGCGGATGGCAGCAAGGCGCAGTGCGGTCGGGTAGGTGTCGTTTGTGGACTGGTTCAGGTTCAGGTCATTTATCGGAGAGACAGTGTCGTAGCTGCCGTGCGGCTCGCCGAGAATTTCGAGCGCGCGGTTTGCGAGCACTTCGTTCACATTCATATTGGTGCTTGTGCCTGCACCGCCCTGGAGCTGGTCAACAATGACATGCTGGTCCATCAGGCCTTCGGACATCTCGCGGCAGGCCTTTATTATGGCAGCCGCTTTTTCAGGAGATTCCTTCCATGCGCCGAGGTCCGCGTTGGTCGACGTGCTCGCCCATTTGACCGTGCCGTATGCCCTGATGAGTGAAGCAGGCACAGGCCTGCCTGTGAGCGGGAAGTTCTCGACTGCACGCAGGGTATGGATGCCATGCAGCGCAGCGGAGGGCAGTTCACGTTCGCCGAGAAAGTCATGCTCTTTCCTTGTTGATGTCTTGTCAGCCATGGCTTCTTATATTCTAACCTCTGCTATATGCAAACGTTGCGTCTGCCTTCTTTAACCTGCCTGATAAGGTCAGCAGTAAATTCCCTGTGCGAGCTGTCCATGCCCGAGAGGAGTTCTTCGACAAGTTTGCTGCCGGCAGCCTGCGTCTCGGGCGACGCGTAGTCCAACAGGTATTCCATAAACGTTGATATGGCGTTCGGGTTGCAATGCTCCTTGATATCGCCCGGTTTGGCAAGGTCCATGAAATCCTGGCCTGTGCGGCCCATGCGATAGCAGGCAGTGCAGAAGCTAGGTATAAAACCCATAGCGGCAAGGTCACGCACGACCTCGTCCAGGCTGCGATGATCGCCGAGACAGAACTGGGCATTGGTATGGTCTTTTGATTCGTATCCGCCGGGGTCAGTGCGGCTGCCCGCAGAGATCTGGCTGATGCCGAGCTGGAGACAGTCGCGCCGTATTTCGGCATTTTCGCGCGTCGAAAGTATCATGCCTGTGTAAGGCACGGCAAGCCTGATAATGGCAATGATCTTTTTGAAGTCCGCGTCGCTGACCGCATGGGGCGGCCTCATGGAAAGGTCGCTCCCAAGTGCGGGTTCGATGCGCGGTACGCTGATGGTGTGAGGCCCGCAGCCGAAACGGTCTTCCAGGTGTTTTGCATGCTGCATGATCGCGAGCAGCTCAAAACGCCAGTCCGCAAGCCCGAAAAGCACGCCCAGCCCGACATCGTCGATGCCTGCCTCCATTGCCCGGTCCATGCAGCCAAGCCGCCATTCGAAATCTTTCTTCTTTCCTGCCATGTGCACCTGCTCATAAGTGGGCCGGTGATAAGTTTCCTGAAAGGTGATATAGGTGCCGATCTCGGCAGCCTTGAGGCGCCTGAAATCCTCTACCGAGAGGGGCGCTATCTCAACATTGATCCGCCTGATCTCTCCGGGGCCCTCTTTAGTTTCATAAACAGTCCTGATGGCATTCAGGAAGTAATCGAACCCTTCGGCGGGATAGGCCTCTCCGAGCAGCATGACAATTCGCTTCTGGCCTGTGCGGATCATGGAGCGGGTCTCGGCCGCGATCTCATCGTACGAAAGAGTGCGGCGGACAAGGTCCATATTGGAGGCACGGAAGGCGCAGTAGAGACATTCGTTCTTGCAGACATTCGAGATATAGAGAGGCGCAAAGAGGACGATGCGTTTGCCGTAGATCTCTTCCTTTACCTCTTTGGCAGTATGAAAGAGTTCATCGAGAAGTGCGGGTTCTTCGACACGGATCAAAACCGCTACTTCCTCAGGCGTAAGCCCATGGAACATGCGCGCCTTTGCGAGTATTTCCTTAACACGACCGGGATCGGGCTTTGCATCCTGCAGTAGTGACTCGATACTGAGAGGTTCGAGCCAGGAGACATCATCTTTGATGCCCTGTTCCAAAGTACTCATGACAATTGTATCCTTTTCGGGGCAGCCGCATAAAAAATGCCGCAGCCGGTTTTGAATATCGGTAAATTCGCTATTCTACCTTCTAGTATCCTTATTAATATGTTATTCCCCAAAGTGGTGACCTGTCAATTTATCGGGTCACTCTATTGTGAGGGCGGTCAACATGTCCGAACATGTCTGATAGGCACGCATGCAAAGACATTTGGTATACTCAAAAGAACCTGCATTGGGCCTGCGCCGCTCACGGCCCCAGGTTTTAATCTGTCCGTATATCCGTGTCTGATGTGACATATGTGGCGCCACATTAATGTGCGATGGTGGCATGTTGTGTCATATACAATTTAATGCTATTTGTATACGTCTTCGCTGTAGCCCGCATATATATTTGATTTATCAGGGAAATAATTAATGCCGGGATGGTTCAGGCCTTTGGCATATTTATTGCCAATTATAATAGGTATTTCTTGTCATTATTATGTTTAGCGCCGATCAACTGCCAATACAGGAGGAATTAAGTGAGCAAGCGAGCAGCTATTAAGTATAAGTATGTCAGTCCCGAGGTCGTCGCAAAGGGGGCTGGCAAGAGCGATGTTATACCGCTCCTGCAGAAGGTCCAGGTAGCTAACGGATTCGTTCCGGAAGAGGCTATCCATGAAATAAGCGGGCTGACCGGAGCGGCTGAGAGCGATATCTTCAGCGTAGTGACCTTTTACAAACAGTTCAGGCTGAAAGCCCCTGGAAAGTACCTCATTAAGGTATGCGACGGCACGGCCTGTCACGTTAATGATTCGATGCTGCTCCTCGATGTAATCAGGGACGACCTGAAACTGGATGATGTTACAGACACTACGGACGACGGCCTGTTTACGGTTGAGACAGTCGCATGCCTGGGATGCTGCAGTATCGGGCCTGTCCTCTTTCTGAATGATGACGTTCACGGGAAGCTGACTGCCCAGAGCGTACGCAAGTTGTTGAAGGAATATCAGCGCAAGGCGCGGAATTGATGCGAGGTAAACTGTGATAAATATAACTGTTGGAATGGCCACATGCGGCGTCTCGGCAGGCGCTGAAAAGATCCTCGATACATTAAAGGGCGTAGCAAAAGGCATCCCGGCTTCTGATGTTGCGGTAGCGGCCACAGGCTGCATAGGCATGTGCTATCGCGAGCCGCTTGTTGAGGTCAGCGACGGAAAGTCGACTTTCCTGTATGCCGATGTTACGGAAGAAAAGGCAAAGAAGATATTTGAGAGCCATGTAAAAGATAAAAAGTCCGTGGACGAGTGGGTCATCATAAAGAACCACAGCGAAGGCCCTGAATTCGGCTACCTCGGAAAACAGGTAAAGATAGTGCTCAGGAACTGCGGGGTCATCGACCCTGATTCCCTTGATGAATACCTGGGCAAAGACGGGTACAAGGCGATCAAGAAAATACTGGCAGGGGTCACCCCTGAACAGGTCGTTGAACAGATGATCGCTTCCGGACTGCGCGGCAGGGGCGGCGGCGGGTTTTCGACCGGCATGAAATGGAAATTCGCGAGCATGTCGAAGGGACCAAAGAAGTATGTAATCTGTAATGCGGACGAGGGAGACCCCGGCGCTTTTATGGACAGGAGCGTGCTCGAAGGCGATCCCCACTCTGTGATTGAAGGCATGATGATCTGCGGATATGCCATCGGCGCTTCCGAGGGATATATATACTGCAGGGCTGAATACCCGATGGCAGTTAAAAGGCTGCAGCGGTCCATAGCTGTCCTCGAGGAAAAGGGCATGCTCGGCGACAATATCTTTGGCAGCAAATTTTCTTTCAGGCTGAAGGTGAAAGAGGGCGCCGGCGCTTTTGTATGCGGCGAAGAGACAGCGCTTATATCGTCCATCGAAGGGAAACGCGGCACGCCAAAGGTGCGCCCCCCGTACCCGGCTGCAAAGGGCCTTTTCGGAAAGCCGACAAACATAAATAATGTCGAGACCTTTGCGAACGTGCCCTGGATAATCCTGAACGGGCCGGAGAAGTACGCGGCCTACGGGACCGAAAAGAGCAAAGGCACAAAGGTCTTCGCGATTGCAGGCAAGGCAAGCAAGGCCGGCCTGGTAGAGGTGCCGATGGGCATCAGCATAAATGAGATCGTCAATGAGATCTGCGGCGGTATCAGGGGCGGCAAGAAGTTCAAAGGGGTGCAGATGGGAGGCCCCTCGGGCGGATGCATACCGGCGTCGCTCGCCGATACGAAGATCGATTATGAAGAGATCACGAAGCTAGGGGCCATAATGGGTTCAGGCGGCATGATCGTTGTGGATGAAGATACCTGCATGGTCGAACTGGCCCGTTTCTTTCTCGCGTTCACGCAGAACGAGTCCTGCGGCAAATGCACCTCCTGCAGGATCGGCACACTGAGGATGCTCGAGATACTGGAGCGGATAGTGGCAGGCAAAGGAACGGAAGAAGACATCCCGATGCTTCAGGAACTTGCGCAGTATATCGGCAAGGCCTCTTCCTGCGGGCTTGGAACGACCGCTCCCAACCCGGTGCTCACCACCCTGAAATATTTCAAGGATGAATACCTGGCCCATATCAGGGACCATGTATGTCCGGCCCATTCCTGCGCGGCCCTTGTGAAATTCATCATCAATCCCGAAACCTGCACGGGCTGCACGCTCTGCGCGCGGGATTGTCCGACAAAGGCCATCAGCGGGGAGCGGAAGCAGCCGCATGTGGTCAATGAGAGCCTCTGCGTCAAGTGCGGAAAGTGTTTCACTGTCTGCAACTTCGGCGCAATTTATAAGGATTAGGGGTAGATATCATGGCAAATACCATAAACATAAAAATCAACGGAAAAGATATAACGGCGGAAGCCGGCAAGACCATACTGCAGGCAGCGCGGGACAACGGCTTTGATATACCCGCCATGTGCTATGAGCCGCGGCTCGACCCGCACCGCTCATGTCTCGTATGTTCAGTCGAAGAAATGAAGTCAAAAAAAGTATTGATATCCTGCGCGGTGCCGGTTGCCGAAGGCATGGAGATCGAGACCGACAGCCCGCCTGCTGTCGCGGCAAGGAAGGCCGCGCTTGAACTTCTTCTTTCGAACCACTATGCCGACTGCAAAGGGCCATGCAACGTTAAATGTCCTGCCTCAGTGGACATCCAGGGATATCTTGCGCTGGCAGGCATGGGCAAATACAGGGAGGCGCTCGAACTCGTCAGGGAGACCAACCCCATGCCGCTTATGTGCGGCAGGGTATGCGTGAAATATTGCGAGTCGGACTGCCGTAGAAATTATACGGACACTCCTGCGGCGCTGAATTTTGTAAAGAGATATGTTGCTGATCTCGAATATGACAATCTTGAAAAGCCCGCGCCCATGAAGAAGAACGGGAAGAGGGTCGCGGTTGTGGGCGGAGGCCCCTCAGGACTTACATGCGCCTATTTCCTCGCGAAGAAGGGCTATTCAATCACGATCTTCGAGGCCCAGCCAAAGCTTGGCGGCATGGTCCGCTACGGCATCCCTGAATACCGCCTTCCCGAGAAGGTGCTCGACAAAGAGGTCAATTTTATCCTTTCGCACGGCATCGATGTAGAGACCGGGATGAAGCTCGGAAAAGACTTCACGCTCGATGATCTGAAGGCAAAGGGATATGATGCTATCTATCTCGCGATGGGCTCATGGATCGGCAAACCGATGGGCATAGCCGGAGAGGACTCTCCTCATGTTCAGACAGGCATCAGGTATCTAGAAGATGTGAAGAAATCCGGGACGTTTCCAAAGTTGAGCGGTACCGTAGCTGTAGTCGGCGGCGGCAATACTGCCATCGACGTGGCAAGGACGGCTGTACGCTGCGGTGCAGACAAGGTGGCCCTTCTGTACCGGAGGACGCTCGACGAGATGCCCGCTGACAATGAAGAGATACAGGACTCAATGGAAGAGGGCATCGAGTTCAAGATCCTTACTGCCCCGAAAAGTGTTGTGACCGATAATGGCAAGCTCATCGGACTGGAATGTTTTGAAATGTATCTTGGAGAGCCTGATGCGAGCGGCAGGAGAAGGCCTTTGCAGAAGGAAAACTCGGAATTTCTCTTCAAATGCGATATGATCGTTTCGGCCATCGGGCAGGAAAGCGATCTTTCCTGTCTGGCGAACAAGGGCCTGGGAGAGATAAAAACAACGAAGTGGAAGACGATAGACTTCGATCCTGCCTCGCTGTCCACAAGCATCCCGGGTGTCTTTGCCGGGGGTGATATAGCAACCGGACCCATGGCTGCCATTGATGCAATAGGCGCGGGCAGGAAGGCCGCCAATATCATCGATATTTATATTGCGACCGGCAAGATAATCAGCATCCATCCTGAATTCCTGAGCAGCAAGGCAGCGCTCGAAACACTGGACAAGGCGTCGTTTGCCCATATCGAGAAGACCGAACGCAGCCACAGCATGAAACTCGATCCTGCTGAAAGGATAAAGACGTTCGAGGAAGTCGATCTCGGCGTGACCCCTGAAATAGTCGCCCACGAAGCAAGCCGCTGTCTTGCATGCGGCTGTGTTACGGTGAACGACTGCGACCTCAAGGATTACTCTACTGCCACCGGGGCATCTCAGAAGGCCTATACTGGCAAGTTCAAGAAATCGGATGTGGACACTGCGCATCCGTATATCGCCCTTGATCAGAATAAATGCGTCCTCTGCGGCAGATGCGTGAGATATTGCGGCGAACTGATAGGCATTTACGCGCTCGGCTATATCAACCGCGGTAATTCCACACTGGTTAAACCGTCGATGGACAAGCCGCTGGCCGACACGCCCTGTATCGCGTGCGGCAACTGTATAGAGGTCTGCCCCACAGGGGCCATCGAATTCAATTTCCCGTTCAAGAGGCAGGCCCCCTTCAAGATCACCGCGAAGCGGTCGGTCTGTTCCGAGTGCGGTGTGGGCTGCGAAATAGATGTCAATGCAATGGACAGGGACATCTTTTATTTGACGGCCAGGCCCTATGAAAAATATGTTGAGGGAGAGCTTTGCAAGCTCGGAAGGTTCGAAAGTTCTTATCTTAAATCGGAGGGCAGGATCACCGCCTGTTCCGAATCCGGCAAGGGGACAGTCGCCCTCGAAGCTGCTGCCGGCAAGATAGCGGCAAAGCTTGGAGAAATAAAGACTAAATACGGAGATAATTCCATACTTTTCGTGGTGTCATCGTCGGCAACGACAGAGGAAGTCTTTCTTGCTTCTTCAATAGCTGCTCATTACGGCTCTTCCCTGATCGCTTCAGCCGAGGACCTGGGCAGGGGCGAGGTTCCGGACCTGGGCATGCTGACAGGGGCCAATCTCTCTTCGGCCACGCGGGAAGATCTTGCGACTGCCGATGTGATCATTAACATCGGCGCCGGGCTGGCGGTCAACAGTCCTGTGTTTGGTTTCAATGTCAAGCGCGCAGGCAGCCGGGGCGCAAAGTTTATACAGATCGGCCGCCTTGATACCGAACTCGAAAGACATGTTTCCGTTCATCTCGACTGCAAGACCGGAGAAGAGGGCGAGGTTGTCGAGGCAGTTGCAAAGTGCATTTTTGGAAGCACTAAATTTGATGCCAAGGCAGCCGAAGTTACTGGCGGCTTTGCTGATTATAAAACTGCTGTTCTTAAGTCAGCTTATCCGCTCGACAAGGAACTCGCTGGTGAGGTTGCGGATGATCTTCTTGACAGCGCGAAGAACGTGGTCATTATCTTCAATGACACAGTGGATGGCATGAAGCTGCATGACCTTAAATCGGCGGCCAATCTGCTCGGACTGACAGGCAGGCTTAACAGGGCATCCAATGGCATAACCGTTGTACAGAAGGGAAGCAACAGCCAGGGATACAGGGACATCGTATTCAGCGGAGCCCTGGGGTTCTCTTCGGCGGAGAAGCTTGCGGACATCAGAAATATAATTAAAAAAGGCGGGATAAAGGCGGTGGTGTCCCTGAACGGCGATCAGGCAATCTCTGATCTGCTGCCAAAGAAGGCTGAATTTATAGCTGCTCTTTCGGTTTTCGAAAATTCTTTGACTGCGGCTGCCGCGGTGGTGATACCCTTTTCGCCCAATATTGAAGCCGAAGGTTCAGTCGTCTCTTTTGACGGCAGGGTCGTGAAATTCAAAAAGGCCTTCGATCCGCTGCCCGGCTTCACGACTTTTGAAGCGCTGAATATTATATTCAGGCATGCTGCCGGCAAATCATACAGTATCGATTATGTGAGAGAGCTTATTGCCGCTAAACTGCCGCGTTACAGAAGGCTCGCGGACGGCTCTGTCGATTCTTTTTCCCTTGTCGATGCGATCGCGGACAAGAGTCTTTCAGATATGAAGCAGAAGTATTATGTTTGACACAAACGGTAACCAGTCAGAACCCGGGAGGCAGCATAGGGTGCAATAGGCGCGATATGGTGATAGAAAACATATATCAGGTCTTCAAGAACAAAAACCTCGAAAGCGGGACTGCCCAGATCGTAACCGCATCCCGGCAGTACATAGAGGCAGAGGTGTATGCCGGGGTGATTGTGAATATTAAATCACATTCGCTTTCCTATGAAAAGATCATTGAATGCCTGCTTTCCGGGGCGGGCAATCAGATTTCCGTAACTCCGGGGGAAGTACAACCTGAAGCTGTTCAACCCGGCACGGTCGAAAAGCTCTTCCATTTGACCACTGGGTATTCTCTGGATCCGGATGACACCTCTCCGCCGCGGCTTCTGCAGATGCTCCGGTTGATGGAGACTTTGGCCCGGTCGGAGAATGGTTTTGCAGCGTTCGATATCATGACCGGTGAAATCGTCAGCAGATATAACAGATTTTCGCTGGAAGGTCCTGTCATCAAGAAAAGGATTGACCATTTTTCGAATGAATTTCTGATCGCTATCCCGTCCCTGAACAGCAGGCCGATGCCCGCCGACAGCCGCTGTATTCCTGGCTGGGTCTTCGAAAGTGTCGCGATCCCCGACAGCCTGTTCAAGGACATCCTGCTTTACTTTATCTTTTTTGGAGAAATGTTCCGGCCGGTATTCAGGACCATAGTGAAGAAGGAAGCCGGATTCGGCGCAAAGGTCGGATTTGCGAGGATATCAAAGGCAGTTTACAATGCCGCAAGTAACGTCAGTGCTGCTATAATATTCAAGGGCGCAACAGAAGTGGGTTCCATGAATATCAACTGGCATGCTGAAAACAAGACCGGCGTGATGATAACACAGGCGGACCTGGACAGGCTTGGTGTAAAGGATGGAGATACCGTAAGTCTCGTGTTTACTAAATGACAAGGAGGGGGAATGGACTACACAATAATTATTAATCTGATATTGAGTGCCGCAATACTCGTCCTCGGAGTAAAAAGGTATGCGCAGTCAGGGGTAAAGGCATTTATTTTTATCGGTCTCGGTTTCCTTCTGTTCGGCATATCGCACCTGGCGGTCCTCACGGGTTTTGCTGGCGATTATAAAACGCTGCTGTCGGTTGTGCGGGTCGGCGGATATGTTCTTGTAATCATAGGCCTTCTGTTCTGAACCTCCGGCTGAGGTCAATGCATGCCGTCCCTGTACTGAATTGTGATTTTCATCACAAAGTATTCGGGCGGTTTTGTTTTATAGTTAAATGAGAGAGTGGCCTGCAAACATCTCTCCCGGCATGGCCGGTCAACAAAAATGCTTGACAAATAGGGTAATTTTGGTCAATTATATTTTATGTTTGTAAGTAAGAGGGGTACCATCGGACTGGATATAGGATCCCGTTACTTGAAGCTGGCACAGCTTAATGCCGGCAGAGAAGGATACGAACTTTCCCTGTTCAGTATGATGCCGATTGAAAAGGACGTCATATCCGACGGTCTGGTAATAAACAAATCAAAACTGGTTTCCGCACTCAAGGCATTGTTCAATCAGGCCGGGGTAAAAAAATCCGACGTCGCAATAGGTCTTTCGGGCCATTCCTCAGTAATTACCAAAGTCATTAAAGTGCCCCAGATCACGGAAGATGAACTCAGTCTCAACATCAAGTATGAAGCCGAACAATACATACCATTCGATATCAAGGACGTGAACATAGATTTCGAGATCCTCGGGCCTGCCCGCGACGAAGAGGGCATGATGGATGTCATGCTTGTGGCGGTCAAGAAGAGCGTGATGGCAGATTATGTGGATGCCGTGCAGCAGGCTGGAATGAACCCGGTCGTCGTGGACATCGACTGTTTTGCTGTCGGCAATGTTTATGAAATGAATTACGGGGCTTCAGACCGCAGGGCCATCGCCCTTGTCAATATCGGTGCCTGTAAAACCAATATCAGCATAATCAAAAACGGACAGCCTGTTTTCACTCGCGACACTGCTGTTGGAAGCAACGCGCATACGGACGCACTCGAAAGGACCCTCAATGTTACAAAGGACGCGGCTGAGAGGATCAAGCTGGGTGAGCGCGCTGACGGTGTAAAGCCCGAGGCAGTGGCTGAGATAATGGAAAGGACTTCCGACGAAATTTATGCGGAGATATACAGGTCCTTCGAGTATTTCAGGAGCAGTGCCGGAGACGAGGAGATCGGCGGCATTGTCCTCAGCGGAGGAGCAACGCTGATCAGCGGTTTTGTGAGCCTGATGTCTGAAAGGCTCGGCATACCTGTCGAGACCCTGGAAGTCCTCAGAAAGATTGATCTGCCGGAAAAGACAGGGGCCTCTGTCAGAGATGTTGCCCCGATGGCTGCGGTTGCCATAGGCCTTGCGATGAGAAGCGCGGGAGACAGGCAATGATACGCATAAACCTGCTGGCCGAAAGAAAACAGAAAGACAAGAAGCAAAAAAAAGAAGCCGCAGTTGTAATGGTCGAAAAAAGGAAGGCGCCTGCCTTCCTCACAATATTGCTGGCGGGAATCATAGGAACATGCCTTGTAGTTGGCCTTGCTTATTTTCTGCTGCAGATGAACATTGACAGTCTCAAAACCGAATACCAGGAAAATAACGCCAGGATAGCGGATATGAAGAAGAAGATCGATGAGGTAAAGAAATATGAGGCGCTGAACAAGGCCATCGACGCCAAGTCGAACCTCATAAAGACACTGAAGAAAAGCCAGTCGGTCCCTGCCAGACTGCTGGATGATGTCAGCAAGCTGCTGCCGGGCGACACCTGGCTCACTTCTTTCAGTTACAGCAGTCCGACGGCCGTGATCGAAGGGGTGGCGTTTACCAACAACGATGTGGTCGCATTTATCGAAAATCTGAAGAAAGCCGCTGACTATGCTGAAGTATATCTGGAAGAGTCCAAACAGGGAACGATTGATAAAGTGGAAGTATATACTTTCAAGCTGAATTTCAAGACGAGGACATGACCGTGGATAACATGGAAAATATGAGCCCGGTAAAGAAGAACGCAATACTTATACTGCCCATACTGCTGATTGTCGTGATTAGCGTAACCTATCTGCTGATTCCCCTTTATGAGGAGAGAAGCACCCTGGCGGCGGACGTTGACAAGCAGCGGGACGGTCTGAGGCTTGCCCAGCAGCAGGTTTTGCAGCTCAATAACCTGATTGCTGAAAATGAGATAAAAAAGAGGGAGCTGGCAAAACTCGAGGCGCAGCTGCCGGCAGAAAAGGAAGTTACCGGACTTCTCAGGCAGGTTTCCGATCTTGGTATAAAGGCCGGCCTTGACACTGTTCTCTGGCGGCCGGGGGCAAGGACAGTCCATTCAAGCAAGGATGTTTATGAAATCCCGGTCAGCGTAGAGATGCGCGGGAATTATCACAGCCTGGGTTTCTTTTTCAGCAAGGTCACGGAGCTTCAGAGGATCGTCAATCTGAATAATATAACCCTGAAGACCGGCGGGAAAGGGACTGCCAAGGGGCCCGCAAATCTGACGGTATCTTTTTCGGCAAGGACATATTCCTCGATCTCCGAGGAAGAGAAAAAGGCGCTGGAACAGGCCGAAAAAGGAAAGAAGAAATGAGATTCGTTATTGTTTTCGCGGGGCTTCTGATGATACTTGCGGCAGCAGGAATGCCTTCAACCCCTGCGACAGCGGCAGAGCAGAATAAAACAAAAGAGACAGTTTCTCCCGCGCCCGAAACTGAAAAGAGGGGCGATTACTACGAATATACGGGCGTAGGCAGGAGAGACCCGTTTACGTCCCTGATCCAGAAAAAAACGAGTGACAGGGAAAAGGGAGCTACTGCCCTTGAATCGTATGAGTCGGCAGACATGAAACTGATTGCCGTCCTGTGGGAGAAGAACAAATATTTTGCAGTTATCTCGCTGCCTGACGGCAAGTCATATACGGTATTTGAAGGCGTCAAGGTTGGCACCAGCGCAGGTGTGATAAAAAAGATAACCAAAGACAAGATGGTTATTGCGGAGCGGGTAAAGGATGCAAGGGGCAGGATAAGTCCGAAAGAGAGAGTATTAAAGCTCCGTACGGAGGAGGAATAATGATAATAAATATCCAGTCTGCGGGAAATATTAAAAAGATTACATACGGCGTACGGACCGCCTTATCGCGAATTGTTATGACGGGCATGCTTGCCGGAATTCTGATATGCAGCGCCTCAACACAGTCTGCGGCTGCTGACGGAGCGGCGAACAGACCCGTGCCTGATGCCGCTCCTGTAATAATTACCGGGATTACCATAGAGGACAATTCCGTACTTATCAGGGTGCAGGGCCCGATTAACTATACGATATATAAGCCCGCTGACCCGTTCCTTGTGACGGTGGAGATAGAGGGTGCGTCTGTCGGACAGTTCCGTGACAAGATCGTATCAAAGGCAAAGGGTATCACCGAGGTTTCGCCGGTCCAGATCGAAGTCCCTGGGCTGGCGGCCAGACTGGACATAATGCTTCAGTCAAAGGATGAGATACGGACGGAGATACGGGAAAACGTTTTGGTTATAAGCATTGATAAGCCCGCAGCTGAAAAAGTAGTGATTGAAAAAGCCAGGCCTGCGATGGGTCCCGAGAGAGTGGCCCTTGATACGGCCAAACCTGCAGTGGCCCCCGAACCCGCCCCGACCGTAAAAGAAGGCGGTGCGCGCGAAATTTCAGAACTCTTTACGGACAAGGATGGCGACAAACCGTCCGGTGATAGAGGTGAAGCCGTGAGGCCAAGGGATGAGGCTGTTGCCGACAATGTCCCGACTGCCAAAGACGGCTATGCCAGAGAGATTACCGAGATGTTCTTTGACAGGGACAAGGACGTTGTAGAACTCGTGATAAAGGCTGACGGAAAGCTGGGTGAACCGGCGGTGTACCAGCTCGACGGCACAGTGATACTCGAAATTCCAGCGGTAACATTCAGGGCGGCCATGCCGTCAAAGATGATGCCGCCTGTAAAGGACATATCTGTCAAGACCGAGAATGGCAAGCTGAAGATCGTCATAGCCGCGCAGGCAAGTGCGCAGTCGGAAGTCTATATACTGGACGATGAACTCCTTGTCGATTTTATGGCCCCGGGAACCAGGGCCAAAAAAGAAGTGACCGAAAAAGGTGCTGCCGCCGTGCAGGACAAGATTGTCAACGGAACAAAGGTCATATCCCTTGATTTCCAGGATGCGGACATTGTACCGATATTAAGGCTGCTCGGTGATGTGAGCGGCTACAACATGGTTGTGCATCCGGATGTGAAGGGCAGGATCACCATGAAGCTGTTGAATGTGCCGTGGACGCAGGCCCTCGATATCATTATCAAGACGTTCAATCTCGAAAAGGTCGTGGAAGGCAATATTATCCGGGTGGCGACTGTCAAGGCGTTCCAGGAAGAGAAGAAGTCCATGGCAGATAACAGGGAGCTTTTTGGCAAGGCGGAGGAGATACAGACTAAAATCTTCACTGTGAATAATGCCAATGTCGATACGGTGAAAGGGAAAGACGGGAAGGCTGATATGCCCGGACTCAAGGAACTGATCGAAAAAGGTAAGATACTCTCGCCGCGGGGTACAATCAGCGTAGATACAAGGACAAGATCTGTCATTATTAAAGATATTCAGTCCAGCATTGATGCGGTGGCGAAGCTGCTCGAAACACTCGACAAGCCCACCCGGCAGGTCCTCATAGAAGCGAGGATTGTAGAGATTACCACAAGTTATGCCCAGAGCCTGGGCGTTGAGTGGGGGATGACCGGCAAGTCAAAAGGAATGTTTGGAAAGAATGACAGCGCGAACGCCCAGGGATCTACGGGCAGCAGCGTTTCAGGGGGACAGTCGTCAGGTTCGACCCTGTTCAATCTGCCGGCTGCGCTTACTTCAGCATCGCCCGCGACCAGTGCGATAACGTTTGGATATCTCACGGCTGACAAAACATTGGGACTCGATCTCAGGCTTTCTGCCATTGAGACCAGGGGCAAGATCAGGGTCGTAGCGAGCCCGAAGATTTTGACCCTTGATAACCACGAGGCAATAATAAAGCAGGGCAAGAAGATACCGATTACCACATCGCAGAACAGCGGAGGCACGATTACATATACGACCACATATGTTGACGCGACCCTGAAGCTGACTGTAACTCCGCAGGTATCTCCTGATGGGGCTGTTGTCATGAAGCTTGAGCTTATCAGGGATGAACCCAATTATACAAAGGTGGATGTATTGGGAAATCCGCAGATAGATACCAGGCTGGCCTCTACCCAGGTCATACTGAACAACGGCGAGACGGTGGTAATCGGGGGAATTATTAACAATGCCGACCAAAAAACTGATAATACGGTCCCCGGGATTTCAAAAATCCCGCTGATAGGGGAGCTTTTCAAACAAAATACGACTGAGACTACAAATTTTGAACTTCTGATATTCCTCACACCAAAGCTTATGCAGTTATAAACACAAAAAAGGGGCCGGCAGCGGCCCCTTTTTTGTGTTCAATCTTCAGGGATCACTTTGACATGAAGTGCCCGACGATGGTCAACTCATCTTCCTTCCAGTCATCCGGCAGCGGCCAGTAGGGGTTGGCATCATTCAATGCCCGGATGACCGAGTCGTCAAGAACTCTGTAACCGGAGGTCCGGAGCAATTCGACACGTCCAAGCTCTCCATTTCTCTTGAATGTGATGCGCACGTCGACATCGCCGAATATCCGCCGCTCGGCGAGTTCGCGCGGATATTTCCAGACAGCTGCCAGTTTTTCACTTACGCGCTGCAGCCAGCCGAAATTCTGACCTTGCCCCATATCAAAAGCTACGCCGCCGCTTTTGACACTTTGCGCGGTGTGTGACCTGCTAGCTATCGCCGTTTTCCCTATTATGGCCTTGTCGAACAGTTTATCTTTCAGAGGCGTCTCTTTTATTTTTGTTTCTTTTGACAGCTGTGTTCCGGACAATGAAGGCGCAGTGGTATCTTTTGTTACTTCTTTCCCGGGAAGGCTCTCTTTATTTGCCGCCTGGCCTTTTGGGGTGGAATATAGTTTTTTCGGTGTATGCGTCTCGCCCGTGCGGACATTCTCTACAGTCCTGCGCTGCTGTTTTTTTGCGCGTTCAACAGGCTTTGGCGGCTCTTTTGCTTTTGCAAGCTCCTCGGGCGTAACTATGGTGGTGATAAAGGGTTTTGTCTCCTTTTCTTTCTGCGGTATAAGAAAAAGCGCGATCGCAATGATGAGCACATGCAATATTATGGAAATTACAAGATATTGTTTCAAGGTGATCTTATTTTAACGCAAATGGCCGGGTTATGATAAGTTTCAGGCCGACTATGCCATAAGGCGGCCCGCAAAGGCCTTCAGATACGAGAAAAGATTCAGTTGTCCGGGTGCTTTTTGCAGCCACAATTTCATGGCTATCTGTTGATCGGCGTGCAAAATTGACCCACTTTTAGGCAAAATCGGCGTCCAAAATTGACCCACCCAGGCATATCCTCTATTCTCTCTGTAGCTAAACAGAGAGAGGAGCAGATGAAAGGAGATGCTGATAGTGGAAACCATC
>CAIJNL010000043.1 GCA_903822005.1 uncultured Nitrospiraceae bacterium
AGCATATTCGAATATATCGAAATGTTCTATAATCGGCAGAGGAGGCATTCAGCCTTGGGATACCGTTCCCCGGTGTCTTTTGAGCTGTTGGCCTTAGCAGCCTAACTTAACTGAGTGTCCGAAATATCGGGGGAAGATCAAACTGTTTCATCCGGCCTCTTGATTACTTGAATGTGCTCAGTACTTCTGCGCGAGAGTTTATTTGCCCCTTACATGAACTTCGCGAAAACTATCAAGTTGATCAGTTCAATAGGATGTGGATAGATGCGTGGAAGAATGTTCCGTTTTACGCGGGATGGAAAAAAGAACATCATCTTCCGGACAATATCCGTTCTCTAGACGAAGTCGAGTCATGGCCGATTGTCGCGAAGCATGATTTGCAAAAAAATGCAACACTTTTTGAACGATTGGATAGACCGCCTGACGGACGGAGCATGACTGGAGGATCGACAGGTCAACCGCTTCATTTTGGCACCTGGAAAGAGGATACAAGACATACTGTCCCCAATATGTGGATCGGACGGCGCGCGTACGGAATTGAGCCGGGGGATCGAACGTGCTTGCTTTGGGGGCATCATCATCTTTACGGTAAGGGATTTTACAGGCGAGTGAATGTTCTAAAGCGAAAGCTGAAGGATGTATTGCTCAATAATTACAGGATCTCAGCGTATGATCTATCGCCTTCGGCTATGCAGTCAGCGTTTCAAAAGGTCGTTAATTTTTCACCTAAAGTCCTGATAGCCTATTCTGCCGCAATGCTTGCTTTTTGCAGAGCGAATAGGACGGCATCCCACCGGCTTCAGGTGAAATGCGTTTTGTGTACGGCGGGACCCCTTACTCAGAGCGAACAGGAGGAGATAAGTTTGTTTTTTAATGCGCCGGTGTGCATGGAGTATGGCAGTGTCGAATGCGGAGTCATGGCATACACAGTGCCGTCAGGGGGGTATCAAACTTTTTGGCAAACGCATCTTTTGCAGACGGTGCCTGATATTCAGAACACTTATCGGAACATTGTTACCTGTTTGAGCGTGCGGTATTTTCCGCTCATCCGCTATGATATTGGAGATCATATCGAAGTATATCCGAATGAGGTTAAACGGCCGCATCGATTTATCTCGGTGATCGGGCGACCGAGCGAGATAGTCAGATTTTCTGATGGGACGGCATTTTGGGGTAATCTTATTGGGGATTGTGTAAAGCAAGCACCACGTGTTTTAGCTAGCCAAACCATTCTTCGTGACGATGAAATGTATATCCAAGTGGTGGCGGATGGGAAACTGACTACAGAGGAGGCGGACTTAATTATTCAACGCTGTCGTATGGTTGTTCCTGCCCTCACTCATAAAAGGATATTGGTGGAGCAGAGGGAAAAGTTAAAAACAAGTGTCGGGGGGAAAGTTCACTTGGTGGTTTATGAATAGTAGATTGAGGTATACCATATGTTGAGAGTTGAAGCGCAGCCGACCGGCTGGCTGGTTTTTGTTACGTGTGCTCGATGGCTTAAAGTAATGGGTGCCGCACACACAGTCGATGTGTTTGCTGTGTAGAGCATTTGAGAAAGAATATTGAAAATGATCAAATAATCGGCATACCGCGACGAATTGATTCAGCGAGGATTTGAAAAATGGCGAGCGCTTCCTATCAGAAAGAATCGAGCAAGAATATGTGGATATCTACAGAGATCTGCTATCATGGTAAAACATTATTATAGAATCTGCAAATGCATAGAACAATAATACTTACATTCGTGGGGTGTTACCTGCCGGGGTACAAGATGGGAGGCCCGATCCGAACTATTTCTAATATGGTTGAGCGCCTTGACGATGAGTTAGACTTCCGAATCATTACGGCTGATAGAGACTTTATGGAAACTAAGCCATATCCCAATGTGGTTATTGATGGCTGGAACTCAGTTGGCAATGCGAAGGTATTTTATGCCTCGCCTGGGAATCGCTCACTGATAAGTTTTGTACGCTTGATCAACCAGACCCCGCATGATGTGCTGTACCTGAATAGTTTTTTTAATCCGGTTTTTACGATACGTCCGCTGCTGGCGCGGTATTTAAGCCTGATACCTAAGCGGCCCACAGTCATCGCACCCCGCGGGGAATTTTCCGAAAGTGCGCTGGCATTGAAATGGTGGAAAAAGCGTCCATACTTAAAGTTTATCCGTGTGCATAAACTTTATCGAGATATTGTCTGGCACGCGTCTAGCGAGTATGAGGCCGATAATATTCGGAAGAGCATCGGAGCAATAGCTGAAAATGTTGTCGTCGCAATCGTCACAGCGGCTGACTTGCCAGTTATTCCCAAGTCAATAACGGAAGAAGAGCAACAAATAGCGAAAGGCCTGGGAAAACCGTTTCGCGTATGCTTTCTGTCCCGTATCTCGCCAATGAAAAACCTTGATTATGCCTTGAGGGTTCTTATTGCAGTAAATGTTCCTGTTGAGTTTTCCATTTATGGCGTCATGGAAGATGACCTCTATTGGCGACGTTGTCAGGAACTTATTAAGCGGCTTCCTGCACATGTAGTTGTCTGTTATTACGGCGCGATTGATCATGCGAACGTTGTACAGACACTCGCTAAGTACGACCTGTTTTTTTTCCCTACTCGCGGAGAGAACTATGGCCACGTCATTCTTGAGGCGATGACAGCTGGCTTACCTGTTTTGATTAGTGACCAAACTCCATGGCGTAACTTAGAGGCAATGGGTGTGGGATGGGATCTGTCATTGAATGCTGAGGAGAAGTTCTGTGCAGTGATAGAAACACAGTCGAAACTTGACGGAGGAGAGCGGGTTACGCAGCGGCAACGTATACGAGAATATGCAAAACGTATTTCAGAAGATAAAAAAGTCATATTTGATAATATCGCATTGTTCAGGGATTTAGCGGTGAATAGGCAGCGAAGCAAGCGCGATCTTTAATACAATTAATAAGAAACATCATTCATGGAATGCAAACTAAAGATATTAGCCATTCTTGGGACACGACCAGAGGTTATCAAACTCGCGCCGGTCATTATGGAACTCGAACTACGGCCGGACAAGTTCATATCAACAGTGTGTGCAACAGCGCAGCACCGGGAGATGCTTGATCAGGCAATTAAGCCTTTTGGGATTGAAATTTCGCATGATCTGGACATCATGCGTCCGGGTCAGGATCTGGCCCAGGTGACGGCAAGGGCGGTAGATGGATTGAGCAGTGTGATCCGAGAAGAACAGCCCGATATTGTGCTGGTTCAGGGTGACACCACCACTACTTTCTGCGGGTCTCTTGCAGCTTTTTATCACAAGGTAAGGGTCGGCCACGTCGAAGCCGGTCTGCGTACGGATGATAAATACGCTCCTTTTCCTGAGGAGATCAACCGGCGCCTGGTGACGCAGATTGCAGACTATCATTTTGCACCTACTGAATATGCGAGACAATCTCTTCTGGACGAGGGGATTGCGGAATCCGCGGTCTTCATGACAGGCAATACGGTGATAGACGCCCTGCTTTGGATGCGCGCGGAAGTTCACAAGAAAATGCCGGAACTGCCGTATGGCCTGCGCGAGTCAATAGAAGGACGACAGACCGTTCTTGTTACGGGGCATCGAAGGGAAAGTTTTGGAGAGGGTTTTGAAAATATATGCAACGCAATTAAGGAGGTTGCAGAAACATTTCCCGAGGCGGTCTTTGTTTATCCTGTCCATCTTAATCCAAATGTAAGGGGGCCTGTGGACCGGATTTTAAGCGATCATAAAAATATTCACCTTATCGGACCTTTGGCATATGCGCCCTTTATATGGCTGATGGATCATTCTGATATTGTGCTTACCGATTCAGGCGGTGTACAGGAGGAGGCGCCTGCTTTGGGAAAACCGGTCCTTGTAATGCGTGACACAACGGAGCGCCCGGAGGGCGTTGAGGCGGGAAATGCCATTTTGACGGGGACCGGCAGGGAGCAGATCGTGGACGGCCTGACGCAGCTGCTCAACAATCCCGAAAAAAGGGCGGCCATGGCTACTGTCCGTAACCCTTATGGTGATGGCACTGCAGCAGCTAAAATAGCAGATATTCTTGAAAAGTGCAATTAAATATATGGATTGTTTGAGGAGAGAAAATTAATGGCAACTATTCTCATTACAGGCGGCAGAGGCTTTATCGGAACTAATTTGACTAACGAACTGCGGTCCCGCGGGCATGCTGTATGGACGTGCGATATCCTGCAGGGAGAAGACGATAGACATTTAAAGGCAGATACGGGGGTATATCAGCAAATGGATGCTATCTTCCGGAAACGATCTTTTGAATATGTTTATCATCTTGCCGCTGAATATGGCCGCTGGAATGGAGAGGACCATTATGAAAATCTCTGGAGAACGAACGTTATAGGAACCAAGAACATGCTGCGCCTGCAGGAACAGCATCGTTTCCGTATGATCTTTTTCTCCAGCGCCGAGGTTTATGGTGATTACGACCAGTTGATGTCTGAAGACGTTATGGAGCACGTACCGATTAAACAGATGAATGATTACGCTATTACAAAGTGGGCAGGGGAACTTCAATGCCTTAACCATGCGGCAATGTTTGGCATAGAGACTGTCAGGGTGCGTCCTGTGGGTTGTTATGGCCCCCATGAATATTACAGCGTATACCGCGGCGTAATACCGATATTTGTATACAGCGCATTGATGGGTAAAAACTTCACTGTTTATAAGGGTCACAAACGGAGCTTTGACTATGTGGAGGATACGTGCAGGACCTTTGCTAACATAGTTGATAATTTCATACCCGGGGAAGTTTATAATGTCGGCGGCAAGGAAGAGTGGGGAATCAGCATTGAGGAATTGGCGGATATTGTTCTAAAAACTACGGGCGCCAATCCCAAGCTTGTCCAATTTAAGGGTGAGGAAGATTTTACAACGCGGGTGAAAGTCGTTGATTTTTCAAAGTCGCGCCGCGATCTGAAACATGATCCCCAGGTCGATATAAACGAAGGAATTCGCAGATACGTTGCCTGGGCCAGAAAAATATATGGAAAATAACAACGGGAGAAAACTTCATGGATGATTACAAGAAACATTATGCAGGCAAAACAGTCCTCATAACGGGCGGTGCAGGGGCCATCGGTTCAAATCTGTCAAGGGATATAGCTGAACTCGGAGCAAAAACTGTCATTATCTTGGATGATCTTTCAGCGGCTTATGAGTGGAATATTCCGTCGCTGCCGAATGTGCTTTTTGTGAAGGGATCGGTTACTGATGAGATCGCGCTCAAGCGGGTCTTCACTCTCAAGCCGGATATAACGTACCACCTTGCGGCCTTTTTCGCGAACCAGAATTCGGTTGACTTTCCCAAGCACGATTTGATGACTAACGGCCTTGGGACACTTCTGGTTTACCAATACGCGCAAATGTGCAGGACTGAACGCCTCGTGTATGCTTCTTCAGGATGTTCGATATATGGATCAGCAGCTCCATTGCCGCTGAAAGAAGACTTCATGTCTATGCACCTGACTACCCCCTATCAGATCACAAAGATGCTGGGTGAATTATACGCCAACTTCTTCTATCATCATTTTGGATTGCCGATAGTAAAGACACGCTTTTTCAATTCTTATGGGCCGGGCGAAGTGCCGGGGCAATACCGTAATGTTATTCCCAATTTCATATTTTGCGCTCTTTCAGGCCTGCCGCTGCCCTTTACAGGGAGCGGTGAGGAGACACGGGATTTTACTTATGTCAAGGATATTGTAGATGCCCTGCTGCGCGCGGGTTACTTTGACAAGGCCGTAGGACAGGAGATGAATATTGCGTCCGGACATGAGGTCAACATCCTGCGGATGGCAGAGCAGATCAATGAGCTTACTGGCAACAAGGCGGGGATCATTAGGGCCGAACGCAGGGTTTGGGACACGAAGAAACGCCTGCTTGCGTCCATTGATCGTGCCGCTGATATCCTCGGTTACGCCCCGAGGATGAAGTTTGAGGATGGTCTTAAGATTACCATTCAGTGGTTCCGGGACCACTGGACAGAGATAAAGGATGATGCCGAGTTTCCGCCCGGCATGTCGGCTGCCGCCCGTGGAATTGTGGTAAAAAAATAAGGTGATGTCAAAAAGAATTTGTGTAGTTTCTGAACTGTATTATCCTGAGGAATCGGCGACCGGACATTACATGACGCAGATTGCTGAAAGTCTGGCTCAAAAATATAAAGTGATGGCTGTTTGCGCTCAACCTACATATCATGCGCGAGGCACGAGGGCGCTAAAGCGTGAAATACACAACGGCGTCGATATCACCAGGATTACCTCTACTACCTTCAATAAAAACAGCATATTGCTGAGACTGATTAATATTGTCAGCATTGCGTTTTCCATGTTCTGGGCTACAGTCCGCTTAGTGAAAAAAAACGACTATGTCCTTGTTGTCACTAATCCACCCTTGCTGCCGTATATAGCCTTGCTGGCCGCCAAGTTGAGAGGAGCAAAATGCATTGTGCGAGTTGATGACGTGTATCCAGATGTAATGGCGGCAACAGGCATGCTCAAAAAAAATGACTTTGCATATAGAATTCTTGACCGTTTTGTGCCATATTTGTTTGGTCGCTGCGAACGAATTGTTGTGCTGGGACGAGACATGCGTGAACTCGTTATGACGAAATTAAACGATATAAGTGAAAAGATTCACATTATACCAAACTGGGCGGATGTGGCGGATGTAAAACCGCTGCCGCGCGGCTCGAATCTGTTGCTAAAAGAAATTGGGTTAAAAGACAAGTTTGTTGTTCAGTGCGCCGGTAATATGGGCCGGGCGCAGGATATCGAGACCATATTAGAGGCGGCTAAACAACTTCAGGGTCAAAACCGCATTCATTTTTTGTTTATAGGGAGCGGCACCAAGAAAGCATGGCTGGAGGAGCAGATCGTTAAACATCAACTAGGCAATATAACAGTTCTGCCTAACAGGCCTCGCAGCGATCAGGTAAATTTTCTTAATGCCTGCGATGTTGCTATTTCGACGCTGGTGCAAGGTATGCTGGGTATCTCTGTGCCGAGCAGGATGTATAACATTCTTGCCGCAGGCAAGCCGTTAATTGCGGTAGTTGATGCAAAGTCAGAAGTAGCGATGGTAGTTACGGACGAGCGAGTAGGCTGGGTCGTGCCTCCTGGCGATGCGAATAAACTAGTAGAGGCCATCATCGCAGCCGATAATAAAAAAATACTTCTTGACACAGGCAAAAGAGCAAGACTTGTTGCAGAGACAAAATTTTCAGCCTCCAATATCATCGGCTATTACCATGCTATGATAGAAGCCATCGATCTTAAACAGAATGATAATATTCATTGGAAATAAAAATCAAAATGGTTTTGGAGCTATCTATTTATTAGCCCCACTATGAATAAATTACATATATTATGTATTTTTTACACAATAAAAATTGATCAAATTGCAAATTAGCCTTATTATTCAATGGCGCCTTCTCCGGCATTCAATTTGCCTGCTATTATACCAGTTTCAAGTCGTTGTACCCATTTAATTACAGTTTTTCGAGTTTAGAGGCTTGTCCAACAATGCAGAATCGAGGATGTATTGAGGCATCACCAGGAGATTAGAACAAAATCACAATAATAATAACCCTCTCCATTTACGCAAAGTCTTTGTGATAAAAAAATACCATCATAAAAAAATCAAACTGCTTTTAGGGGACAGTATATTTATTGTCCTGGCCATATATCTGGCCGGACTGATCCGCTTCGGAAAAATTGAGAACTTCCTTGTCAATGAATTGCCCGAGACTTTTTTCTTTGTATTCGTCCATCTCGGGATGTTTTATCTCTTCGATCTCTATAATTTCAGGCTCCGCTTTAAGAGCACTTTTTTTGCGGCACGCTTTATTTTTGCTCTCGCTTCTGCAACTATTATTATCGGGGTCACATATTACCTGATACCGGCCCTGCAGTTTGGCAGGGGCATCTTTCTTCTCAATTCGCTGTTTATTCTATTCGTGGTTTTCGGCTGGCGGATATTGTATCAGTCAAAACTTCTTAACGGTGTAAAACCGCATAAGATCGTGATAATAGGGGCAGGGGTCCAGGGTAAGCTCATATATGAAATGCTTAAAGATCATGATCTCTTCGCGATAGTCGGATTTCTGGATGATAATCCGAAAGCCACAGGTGCGAATGCTGTCGGCGCCAAGATTTTGGGACCTACCGATCTATTGTCTGAAATGGTCAGAAACAGAAGCATTGAGGCGGCCGTGCTCGCGATCGGGCACAACAGGAGGCCTGAACTGTTGAAGGCGTGCATTGCCTCAAAAATGCAGGGAATCGAAGTCTACAGCATGCCCTTTTTGTACAACCAGCTGACAGGAAAGGTGCCTGTCATGCATATAAGATATGACTGGATGATCGATACCCCGTTTGAGGGTATGAGACACAGTATCTATATGGTCCGTATTAAAAGGATAATTGATATAGTATTTGCCTTGACCGGGCTTGTCCTCTCCCTGCCGATTTCAATTATAACCATCATTGCCATTAAACTTGATTCAAAAGGCCCGGTCTTTTACAGGCAGAATAGGGTGGGCCAGAACAGGGCCGTATATAACATCATCAAGTTCAGGTCGATGATCGCGAATGCTGAAAAAAACGGAGCTGTCTGGGCAAAGGAAAAGGACGACAGGGTCACGCGGGTCGGAAAGATCATAAGGAAACTGCGTATTGATGAAATCCCGCAGATGTGGAATGTGCTGAAGGGAGAGATGAGTTTTGTGGGGCCGCGGCCTGAAAGGCCCGAGTTTGTCAACGTGCTTGAGCAGGTTGTTCCACTTTATGCCTTCAGGCATGCGGTCAAACCCGGTATTACGGGCTGGGCCCAGGTGAACTACCGGTATGGCGCCTCAAAGGAGGATGCCCTCGATAAACTTGAATATGATCTCTATTACATAAAAAACCTCTCGCTTTTTCTCGACCTGCATGTCATCCTTAAAACCATCAGGGTTGTTCTTTTTGTTACCGGCTCAAGGTAGAATGACAGCATCTAGCGATCCAGCCGTTAGTTACCAGCAATTAAAGACTAACAGCTGTTTTGGACTGTAGTTTCTTGCCGCTAATCACCGGCTTTATGTTAAAATCGAATTTTGCTTTATCTGCGTTTACCCCGTTAGAGATATGGACCTTCTATCTCTAACGGGGTGAATCTGCGGTATGATTTTGGTCTCTAGTTTTTTGGTCTGAGGCGGTTGCTATCCGCTAACAACTAACGACTGATTATTAATTATTGAGGTGCTGAATGCGCTTTTTGCGTGCCGTATCGTTAATTATCATGCTTAGCTGCCTTCTTCCAGCGCCTGCATCCGCATTGATGCTTTCGTCCACCAATATCCCCCTCGACAGTCCCATATATTTATATCTCGACAAACTGGCGGGATTTGGCCTCATCAAGAGCGATGTCAAGGGCATCAGGCCTTTCAGCAAGGCGGAGGCAGTCCGTCTGCTGCTGGAGGCTGAGCAGAACCTGAATATGCTGCAAGACAACGCGCCGGCCTTTGCGCAGGACCTTGTGGAGAGAATCCGCCGGATGATCCCGCGTGAGGTCTCCCTCAGGAAGAACCCCGAAAACCGGCCGCAGCTTATCGACTACAATCCCGTCTCATCCATACGGTCGCGCATTGTCTATCTGAACGGTGTACCCCGGGATTTTGAGCGCCTTGTCAATGATCCGGGCAACGACGGATATTTTGGTATAGGGAATGGTCTGCGCCCCGCGTGCGCCTCATTTCCGTGTATAGCTGTGCAGCGGGGCAGTGAAGGCACTCCGCTTTCGGAGAACAACAACGGCGTGGTTTATCACCAGGGGCTCAACGCCGAAATGCGATGGGCGGCCGAGGGTTATATAAGTGATGTGGCTGCCGCGCTTGTCGAACCCGATATCCTTTATTCCCGGGAGGGGTCTTTCTCGCTCAGGCTGAACCGGGCTTATTTCAAGGTTGGAGGCGGCTGGCTCGAGCTGGAGGTGGGCAAGGATGAAAACTGGCTCGGGCTCGGTTACCGAGGCAATATTACGCTTACCAATAATGCTGAAAACTTTACCATGGTCAAACTCTCGAGCCCGGAACCCTTCAGCATCGGACTTCTTTCCTGGCTTGGGGACATCAAGTTTAAATACGCACTTATTGCGTCGCGGTTCGACCGCACAGTGACTGACGGCAAGGAAAGGCAGCCCTGGTTCTATGCGATGAAATTGTCGGCAAAGTTGAGCGATAACCTCGAAGTGGGGTTCAACAACAGCCGCCAGGTTGGAGGTCCCGGGGTGAATAACAGTATGGCTGCTACCCTGCGCGGTCTTATCGGAGGCTACGGCACGGACAACTCGAACGGCCTGGCAGGTTATGAAGTCCGTTACCGCATACCATGGCTGCGGAACCTTGAGCTGTATGGAGAAGTCTCCCACGAAGATTCGTTCAGCGTGCAGAGCTATGTGGCCGGGTTTTTCATACCGCGCCTGACTGACAGCGGCAGGGATGACCTGCGTTTTGAATTCTTCAGGGGCAATCAGATCCTCTATACGCACGGCCTGTTTGTTGAAGGTTATAATTACAAGAATATGCCTATCGGCGAATCGCAGGGCGGTGCTACGCAGGATTATTATGCCAAATACAGCCACTGGTTTGGTGTGCGCCACAACGTCGCGCTTGAGTATTTCTATACCCTGCGCGGAGGTTTTGGCCGCCTGCCGGGACAGGCAATTGAGGCCAAACACTCCGGACGGATGACCTGGAACGTGCCGGTCTATAAAGATGTCGATGCCAGGACAACTTACGGTATCGAGCGGGTCAATAATGTCAATCTGGTGGAGGGTGTCAGACGCACCAATCAGCTGATGATGCTGGAGCTGAGATACCGGTATTGATTTCGCACACGGAAATCTCCTCAGACATGGAGATCAAATATGCTGGTACCCTCTTTTCAATACAGTTACCGAACCTGAACCACCGCGTACTTCATGAGATTGTCCTATTACATGAGCAACAGAAATTGAACCACTACCTCTAAGTACGAGTTCAGCTCTATGTGCAATCACTGCCGCATTGATGCTGCCTGAGCCATTTACGTTAGCTTTAAGTTCTGTCAATTCTCCTGAACCAACCCGAACATTTCCGGAGCCATTAAGTTCGACGGTGCAGGATTTAGTTGCATTTTCAATGTGCACATAACCGCAGCCATCGATTTTAATATCTGCATTTGACACGATGCTGCACTTAAGACGCAATGATCCTTTGATTTCTATCTTCAGCAACTCAATTGGACTGAATATCCTTCCTGTCCCGTTTCCCCTATTTTTAATATATACCGCTGCACCACCAGGTGCTTTCAGTATTATCCTGCCTTCAGGATATTCGCCTTTCACTCGACGATCAGGCGTCTCAACTACCACCCCCTGGACCGTCTCATAAACGTCAATAGCTGAGTGAAAGCGCTCTGTTCCAATAATTTCCAAAGAAGTCACAGCTCCATGGCTTTGATAAAGATCAAAATAAAGATCGCCGCCTTGCAGCGCAATAGTATTACCGCCCTGAAAAAGCAGCGTTTCTGTCCTTACATCTTTGGCAATTTTGCCATCAGATCCAGGGTTAACTTTGATTTTTCCCATGCCACGATTGATAAATGCCCTTCGATCAAGGTCCGCCGCACTTCCGTCAGTAAACCATACGCGACTTTCCTCCGCTCTTCCAAGAGTCTTGTCACTCAGCAAGATTACATTCCGATACCGATAAATTTCTTTCATACATCATCTCCCGAGATCAAACTTGCATCATAGCGCAGACTGATCCGATTTTATCTCCTTCCATTTCAAAATTTTATCGAGGGGTACTTCTTACTCTAAAAACCCGAGACCCGCTCTACTCTCCGCCACCCATAGAACTTGAGCTCTTGCGTTGGGGTCTTCAATATATACTATATCTCCCTCATTCAGCTTCACAGGCGAAATTATCCCCATGCCTCGGTCGCTAAGATCAATAATTTCACAAGACCATCTATTTCCATAAGCCAGGCAGTCAACGTTTAAGTCGCACTGGAGCCTCGGCCACTTCCGGCGCTCTATTAGAGAGAGTTGTTTTCCCGTTTCTTCAAACGTTTCCATATCAGCATATCCCCCCACCTGTCTATGCGCAAATCACAGACAGGTCCAGCAATAACAGGTTTCTACGCTTTATGTACTCGATCTCCCCCAAAAACACAAAAACCGGGCCTACAAAGGATTGATTTCCCCTGCGACCCGGCTTAACTCATAGCCACTAACTTTCCGCTCCGCCCCCCAGAGCATTCCAGTCGTCACCCAATAATGTAAGCTACCAATACTGCAAATACATTAGCACTTCCCATTACGGTTGTCAATACGTTATTGCATCTTGTGTCAAACTGATCGACCATGAACCATTGTTAGGCGGAGTCTCAGTTTGACCCACATTTTACACTTATAGTCGTCTAACGGTGACCCGCTCGTTTCTAACTGAGTGCCTGAGATTGAATATAAAATCAAAGTTTAGCCTGGGTCAAAATTGTGCGCCGATGGTGGGTCAATATTCAATGCCTATTAACACGTAGTGTGTGTTTTCTGATATTTAGCAAGCTTTTTCACTTTTTTATTCAGTTGCATACGCAAACGTTCATAAAATCCATTATCACTCGACGTAATGCGTCCCGCCTTAATAAATGGATGACTACTGTCTTTTTTCCACATATAGAAATCAAAAGGAACACCACGAACATCTTTGATATGATGACGACCATTGTTGTAGCCCGGGGCAAAATTACTAAGCCATTCTAGTAACGATAATCTAATTGCTACCCAGTCTTGTCCTTTTTTTATAGCATCATATGGAACAATAATAAGAAGACGGAATGGTAATCGCAACTCTCTATTTAGATCGCCAAGAGCCCGATTAAACCAATCCGAATGTAGCCGTTGGTCAGAAATGGCATCCATACTTGTATGTTCAATTGCAAAACTGCCAGCAATTGCCTCTATCTCTCTATCTGCTTTATCCTCTGGATAGCTATCAATTTTTAGTCCGGGCCATTTGGTACTCGCTAGATATTCAACGAATGCCTTTACTACACTGCGATCCTTTTTTATCCTTTTGGGTCTACTCATTATTCTTCAAGAAAGCGAGCGGGTGAGGGGCTTTCCACTCAACCCGCTTGTTGGAAACCAATAAAATCACCGAATTTACCACCGCAAGTATCCTTTTGAGATTTTGAGACACGGTCCCATTCCTTTCCCAAAAGAGCTTGTCTCTTTTCTTTTAGCAAACTTACACATAAAACTTTAGCGGCTGCTTCTCCGCATCCTTAGCCGAACCCATGACCAGCACTTCGCCCACCTTTTCGGCAAAACGAATTGTGACCGGAAGGCCATCGTTATAGTTACAGGCGTTGTAGTTGATCTTGGTTAGGCCCATAATATCGGCCAGAACGGTTCGAAGGCCAGGAAGCGAGCCAGTGCTTTTCAAGATAGTGATATGGAGCGGATTGGGCGTTTCCGGGCCTATGTAGGTATCCAGTCGAGGCACGTAACCGCTTGTCCAAAGGTATGCGTTTCTCTCATCAAGCATAAGTGCGGTGCCGCGCATGACGGGGTAATCGCCATTCCGGAAAAGCTTCGTCTCTCCATTGGTCGTCTTGATCCGGACAGCGATGACGTTAGTGCCTGTCGGCGCAGCTTCACAAAAGGCCTCCCATTCCTCTCTATTGAAATACGTTTTCCCATGGATAAAGAGTTCGACAGGCATTGTGCCGTGCTTATCCCGGAAAGTTTCGAGCACTTTCGCAATGAGTTTTTTGGCTTCCGGAGCCTTCAGATGGTATTCATAATCACTGGTCTTGTAGGGACCATTAGCCCCACGGAACACAACGGCGTCCCCTTCGTTCAGGAACATCTGGGCAGCGCAGCACACATGATCGTTCGGGTCATTGGGAATGTTCTTGAACACGAGGCCGATATAGCAGACTCCCGGCCTCACATTAGCTACCTTCCAAGGGGGGTCCGGTTGCGTTTTGTAGTAAAGGCCTGTAGCCAGATTCCATGCCACTGTCGCCGGATCTTGTAGACGACGTATCGGACGATTCGCCTTATTCAAAAATTCATCTGGCGCCAGTGTTGTTTCCCGCAGCAGTTGAGAGGTGTGCCCGAATTTTAGAAGGCGTGCCTTGACCTGGCGATGGAAGTCGGGGACATCGTCGAAAATATCCTCATCGCTCTGATCTATCACTCCGGCAAACAAGGGCAAATCGACGCGCTTCTTTTGTTTCTTCGGAAAATCGCCTTTGACGAGCTCAAGGCCGGAACGCTTCGCCTGTGACTTACATCGCTCGAAAATCAGTTCTGGTAGAATAAATACCCAGATATCTACCGTGCGTTCTTCATTCCTGTCGTGCCGCTCGATCTCCTGGAGGTATTGAGCAACCGCCTTCCTTACCGCCTCATGCTGGTTTTCCGTCCTGGTCGCTGCATCCAGTTCATCCAAGCTGATCTTTCGTTCGACAAAATCGCCTGGACTGATGACAAGTCCAAAGGCTTCCTCCATCCCTGGAAAATTAGAGAGATGCAGACGATGCTCTTTGTCAGTCTTACCTGGTGGAGGGACCGAAATAAATCCCCCGAGCTTTATTGCCCAGTTCCGGAAGTAGTTAAGCCCATTATCAGTCCCGATCACACCGATGGCGATTTCCTTTGACCGAGTCGGTCCGGAATGAGGTCCGTAGAGATAAAGGCCATCCTTCGGGTAATCGCATACCTGACCGTGCCCGAAGCAGAGATCAGGTTCCGGTATATATAGTGCTGCCATAAGCTTTGCCGGTAGTTCCATTACTCTTCGTCCTCAATTTCGAAGTTGCCCAATGTTGAAAGGTCCTGCTCTTCCGCTTCTTCAGGCATGGCGTCGGACAAGAGAGTTGTAACCGGGACCGTTGCAAGAATTGGTTTTGCATCGAGGATGAGTGAGGCGGAGTCGGCAAGCGCCAATTCGATATGCGCTGAGGAACCGGACAGCAATTCCAGAAAAGCCATTAACCGCCCATGCCAGGCCTTGTTGCGCCAGCCTTTACAAATAGTTCGTCTGTATTGATGCTGCTTGGCTGCGTCCCAGATGAATGCGCCAGCCTCTACCCCCGACAGTTCGTAAAAGAGAATCCGAGCCTTGAACTTGAAATGAGGAAATGGTCGTAGAAATGGCGTCGCCGTGACGCCGTATCCCCACACCTTGCCGCCGGAGGTGTTGCGGAGCATGGAAGATCGGCGCTTGGCCTTCTCTCCCCATGGGATTCTCTTTCCGAGAGGAATCTGTTCCTTGGTAACGAAGAATCCCGATTGTTTCGAGAATGGATACTCAAAGAATCCTTTCTCCCGGCAGAATCTTTCCCAACTGCGGCGGAACATGGACAGGACAAGATTAGCGGCCTCATTGGCCCTGATGCCGGGCGATTCACCGCCTTTGTCAATAATATCCATGAGATTATGTTCGGATCGGACAACAAACCCGGCAACGTGGGCAAAATCACGGTTAACCTCATCTGGGATCGCAAAGGAAAAGAAACCGCGTTGGTAGACTTCGGCAGGTGATAAGCAAGCAGTGCAGCTTTCTTGCATCAACTGATGGTTTACAGCTCCCGCAGGAGAGTAATAACGGAGGACATCCGGCAGCTGCGCTATTTTCAGCCAGCTTGTGGTAAGGATTTCGGTGGATTTCACGATCTTTATGGCGAGCCGCTTCTTGTAGTTCTCCCAGTTCGGATTAATGACAATATTTTTAGTGTCTCGTGGAACGCCTTGCTTCTCTAATGTGTCCAATAAATCGCGCAGCCCGCATGACCAACTACCCACAAAATCAATGAACTGCATCTCCCCTATGCCAAATAGCTTTTTAAACGGTTTAAGACGAAGCGGGATGATAAAACGAGGATCTTGTATTTCCTTGGATACGTCCGATGCAATCCCAATCTCTTCTTGTACACCATCCTTTGCCAATGTTGAATCATTGCAGCAGAGAAGCATCTTAGAAGATTGTTCCAGCAAAGTTTGCGTAACTATCTTGCGCCATCTGTCACCCGCTTCTAAAGTTAGAATGTCTGCAAAGACCGTGTACCCTGCCGCCTCCAATCGTGGCGCTAGCCATAAGACAAATTCATCATCTTCCGGCGTTGCCTTGCTAATGAAAACCGTTTGCCTTGTCATTAGTAAAGGAATCTCAATTCTATCCTAACAAGTTATTATGTAGTTTCTGTCCATCTTCACATAATAGTATCATATTGTTGCATTTTTTGCGCTTGAAATGAGGGCTGTGTGCTGTTCTGTGCCTAAGTACTGTTCCTGTGCTGTTCACTAACTGCCTACCATGCAGATCGGCAAGATATGCAGAAGCAAGATAATACTCCGGAATTTGACTGATTATTTTCGCTAATCATTACATTTTGAATACTAGCAGACTCGCGTAGTAGCAGGTGCAGGCGTTACCTTTCTATCGAAGGGTTACCTCTCGATTATTTGGAATAACTATCACGTCAATGGTTCAGGGAGAGGGATGCGCTTCAGCCCGGGATGGAGGGTTTGCTCTAGAACGAGTGGCCGGAATAAACCGGAACAGACGGCCAGAATAAATCGGAATGACAGCCGAAATCATCCGGTTTCTGCACATTTGTTTAATCTAACTGTATACCTACCCAAATAAAAGAGGCCTCCGTGCGCAGAGACCTCTTTTGTTATACCTCTAACGATGTTTATTTCTTTACAAGGATTGCATCTTTTGCAGCCTTTGCCACCCTGAACTTAACAACCTTCTTGGCCGGTATCTTGATGACTGCTCCTGTTGCAGGATTTCTGCCTTTGCGAGCCTTACGAGCCTGTAGCACCAGTTTGCCGAGTCCCGGAATTGTGAAGCCGTTCTTTGCCTCTTTGTATGCAAGTTTTGCAACTTCATCAAGCGCTGCGCCTATTTGTTTTTTTGCCAGCCCCGTTGCCGTTGCAAGTTTGTCTGTTATCTGAGCCTTCGTTAATGCTTTAGCCATGTCCACCCTCCAGTTTGTAGTTTTGGCTGCAACTCCAACCTAACATAATTATTTTAGCATTAATTCTATAACTGAAGCTGTTTTCAATATATTGCGCATACAGGGGAACTCACGAAACGGCACAAAGGGGTCACCTCCCGATTTGTCAAAAATCGTGAGGTGACCCCTTTTATAAGCAGAGCCCCGAATCTGGAAAATACAAACGCTTGACAATATAATCCCTTTAGGTTATATTCCTTATGTGGCATGTGATATCGAGTATACTAACGAATTCGAGGATTGGTGGATTGCATTAACAGAGGACGAACAAATCGATATCGATGCTGTTATTACACTCTTGGAAATCAAGGGGCCGCAATTGGGGTTCCCTTACAGTTCGGGCATTGCGGCCTCCGAATATAGCCATATGAGAGAATTGAGAATACAGCATAAAGGGGAGCCGTACAGAATCCTTTATGCTTTTGACTTAAGGCGCGTTGCGATCCTCTTAATTGGAGGGAATAAGGGAGGAGATGACCGATGGTATGATAAATTCATACCAATTGCCGACAAGCTCTATGAGGAGCATCTCGGAGAAGTGAAATAAGAAGGAGGCTACTTATGAA
>CAIJNL010000044.1 GCA_903822005.1 uncultured Nitrospiraceae bacterium
CAGGGTAACTCATCATTGTGATATCATCGAAACAGGAAACGACAGCTGGAGAATAAAGACTAGAAACACCAAAAAATGACTGCCTGAGGTGGGTCAAAATTGGACGCCGATGGTGGGTCAATATTCAATGCCGATTAACAGGCTATCTCCTGGACCGCGGAATATTCGTGGATACGTATCCACTTCTCTATAGTCCGGTCGCTCCGGAAAAAAAGTCTCCTGAACAGGCTCATTACCAGAAATCTGTATTTGAACCTCTCTTCAAGCATCCGGCGGTAATTGTCCGGCCTGCCTTCAATGATTGCGGTCGCAGCAAACTGGCCCGACTTCATCGCATAATAGATGCCCTCATATGTGGTCGGCATTACCATTCCGGCTGCGTCACCCAGAAACAGTACATTGCCGTGTGAGTAGGGCCCTCCCCGCCAGCAAGGGACCGGGAAGACTTTAGGACGGTCAATCTCATTATTTCGAGACAGACTCTCCATGTTGCTTCCGAATTTTCTTGTTATGAAATTATCAAGCAAGCCAGGCAGCTCTTTCGGATTGCTGCTGCCGGTTCCTATGGAGGCGCTTTCGTTTGACGGGAATATCCATGAGTAGTAGTTGGAGGCGTGACTGTTTCCAAACCAGAACTCGCAGGCGTCCCCGTCAAACCGGCGCATAGTGGCGCTGATCGTATAAAGATGGCGCGGCTGCTTAAAGGCACAGTTTTTCCCGGCGCTGAAAGTGATGCCGTCAGAGGCGATAATGTATTTTGACTTTACACTGATCTCCTCTCCGTCGTCTTTTCTCCTGACACTGGAGAGGAATGCGCCGCCGGCCTTCTCGAAACCTGTGAACTCCCCTTCAACAAGAGATGCCCCGTTTTGGGTGGCGAGAGAGCGGAGCGCCTGATCAAAGACACCTCTTTCGGTAATGTAAAGATGTCCGCCTTTGAGATTGATCTCGATTCTTCTGTCGCCCGGAGATACTATGATGATCCTGCCGATCTTTTTTTTGATCAGGTTTTGCGGCAGATGGAATTCGTTAAATCCTCCCGAAGGTATACCTCCTCCGCAAGGCTTTACATAGGAGCAGTCCCTTTCCACAAGCAGGGTGTCCACGCCGGCCCCTGACAGGAACCTGGCAGCAGTGGCCCCTGCCGGGCCTCCGCCGATTACCAGTGCTGATGTCTCAAGCAGCATGCAGGGTCCTCCCTGTGCCCCCCGCACTCTTGTGGATCAGTCTCAGCCCCTCAAAGATGAGGTCAGGGATAACCAGATGAGGTCTTTCGAGAAATGGAGAGACGGTCCCGGACCTGCCGCCGGTAATAACCAGGCTGAGCTGAAGGCCGGTCTCCTCTTCAATGGAGATGAGTATTTTCATTACAGCTCCGGCAGTGCCGAGTACTACGCCCGAGGTCATGGCAGATGCAGTGTCCTGTCCCAGTGCTGTCTCCGGCATGCCAATGCCGATGCGGGGTAATTTGGCCGTTCTCGAAGCCAGAGAGCCCGCCATAAGGTCTACTCCCGGCATGATAGCGCCTCCCATGAAGACTCCCTTCCTGCCGACTACAGTGATGTTGGTTGCCGTGCCGAAATCGATCACTGCTACCGGTTTCTGCATGAGACTGTAGCCTGCAACAGCGTTCGCTATCCTGTCGGCGCCAATCTTTTCGGGAGAGCTTGCCCTGAATTTCAGCCCTGACACGGCGTGATTCAGGATGAGCGGCCTGGCGCAAAACTCTTTTGCCGCACTTACGACCCTGCCATTGAGGCCCGGCACAACGGAGGAAATAATCATGTCGATTTTCTGGTAAGACGTAATATTACCTGCAGTCGATTCAGATGCCTCCGCAAGCAAATCTCTTATAGCCTTGCGAATCCGGCCCTCTGCAGGTGTCGGGGTCGACAGAACTCTTTTTATGAGCAATTGATGCGAATCGGATACGTCAGGGAAAAGCCCCAGGCCGATAGTCGAGTTTCCTATGTCGATGGCGAGCAGCACCTTTCTTTCTGTCTTTTTCATTGCCTTGCCCCGCCTATGGTCACATCGCCGGCGCTGAATTTGCGGCTGCCGCCGTCAGCAAGTTTTACTATGAGCAGGCCTTCATCATCGATGCCCTCTGCGGTACCCTCATATATCAGGTCTCCGACAGCCACGCGCACCTGTTTGCCGATGGTGGCAGAGAGTTCTATCCATTTTTCCATGATGAGTTTTTTGCCATGGATAACGAGCAGCCCGTACCACTTGTCAAATTCCATTATTATCTCCGCGGCAAGAGCCGTCCTGTTAAAGCTTCTGTTGCTTTCGATCAATACCGAGGTTGCAATCTGCCTGATCCCGGTTGGCAGTTCTTCACTGGAAAGGTTGACGTTGATGCCGATGCCTACTACAGCATGGTAGATGCGGTCGATGTCCGCCCTGATCTCGGTAAGTATGCCGCCGATCTTGCGGCTTCCTGCGATCAGATCATTCGGCCATTTGATAGAAACAGGCACACCGCAGTGACCGGTGATGGCTAAAGCGCAGGCCACGGCCGAAAGCAGGGTCAGCGCTGTGGCGTCCCTTGGCGGTATGTCGGGTCTCACGACCATGCTCATATAAAGGTTCCTGCCTGCAGGAGACAGCCATGTGCGGCCAAGCCTGCCTTTGCCGGCTGTCTGGGTATCGGTGATTACTATGGCGCCTTCAGCACAGCCGTTGGCCGCCATATCCATAGCGATGACATTTGTTGATGAGGCTGTTTCAAAATAAAAGAGTTCATGTTCTCTTTTTTTTGACGACTCTGAGAGGGCGGCCCTAAGATCTGGCATGCAGAGGTCAGGCGAGCTGAGCAGCTTGTATCCGCGCGACTGGGAAGATTCTATAGCATACCCTGTTTTTCTCAACTGACCGATCGCTTTCCATACGGCGGCCCTTGAGACCCCGATTGTTGAAGCGATATTCTCGCCAGACAGATATCCCCCGTCCGCCTTAAGAAGGTTTGTGATATCTTCAGGATTTATAATTGTCTTTGGCATCGACCGGTCTTACTCTTCTTTTAATATAACTACATCGATCTTGCCCTTGAGTTTTTCGGCAAAGGTCTCGGCATCCTTCTTCGTTCCTACGATAGAGTTATAATGCATCGGCACAGCAACCTTTGGTTTGATGTCCAATGCTGCAGCAGCTGCTTCCTCAGCCGTCATGACATAGGTGCCCGATACTGGCAGAAGGGCAACATCGATATTCTGAAATGTCTTCATCTCAGGGATGCGGTCTGTGTCACCCGCAATGTAAAAGGTCTTGCCGTTTACTTTAAAGATATAGCCGACCCAGCCCTTGTCTTTGGTATGGAACTGTTTATTGGTGTTGTAAGCGGGCACGACCCTGATTTCGACGCCCGCAGCGGTTAGCGTGTCGCCCGGTTTCACTATCACGACCTTGCCGGAGAGTTTTTCGGCGCATTCAGCCGGCGTAACTATAACGGTATTTGGTCCCTGAAGCTTTGCGACATCTTCCGGGGAGCAATGGTCATAATGCACATGGGATATTAGGATAAGGTCTGCCACATCTTTCTTTTTGATCTTGAACGGATCCGTATAAACCGTCTTTTCGCCTGTGATCTTGAATGTGTCATGCCCGAGCCAATGAATATCCTTTGTCATAGCTTTCGCTCCTTTCTGATCGGCCATTGAGATGCCGGCTGTTATAAATATACATGCAACTGCCACAAAAAGAATGTCGAGAAGACCCTTTTTCATATAGAACCTCCCGATTCAAGTGATTGGAATTATTATAAACCCTTGTTCCTGATAATGGAAGGAACCCGTTCAGAAAGGGTCCTTTACGTAAGTCAAATTTCTGTGGCAACGGGAAAGAAAATGGGATATACTATGCTGGAGTTGTAAGAAATAGGACAAGGAAAGGGATAGGGGGAATAGGGCGCTGTCCCCAGTTTCCCCTATACTCTCCTCAGCTTTTCAGGAACCGGGAAAGAGCCTGATAAATCTGGTCCGGAGCCTGCTCTTGCGGGTAGTGGCCGGAAGGTACTGTCAGCATTTCAACGATGTTCGTAGCATATCTCGGCCACACCTCTCTCGGGTCAAAATTTCGCTCAACATGGCTTTTGTCACCCCATAGTATCAGCACAGGACAATGAATTTTACGGCCTGCTTTGTAGTCATCCCCGTCCATCTGAAAATCTATGGAGGCGGCAGCGCGGTAGTCTTCACACACCCCGTGGATCTGTTCCGGCGTTGCGCAGCGTATGTATTCTGCAATCGCCTCTTCTGTCATCCCGCCTATTCCATAAATATTTTTTTCAAGCTTTTTCTTCATATAGTATTCCAGGTCGGCACACAGCAGCTTTTCGGGAAAATCATAGGGCTGTGCCATAAAAAACCAATGGTATGCGTGGAGCGCCCACTCGCGGGAGATATTTGTCAGAACATGGTACGTTGGTACAATATCGATAGGCGCATACTTGAGTATCCGGTCGGGATAATCGAGCGCCATACGATACGCCGTGCGCGCGCCACGGTCATGTCCTGCAAGGGAAAACTTCTTGAACCCCAATTGCTCCATGATCTCTATCTGGTCCTGGCCCATTCTGCGGAACGAGTAATTGCTGTGGTCCGGCAATCCCCGCGGTTTGGAGCTGTCACCGTAGCCGCGGAGATCGCTGACGACAACGGTAAAGTCCTTTGCAAGAATCGGTGCGATTTTGTGCCAGGTTACGTGAGTGAGAGGATTCCCATGCAGCAACAAGAGCGGCGGTCCCTGGCCGCTGTATTTGAGATTGATTTTTACTTCGGGGTCGCTGGTCTGCAACTGTTCGTGTTTAAAGCCTTCAAACATTCTGCACCTTCCGTATGAAGTAATGAAAACAACGGTACCGGGATGGCGTTGAGCACTGGCGCTTCGTTATGGTCCTATCCATCATGAAAACCGGTGCTTCGTTATTATAGCCGGCCCAATTTCTTCCGTCAACTTGATCCGAAATAACGCCTATTCGTTCGATCATCTGACCGCGTCCGGCCCGAAACACCCCAAAACCGCCCTTCGCGAAAAAAACTTTATTTTTTATGCCGGAAAGTGTTACACTTTCTCTCTTTGGCCCCAGGGTTATACGAAATAAGCAGGGCGCTGTACGGTACTGAAAGGCTTGACAAAATCATCCTTCTCTGGTATTCTTATCAGTCTTGCTACATTTACGGTTATTTAACTAGGGTTTTTATAATGACTTTTTAGCAGAGTGGAGGAAAAGTGCCAACAATTGCACAATTAGTAAAAAGCGGGCGTAAACAGATCGAAAGAAAGACCAAGAGCCCGGCTCTTAAAAGCTGTCCGCAGAAGCGTGGTGTATGCGTCAGGGTATATACTACTACCCCGAAAAAGCCGAACTCCGCTTTGAGGAAGGTAGCCAGGGTAAGGCTTACAAATGGAATGGAGGTCACCGCATACATCCCCGGTGTCGGCCACAATCTCCAGGAACATTCGATAGTATTGATCAGGGGCGGCAGGGTCAAGGATTTACCTGGCGTGAGATACCACATACTCAGGGGTGCCCTCGACTGTGCAGGTGTGGGAAACCGTAAACAGAGCAGATCCAAGTACGGCGCAAAGCGCCCGAAATAAATAGAGACAAGAGATTGCGGAGCTTATAACTATGGCAAGAAGAAGAGAGTCTGAAAAAAGAGATGTTCTGCCGGATCCCAAGTACAACAGCAAGCTTGTAACCATGCTTGTGAGCGTGCTGCTTCAGGAGGGCAAAAAGGCCACGGCAGAGAAGATATGCTATGGCGCTTTTGATATCCTTGGCGAAAAGACAGGCATAGATTCCTTGAAGGTTTTCAAGGCTGCGGTTGAGAATGTAAAGCCGCTGGTGGAAGTCAAACCGAGAAGAGTCGGCGGCGCCACCTATCAGGTGCCGATCGAGGTAAAGCCGGCCAGGAAGATTGCACTTGCCCTGCGCTGGATCACCAAATACGCAAGAGACCGCAAGGAAAAGACCATGCGCGAAAGAATAGCCGGCGAGTTGCTGGATGCCTACAACAATACCGGATCATCGATCAAGAAAAAAGAAGACACCCACAAGATGGCTGAAGCCAACAGGGCATTTGCTCATTATAGGTGGTAAAAAGGTTTAAATTACAATGTCTAGAGTCCCGCTGGAAAAAACAAGAAACATTGGCATCATGGCTCACATCGATGCCGGCAAGACCACCACAACTGAGCGCATACTTTACTATACAGGCGTAACGTATAAGATAGGAGAGGTACATGACGGCACAGCTGTCATGGACTGGATGCCGCAGGAGCAGGAGCGCGGCATCACCATTACTTCCGCAGCAACCACCTGTTCCTGGGATGACCACCGCATTAATATAATAGATACCCCCGGCCATGTTGACTTTACCATAGAAGTTGAAAGGTCCCTCAGGGTGCTTGACGGCGCTGTGGCCGCGTTCGATTCCGTCGCAGGAGTTGAGCCGCAGTCTGAAACCGTCTGGAGACAGGCCGACAGGTACAACGTTCCGAGGATCGCTTTCATGAACAAGATGGACAGGGTCGGCGCCGACTTTTATGCGGCAGTTGACTCGATGGTCGAAAAACTTGGCGCACATCCGGTTCCGGTCCAGATACCGATAGGCAAGGAAGAGGGCTTTTCGGGCGTCATTGACCTGGTCAGGATGAAGGCATATATATACGAAGACGAGACACTCGGCGCCAAATTCGTCGAGGAAGATGTGCCGGCGCAATACGCTGCCAGGGCAAAGGAATACAGGGACAAGATGATAGAGGCAATCTCGGATGTTGACGAGACCATCATGGAAAAGTACCTGTCGGGTGAAGAGGTCACTGTCCAGGAGATCAAGAGTGCGATCCGCAAGGGTACCATAGCGCTGAAAATCACTCCCGTTATTTGCGGTACGGCTTTCAAGAACAAGGGGGTGCAGATGCTGCTCGATGCGGTAATCGATTATCTCCCCTCTCCGCTGGATGTGCCGCCGGTAACCGGTATTGGCCCGGATGGCGAGTCCGAGGTCACAAGAAAGGCGGACGACAGCGAGCCATTTGCTGCACTGGCATTCAAGATAATGACAGATCCTTATGTAGGCCAGCTCGTATTCGCAAGGGTATATTCAGGAGTGCTTGCCTCCGGATCATATGTATATAACTCAACAAAGGATACCAAGGAGAGGGTCGGAAGACTCCTCCAGATGCATGCGAACAAGAGGGAAGAGATCAAGGAAGTGCGGGCAGGAGATATAGCTGCAATAGTCGGCCTCAAGAATACCCTGACCGGAGACACCCTCTGCGACGAAGATAAACCGATCGTCCTCGAATTGATGGACTTCCCCGAGCCGGTCATTGCTGTAGCAATAGAACCAAAGACAAAGGCTGACCAGGAGAGGCTTTCAATATCGCTCTCGAAACTGGCGCAGGAAGACCCGTCATTCCGCGTATCTTTTAATGAAGAGACCGGCCAGACGATTATTTCAGGAATGGGTGAACTCCATCTCGAAATAATCACTGACCGCCTGATGAGGGAATTCAAGGTCGGCGCAAACGTCGGCAAACCGCAGGTAGCATATAAAGAGACAATCAAAAAGGCAGTAAAGATAGAAGGCAAGTTTGTAAGGCAGTCGGGCGGACGCGGCCAGTACGGCCATGTTTGGCTGGATATAGAGCCCCTCGAAAGGGGCAAGGGCTTTGAGTTTGTCAACAAGACCGTTGGCGGATCGATCCCGAGAGAGTATGTGCCTGCAGTAGAAAAGGGCGTTAAAGAAGCCATGGACGGCGGAGTTCTGGCCGGTTATCCTGTGGTTGACTGCAAGGTATTAGTAATTGACGGATCGTACCACGAGGTCGACTCATCTGAAATGGCCTTCAAGATTGCCGGTTCAATGGCTTTCAAGGAAGGCGCAAAGAAGGCGCAGCTGGTGCTGCTAGAGCCGATCATGAGTGTGGAAGTTGTGACTCCCGAAGAGTACATGGGCGAAGTAATCGGCGACCTGAATTCAAGGCGCGGCAAGATACAGTCCATGGAAAAGAGGGGCAAGACCCAGGTAATAAAGGGCAGCGTACCGCTTGCGGATATGTTCGGATACGCCACGGACCTAAGGTCAAAGACCCAGGGACGTGCTACATATACAATGCAGTTTTCGAATTATGAGGAAGTGCCCAAGGGCATCACTGAAGGCATAGTAGCCAAGATTAAAGGCGATTAGGTTTTTTAAAAGTTCAATCAGGAGCGTACTAAGGAGGAGATATGGCTAAGGCAAAATTTGAGAGGACGAAGCCGCATGTAAACGTGGGAACGATTGGCCATGTGGACCATGGGAAGACATTGCTCACGGCATCGATAACAAAGGTACTGTCATTCAAGGGGCATGCAACG
>CAIJNL010000045.1 GCA_903822005.1 uncultured Nitrospiraceae bacterium
AGGGTTACTCATCATTGTGATATCATCGAAACAGGAAACGACAGTTGGAGAATAAAAACACGAAACTCTAAAAAATGACCGTCCGGGGTGGGTCAAAATTGGACGCCGATGCCGGGTCAATATTCAATGCCGATCTACAGAAAGAATGAAAAAAGACGGCAAGGATAACTACAAGGTCAATTCTATGCTCAGAAGCCTAAAGGCTTTGTTCAATTACGGCATAGACATTTACGACTTGCAGATGAAAAATCCTTGCACTAAATTAGATTTCTTTTCGGTGGTTATCAGCACAAAATATATCCCGACCGATCATGAAATCGAAGAAGTCAGAAACAAGCTAAGCGTTAAGCAAAGGATATTATTCGACTTCGTTGCCGAGACTGGAGCGAGAATAAACGAGGGGGTAAGGTTCTTTAATAACCCGGAAATTAACGGCGACCTTATAACCCTATGGACAAGGAAGTCAAAGAACTCCGACCTAACTCCCCGGCATATTCCCAAACCTGATATGCTAGACAGTATTGACCTTGAAGAAATGAAAAACGAGTGGACGACCTACCCCCGATTTTTAGAGGATTTAAACAAAGGGAAATGGAACTGGCATAGTCTAAGGCATAGAATAGCTTCTAAGTGGGCCAACGGCGGCCTGACGACCCTAGAGATCATGAATAGACTCGGTCATAGCTCTTTAAAGGTAACTCTTAACTACCTAAAGCTACTTGGCTATACCAGATTATAGCCCATTTGTAGCCGGAATATGGAAGCCAACAAAAAAGGGATAGACAATAATCAGTCTAACCCTTTCTTTTTAAAGAAAATGCCGGAGACGAGACTTGAACTCGTACGATGCAAGCATCGAGGGATTTTAAGTCCCTTGCGTCTGCCAGTTCCGCCACTCCGGCTTAAAGATCAGCACTAATTAAGATACAAAAAAACCGCGGTTAATGCAACTTTTCTTATCGCACCTTGTTTTGCATCGCCTCTACAAAGTAGACTATACATTAAAGTTTACGAGGCGAAGATGAGAAAATTTAATATAATAGATCCCCTGTACATGTCTTTTTATTCAAAAGAGATCTACCAGGACGTGGCGCGCAACTGGTCTACGCGTCTCTGTCTGCTCTATCTGCTTTCCCTTACAGCCATATGCTGGATACCCGGGATAATCAGGCTCGACACCGACGTCACTTATTACATCGATAATATTGTGCCCAAATATGTAGTCCAGATGCCGGTCATCGAGATATCAAAAGGCGAGGCCTCAATAAAAGAACCACAGCCCTATCTCATCAAAGAACCCGACAGCGGCGAGACGGCAATAATTATCGACACTACCGGCGCCACCAAATCGCTCGAAAATTCGACGGCCTTCATCCTGCTCACTAAAGACCGGCTGACGCTTAAAAAAGACAATAAAGAACGTACTGTGCTCGAGATGCATGATCTTGGAGATGTGACCATAACCAGGACCATGGCGTTTGAATGGCTTGAGGCATATACCGAATGGTTCGGCATCATGGTATACCCGTTCGCGGTCATGCTGTCATACGCGTTCAGGATCATTCAGATCTTGCTCCTCGGAGTGGTCGGAGCAGTCGCGTCCAGAATCTTCAAGGTGGGTCTCGACTATCGCCTTCTGATAAGGATTTTTGCTGTGGCTGTTACGCCTCTCCTCATCTTCGACGCGTTGACAGGTTTCTTCAGGATCGACGTCCCCATGCCGCTGGTGGCTGATCTGATTCTGACAACAGGCTACCTGATCTTCGCCATCAGGTCGAGCGCAACTTCCGCCCAGGCATAAGCAGCCCGGCAGCTGTTATCTTCTAAGCCCTGTTAGTGCAGTAAGCAGCATGCTGACAATGCTTATTACAAGCGCGCCGCCCAGGGCGGGCCAGAAGCCGCTGATATGCAGACCCATGTCAAGCGGACCCGACAAGGCCGCAGTAATCGCAAGCATTGCCGCATTTATCACCAGTGTAAAAACCCCGAGTGTAATGATAATAATTGGAAATGTAAAAAACTGGACTATCGGCTTGATCAGGGCGTTCACAAAACCAAAGATGACCGCTATCAGGATTATCTTCCACCACTCACCCGTAAAGGTTATGCCCGAGATCAGCTTTATTGCAACGGCCAGCGAAAGGGCATTTATGGCAAGTCTGAGCAATAGTTGTTGCATGGCTTTACCCCCCGCATTAAGAAATGGTTCATACTATCTCTTGTCATAATCAGGCGGCCTGTCGGCAGATGAGACGGCCGCATACTGCATAAATATCCTGCCTATATCGGCCGAGTCGTCAACAACATGAAACAGTTCAGTATCTTTTTTATCTATGACACCGCGATCAACAAGCACCCCTTTGATCCAGTCAATGAGGCCCATCCAGTATGACCTGTCATACATAACTATCGGGAAATCCGCGATCTTCCTGGTCTGAACAAGGGTCAGCGCCTCAAAGAACTCATCGAGGGTGCCGAAACCGCCGGGGAAGATCACAAAGCCTGTGGAGTATTTAACAAACATTAACTTCCTCACAAAGAAATATCTGAAGTTCAGGCTGATGTCCTGATAAGGGTTTGCCCTTTGCTCATTGGGAAGTTCGATGTTCAGGCCGACTGATTTGCTCTTTCCCATCTTCGCCCCTTTGTTCGCGGCCTCCATGATGCCGGGGCCGCCGCCGGTAATGATCGAAAAGCCGAGATTTGAGAGCATCGCACAGACCTTTACCGCATCGTCGTAATAATTCGATGTCTCGTCAAAACGCGCCCCGCCGAAAACACTTATGGCCGGCCCGAGGTTATAAAGAGACTCGAAGCCTTCGACAAGTTCTGACTGGATCCTGAAGACCCGCCATGTCTCTGATTTTTTTAAGTCCTCTATCATAACAGCCTCCCTGTATCTTCGGGCTTCCTGAATTCAGCAGCGAGATAGGCGCTCGATTTCGGGGCCTGATCGACTTCTTCAGGGGAATCTACTTCTTTGGCGCTCGAAATGCCTAAATCCCTGAACTTCCTGATTGAAGGGATCAGCCTTGTCTCCATCGAACGCACGCCGTCATTGTATGAGCCTACGGCCTTGCGGAGAGAATCACCGGTCTTCGCAAAATGTTCAATGACGATCGCAAACCTTTCATAAAGGTCTTTGCCGAGGCGGTTGACCTCCTGCGCGCTCTTGGTGACCTGCTCCTGCTGCCAGCCATAGGCCACGGCCTTGAGCAGGGCAATAAAGGTGGTCGGGGTGGCCAGCACTACCTTTTTCAGGCTGCCGTCCTCAATGAGCCGGGGATCATGCTCAAGTGCGGCGCTGAAAAAAGATTCACCCGGCAGGTACATAACTACCAGCTCGGGCGACTGAGGGAACTGGTCCCAGTATGCCTTGGAGCTGAGAGAATTCATATGGTTTCTTATCTGCGCTATATAGTTGACAATGCCGCGCTTCCTCTCTTCCTCGGAGCCTGCCGACAGCGCGTTAAGATAGGCATCAACCGGCGCCTTGGCATCAACAACAATCTCCCGTCCGTTCGGCAGACGCACTATCATGTCGGGCCGCAGTCTGCCGGCCTCTGCAGATACCGACTCCTGTTCATAGAAATCGCAATAGGCGGTCATCCCTGCGAGCTCGGCAACACGCTTCAGCCCGAGTTCACCCCACGATCCGCTCACTTTAGGCCTGCGCAGGGCCGTCACCAGGTTATGCGTCTCCTGCTGAAGCCTGTCCTGCATTCCGGAGAGACTGCGGATTTGCTCGGAAAGACTGCCGTGGGACTTATGCCTGTTGTCCTCCATCTCTTTGATCTGAAGCTCATAACGTCTCAGCATCTCCTGCAGCGGCTGTATTGTAGCGTCGATGGACGTCTGGTGCTTGCCGAGTTTGCCCTCTGTCTCGACAACAACCCTGCCCAGATGTTCGGACGCGAGGCGCAGGAAATCTTCGCTGCTGCTCTTGAGCGCCGCAGACGAAAGCGCGTTAAAGGTGTCCGTCATTTCGGTCTTAAGTGCTGCCGAGCGGGACCTCTCATCATCCCTTTGCTGTTCCGCTGCCCCGGCCCTGGCTTCAAGTATTGCCTGTGCGGCCTTGAAGCGCGAGCCCACTATAATCCAGACCAGGAAAGCCCCGACCGCAAAACCGGCAAGCGCAGCCGCAATAATAAATGCTGTTTCTGTCATTGCGCGCTCCATTCTTCGGTAGAGAGTTCGGTGCGCAGAAGGGCGAGTATGGCTGAATGCGGCACGATGAGATATTTCTTGTTCTCAAATTCTATTTCTATCGCTGCGTCCCTGAGAAATATCGCGTAGTCGCCCTCGAGCGCCTGCAACGGGACGAATTTGAGTTCCTCTCTTCTTTTGGATGACCAGGGCTCATCGATTACTGAATTGGGATCACTCACCGGATAGCCCGGTCCGACCTTCACAATATATCCACTCTGGACCTTGTCTTTTTCCTTGACAGTTGGGGGGAGGTATAGCCCGGCTGTAGTCCGCTCCCTGCTTTCGTCAAGCTCTACAAGTACGCGGTCGCCTATTACTATGAGGTTCTTTTTTGCTTTCATGACAGGTATTTTAAACTATTTCGGGGCCAGAGACAAAACATCTGCAAATTATCAGCAATCGAAAATCAGCAATAACGCCAGCCCTCGACTATGAGCCTTTTGAATCCGAGGAAGGACGACACCTCAATGCTGAGTTCAATCCCCGCAATGACCCTGGGCAGATAAACCATTATACCGTCCATATCTACAACGATGTAGGCATCAAGATTTGGTGGAGGACCTATCCGGACAGTCGGGCTTTCCTGAAAGTCAAAACAGCAGGTTGCTATGGCCTTGGGCAGGTCCAGGAAGACCGTGTTGCCCTGCTTTCTTATGATTTCAGCCGCCTCAGGAGATACGCTAATCATAATAATATATTAAACTTTACGGCATGCTCCTGTCGACTCAGGATAGCCGCGGAAAATACCGCCAGCCTGTGATCGGCAAACCACTGTCCAATTCAGCCGCTTTTTGAGGTAAACTAATCAGATGCGGAACATCAGGATGTTGATCCAGTACGACGGAACGGATTACAGCGGCTGGCAGGTGCAACCCATAGGTGTCACCATCCAGGGACTTCTCGAGGAATCTCTGGCTGTAATCACGGGGGAAAGGGTCGAAGTAATAGCTGCCGGAAGGACAGACGCGGGCGTACATGCGCTGGGGCAATGCGCTAACTTCAAGACAGCATCTCTGCTTGCTCCCGGAGTACTGCGTGACGCGCTTAACGCGCACCTGCCGCCTGATATCAGGATAATGCGGGCCGAAGAAGCGGATGAATCATTTAACGCGCGTTTCTCGGCCACGGGCAAATCTTATGTCTACATCATCTCAACCGGACGCATAATTTCGCCGTTCCTGAACAGATATCTCTGGCGTCTGCCCTATAGCCTGAATCTGGATGCAATGCGCGCTGCCGCAGTGCATCTAACAGGCACTCATGATTTTTCGGCCTTCAGGGGAAGCGGCTGCGGGGCCAAAACCTCGGTGCGGACAATCAGTTCAGCCTCTATTGATGCAAAGACTGCCATAGAATTCATGACCCTGAAGATGGAAGGGGATTTCATTATATTCAGGTTTGAAGGTGACGCCTTCCTGCGCCATATGGTGAGAAATATGGTCGGAACACTTGTAGATGTTGGCCGAGGGAAGATAGAACCCGCTGATATTGCGCGGATTCTCGACACCTGCGACAGAAAGTGCGCAGGGCCGACAGCACCTGCGCAGGGGCTTTTTCTTGAGCGGATCAATTATCCATTCAGTAGCAGGTACCCGGTTTGAAAAGGAGGTGTCCTTTGCTTTCCCTGCATGCAGTAAGAATTAATCAGTTTTTCAAATTGCGATAGAAATTCTCATGTGGGCCAAGCGCACGCAAAGTGAGAATTTCCTTATCATATTCATAGGCCAGTAAAAACAATTGATTTAAAACCTGGAATTTGTAAACTCTGATACCTGCCAAATCATCTTTTTTTGCTTCGCCTTCCAATGGGTCATTAATAATTTTCTTTATAGCAGTGTTTACTGCATCAAGTTCGTTGTCATGAAGCCGCTTGTACGCGCGTTTGAATTCACCCTTTTGCGATATAATCATTTACTGCGAAATTCAAACGGCTCGGAAGATTGCCCCTCTGAAGCCAGGATAGACTTAATAAACTCAATTGGCAGATCAGGGTTGTCCAAAGCGGCCTTGCCAATTTTAGCCCAATATTGAACTTGCAGGGGTGCAGTCCGGGATTCTGCCCTTGCGGTAGTTTCAGCCTGCTTATAAAGCTTATCATCAATTCTAATAGCTACACTCATAATTATCCCCTCCCTGTATTGTAATTATTATAGCATTCAGCAATAATAATTACAATACATCAAGTTTAACGCATTAACTGTCTGATTATTTTGGGAATTATAACATTTCCGATATTAGTAAATCTGCGGATAATCAGTAGCGCGCTCGCGAATTTATGGCCGTTCAAAGGCCGCTAACCTTGCCGGCAGGTCAAGTTACAAAAAAACCGCCGGCATCTGACCGGCGGGTTGCAGTTTCTTCTATAGTCTATGATTTATAAAGTCCCGCTGTCCCTCTCCACTTTTTCCCTCATCTCGCGTTCCTCCTGGCAATCCCTGCACGCGATGGCAAAAGGCATGATCATAAGCCGCTCAACGCTGATCTCGTCTCCGCACTCATCACATGTGCCGTAGGTCCCTTCATCAAACTTTCTCAGGGCAATATCTATCTTCTGGAGCGTTTCCCTGTGGGTGCTCAGCTGTTTGAGATTGATGTCCTCGGCAAGGTCGACCACCGAAAGATCTCCCTCATCGAGCACGGTCTCCACAAGCTGTCTTTTTTCACCTGCAACATACTTTTTGATCTCGGTCTGGCTCTCTTTTATGATCTCCTGCCTCTTTTGTAAAAGGAGCTTTCTCAAACGTTCGTTGCGTTCCGTACCCGGTTCCTGTTCAGCCTTGCTCTTTTCTTTTGTCGTCACTGCCTTTATCGGTGCCTTCGCTTTCGTAATTGATTTCGCTTTCGCCACAGGCGCAGCTTTTGGTTTAGCTTTGAGCTTGTTTGCGGCCGCGGCCCTCGGTTTCACCCTGGGGGCGACCTTTGGTTTTGCCTTCAAAACAGTCTTGGTCTTGACAGCAGGCTTTGCTTTCAGTCCGGACTTTTTCTGCAATCTGGTCTTTGGTTTAGTCTTTTTCTGAACCTTGCCGGCCATATATTCCCTCCGGGTAAAAAGGCTGCCTGTTTATCGCCATTATTGCGGCAGTCCTTATTTATCTGAATCTGCGGTTTCCTCTTTATATACTTCCGTAATGTTCCTGACCCTGATGCCGGCCTGTTCGAGGGCTTTCTGCACCTCGGAGGGCTTGGCGTCAACCACCTTGAGAATATAATTCAGATTGACCGCCATACTAGACCTCCATTATCTCCTTCTCTTTATGCTGAAGCACCTCTTCAACCTTCTCGATATAAGAGTCCGTCACCTTCTGTATCTCTTCATGCAGCCTCTTCACATCATCCTCGCTCATGTGCTGCTCTTTTTCTTTTTTCTTCAGTTCTTCCAGTATGTCGCGGCGGATGTTCCTCACCGCCACACGGCCCTCTTCCGAACGTTTCTTGACGACCTTGACGAGTTGCACCCTTCTCTCTTCCGTGAGATGAGGAATGTTGATCCTTATCATCTTGCCGTCATTGCCCGGCGTGAGACCGAGGTCGGACTTGAGGATCGCCTTTTCAATCTCCGAAATAATCTTGGGGTCCCATGGCTGAATCGTTATCTGCCTGCTCTCAGGGATCCCGAGCGTCGCAACCTGGCTGAGCTCCGTAGGCGCGCCATAGTAGTCAACCCTTATCCCGTCAAGAAGACTCAGGGAAGCCCTCCCTGTCCTGACAGATCCGAAGTCTTTTTTCAGCGACTCAATAGCCGAGTTCATCCTGTCCATCGCCTTTTTTTTAAGTTCGTTCATTATCCACCCCGTCTATTTATGAACTAACAACAAAGCGTCGAGACCTGCTGCAATCAGTTTTGGGCCTTTACTACAGTTGTGCCTATCTTCTGCCCCAGCAGAATATTCTTAATATTATCTGTTTTTTTCATGTCAAAAACAACTATCGGCAGATTGTTGTCCATGCACAGCGATATGGCTGTCGAATCCATGACCCTGAGATTCTGTTTTATCACATCAATATAGGAGATTACATCATACTTCTTTGCATCAGGATGCGTGGCCGGATCAGCGGTATAAACACCATCTACCTTGGTGCCCTTCATAATCACGTCAGCGCCAATTTCCATTGCCCTGAGCGCGGCAGCGGTATCAGTTGTAAAGTAAGGATTGCCGGTGCCGGCCGCGAATATCACTATCCTGCCCTTTTCGAGATGGCGCATGGCCTTTCGCCTTATGTACGACTCGGCCAGTTCCCGCATCTCGATAGCGGACTGCACCCTTGTCTGGAGTCCGACATTCTCAAGCGCGTTCTGCAGGGCCAGAGAGTTTATGACAGTGGCCAGCATGCCCATGTAATCAGCAGAGGCCCGCTCCATGCCCTGCAATGAGGCTTCGACACCACGGAATATATTGCCGCCGCCAATTACTACGGCAACCTGCACCCCCATCTCAAAGACTTTTTTGATCTCGTCTGCCATGAAACGGACAGTGGCGGGGTCCAGACCGTAGGTCTTGTCTCCCATAAGCGCCTCTCCGCTCAGTTTCAGCAGTATCCTCTTATAGACAAGCTTTTGAGCTTCGTGCTTCTCAATGGGAGACATATCAGACTTCCTTTCGCCTGCTAGCAGGCTTCGACTTTTGCCAACCCCTCACCCAGCTGATAGCGGGTGAACCTTCTTATAACTATATTTTCGCCGACCTTGGCTATCGTTTCGGTAAGCAGGTCTTTTATCTTCTTCTTCCCCTCGGGGTCCTTTACAAAGACCTGATCGAGCAGGCACATATCACTGAAGAACTTGTCGAGCTTGCCTTCCACGATCTTATCGACAACCTGCGGGGGCTTGTTTGTGACCTGCGCCTTGTAAATCTCTTTTTCCCTTTCCAGAGTGTCGGCAGGGACCTCTTCCCTGGTGACATATTGCGGATTGGCGGCGGCTATATGCATGGCCACATCTTTTACCAGGCCCCTGAAGTCATCTGTCTTTGCTACAAAATCGGTCTCGCAGTTTATCTCGACCATAACACCGATTTTATCCATATGTATATACGAGGCCACGAGTCCCTGGGAAGCCGTGCGGCCCGATTTCTTGGCAGCCGATGCCAGGCCCTTCTGCCTGAGCACATCTATGGCTTTTTCCATATCGCCGTTACATTCGGAAAGTGCCCGTTTGCAGTCCATAAGACCTGCGCCGGTCTTTTCCCTCAGTTCCTTTACAACATCAGCGCTTACTGTCATTATTTACTCTCCTCCTGAACTCCTGCTGCAGCTTCTTTCTCGTCACGCGCGGCCTTTTCTGCAATTGCGGCCTTTTCCGAGACCTCTTCTATCTTCTTGGCAAGAGCACCCTTGCCCTCGGTTATTGCCGAAGCCATCTTTGAAGAAACAAGCTTGATGGCCCTTATTGCATCATCGTTGCCCGGTATGACATAGTCCGCATCTTCAGGGTCACAATTCGTATCAACAATCGCCACGATTGGGATAGAAAGCCGCTTGGCTTCCTGTACCGCTATCTTTTCCTTCCGCGGGTCTATGATGAATATCGCGCCAGGGACGCCTTTCATGTCTTTTATACCGCAGAGGTTCTTTTCGAGTTTCTCCCTCTCTTTCTCGAGCTGGGAGACTTCCTTCTTGGTCAGCACGTTGTATGTGCCGTCCTCTTTCATGGTCTCAATCTTCTTGAGCCTTTCGATACTCTTTTTAACGGTGGTGAAGTTTGTGAGCATTCCTCCGAGCCATCTGCTCGTTACATAATATGCACCGGCCTTTTTGGCCTCTTCGGTCACAGCGTCCTGGGCCTGCTTCTTGGTCCCGACGAAAAGCACGTTCGCGCCGGCTGCAGACAGGTTCTTCAGAAAGTTGTAAGCCTCTTCTACACCCTTCAATGTCTTCTGAAGATCGACTATGTGAATACCATTACGTTCGCCGAAGATAAATTTCTTCATCTTCGGGTTCCACCTTTTCACCTGGTGCCCGAAATGCGCGCCTGACTCGAGCAACTCCTTCATGGTTACAACACTCATTCTGCTTCCTCCTGTGGCTCTGGTTTTTTTCCTCCGCCCTTTCCCCTTACCCAGCCGGCTGACTGGACCATCAGGGGAGTTTACCGGGCGTGTGTTTTTGAGCGTGAAAGTTTAGCACAAATTAGGCTTATTTTACAAGCAATAAGACATTTCGGCAAGGCTGCAGGCCCAGGCTCATTGAATAAGCGGCAGCTGGGCCTTATGATATGATTTCCTTTTTGAATATATGCGTATGGAATTTTTCATGGTCTTGGCCTCATAAAGGGCCTTGTCGGCCGCGTCGTACAGGTCCTTATAGTCCTTGAATTTGTCGTTGCTGGTGTTAACGATCCCTATGCTTATGGTAGCGACATGCTTGAGTCCCCTGAGATTATGCTTCGAAAATTTTTCCTGGAGTCTCTGTGCAAAATTATGGGCGCCTTCAGGGTCGGATTCAAGCAGCATATACCCGAACTCGTCCCCTCCGAGCCTGCTCGCAACGTCGCCTTTCCTGCCGACATCCTTCATGCAGCTTGCCAGCAGCTTGATGACCCGGTCTCCCACAATATGGCCCTGCTGGTCGTTTATCGGTTTCAGGTTGTCGATGTCTATAAAAAGCAGGGAAAACTGCACACTATAACGTTTGGCCCGTAAAAACTCCTCTTCAAGCCGCTTGAAGAAAAAGCGCCTGTTGTATATGCCGGTAAGGGGATCTATTAGCGCCAGTTTGCGCAGCTGCCTGTTCTTCCTGGTCAATTCGGCGGTCTTTTTGCTGACCTCATCCTTCAGCCTCGCGTTCCATTGAAGCATGCCGGTATATAGCATGGACAGTGTAATGACCTGCCCGACAAACCCCGCAAGCAGCAGCATTATACCCTCCAGGTCCCGGTCATATATATCGACCTGCTCAGGATGGCTGAAGCTTATGACACCTATAGTTTCATCACCCGCGATAATGGGGACAGAAAGTATGGATTTCATCTTGATACTCTCATCGAACACCTTAAATGTCTCGTCTACCGTAATGTCAGGCACGAATACCGGCTTCCCTGTAGAGAAGGCCTTGCCCGCCACACCGTCGCTAATCCTGAGGCGGGTGCCGGTCCTCCACTTTTTCAGGCGGCTGTATCTGTCGCCTTTCCCGCACCCGGCGACAAGTTCAAGATATTCGCCCGTATCATCCTTAAGCATTATGGAGCAGTTGTCGAACTCCAGGTCCCTGGATATTATCTCGACGATCTCCCTGCAAAGAACATTGACATCATCTGCCGCCTTGCTGAGCATGCTCAGCTTTATCATGGCCGAAATGACCCTTATAATCCGCTCGGAAAAGCCTTCGGCCTTCTCTATCAGATCGAGAGAGCCACGGGCCATCTTTTCGAACCTTGCCGCCTTTGAGATCTCTTCGTTGATCTTTTTTGCAATCGTCAGTTCTGCTGACGAAAGATCATCAAGAGGTATCGGCTTTGAGGCGGATTTTGCGAGCGCCTGGTTGAGACGCTCTATAAAGCTTTCCTTGTTCATCGGCATATATCCTGTACTGAAGGTATAACTTTATCCATTTTTTTCTCTATGGCCGCTAATTGGGTCCTAGTCAGGCCGATTGCACTCATTGCCGCTTCATCAAGCTTATCTTCAAACCCGTCGGACAGTATCGGGCTGCAGCCATTCTTTATCGCAAGATTATCGGCTATATGCACGACCGCAGCAGTCCGCCGGTGCATCACGGCCCTGCTGAGGTAATGATGACAATATATGGCTTCATGTAAACGGCTCGGCAGGTTCCATTGATCAGCCAGCCATGCCCCCACATCACAATGCGTGAATCCGTAGACCTCGTTTTCGGCCTCAAGGTATTTCTTCCCTTTTTTTACCATCTGGTTGACCCGTTCAGTGACATCAGGGAAAAAACTGTGCATGACCATCATTCCGATATCATGCAGAAGCCCGCTGGTAAACACATCCTCCCGGTCTTCACATCCAAGATGTTCTTCAATCTCATTCGCGATAACTCCGACCGCCAGGCAATGCCTGAAAATCTGCATGTATTCGGCCTTGCGGCCCGCATTGTCGGCCTTGAAAACCGTAAGCAGAGATATCCCAAGGGCTATTCCCTTGACGTTGTCAAATCCGATCTTCATGACCGCGTCCGAAATATTCGTAACCGGCCTGCCCAGCCTGAAGAAGGCCGTATTGGAAAAACTGATGACCTTCCCCGAAATGGCAGGGTCTTTTTCTATCGTTTCTACCAAACTGTCCATATACGCATCCCTGGTGCCGACAAGCTCTATTATCTTGTCGGCAATAGGCGGTATAGTCGGAAGCTTGCTGATCCGCTGGGTAAATATACGCAATGATTCATTCATGCGTGACTCTCATTAGATCTCCATCGTAAAGTTAATCGCTTATTATACAGTAAAAACAACGAAATTCCATACCCCTGTTGAGATAAAAAAAAGCGGGCCTTTCGGCCCGCCTTCACGAATCAAACAGACTATCCGAGAATCGCCTTCAGGTCCTGATCAGGCGTGGTGATCGGCTTGAGGTCGAAATTCTTGACAAGCACGTCAAGAACATTCGGCGTGATAAAGGCCGGCAGCGAAGGCCCTATACGGATGCTCTTTATGCCCAGGAACAGCAGTGTGAGGAGAATGGCGACCGCTTTCTGTTCATACCAGGACAACACCAGCGAAAGCGGCAGCTCATTCACGCCTACATTAAATGCCTTTGCAAGCGCAACCGCTATCTGCACTGCAGAATAGGCATCATTGCACTGGCCGACATCAAGCAGCCTCGGGATACCGCCAATGTTTCCCATCTCCTTGTCAAAGAACCTGAACTTGCCGCATGCAAGGGTAAGTACTATGCAGTCTTTGGGGACCTTTTCGACAAACTCGGTATAGTAATTGCGCCCCGGTTTTGCGCCGTCGCAGCCGCCAACCAGGAAGAAGTGGCGAATCTGCTTGTTCTTGACCGCATCGATAACAGTGCCTGCAACCCCCATTACGGTATTCCTTCCAAAACCGACCGTCACGCTCTTGCCCTGGACATCCTCGCTGAATCCGGGCATATCAAGCGCCTTGTCGATGGCCGGCTTAAAGTTGCCGTCGGCAATATGTGCGATTCCAGGCCATCCAACCAGCCCGGTGGTGAATATACTGTCCTTATAAGAATCCTGGGGCCTCTGCAGGCAGTTTGTGGTCATTACTATGGCGCCCGGAAATGCGCCAAACTCTTTATGCTGGTTCTGCCAGGCAGTACCGTAGTGACCAAAGAAATGCGGATATTTTTTCAGTTTCGGATACGCATGCGTGGGCAGCATCTCGCCGTGGGTGTAAACGTTTATCCCCTTGCCTTCGCTCTGCTTCAGGATTGCCTCCATGTCCTTGAGATCATGCCCGGAAACGAGCAGCGCCTTGCCTTTTTTGGCGCCAAGCGGTACTACGGTAGGCACAGGATGACCGTATGTGCCTGTATTTCCGGCATCCAGAAGCTCCATGGCCCGGAGGTTTATCTCGCCGCACTTCAGCACAAGCCCCACCCAGTCATTAAGACCGAGAGACTTGTTAAGGGTTGCCACAAGCGCTTCCTGCACAAAGGCATAGACCGCATCGTCCTGCTGACCGAGTATCTGGGCATGGTCCGCGTAGGCGGCTACACCCTTAATGCCGTATATGAGGGTGTCCTGCAGGGATTTGATGTCTTTGTCAACAGAAGGATCAGAATTCACTCCAACCTTCTCTCCTTGTTTGATGAGTTCATCCAGCGTTGCCGCCGGACTGAAGCCAGCCGGACCCTCATTGACCGAGATACCCGCCCTCGCCTTAAGTTTGTCCCTGAGCGCGACGGCCTCATTGATCAGGGCCACAAAACGGTCAGGATCAAAGTCCACATTGGTAAGTGTCGAGAAGAGCGCGCGGACAGTAAACACATTTACGTCATTGTCAACGACCCCTTTTTTACGGGCCTCTACCGCGTATTGGGAAAGACCTTTAAGCGTATAAACCAGAAGATCCTGAAGAGCCGCCACCTCGGGCTGCTTGCCGCAGACCCCAATCTTTGTACATCCGGTACCCTGCATCGTCTGTTCGCACTGATAACAAAACATCTGACATTCCTCCGTTATGATTTATTTGAACTGTTGATCTAAGTATACCGACATAAAACCGGCGCTGCTATGATATAGATCATACTATCAAGAAATATACGGGGGGGGCAGGCAGGGTCGAAGCTGGATCTCAGTCGAACATCAGATGGGCGGCCTTGCAGATCAACCAGGCAATGATACCGCAGAGCGGGATAGTGAGCACCCAGGTGAGAACGATGTTGCCGCCAATGCCCCAGCGCACTGCTGAAATCCTCCGGGACGCGACAACACCCATTATGGCAGAAGTCATGATATGGGTGGTAGAAAGCGGGAGTCCGAATCTCGATGCAACCTCGATGACCGACGCCGCAACGGTATCCGCGGCAAAACCATTGATCGGCTTCATGCTCGCGAGTTTTATCCCGAGTGTCTTGATTATCCGCCAGCCGCCTACAGCCGTGCCCATGGCCATGGCCACAGCGCAGAGATATATTACCCAGTCCGGAACTTCGAAAGTCGGCAGATGGTAGTAGCTGACAAGCGCCATTGCGATAATGCCCATTGTCTTCTGCGCGTCGTTGTTGCCGTGGCTGAAGGCCATATAGGCCGCCGAAAATATCTGCAGCCGCTTAGAAACCTTGTTCACTCTGGACGGATTGGAATTGGCAAGAAATTGAGAGAGCATGGTCATCGCGATCCAGCCAAGCATAAAACAGAACAGCGGGGTCAGGATCAGCGCACCGAATATCTTGAGCACACCCGAAACAATAATGACATCAGTTCCAGACGTTGCGATGGCGGCCCCAACCATGCTCGAAAGAAGGGCATGGCTTGATGAAGACGGGATGCCGAAATACCATGTCAGCAGGTTCCACAATATGGCAGACCCGAGCGCGGCAAGTATCGTGACCTGCGTGATGCCTATCGGGATGACCAGGCCTGAGCCGACTGTTTTCGCGACAGCAGTGCCTGACAGCGCACCTGCGAGATTCATGACCGCTGCCATAGTTATCGCAACACGCGGCGTCAGCACTCGCGTAGAGACAGAGTTGGCAATGGCATTGGCAGTATCGTGAAACCCGTTGATAAAATCGAAGATTACAGCAAGGACAATTACAAAGACGAGCAGGAAAAAGGAATCATGCATACTTGATGACTATCGCCTCGAGTATGTTTGCCACGTCCTCGCATCCGTCCGAGGCATCCTCGAGGATTTCATACACTTCCTTCCACTTGATCAGAAATATGGGGTCTTTCACCTCGTCAAACAGCTTGCCCAAGGCGGCCCGGTAAAGCCTGTCTATCCTGTTTTCGAGGCTGTTGATCTCAATGCAGTACTCCTGCACAAAGGGATATTTCTTGTCCCTCAGGGCTATTATGGCCTTGCTCATCATCTCGGTGGTTACCAGAAGCTCTTTGGCCATCTCGATGGCCTCTTCAGTCGGCTCCTTGAGCTTGAAAAGGGTTAGCCTCTCCGCGCAGGCCCAGATGAGGTCCACTACATCATCTATCCCGTTGCAGAGCGCATGCATGTCTTCCCGGTCTATGGGAGTAATGAAAGTCTTGTTGAGCTGCCTGATGATATCGTGCGTCATCATGTCGCCCTCTTTTTCGGTCTCACGGATCTCCTTTGATATCATCTCAAGATTTTCCATGTCCCTGAAGGCCGATACCAGCAGCGACGCGGCCTTTATTGCGTTACGCGCCGCCTTGTCAAACGGCTCAAAAAAATCTATGTCTTTGCGCAGAAATGATCTCATTTTTTCACCCTGGATAGCTTAATTTATGCCCGAGACACATGTCAACAAAACACTATTCATAACAACCTGCATTTTCAACTTTAACGCAGCGCTTTTATTACATCATCACCCTTAACGCCTTTTTTTATCACAACTTCGCCAATGCGCTTTGGCAGGATAAAGGTCATCACACCCGCAACAGTTTTTTTGTCAAGCTTCATATGCGAGAGCAGTCTGGCTGCGTCCATGCCCTGGGACAGACTTACAGGCAGCCCGTAGGCTGCAATAAGATCGTCTATCCTGCGCCTATCATCCGGCTTTAGCGTACCCGATGCCTCGGCAATCCTCGATTCAAGGCACATGCCGAGGCCTACTGCCTCACCATGCGTATATTGCTGATAACGCGTCTCGGTTTCAACAGCATGTCCTATGTTATGCCCGAAATTCAGAATGGCCCGCTGCCCGGTCTCGCGTTCGTCCTGCGATACGATCTCTGCCTTTATCTCGCATGAACGCCTTATGATATGCACCAGCGCCCCTCCATCAAGATCAAGGATATTTGCCATCTTCTTTTCGAGATATTCGAAAAATTCTGCGTCATGGATAATGCCGTATTTTATGACCTCGGCCATACCACCAACAAAGTCCCTTTTCCTCAGGGTTGAAAGTGTATTCACATCTATCCATACCAGCCTCGGCTGATAAAATGTGCCGACCATATTTTTCCCGAGGGAATGATTGACCCCTGTCTTGCCGCCGACCGAGCTGTCAACCTGCGCGAGGAGCGTCGTGGGGACCTGCACGAAATGAATGCCCCTCATGTATGTCGATGCCGCGAAACCGGTTATATCTCCTATCACCCCGCCGCCGAGCGCGATAACGCACGAATTCCTGTCGAGACCCTGTTTCAGCAATTCTGTAAGTATATGGTAAGTCCAGTTATAGTCCTTGTATTCTTCGCCATCAGGGATGATGACGGCAAAGCAGCTGAACCCCGCCTCCTTCAGAGAGCTCATCACCTGCGGTCCATATAATGCGTAAATTGTAGGATTGCTGACAACAGCTATTTTGGGGCTGAAACGCATCGGCTTGAGCCTCTCGCCGATGCCGGAAAGTATGCCGCAGCCGATGACTATATCGTAACTTCTGTCGCCAAGGTCAACCGTTACTTTTTTCATACGCCTTCATCTCCTCAATGATCTCATCGGCTATCTGAACAGGTGATTTGGATTCAGTATCTACCATGATGTCGGCCTGTTCATAAAATGGCTGCCTGACGGCAAGCAGCTCCTTTATCCTGGCCAGAGGGTCCTCGACATTGATTAGTGGCCTGTCCTTGCTGCCTCTCGTCCTGTGCATGATAGTAGCTGCGGAGGCCGCAAGGCAGACAATAATACCTTTCTTCCTGAGATTGTCCATATTCTTCTGCCTCATAACAGCTCCGCCGCCTGTCGATATTACCAGCCGGTCTCCGCCAGAGACCGCTCCTATGGTCTCTTCCTCGATCTCCCTGAAAGCCGGCTCTCCATCCAGTTTGAAGATCTCGGTTATTTTCATATTCCTTTTCTTCTCGATCTCGCTGTCAACATCAACAAATATATATCCGAGTCTTTTGGCGAGAATTCTCCCGACCTCGGTCTTTCCTGTGCCCATGAACCCTGTAAGTGCTATGTTTTTCATACTTTCAATGTCCCTGGTTTCGGATTTTCTCAGAAGCCTATTCCTGTTTGATGCCCCTCAAAACATGTGCTAAAATAAATCGTGGGCCGCCTATATTATACAAAAATATTCCTTATAATTATTTTTCTGCTCTCTATAAGCGCTGCCGTATATGCCTCGTCTGCTGCCGCTCATGCACTGCCCGGCAGTCCTTTTGTTGTGACGGACGTGCATGACGGGGACACTATAAGCATCAAGGTCGAGAGTTTTGCGGGCTTTCCTCTCAGGACCGAGCGGCTGAGGCTCATAGGTATAGACGCGCCTGAACTCAAACAGGAAACGTGGGGCAGAAAGGCGAAAAAACATCTCAAAAAGCTGATCAGCGAAAGCGACTGGGTCGTGAATGTCGAATTCGATGTCGACAAGAGAGACAAATATGGCCGCCTGCTGGGTTATTTGTGGAACAGGCATACCGGAGTGCTGATAAACGAAAAAATGACAGCGGATGGTTACGCCGTGCTGTTTACCTTTCCGCCAAATGTCCGCTATGTTGACCGCTTTATAGAAGCCGAAAAAAAGGCCCGTGCCGCCAAGCTCGGCATATGGGAACAGGGCGGACTAAAACAGTCACCCGTTGAATGGCGCAGGCAGAACCCCTCAAACTATTCAGAGCGGCATTAAACACGCTTATTAAAATAATTCCAGAAAGCAATTCGTCAATTCGAAGCGAATAACCGCCCCATGTCTCGCTAAAGTTGAATTTCACCCTCGATCTTTCCAGGATCATCAGTACACAGATTCATCCCTCTTGATTTCTACCACTACGGCTACCGAGCCATGCGTCAGCCATCCACTTCGAATCTCCACAATTACATGCCGGTGGGCAGGCAGGTGTCAGGGGCTTTCCCGATACCTTGATAACATTTGCCTGTCAACCAGATAAACACTTAAATACTCCGGGGATGAACGTTCGGCGAAGCCTGATAAAATTGATCACATCGAATTGGAAAGGCGCTGATGCCTGTCTGCTCATCGGTATTGCCTGTTGTGCTTACCGCTTATTTTTTGAACAATCCGCTCCGCGCTATCATGAAAACAACGAGCGCCCCAAGCGCCAATATGGCTGCCAGCTTTGTGAGCTTGAGTACGATAAGCGCGAGCAGCGCGAGTATGACCCCAACAATAACCAGAAATTTCATTGTATTGATTCCTTTCTTGCTGCAATAAAGCCCTGCCAGATGATAATCGCGAGAACAAGCGTAAATCCTGCCAGAAGGGGTACAGGCATGATTAGCTGTAGTAACGCGAGCACCACCAGAAAGACAAAAATGGCAGTGATCTTCAGTATGCTTATGCCCATAATGACAGGCTGCGCCATCTGCATACCTATAAATTTGCGCACCGCCCATACTATGGTCCTGAAACTCAAAAGGCTGATCGCGCCGCCCAGCACGAAATTGAAAGCAAATAACCAGCCGCCAAAAAAGAGCGAGACGAGGGCAAGGGCCGGAATGACAATAACCGAAAACTTAGTGATCTTTTGAATCATCTTTTGCAGCTGGTCCTGCACCCTGATTACCCCCCTGTTTTTTCGCGATCCTGAAAAGTTCCCTGAAGCCCGCGACAATGCCCATAAAAAGAAAGACGAACTTGAGATATGAAGTATCGAAAAGCTTGTCCAGCCCGTAGCCTATTGCGAGCCCCGCAAAAGTACAGAGCACAAGATTTATGCCTACAGTGCTCGCCTCGAACAGCTGCCTTGCCACTGATTTCTCTTTATCCTGCCCGGTCATCGTTTCCCCTTGCCGTCTCTCCTGAATTCTATCATCAAAGAGTCTTCATCGTCTCGTACGCCACTTTTATTGTCCTGTTTATATCTGCAGCGGAATGAGCTATGGATATGAAACCTGCCTCGAACTGCGAAGGCGCCAGATAGATACCGCGGTCGAGCATGCCCGAGAAAAACCGCCCGAACCTTGCGGTATCCGACTGCTTGGCAGTCTCATAATCCGTCACTTCCGAGTCAGTGAAGTATGTGCAGAACATGGTCCCTGCCCGGTAGAATTTTGCGGGCACACCAGCTTTTCTGGCAGCATCCTTCAGCCCCTTTTCGAGCTGCTCCATCCTTGACTCAAGCTTTTCATAAACTCCTTTGCGGGACAATATCTTCAGGGTCTCGATACCAGCGGTCATGGCGACCGGATTACCTGAAAGAGTGCCTGCCTGATAAACCGGCCCTTCCGGCGAGATGACCGACATGATATCTTTCCTGCCGCCATAGGCCCCGACGGGCAGGCCGCCGCCGATGATCTTGCCGAGGCATGTAAGATCAGGAACGATGCCGTAAGCAGCCTGCGCCCCTCCAAGAGAGACCCTGAAGCCGGTCATCACTTCGTCAAAGATCAGCACGATCCCGTGCCGGGCAGTCTCTTCCCTGAGTGTCTTCAGAAATCCCTTTGCCGGGAGCACGCAGCCGATGTTGCCCGCAACCGGCTCCACGATAACACAAGCGATGGAATTCCATTCCTCGTTCACTATCTTCCTGAACATATCGATATCGTTGAAAGGTACCGTGATTGTATTTCGAGCATAAGACTCCGGCACGCCCTTGCTGTCAGGCACGCCGAATGTGGCGCCGCCCGAGCCGGCCTTTACCAGCAGCCCGTCGGCATGCCCGTGATAGCAGCCCTCGAACTTGATTATCTTGTCCCTGCCTGTAAAGCCCCTCGCCACCCTGATCGCGCTCATGGCAGCCTCAGTCCCGGAGCTCACCATTCTTACCTTTTTGATCGAAGGATAGAGCTCCATTATCCTCAGCGCAAGCTCTGATTCGAGCTGTGTCGGCGCCCCGTAACTGGTGCCGTTTTCGACCGCCGACTTCAGGGCCTTTACCACCTGAGGATGCGCATGCCCGGCCAGCATCGGGCCCCACGAAAGCACATAATCTATATATTCGTTGCCGTCCACGTCGAAGATATGCGAACCCTTCGCCTTTTTGATAAATACCGGGGAGCCTCCTACTGATCTGAATGCCCTGACCGGGCTATTGACCCCACCGGGCATGAGCTCCTGCGCCTGTATGAATAACCGGGCCGATTTCTTTCTATCCATATGAACCACCGCCTTTATAAATGAGTAAATAATAATTAACAGCAGAGACCACCGGGACCATGTTGTCCCTTATGGCTCAGACTATTTTAACAATTATCACTTTTCCGCGATACGCCTTTCCGGGAAACCTCCATTTCTTCCCGCCCGGTTTTATCTTTATAATAGAAAAAAGGGCTGCTAAAAAGGAGGGTTTGAAATGGCCGCGAGAATGAAATTGTACAATCTGGAATCCTGTCCTGATTGCAGGAAGGTGCGCGAGAAGCTTGGTAAGATGCAGGTGACCTATACCTGCGTAAACGTTCACCCGGACAAAGAAAAGAGGAAATCCGTGCACAAGGCGAGCGGACAGCATGGGGTGCCTGTGCTGGTGCATAAAGACAGGACGATGAAATCGGTCAGACAGATCATGCAGTATCTGGCCGAGATCAAGGAATAAGATCAATGGCCATATCCTTGCAGGCTGATGCAGAGCAAAGATATGGCCTACTCTAAAGTGTTTATGCAGTCTCTCCGTCCAGAACATTCCTGATCTTCTCAAAAAGCTCTTTTGGAGAGACAGGTTTTGAGATGAAGGGCACGTCTTCTTCCAGCCCGAAACTGCCGGAAAGGTAATCTCCGGTATATCCGCTCATGAATATTATTTTCAGGTCCGGCTTTAGCACCTTTAGTTCCCGATAGGCATCAGCGCCGCTCTTGCCCGGCATGATGACATCCATGAGCACAAGCTGAATTTCACTCCTGTGGGCCACGAATTCAGCGACTGCGTCTTCTCCATCACACGCCTCTATTACAGTATGCCCAACCGCTTGCAGCATTTCGACCAGCGCCTGTCTTACCATGACATTGTCTTCAACAACAAGCAGGGTCTCCGTGGCGCCTTCCGGTTCAAAGTGCTCATCGATTTCCCGGACTTCGACCTCGGTATCAAAAGCCGGCAGATAAATCGTAAAAACAGTTCCTTCACCTGCCTCACTCTCCACATCGATGAAACCATTGTGCTGTTTCACTATGCCATAGACCATCGAAAGGCCGAGGCCGGTGCCCTTGCCGACTTCCTTGGTCGTGAAAAAGGGCTCGAAGATCCTCTTTTTAGTCTCTTCATCCATGCCAATACCTCTGTCAGTGACAATCAGCACTGCATAGTTGCCTGTGAGGCCATGGCCGCGCTCTTTAATGAAGGCTTCGTCCATAAAGACGCGTTCTGTCTTCAGCTGCAGAATACCTCCTTTAGGCATGGCATCTCGCGCATTTGCCGCAAGATTCAGGAGAATCTGAGTCACATGATTACTGTCTGCATAAGTCGAGGTGTTCTGTTCAGTCAACTGCATGCGTACATGTATATCTTCTCCAACCAGACTGGCCAATATTTTTTCTGTATTCTTTATGATTGCGTTCAGGGAAATAGGCTGCGGATTGACCAGCTGTTTCCTGCTGAATGCCAGGAGACTCTGTGTAAGGGCCGCTGCACGGCCGGCCGCCAGCAGTATATTTGCTACATATTGCGAAGCAGTGGCATTATCTTTTAAATGCGTCTCTAAAAGGTGGCCAAATCCGGATATCGCCTGCAGGATATTATTGAAATCATGCGCTACACCGCCTGCCAGCTGGCCGATGGCTTCCATTTTCTGGGCCTGCTGGAGCTGTTCCGCCAGCTTAAGTTTCTCCTCCTCAGCCTGCTTGATCTCGCTGATGTCCCGTATTGCTTCAACCGAGCCGGCCCTGTTACCCTGCGAGTCATATAGAGGGGCCCCGGTCATCCAGATATAGGCCCCTTTAGCGCCATAGAGGGCAGGCGCGAATGCTTCAGCAAAAAGCCGCTCTCCTTTTTTTTGAACATTCTTATACTTTGCTTTAATTTCATCGTCGGAAACATCAAGCAGATCTAACAACTGTGGTCTGCGATTTCCATAAAACGGGATGGTATAGGCATGATCTCCCTGCCCGAGCATTTCTTCCTTGCTTATGCCTGACATCTCTTCCATGGCCCTGTTCCAGGCGATGACCTTTTTATCATTGTCGATGACAAACGTGGCGTCCGGCAGAAAATCAAAGATGTTTTCGAGCTGCTGCCTGATCTCGTTAAGTGATTGCTCGGCCCGTTTGCGGTCGGATATGTCCACGAAGCATTCCAGCAGTTTCTCATGACCATTCAGCTGGATTCGCTTCACGGTTTTCATAACAGGGATGCGGCTGCCGTCCACCCTAAGCATCTCCCGGTCCGAGGTATCCACGCCCTGGCCCAAATCGCATATCGGACAGTTCTCTTCGCACGCCGGACACAATAACGAGTGACAGCGCCGGCCTTTCAGCTGATCCGGCGGGGCGCCAAACAGCGCGGCCACATATTCATTCGCAAGCTCTATGACCCGGGTCACCGGGTCGACTATGACCACTCCAGCCGGAAGATTGGCCAGCAGCTGACGTTGCAGCGCCTCGCTCTCCCGCAGCGCTGCTTCCGCCTGCACGCGTTCGGCAATGCTCCGCCTAAGATTGGTATTCAGAAGGACCATAGAGCGGTAACGCCAGAAAGCCATGCCGACAGCAAGCAGGAAAATCATCGCGCCGCTTATCCATATGACTTTTTCGACCGTCCAGAATGATGCAGGCTTGCCAAACCACTTCACATATATCTTTTGGTATTCTGCCGACCCTACAAATTCATCTATGGCTTTGTTGAGCGCCATCAGAAGGGCAGTGTCCTCTTTTCTGAGCGCCAGGGCCCTTTTCCCTTCTATGACCGGGGGGGGAATGACCTTGACCTTGTCATCAACCCTGGCTTCATAGGCAATCTGCATGAAAATAGGCGTGGCCGTAAGGGCCGCGTCAATCCGCCCCGCAAGCAGTTCGAACAGAAGGGTATGCATATCATTATAGGATTTGAGCTGGATTGTCCCGTTTTTTTTCAGATAATCTTCCGCGCTGCTTCCTTTTATGGCTCCGACAGTAATTCCGGGAATGATTGCAGTAATTTTGGCATTATCGCTGGGAATAATAAGGTTTATCGGATTAGTCGCAACGGTATGAGTGAATGCCAGCACTTTTTGCCGCTCTTCGTGAATGGTGATGACCGGAACGATGTCCGCCCTGCCGTCAGAAAGCATTTCCATGATTTCATCCCATGGCTTCCCGAAAACATACCGGACCTTAAGGCCGCTGCGCCTGGCCAGTTCATCCATAACATCAACAGCAAAACCGTCGGCCCTGCCTGTTTGCTGATTTTTAAAATACGTTGGCGGGAAATCTTCGGGAATGACCGCAATCACCGTGCCAGGCAAGCGGCCCTCAGCTGCAATCAGGTCCCGGGCAGAGAATTGTCCCAGCAGGAGGATCAGAGCTGCAACGACTACTACGATGGGGATTCGCTTTTTGCTACATCCCACATATCCTCCACTCATGCGGCTTCATTGGCCTATTATAGCACAAAAAATGACTGGTAATTAACAATAAACTGATACTTCTGCTAAACTGTACTGGTAGCTTAACTCAGGGGGACAATGGCTTGCCTGCATATGAGGAACTTCTCGACGAACTCTCGGACCTTTACGGGATAGTTCCTGAATATTGCGACATTTTCGGCAACAGGCATGCTGCCCCTGCCTCAACAAAGATCTCCATCCTCAAGGCCATGAAACTCCGCACCGGATCTGCTGACGATCTTCATTTAGAGATAACCAGAAAGCGGACCAGACAATGGAAAAGGCTCATTGACCCTACCATGGTCATACCTGTTACCGGGCAGCCGCTTGAGCTAATCGTGCATGCGCCAGTAAGGGAGGGTGACGAGAAGTCTGTCATTATCAAATGCGCTCTGATTGACGAAAGCGGCAGAAGAGAGCTCTTTTCCTTCGACCTCAGCGATATCGAGATAGTCGAACGCAAGGTCATTGAAGATGTACCGCATTTGAAAATCAGATTACTGCTAAAGACAGCAAAAGAGATCGGGTATTATGATCTGGATGTCCTCTATACGAGTTCCAGCTTCGGGATGACCGGTCATGCGAAGGTAATAATAACGCCCGAGACATGTTACATCCCCGGCGAAAAAGACAGGACCTGGGGACTCTGCGTTAATCTCTATTCACTTACCTCTGCCCGAAACTGGGGCATCGGCGATTTTGGCGAGCTACGGGCTATCGGAGAGTGGACGGCCGGGCTTGGCGGCGGGTTTATCGGGATTAATCCGTTGCATGTACTGCCCAACAGGCCGCCCAACGGCATAAGCCCCTATTCTCCGTTAAGCAGGCTCTTCAAGAACTTTATTTATATCGACATGGAATCGGTACCGGAGGCAATTGTATCGAATGAAGCCCAGGCAGTTGTCGTATGGACCGGCTTTCAGAAAGAGCTGAAAGAACTGCGGGCTTCCGCTGTAATAGATTATGAAAAGGTTGCCCGGCTGAAAGCTGGCGTGCTGCGCCGGGCGTTTGATTATTTCTATGATAATCACTACCTGAATAACACGCCCCGGGCAGCTGACTTCAGACTTTATGCCGAGGCAGCGGGAGAGCTTCTTGAAGACTTCGCGCTATTCTCAGCCCTGCAGGAGCATTTCATGTCTGTTTCAAAAACTGCCTCATGGCGTGACTGGCCTGAGGAATACAGGAAGAAAACTGGTACCCGGGCAAATGAATTCAGGATGTCTAATGAAAAAGCAATGCTTTACCATAAATATGTGCAGTGGCTTATCGATGACCAGCATGGAGAAATAGCTAACCGCCTAATTACCCTCGGAATGCCGGTCGGCCTTTATCATGATCTTGCTATCGGTTCCTCTGATGGCGGGTTTGACACATGGATCGCCGGCAGCATAATGGCAGAGGGCATAGATGTCGGCGCCCCTCCGGATGATTTCACACCTGCGGGACAAAACTGGGGCTTCTCGCCTGTAATACCCGCAGCTATGAGAGAATCCGGCTATGAGTTTCTGATCCAGACAATAAGAAAAAACATGCGCCACGCCGGGGCCCTCAGGATAGACCACGCCCTCGGCATGTTCAGGCTCTTCTGGATACCGGGCGGCATGAAACCTGAACATGGCGCATACGTAAAATATCCGGAGGAAGAGATTTTGGGAATCATAGCCCTCGAAAGTGTCAGAAACAGGGTGATGGTAATCGCTGAAGACCTGGGCACTGTCGGGGACGATGTCCGCGAAACACTGTTGAAATTCAGAATGCTCAGTTATAAGCTTCTCTATTTCGAGAGGAATTATCCAGACCCATCGTTCAAAAAACCGGCCGCCTACCCAGATCTCGCGTTATGCGCTGTGACAACCCATGACCTGCCAACACTCTATGGCTACTGGGAAGGCCGTGATATCGAAGCCAGGACCGCTTTGGGTCTCTACCCGAACGAAAAACTGAGGCAGCACCAGATAACTGAACGGCTCAGGGACAAGAGCCTGCTGCTGCAGGCACTGAAGTCCGAAGGTCTGCTGCCGGAAATGTTCTCTGAAGATCCGGCAGACATACAGGCTATGCTGTCAACGCTATGCCTGACCATATACGAATATCTTGCAAAGGCCCCCTGCAAGCTGCTGGCGGTTAGTCTGGATGATATCATCGGCGCAATGGATCAGCAGAATATGCCCGGCACCATAGACGCCTATCCGAACTGGGTGCAGAAAACACCGGTGACCCTTGAGAAGATCATGCAGAACCGTTCATTCCCTGCCCTGGCCGGGCTGCTGAAGAAGAGCGGCAGGTAGAAAGAACCCATAAAAACATGCAGCAAATATTTTCTCAACCGATACAAAACAAATGCTGTATAATTAGTGCCTCATAAGTGCCTGAAAAATATACCGCCCCCTTCATGTAAATTGATAACTATCTGATTTAATTGCTTAACTTTCCTCTTGATCATTAAGTGTATTTAATGTATTGTGGAATTGAATATAGGCTATTGAAATTATGATAGCCCATGAAAGGAAGGTGTACTCTTGATAAATGGACCAGATCAGATTATTGCATGTCCACATTGCGCGATACTCGTCAAATATGAGACCTTCATTTCCGGAAATAACGGTGGTGCGCAGAGCTGGACTGATGGTAAAACAGTCTTTCCGATGTTGCCGCAGCCGCCATCCGTAATTAAATGTTATTCGTGCAAAGATTTCTACTGGCTTGCCGAAGCAAAAGAAATAGGCACTTGTTATACATGGAGAGAAAATACAGAACCGGTTGATGAATCCTGGCTTGCCGCCAAAAATATAGAAGAGCCTTCAGCAACGGAATATTATGAGGCCATAGATAGCGGATTTGCAAAGAACAGGAATCAGGAAACTTTTTTGCGTAAGCTCGCATGGTGGAAGAGAAATGACGCTTTCCGTGATAACTTGCCTGATCAAAAAGAGAGTCAATCTCAAATTACGGATACCGACATAAAAAACATGGAAGCTCTGCATGAACTCCTTAAAGAAGAAAAAGATCATAGGATACAAATGACAAGCGCTGAACTTCTACGACATCTTGGACGCTTTGATGAGGCCAAGGAGATACTCAAGTCTATTAAATCAAGAGGCATAGGCTGGGTTGCTTCTGTAATTAATGAATTATGCACAAGAGGCATAACAGAGTTACGGAATTTGAATGATCCGTTTAAAAAAGGAGGAAGGTAATATGGGACTTCTCGATTTCCTGGATAGCAGAAAGAGCCTCGCAAAGTGGGCTGCTACCCTTTTTACTGCAGCAAGAGAGAATAATCCGAATATTTCTGACGCAGAAATTATCAAGATCGCGATAAAGAATAGATATGATCATGGGCCATCTTTATCTATCCGGCAAAAAGAGATTCTGCTTGAAAATCTTCCAGATGCCGTTGATATTCATTCCTTATGTGCGGCTATTGCGCGTGCCGAACTACTTGATCATTTAGATGCTGCGGATTGGAAATATGGAGGCATAGCACATAGTTCATTAGCAGTCATCTCAAAAGAATTAGAACGATTGGGCTTCCCAGAAAAATAATCAGAGAATAAGCAGTTTTTTTTCAACCATCTCAAATATTAGCAAGATCTACATATGTCACTTCGAAACTGGTCAATAATTCATTAATGGCCTGCGGAATCATCGAATAAAAAGTCGATAAATAAAGTTGTGTTTCACTTAAAAAGGACAGGTCATGACTGTCGTCATCCTGGCCAAAAGCCTTACCCAAGAAAACTCCACCCAAGCCATTTACCAGTGCTAAGTCTACTGCATTTCTTGATTCTCTCATTGAAGCTTGAAAAATCGGTAAATATGTATTGCACCGATCAATCAATACATCCTTGAATTGTTGCCTCAAATGAAAGCTTAATATCTTTTCACTGGAACCAAAAAAAGAACCCTCAAAACCATGCATAATTGACGATCGGGTTTCTGGTTCAAATTTTGACTGCACAACGCCTGCAATTAGTGAACTAAGAAACAATCTGAATTCTTTTAAATAAGCGATTCTTTCAGCATCATTCATTTTGCTAAAATTAACATTTCCCAATAGAGACAAATCTGCCATATAAGCATCCCATTTATCGCTCATGATATCACGATATAATTTACGGCCAAATTCATACGGAGTTATTTTATTCCTTGGCGTTTTGCTTTTATGACTTCTACTTCTAACGATGGGGCTGCAAGTCTCCTCATTTCTAATTTTAGCCCTGAGTATAATTCCTACGTATCCAAATATAATTAGTCCAATAAAAAGCTCGCGAGTTTCCGTAACAACTTTCTTCTCTGATTTCCGAGGATTATTATATGCGTAAGGATTGCCTGAATCTGATAATATCTCTTCTATCTTTGGAGGTCTATTCCTAAGTATGTCTTCTACAGTGGAATGAAGAATGATATAAGAAACTAAAGTGACGGATAAGAGCATTACAAAGTTAAGAAGATGTCTTTTCCCCAAAATCGCAATTTTTTCATTGTGTCGAGCTATCAAATATCCGGCGCCAGTACCAAAAAGGATAAATGGGATAAGAATCGGTTCGATTTTCATAACTATTCTCAGCCTTTATTTTCAGTGACTACTACAACCTTTAAAATTACAACCACAGTTTGGGCAGGGTCCAGTTTTTTCGCCGCGTTCTATAGACCGCTCCATGGGATTTTTCACCTTTCAATCTCTCCTAGAAGCTATATTTAAATGGACGCAGACATCGAAATTGGCCAGGCCTTATCCTCTCGAATAATTCCGAATTGCCGCCTGGATTGCCTTTGGCGTGTTTGTGCAAAAAAGTATTATATGTTCCTTCGCCTAAGTTCGGACAGTGCAGTCGAAAGCCTTGTTTGGTGAATGGCTCAGTCAGGTTCCCGGACTGTATTGCTCTCATAATTTGCTCGTAAACTTTATGATTCATGTCTGCATACCATTTTAGAGTTTTTTTTAATAATCAACAAAACAAAAAGCCGCGTCATCAAAGGACTGCTCTCCCCTGTCGACGCGGCTTTAGTTCATCTAAAATCCGCCAACTATCTGCCCCCTCCAAAGAAGCATTCTAGTCGTACAGCGATGTCACAAACGAATCTTTTATCTAAACGCCATTAACGTACCACGCATCTGTTGCCTGAGTCAATGCACCATGCTTTGCCAATCTAAACCGAGCCTAATCCCCCGGATACCAAATGGGCCTGCTGAACTTCAGGCAACAGGTATCGCCCTCCGCGAAATGAGTGGACCGCCTGCCCTTCTGCACGCGGACCTCAGTCCCGCCGACCATTATGCGATAGTCTATGATCTCTCCCAGATAGACCTTTCTCTTCACAATTGCCTTTACCCCGCCCGATTTTACCAGATCGACCTCTGATGGCCTGCATGCGAGCGTAAGACGGTCTGAGCTCACGCCGTCAGGCAACGTCTTGCTCACCGGCCCCGAGTCCTCTACTCCTTCAATATATACCGAGCCCTTTTTAACGACAACAGGCAGGAAATTGGAGAGCCCTATAAAACTGAATATAAACCTGTTCGCCGGTTTAGTATAAATATTAAGGGGTGTATCTATCTGCTGGGCAACGCCATCGCGCATTACGAGTATCCTGTCCGAAAGCGCCATGGCCTCAGACTGGTCATGAGTAACAAAAACAATCGTGAAACCGAATTTCCGCTGGAGGTCCTTTATCTCAAACCTCATCTCTTCGCGCAGCTTTGGATCGAGATTGGAGAGCGGCTCATCCAGCAGCATCACAGCCGGATTGATCGCAATAGCCCTGGCCAAAGCTATCCTCTGTTTCTGTCCGCTCGAAAGCTCGTTCGGATAGGCGTTCTCGTATCTTGCCAGACCGGTATGCAGTATCGCGCTTTTTGTGCGCTCACCTATCTCGGCCCGCGAAAGACCCCTTATCTGGAGCGGAAAAGCTACATTATTAAAGACATTCAGGTGAGGCCAGACCGCAAAGGCCTGAAAGACCATCCCGAAATTCCGTTTTTCAGGCGGAAGATAATACCCTTTGTGGCTCGATGAAAACAGCTGTTCACCGACCGAGATCTCGCCTTCGTCGAGGTCCTCGAAGCCAGCCAGCATCCTGAGCGTGGTTGTCTTGCCGCAGCCAGATGGGCCAAGCATCGAAAAACATTCGCCTTTTTCGATTTCGATGCTCAGGTCGTTGACGGCCACCACACTGCCGAAACGCTTTGTTATATTCTGAAGTTTAACGTATGACATGATTAGACCCCCTCCACGTTCGAGCGCGTTATCCGCTTGATCACAAGCTGGCCGACCACGATGATAACGAGCGCAATCGATGCAAGCGCCGCGGCATATACGGTCTCCCCATCTTCGTTAAGCGTATAGATGGCAACACCGATAGTCCGTGTTGTCGGACCGTAGAGGAGCACCGAGGTGGTAAGTTCCCGGAGGGCGGGCAGAAAGATAAGGAAGAAAGCGGCCACCATGCCGGGCTTTATCAGGGGGATGACAATGTCCTTTAAGGCCTGCCAATGCGTTGCTCCGCAGGCCCGCGCGGCCTCCTCGAGAGAGTCATGCACCTGTTCGAGAGCAGCCGAATTGGACTTGAGCGAAAAGGCCATATAACGCGCCACATACGCGACGAAGATGATCCAGGCAGTATTGTAAAGATTGATCCCGAATTTGCCGCTCCACATCAGGATAACGCCCAGCGCTATAACCGTGCCCGGCAAAGAAAATGGCAGCACGCCAAGGAATTCGAGAATAAACTTGCCCCTGACCTTCATCTTGACTATGACGTAGGATATAAGAGTTCCTACCAGCATCGTCACGAACGCGGCGGCCAGCGACAGGTAGAAGCTGTTCCAGATGGCATCCTTCGTCATCTTCCAGTCAAAGAGGATGTACGTCAGGTTATCGAGCGTCATGTTTTCCAGATTGAACTCGAGCCCGTAGGTCTTCAGTGAACCGACCATAAAGATAGTCACTGTCGGCAGGATGACGGTAATTGCTATATACAGTATGCTCAGAACAAGCAGAGGCATCTTGAGACCCCGCAGCTTGAGCAGCGTGGGCCGCATGCTCTTGCCGGCAATGACCTGGAAACGGCCTGCCTTGAGTATGAAGCTCTGGGCGTACAGAATGAGGCCAGCGGAAATCACCAGTATGGACGAGAGAATGGTGCCTGTCCTTATGGCATCAAAGCTCCCTGCGCTCTGATAGATTCGTTCGTAAATCTTGGTCGGTATGTTGTATATGCCGACCTCGGTCCCCAGGATAGCGGGCACGCCGAAATGCGCGAGTGAATAAAGGGCCACGAGCAGGGCACCCGCAACGATACTCGGCAGCATGAGCGGAAGCGTGATCTTGCGGGTGATGGTGAGAAGTCCGGCGCCCGATATACGCGCGGACTCCTCGAGGGTCGGGTCCATGCGTTCAAGTGCGCCAGAGACCTGGATGAAGACAAACGGGAAAAGATACATGGTCTCGACAGCAATGATCCCGATCAGGCCATAGATATCAAATGGAGAGTCTTCGAGGCCGAAGGTATTCATCAAAAATTTGTTGACATACCCCGAACGCGGAGAGAGCAGCATCTTCCAGGCCAGAGCGCCTATGAAAGAAGGCAGCATGAACGGGATGAGGAAGAGGAGCTTCATCGTGTTTTTAAACGGCAGATCGGTGCGCGATACGAGCCAGGCAAAGAAAACTCCGATTATGGTGCTCAGGAAGGTAACCCCGCCCGCAATTACAAGAGAATTTTTGAGGGCCTCGTAAGTGTCCGGTTCGCTCAGCACCATTACAATATCTTTTATGTTGAGCTGACCGTCCACAAAAAGGGCCGTCCAGACAATGAGCAGCACCGGGACCGCCACTACCACAACGAGTATCAGAACTGACAGGGCAAGCAGCAATTCTGCGATGCCCACCGATTTTATATATCTTCCCAACATTACGAGACCCCTTCCCCGGCATCTACTTCCTGCCGCGCAAACCATTTCATATCGAGAAACCGGAGTCCGATCTTGTCTCCTTCAGCATAAATACGGTTCTCGGCAAGGGCCTCCTGTATGTCCTGCTGCACCCTGATCTCGGTCTCGCCGACGGCTATGCGGTAGTCTATTGTCGAGCCGAGATAAACAGCGCGTTTCAGCAGACCGCGGAGATGAGTTTCGTTTGTGGAAAGCTGGATGTCCTGAGGCCGGCAGCCTGCAACAAGGCTGCCCTCCCTAAGCGCATCTGTCTGATCTTTCGGCACAGGATATTCCATGACCGAGTCGCTGCCACGCACATAGACCTTTCCGTCACGATAGTCGAGCGGGATAAAATTCGAGACGCCCATAAACTTGAAGACAAAACTGTCCGCCGGTTTTTCATAGATCTCATCAGGAGGGCCGATCTGGCGAATGTTCCCGTTTTTATCCATGACCGCAACGCGGTCGGAGATCGCAAGCGCCACCTCCTGGTCATGCGTTACATACAGTATTGTTACTCCAGTGTTCTTCTGCAGTTCCTTCATCTCAAACCGCATCTCTTCCCTAAGGTTCGCGTCAAGGTTCGAGAGCGGCTCATCAAGCAGCATTATTGCCGGCCCAGAGACAAGCGCGCGGGCAAGAGCGACACGCTGCTGCTGCCCGCCCGAAAGCTGGAAAGGCAGGCGCTTTTCGAGGGTCTGGAGGTTCACCATCGCAATGCTCTTCATGGTGCGGCCATCTGCCTCTTCCTTCTGTACCTTCTGCATCTTGAGAGGGTATACAACATTTTCATATACGGTCTTATGAGGCCAGACCGCGTAATCCTGGAAGACAACGCCTATACTCCGCTTCTCGGGAGGCAGAAATACATGCTCGTCCGGGCAGCAGACAAGGGTATCACCTATTATGATCTTCCCGCTGTCCGGCTGTTCGAAACCGGCGATGAGCCTCAGGATTACTGTCTTGCCGCATCCGGACGGCCCGAGAAATGTGAAACATTCCCCGTCGTTTATGGTTATGCTCAGGTCCTTTATAACCGGATGTTTGTCATATGACTTGCTGACCTTTTCAAGCCTAACGCTTGCCATGGAGCCCCCCCTGACATACCATCATTATTTACTTCACCTTCATGACAGCATCAAATTTCTTTATGATGGCCGCTTTGTCTTTCATGGTTTTGAGGTAGTCAAGTTTCATGGCGCGTTTTACAGCTTCGTCAGGAGTCGGAAGACCATATTTTTTCAGGACCGGAACGTCCGAACGGATCGGGAGCGTGCCGGATGCCGCGATGATGGTCTGGCCCTCTTTTGAAAGCAGAAAGTCGATGAACTTCTTTGCAGCGCCCAGGTTCGGGGTGCCCTTTATAATCGCCACAGGGCTCGGGATTACAAGCATCTCCTTCGGATATACAAAGCCGATATTGGCGCCTTTCTGCATCTTGTCAATGACGATGTAATCAACGCCGAGCGCAGCCTTCAGGTCTCCGGATGCGGTGTCATCAACGACCTGGCCCGAGCCCTGTCCTATCCTTGCACCATTGGCCCTGAGCTTCTGGAAATAGTCCCACCCGAGGCTGTTTGCCTGCATCGCAATACTCATAAAGGCGGTCCCTGAAAGCGCGGGATTAGCTATGCCATAGCCTCCTTTGAAGCGCGCGTCGAGCAGGTCCTGCCAGGTTTTGGGCGGCACGGTCACCTTTTTAGTGTTATAGACTATGCCGAGGGTCCCGAGACGGGCCGGTGTAAAGTAGCCGTCAGGGTCTTTCACTGTGCTCTTTATATGCTTTGACTCGGGAGATACATATTTTTCGAAAAACCCCTCACCCTTGAGCTGGTAGAAATCGGGCACCTCGCTGTGCCACAGCACGTCCACGGTCATCCTGCCTGACTGGCGTTCTGCTGCTATCTTGGCCATAAGCTTGCCAGCCCCTGCCGAATAGTAGTCAAAGGCGATGCCGGGATACTTTTTCACAAAGGCATCACGCAGCTTGCCGATAAGGCTCTCTTTCATGGAGGTGTATACCATCAGCTTTTCAGCCGCGAACGAAACCGATCCGATACTGCAGAATACAAATGACAGCACGATCAGGAAAACCAGCGCTTTTTTCATCTCTCTTCTCCTTTTTATATGCATGATTTTAATTATTACGAAACCTTCATCCCGCCCGGTCTTTCTATTTCCGGAAAGCGGCAGGGATCCCGAATTTGGCGATGGGATCATCGTTAGGACCGAGACCCATGAGCTTAACAAGTTCTATCCGTATCACGTCCCATTTTTCACGCGCCAGCTCTTTTCCAGGCGTGGTCTTTGCTTCTTCAAAGAGGCGCTGAAATACATAATAAACAACATGCCCTTCCTCAACAGTCGTCTTTGCTCCCCAGCGCTGCTTCGCTATGCCGCGCCACTTGCTGCCGTCCGGCACTACCGATTCAGGCACAAATTGGGATATCAGGTCCGCATCATGGGCAAAAAGCGCAATATTGCCCTCCGGCTCCGGAAATACCGTCTGCCATGCGCCATTGGCGCCGCCGGCCTTGTCGACCATGTCCCTGAAATACCAGTAGCCTGTAGAATGCCCCAGTATGGCGGCCTGGATCGTATCTATCTCCGCCTTCTTAAAACCGGCCTTCTTCAGTATCTCTCCAGCCTTTAAGGCGCCTGTTATATGATGGATAAGCGCGAGATTGCCTCCAACCTGCTGCGACTTCAGTAACTTTTCATCGGTCCAGAAGCGTGCGGAACCCTTCAGGAATCCTGACTTTCGCAGGCCAATAGTCATTTCGGCTGACTGCGAAAAGAGGACCGGATCTGTCAGCAACGCCTTCTTGTCCTGCTTGGTGATATCATGGAGAAGGTCCGTTGCTATGGCCAGTCTCCTCTCTTTGAGAGAGAGCTTGAGATCAACCGCCATCCGGTATGAGAGGGCCGAACATACCCGCACATGCAGAATGTCCTGGGCCGGGTCCTTAAGTTGACCAGCGTAAGTGCTGATCATCACATCCATCAACCCCTGCAGGTCAGGGAATTCCTTAAGATACGCCTTTTCATATCCTGCGTACGGCTCGGGCAGATCGTATGCATCCTGCACAGCCGCTTCTGATGCGCCAACTGCGGCCATCACAAACAGAAGAGCAATAATCAGTAATGATTTCACACGCATTCCCCTTTCGTAAAGAGAGTTTGTACTTTATTCAGGCGGATTGAAGCCGGTCAGCCTGTTAACAGGAAATATACAGCATTAAATGTACCATGGCGATTGACCGCACGGTCTGAAAAGAAAAAACAATGTTTTCAATGGTAAACAGAGAAGGGGCGAAAAATATCAGCTATTGACCTGCCTGATATGAAGCAGCAGCTGTTGGATATCAAGCACCCGCAAACGGGATGCCGAATTTTTCCATCCGGTAGCGCAGGGTATTCCGGGTGATCTTAAGCAGATTTGCGGCCTTGACCTGATTGTTTCCGGTCATCTGCAGCGCGGCAACTATAAGCCCTTTTTCGACCTCTTCCAGTGAAATGCCCTCGGGCGGGATCAGAGAGCAGTATTTATGATGTGGGTCCAAAGGCGCTCCGGCCCCCAGCAATATGTCTCCATGGCTTATCTCACTGCCCTTGCAGAGGATAACAGCACGTTCGACAATATTCTGAAATTCCCGTACATTACCGGGCCAGACATAGGAGACCAGCATATTGAGAGCATCTTCAGAAAAGCCCTGAACGGACTTTCCCATTTCCTCGTTGAAGCGCCTGAGAAAATAGACCGCAAGAAGAGATATGTCGTCACGGCGCTCGCGCAGCGGGGGGATATGAATCGGGAAAACGCTCAGCCTGTAGAAAAGGTCATCGCGAAAACGGCCTTCCTGCACCAGCGCGCTTATATTCTTGTTCGTGGCGGCCATAATGCGCACATCGACCTCGATGGTCTTTGTGCCGCCAAGGCGCTCAAAGCTCCTCTCCTGCAAGACCCTCAGCAGCTTGGCCTGCAGACTATGCGGCATGTCGCCTATCTCGTCAAGAAAGAGCGTGCCATGTTCCGCGATTTCAATCCGGCCCGGCTTCATATGGTCGGCGCCCGAAAAGGCCCCTTTTTCAAAACCGAAGAGTTCGCTTTCGAGCAATGTCTCAGGAATTGATGCGCAGTTGATTGCGATAAACGGCCCGTTGTTCCTTTGCGACGCATGATGTATGGCCCTTGCCAGCAGGTCTTTGCCTGTTCCGCTTTCGCCTGTGATGAGCACCGTGGAATTCGTCCCGGCCACCCGGCCCGCAAGCGCATAAATTTCCCGCATGTTCGGAGAGTTACCGACAAAATCCTCAAAGGTCGCGCGCCTCCTCACTTCCTCCCTCAGGTACGTATTTTCTTTTCTAAGGCTTCCATAACTAAGGGCCTTTGAGACGAGGATGCGGATCTCCTCCCGGTCAAACGGTTTGGTGATATAATCGAAAGCCCCTTCCTTCATCGCCTCGACAGCGGTCTCAACAGACCCGAAGGCGGTAACCACTATCACAGGAATATCGGGAGATACCTTGCGCAGTTTCTTCATAAGGGTGAGTCCGTCCATGGGCGCCATCTTCAGGTCGGTAACAATGAGCGAATAGCTGTTTTTCTCGCAGAGCGACAAGGCCTTAAGTCCGTCCTCAGCCGTGTCGATACGGTAGCCATCCTCCGAAAGCATGATCTCCAGTATGCGCCGCATCTTGGCTTCATCTTCGACTATAAGTATTCTGGGGTTCATCTGGATGGACCGGTTTCGACAAGCGGGAACAACATCGTCACGCTGGCGCCTCCTTCTTCGCGATTCCCGGCTGTAACGCGCCCGTTATGGCTTTCGACTATATTTCTCACTATTGAGAGCCCCAGCCCCGTGCCGTCTTTTTTAGTCGTGAAAAAAGGTTCGAATATCTTGTCCATCCCTGCCTCGTCGATCCCCGGCCCATTATCGGAAACACGGACAGCGACCCATGAGCCATCTTTGCTGAAAGTCTGAATATCGACTTCCCCTCCATGTTCCGCAGCTTCGCAGGCATTCATGACAACATTGAGCAGCGCCCTCAGGACAAGATCGCGGTCTGCCCTGACCTCTGGCAGTCCCTCAGCCAGGAGAAGCCTCAGGGTTATTTTACCTTTTTCCGCCGCCGTTTTTTCCCATATCGTCCGGCTGTCCCTTATCAGGGCATTCAGATCAACAGGCACCAGTTCCCTCATGCGCGGCTGAGCATAGTTCAGGATGTCCATCACCGTATGGTTCAGCTTGTCCGTCTCTTCGACTATAAAGCGTCCAACCTCTTCCTTGATCGCGAGCGGCGTCTTCCCGTCAACAATGATCTGCGCCGAACCCCGTATTATGCCCAGCGGATTTTTTATCTCGTGCGCCACTCGGGCCGAAAGCTCGCCGAGCGCGGCAAGTTTCTGTTTCTGGGCCAGCTCTTCGAATGTTTCCCTGAGTTTCTCCTTGCTCTCGCTGAGAGAGTGCGCCATGCGGTTAAAGGAATCGGCCATCTCTCCGAACTCGTCCGGAGACGATACCCTGATCTTCTGCGAGAGGTCTCCTTCCGATATTGTCCGCATGCTCTTGATGAAGGCCCCTACTGGCTTGGTGATAATGCGCGTCAGGACAAGTGCCACGGCAATGCCGCCTGCGATCGAAAGCAGTGCGCTCAGAAGCGCGGAGAAGATGTTCGAATAAATCTCGTGCTCTACATTCCCGAGCGAAAATCCGACACGAACAGTGCCCCACTTTTTTGCATCTATCATGACCGGCACGGAGATGTCGTTTACCTGCATCTTCAGGGCTTCGCTGTGGTATGTCTGAACAAGGGCCGGGGCCGTATTCACAAGTCCCTTCCGGATAATTTCGCCGGGCACATTTAAGTCCTGATCGCCGCCCGCCAGTATATGCCCGTTGTGGTTGGTGAAGATGACATACGCGACATTCTCTTTTTTCAGGAGATTATTCACATATTCTTCGAGTGTAGAAAAGTCATGCCTGAGGATGGGATCAACAGAGCCCTGTGCCAGGGTCTGGGTGAGCACCGTGCCTTCTTCACGCACCTGGGCGTAGTAATCATGCTTCCATTTATAATGCGAGACAAAAGACGAAATTACCGTGGAGATGATAATGACAAAGACAAACGAAAAGACCAGCTTGTTGCGCAGGCTGAGGCCCTCAAAAAAATGTACCAGCGAGCGTATCACTCTTCAGGCAGCCCTTCGAGAGACCTGGCCAGGGACCGTACAATTTTATAATCGCTGTCGCGTGCAGCAACAAAACCGTCAACGCCGAACTGTTTCAGCAGCGGTTTAGTGGATGGAGATGATTCGATCCTCAGTAAGGCCTTTCGCAGTTTCGCGATTGTCGCTCCTCCCAGACTTTTTCTCGCCACAAAAGGCCCGAGAGGAATAGATTCCGACTTCCATATTATCCTCAAGTGATCAAGTTTGGCATTAAGCGGGTCAAGCCGGGTGGTCGAAAGCGCGGCGCCGTCAGCAGACCCGCTGTATACGGCAAGCAGGGCCGAGTCATGGTTGCCCGTGTAGATTATTTCCGAGAAAAATTGTTCAGGCGGGCCGAGACCGCTTCTTTTCATCTGGCGCACCGGCAGGACGAACCCGGTCGTAGAGTTTTTATCGGTAAACGCAAAACGCCTGCCCTTAAGGCCTGAAAGCGTGCGAATGGCGCTGTCTGTTCTTACAACAATAATGCCGCGGTAATAGGAGCTGCCAAATATCACGCGCCTGACAAGGGGAACGATGCCGCCTCCCTCCGCGGCCCTGACATAGGAAAAACTTCCCAGCAGCCCAACATCAACTTTTCCACGGGCAAGGTCGTCAATAACGCCCTGATAATTCGGCTTGATCTCTATTTCGACAGGCCTGTTCAGCTCCTTCGAGAGATAATCTGCAAGGGGCTGCCATTTCTTGACCATCCTGACTGCATTGTCCTGAGGAACAAATCCGATGCGTAAAACATTGCTCCTCTCCGGAATGCTTTCAACACCGGCTGCCCTTCCTTCAGCAGGCATACACAGGAACGTTGCCGCGCAAAAAAAGATGAACAGGAACCAGGCCGGCAGAACCTTTATTACACTACTTCTCATGACAGATCTGAGCCTCTCCAAAGAATATTATAACCGTCATTTTATTATTATACGCCATCCCTGCCGGACTATTCCCCGCCGCACAGCATATACTCCATCACAACAAGTATCCGATGCCCCTTTGCCATCCTGACATGATTTTGATATACTACTCACTGGGAAGAATCTGGCCGGCAGATCGTACGCTTTTGTAATCACCCTCAATCTCACTCTGGAGACCATCTCTGACAACAGAAGAAAACAAGATGCCTGAAAAGAAGAAAGCCCCCAAAAAGGGCCAGATTCAAGCAACTGCTAAAGGTCCGGTAGAAGGACATTCTCAAGACGAATCCGAAGCAGTGTCGGAGATAACGTTTCCCGTTGTCGGCATCGGGGCCTCGGCCGGGGGGCTGGCAGCAATCGAACAATTCCTTGCCGCGATGCCGCCGGACACCGAAAGCGGCATGGCCTTTGTCATAGTGCAGCACCTCGATCCCGATCATAAAAGCATCCTGCTCGATCTTATCCAAAAGTATACCCGGATGCAGGCCTTCAGGATTGAGGACGGGATGAGGGTGCATCCCAATTGCGTTTATGTAATACCCCCCAACAAAGACCTGGCGCTCCTGCATGGCAGACTGCACCTTATGGCGCCGAGCGCTCCACGCGGTCTTAGGTTACCGATAGATTACTTTTTCCGCTCTTTGGCTGAAGACCAGCATGAGAGGGCAATTTGTGTAGTGCTTTCCGGAACAGGTACCGACGGCACCCGCGGTCTCAAGACGATCAAGGGCGAAGGGGGAATGGCCATGGTCCAGAGCCCGGAGTCAGCTGCCTATAATGGGATGCCCGACAGCGCCATTGCAACCGGCCTGGCAGATTACATCCTGCCTCCGGGCAAGATGCCGGAGCAGTTGATATCTTTTACACAGCACTCCTTTGGCGGGCAGCATCTGCCTGTAACCGACCACGTGCCCTCGATCACAGACTCCTTTGAAAAGGTGTTCATCCTGCTGCGCAGCAAGACAGGCCATGACTTTTCCCAGTACAAGAAAAATACGGTCCTTCGCCGCATCCAGCGACGCATGGTCGTCACTCAAATAAACAGTGTGGATGATTATAACCGCTACCTGCAATCAAATCCCTCAGAGGTAGAGACACTCTTCAGGGAACTGCTGATAGGCGTCACCAATTTTTTCCGCGACCCCAAGGCCTTTGAGGCGCTCAGCGAACAGGTCATTCCGCATCTGTTTGAGGGGAAGCCCTCGGGCGTCTCCGTGCGGGCCTGGGTGCCTGCATGCTCTACAGGCGAAGAGGCTTATTCCCTGGCCATTCTGCTCCAGGAACAGGCAGACAGCCTGAAAAAAGGACACAAGGTGCAGGTCTTTGCAACAGATATCGATGACCGGGCCATTGAAAAAGGCCGCGCAGGCCTCTATACCGAAAGCATAGCCGCCGATGTATCGCAGGGACGGCTGGCGCAATTCTTCACCCAGGAGAACAGCTCATATCGCATACGCAAATCCATCCGTGATCTGGTGGTCTTCGCCAAACAGGACATTATCAAGGACCCGCCGTTTTCGAAGGTAGACCTGATAAGCTGCCGCAACCTGCTTATCTATATGGAGCCCAAGCTGCAGAAGAAGATCATTCCCATGTTCTATTATGCGTTGAATCGTGACGGCTATCTCTTTCTGGGCAACTCGGAATCGATAAGCGAATTTGTGGACCTCTTCTCGATCACGGACAAGAAATGGAAACTCTACCAGCGCAGGAGCGATGTGACCCCCAAGGCCGCCTATTCGCCGTATGTCCCAGCCCTGCTGACAGGGACCAGGACCATGCGCCAGGCCCAGACTGATGTCAAGGCAGTCAAATCAGACATCCGCGAAATGGCTGAGAGGGCCCTGCTGGATGAATACATACCGGCCTGCGCCTTCATCAATGCCGACTATGAAGTGCTCTATGTTCATGGTCATACAGGCCGCTACCTTGAGCTTGCGCCGGGAGAGCCGAGTCTGAACCTGCTCAGGATGGCGCGTGAGGAATTGAGGCCGGCATTGGCCGCTGCCGTACGCAAGGCCATGACCCAGAAAACAGCCGTCAGGTATAATGGCCTGCATGTCACGGCCAACGAAGATGCCCTCCTGGTCAACATCCTCGTTCAGCCTGTATCAAAGCCGGAGTCTGCTACCGGACTCCTGATGATTATATTCGAAGAGGCACTCGTCAAGGACCATCCGGTTGCCGGGACTGTACAGGGCGAAGCCACTGATAAAGAGCGGCGGATTTCCGAGCTCGAGCACGAACTCACGACCACGAAAGAATACTTTCAGGCAACTACAGAGGAGCTGGAGACCTCCAATGAAGAACTGAAATCGACCAATGAAGAGATGCAGTCTTCCAATGAGGAATTGCAGTCTACCAACGAGGAGCTCGAGACCTCGAGTGAAGAGCTGCAGTCGGTCAACGAGGAACTGGTGACCGTAAATACGGAACTCCAGAAAAAGATCGAGGAACTGGACCAGGTAAACAATGACATGAATAACCTGCTTGCAGGAACCGGCATAGGCACTATCTTTGTTGACAATCAGCTGATCATTCAGCGGTTCACGCCCGCGGCCGCCAGGGTGATCAACCTGATACCGACTGATATCGGGCGTCCGGTCGACCATATCGTCCCGCGTCTCGCAGCATATGACAGCATGGTCCGGGATATCAAGACGGTGCTCGATACATTGATTCCAAGGGAAGAGGAGGTCCGGACCAAAGACGGCCAGTGGTTCCTGATGCGCATCCAACCCTATCGCACAATAGAAAACGTTATCAAGGGTGCAGTGCTGACCTTCGTTGATATTACCGTGCAAAAGGGAATACGTGACACATTGTCTGAAAAAGAGAACCCGCTGCGCCTGCTGGTGTCGAACATGGGAGATGTTATCAGCCGCATGACTCCTGACAGCACATATCTTTATGTCAGCCCATCTTGCAGCAGGCTCTTGGGATTTGAACCGGATGAATTGGTCGGCACCCGCATGTTCGATTATATACATCCCGATGATGATGCGGGCCTGCAGCAGACGGTGAAATTCGCAGCGGCATCGCGCAAAGCAGAGTTACATATCGAATGCGGAATTCGACGCAAATCCGGGGATTATGTCCGCGTGGAGACAGTATTCCGTCTGATGTATGCGGAAAACGGAGATATTACCGAGCTTCAGAGCTCCTGCCGGGACATCGGGGAGCGCAAGCAGCCGGGGACAGACAATGGCAAGTAACAATGAATCCCGGATACCTGATCCCGTGAGCCCGAATGAAATTCCGGGCCTGCGCCGCCGGGCTGAGGACCGGCTGGTAAAACAGTCAGGAGAAATTGACCGGACGCAGCTCCCGGACGTTGACCGCATAGTCCAGGAACTGAGGGTGCACCAGATCGAACTCGAGATGCAGAACGAGGAACTGCGCCGCGCGCAGCAGGAACTTGAGGCATCCCGTGAGAAGTATTTTGACCTGTACGACCTGGCGCCGGCCGGATATTTATCTGCCGACAACAAGGGGCTTATCACCGAAGCCAATCTTACCATCGCCACACTGCTGGGCAAGGAAAGGAGTTATCTGGTCGGTCAGCCGATGACGCGCTTCATCCATAGGAACGACCAGAACGTATATTTTCTCTGCTGCAGAAAACTTGCCGAAACGCAGGAAAAGCAGACATGTGAAATGAGAATGCTTGCTAATGACGCCGTCCCTTTCTGGGTGCGAATAGATATAAGCACAGGACTTACCGGTGACGGCAAAACGAATGTCAGGGCGGCCGTCATCGACATCAGCGAAAGCAGACGCTTAAGTGACATCCTGGATAAAAATGAAAAAAAATATCATCTGCTGTTCGAAAACATGTCTGAAGGGGCGGCATACTGCAAAATGCTGTACGACAAAAACGGCACCCCCGCAGATTTTGTCTACCTCGATGTAAACACTGCCTTCGTACATCTGACGGGCCTGCACAATATAGAAGGAAAGCGGGTCACTGAGGCAATCCCGGGGATTAAAGATTTACACCCGGAGTTGTTTGAGATTTACGGCCGGGTGGCAACGACCGGCCGGCCCGAGAAACTCGAAATCGAATTTAAACCTTTGGAGGCGTGGCTCTCCCTTTCGGTTTACAGCACTGAAAAGGACCACTTTATAGTTATTTTTGATAACATCACCCGGCGCAAAAAGCACGAGAAGATTATTGAGGACCTCAATGCACGGCTGCAGGACAAGGTCATCAAGATTGAACTCGCAAACGAGGCGCTCGAGACATACAGCTACTCGGTCTCGCACGACCTGCGCGCTCCGCTCCGTCACATGTCCGGCTTTGCCGACTTGTTGCAAAAACGAATGAAAGACCGGCTGGACAATGACGAAGCCAGATACCTGGCGTTGATATCCGACGCAGCAAAAAAAATGGACCGGCTAATAGCTGACCTGCTCAATTATTCGAGGCTTGGCCAGCAGGAGCTGAAAAAGAGCGAAGTGGACCTGAATCAACTCGTGGACGAATCCGTCAGTCAGCTTGCTATTATAACGACCGGGCGGGACATAACATGGAACCTCGGCAAACTGCCTGTTGTTTACGGTGAACAGTCGCTGTTAAAACTGGTGTTTGTCAATCTGATTTCTAATGCGGTCAAGTTCACAAGTACACGTTCCAGTGCAGAAATAGAGATCGGATGCGAAACAGCCGCCGACGAAGATATATGTTTCATCAGGGACAACGGCGTAGGATTTAGCATGGAACATGAGGACAGGCTCTTCGGCGTCTTCCAGCGTCTTCATCCTGAGAGTAAATTTGAAGGCTCAGGCATAGGATTGGCAAATGTCCGCCGCATCATGGCCCTGCATGGCGGCCGCACATGGGCTGAGGGCGCCGTGGATAAAGGCGCCACGTTTTACTTTACCCTTCCGAAAGTTGAAAAACGGACTGTGTCATAGTTTTCCATCCTAAGTAGCAGCAGCACATCCGAACTACAGACAATCGCCGGGATGGCGATACAGATTGCGTCCTGAACGGGATTTATGCCCAATATCTCCCTTTTAGGACAGCAGTTCTTGTCTTAGTGTCTAGGAATACCATCTCAAAGAGGATATCCTTAGTAATGTAAGACCTTCTGCGTTCAGAAAAAAGGAGAACTGCAAGTTGAAGATAAACAAAAAGACCCTGCGCGAAAACCTGCCGCATTTGCGCGCGAGTTTCAGGGGAACAGACCTGGCGCAAAAATGCGCCCTGCGCGAGCCCCCTCTGCGAGCGGAATTATTCAGCAGCGACCAGATGGAGCAGCACGGCAGGACCCTGGCGGTCCTGCATAATTTAAGCCCCGAATTTCCCCCTGACCAGCTCCTGTCGCGTCTTGCCGACAACGAAGGCATCCTGACCGGGACCAGGAGCCTGTTGATGGAGGCGATCACGACTGATCGCCGGATTACGCCGGCAGGCGACTGGCTGCTCGATAACTTTTACCTGATCGAGGAACAGATACGCACCGCAAGGCGACACTTGCCCAAAGGATACAGCCGCGAGCTTCCCCGCCTGCGTGACGGCCTTTCGGCCGGGCTTCCCCGCGTCTATGATATCGCCCTCGAAACCATCTCACACAGCGACGGGCGGATAGATCCGCAAAGTCTTAGCAGGTTCGTTTCGGCCTATCAGACAATCACGGTGCTTAAGCTGGGAGAACTTTGGGCCATCCCCATAATGCTGCGGCTCGCGCTGATCGAGAATCTCCGGCGCATCAGTGCCCGCATCACTGCCGACAGGCTCGACCGAAACCGGGCCGATTATTGGGCGGACCGTATTACCGACGTTGCCGGCAAGGACCCGAAGAACCTGATTTTGACAATAGCGGACATGGCCCGCTCGAACCTGCCGCTGACGAGCGCGTTCGTCGCGGAGTTTACCCGACGCCTTCAGGGGCAGGGACCCGCCCTGGCAATGCCGCTCACATGGATTGAACAACGACTATCAGAGTGCAGCCTGACCATCGACCATCTGGTCCAGTCAGAGGCACAGCAACAGGCGGCCGACCAGGTATCGATGAGCAACAGCATTGACAGCCTCCGTTTCCTGGGCACGATGGACTGGCGCGAGTTCGTGGAGACGATGAGCGTTGCCGAGCAGACGCTGCGTGACGATCCGTGCGGTACATACGCCAAAATGGACTTTACAACTCGCGACCTTTACCGCCACGTTGTGGAAAAGATTGCAAAGAGCGGGCGACTGTCCGAAGCCGAAGTGGCAGCCGAAGCGGTCCGGCTCGCGCAGGTATTCAAATCCGGCAAAACAGGTATTGAGGGCACCGATGACCGGGCGACCCATGTCGGTTATTACCTTGTTGACAAGGGGCTGCCGCAGCTTGAAGAGCTTGCGCATCTGCGATTGTCCGTCTCCGGTGCAATATGTAAAATGGGCGCCAGGTTTCCCCAGTCCCTCTATCTGGGCGCGATCGCGCTCATGACTCTGATGTTCGCCGGCGGATTGGCTTCAAAGGCGGTTGGCGACAGCATACCACTCTGGCTGATTGCGATTACAGGTGTCCTCTCGGTGCTGTGTGCGAGCCAGCTCGCGGTTGGAGTGGTAAACTGGCTTGCTACATTACTGGTAAAACCTCAGCCGCTGCCAAGAATGGATTTTTCCAAAGGTATCCCGTCTGAATCGCGCACCCTCACCATAGTTCCCACTATGCTCACCAGCGCACAGGGCATCGAGGACCTGACCGAAGCGCTCGAAGTCAGGTTCCTGGCAAATCGCGATGAAAACCTTCTTTTTGGTTTGCTGACGGATTTTCAGGATGCGCCGGCGGAAACACTGCCCGAAGATGAACCGCTGTTGCTGCTGGCGCGAAATAAAATCGAAGAGCTGAATGAAAAGTATAGCAATGCAAAAGGCGACAAGTTCTTCCTTTTACACCGCCCGCGGCGATGGAATGCCGATGAAAGGGTCTGGATGGGTTACGAGCGCAAGAGGGGTAAGCTTGCGGCATTGAATTCCTTATTGCTCGGACGGGAAAATGCAGGGGCTGATGACAGTTCCGGTACCCCTTTCTCTCTTATCGTCGGTAATACGGCCGTACTTTCCAATATAAAGTATGTGATCACTCTAGACACGGATACGCAGCTGCCCCGGGATTCGGCGCGACAGTTTGTAGGGGCCATGTCGCACCCTCTGAACCGGGCGCAATATGACGAAAACAGACAGCGCGTTGTTGCCGGTTACGGAATTCTTCAGCCGCGGGCCGCGGTGAGTCTGCCCGGCACAAACCGCTCGCGCTATGCACGCCTGTACGGCAGCGATCCGGGAATCGACCCTTACACGCGCGCGGTCTCGGATGTCTACCAGGACATCTTCCGTGAAGGTTCTTTTATCGGAAAGGGGATATATGATGTAGAGGCATTCGAAAAGGCGGTCAGCGGCCGTTTTCCGGAAAACCGCATCCTGAGTCACGATCTTATCGAAGGCTGTTACGCGCGCGCAGGACTTTTAAGTGATGTGATGGTCTTTGAAGAATATCCATTCCGTTACAGCGCTGACGTAGACCGCCGTCATCGCTGGATTCGCGGGGACTGGCAGCTCGTCCGCTGGCTGCTGCCCGGAGTTCCCGGACTCGACGGACACCGCCGGAAAAATCCACTCTCGCCGCTTTCCAGATGGAAGCTCTCCGACAATCTCAGGCGCAGCCTCGTCCCGGCCGGGTTGACACTGCTCCTGTTTCTGGGCTGGACGGTCTTTTCATCGCCATGGTTCTGGACCCTGTCTGTACTCGGGATAATTTTTATTCCTTCGTTGATAGCTTCTGTCCTGGACCTGCTCAAAAAACCGGATGATCTGCTTTTTGCCCAGCACCTCGCTGTCGTTGGCCGCTCCAGCGTCAGGCGCTTCGTTCAGGGCATATTCATGCTGGCCTGCCTCCCGTACGAAGCGTTTTTCAGCCTGGATGCGATTGTGCGCACAATCTGGAGAATGCTGGTCACGCAGAGGCATTTGCTCGAATGGAGTCCGTCAGGCAGCCCGGACCGAAGCAGCGATAATTCGGCTTTAAGCAGTCTTGTCGATTCCTGCAGGACAATGTGGCCGGCCCCTTTCCTTGCCGTCGCCGCGGCAATATATGCAATGCTTTCAAATCCCGCCGCCGCGGGCGTTGTCTTAATACTGTTGCCGATCTGGTTCTTCTCTCCCGCTATCACCTGGTGGATCAGCCGGCCGCTGTCCCGCAAAGAAGCAAGGCTGAGACCCGACCAGACCGTCTTCCTTCGAAAGCTTACCCGGAAAACATGGGCCTTCTTCGAGACCTTCGTATGCCGTGACGAGCACTGGCTGCCGCCCGATAATTTTCAGGAGCAGCCAGGCCCTGTCACCGCGCATCGCACATCTCCTACAAATATGGGGCTCGCGCTACTGGCGAATTTATCCGCCCGTGATTTTGGCTACATTACTGCGCGCCAGCTCATCGACCGCGTAACAAATGCACTCGCTGCAATGGAAACTCTTGAACGCTACCAGGGCCACTTCTACAACTGGTATGACACTCTCACTCTCAAGCCGCTGCCGCCCAGGTATGTTTCGTCCGTGGACAGCGGAAACCTGGCGGCCAATCTGCTGATATTGCGGCAGGGACTGCTCGCCCTTCCCGACCAGACACTGCTGAGTCCGCGGCTGTTTGAAGGGCTCCGCGATACCCTTTGGGTTCTACTGGACGTCCTGGCGGAAGCCCGTTATCAAAAAGAGATCTCCGCCCTGCTCGCTCAGCTGCAGTCGGAGCTGGACGCTGCCTGCAATTCCAGGCCGGCTGCTCTCTCGGCTGTGAGACTGCGCCTTGATCATCTCACAAAGATCTCGGCAGAGCTGTTTTCCAGGATCGATAGCCTGGTTGACAGTCCTGAGTTCCCGCCAGAGAACCATCCGGAGAGCCGGACGGAAAGCCGGGCACTCTGGTGGGCCCGATCCTTCAGCGGACAATGCCGGGCCGCGCTGGATGAGCTTATACTGCTCGGCACGTCGTCTGCCGGCGGCATTGATGACATGCCGACACTGCGGGAGCTGGCAGGCACCGGAAACGATACGGCCGCCGGGATGATAAGGGCCATCGGAAAGCTTGTCCTGAAAACCGGAGAACTAAGCCTCATGCAGTATGATTTCCTGTTCGACAAGGCGAGCAATCTGCTGGCTATTGGGTACAATGTCGACGGCCGCAGGCGTGACGCGAGTTACTATGACCTGCTGGCCTCGGAAGCCAGACTCTGCAGCTTCGTGGCCATCGCCCAGGGACAATTACCGCAGGAAAGCTGGTTTGCATTGGGCCGTCTGCTCACAAACATAGGCGGAGAACCGATCCTCGTTTCCTGGAGCGGTTCGATGTTCGAATATCTTATGCCTCTCCTTGTAATGCCCACCTATGAACGTACTCTGCTGGATGAGACCTGCAAGGCGGCGGTAGCCATGCAGATCGAATACGGGAAAAAACGCGGGGTGCCCTGGGGCATTTCGGAATCAGGCTATAACACGATAGATGCCCAGCTCAATTATCAGTACCGCGCCTTCGGCGTGCCCGGACTGGGACTCAAACGCGGACTCGCGGACGATCTGGTAATCGCGCCTTACGCTTCCGCTCTTGCCCTGATGGTTGCGCCCGAGGCGGCGTGCCAGAATTTGCAGCGGCTTAGTGCGGAAGGATGCGAAGGAAAATACGGTTTTTATGAAGCTGTAGATTACACTGCTTCGCGTCTGCCGCGCAAAAAAACAAGTGCCGTGGTGCGGTCCTTTATGGCCCATCATGTGGGCATGAGCTTTCTTTCCCTCGCCTACCTGCTTCTGGACCGTCCAATGCAGAAATTGTTCCGGTCGGACCCCGTGTTGCAGGCTACAATGCTTCTGCTTCAGGAGCGCGTGCCGAGGGCCACAGGGACCTATTCGCAGACTGCCGACTTTGCTGAACCGCATGCCGCTTCTGCCGAAGCAGAGACACATGTGCGCACATTCAGCAGCCCCGACACTCCTTCTCCCCAGGTGCAGCTGTTATCGAACGGCAGATACCACGTGATGGTAACAAACGCGGGCGGCGGTTACAGCAGATGGAAGGACATCGCAATCACACGCTGGCGTGAAGACAGCACCAGCGACAACTGGGGCACGTTCTGCTATGTCCGCGAGCTGAAGAACGGGGAGTATTGGTCGGCTGCGTATCAGCCGGCGCTCGGCCACCCGAAGGATTACGAAGCAATATTCTCGGAAGGCCGCGCCGAGTTCCGCCGCCGGGACCATGACTTCGACACGCACACCGAGATCTCGGTTTCTCCCGAAGATGATATCGAATTGCGCCGGATCACCATTACCAATCGCGGCCGGGCACACAGGGAGATCGAGGTAACGAGTTACGCGGAGATAGTCCTTGCTCCTCCTGCCGCAGACACGCTGCACCCGGCATTCAGCAATCTTTTTGTACAGACAGAGATTATTGATCACAGGCAGGCGATCCTCTGTACCCGCCGCCCCCGTTCCATTGACGAACACTCTCCCTGGATGTTTCATCTGATGACTGTGCATGGGGCGGAAACCGGCCAGGTTTCGTATGAGACCGACCGCCTGCGGTTCATCGGTCACGGAAACACTCTTGGCAACCCGCTTGCCATGAGCGGTCCTGACACCTCTGAAAGAATGACCAGGCCTGCCGCCCTCACGGGCAGCGAGGGCTCGGTGCTCGACCCCATCGTTGCAATAAGGTACCGCATTATTCTGGATCCGGAGAGTTCCGCAACAATAAATATTGTTACAGGCATCGCTGAAACCCGGGACGCATGTATGGGTCTTGTAGAGAAATACCAGGACAGGTATCTGGCAGACCGCGTCTTCGAACTCGCGTGGACGCACAGCCAGGTGCTCCTGCGGCAGATCAATGCCTCAGAGGCCGACGCGCAGCTGTATGGTCGCCTTGCCGGTTCAGTGATCTATGCCAATTCTTCGCTGCGTGCCGATCCGGGACTAATTATATCGAATCGACGGGGACAGTCCGGGCTGTGGGGATACTCAATATCCGGCGACCTGCCGATCGTGCTGCTGCAGATCGCTGATCCCGACAACATCGACCTCGTGCGCCAGCTTGTCCAGGCCCATGCATACTGGCGTCTCAAGGGACTGGCAGTGGACCTTGTTATCTGGAACGAAGACCATGCCGGTTACCGCCAGTTGCTGCATGAACAGATCATGGGACTCATTGCCGCCGGAGTAGAAGCTAACGTAACAGAACGACCAGGAGGCATCTTCGTGAGACCCGGGGACCAGATATCTGCTGAAGACCGTACCCTCATACAAACAGTCAGCCGTGCCGTCATTACAGACAGCCGGGGGACGCTTGCAGAACAGATCAACGGACGCGGCTTGCCCGAAATAGCTGTCCCACTCCTTGCCCTGACCAGGACCCAGCGCCCCGCTCCCCTGTCTGTCGCGCCGTTGCCGCGCCATGATCTGGCGTTTTTCAACGGACTGGGTGGATTTACCCCGGATGGCCGCGAATACGTTATTACTACCGCTCACGGGCAGGTTACGCCGGTGCCGTGGGTAAATGTGCTGGCCAACCCTCAATTCGGGACCGTCATTTCAGAGAGCGGCCTGGCCTACACCTGGAGCGAGAACGCCCACGAGTTCCGCCTAACCCCCTGGGGGAACGATCCGGTAAGCGATTCTGCCGGAGAAGCTTTTTACATCCGTGATGAGGAGCGCGGCCACTTCTGGTCACCCACTCCCCTGCCCTGCCGCGGGTCAACGCCTTACACGACCCGGCATGGGTTCGGTTACAGCGTCTTCGAACACACGGAACGCGGTATCCGGTCCGAGCTATGGGTCTACGTTGCCCTGGACGCGCCGGTCAAGTTTACAGTGCTTAAAGTGCGCAATGAATCGGAGCAGTCCCGCAGGCTCTCCGTCACCGGATATGTTGAATGGGTGCTGGGCGATTTGAGGCAAAAGACCGCAATGCATGTAAGCACCGAAATTGACCCGAAGACAGGCGCTCTTTTCGGGCGGAACTACTTCAATACAGAGTTCAGCGGCCGGACCGCATTCTTTGACGTTGATGAAAACACCCGGACCATAAGCGGCGACCGTACGGAGTTTCTTGGCCGCAACGGAACTTTCCATAACCCTGCAGCTATGACCCGCCTGCGCCTTTCCGGAAGGGCAGGCGCAGGCCTGGACCCCTGCGCTGCGATCCAGGTCCCATTTGAGCTGGCCCCGGGGCAGGAGCGTGAGATTGTCTTCAGGCTCGGAGCAGGACGGGACACCGAAGATGCCCGAAGCCTGGTCAATCGCTTCAGGGGACCAGCTGCTGTGCGCAACGCCCTCGATATAGTGTGGCAGCACTGGTCACACACCCTCGGAGCGGTGAACGTGGACACACCCGACCAGTCCCTGAACATGCTGGCCAACGGATGGCTGCTATACCAGACATTGGCATGCCGGCTTTGGGCACGAAGCGGACACTATCAGTCCGGCGGCGCCTTTGGTTTCCGCGACCAGCTTCAGGACGTTATGGCACTTATCCACTCAAGGCCGAATCTTGTGCGCGAGCACCTGCTACTGGCTGCGGGCCGTCAATTCCCTGAAGGAGATGTCCAGCATTGGTGGCATCCCCCAACGGGCCGGGGCGTTCGCACTCATTGTTCGGACGATTACCTCTGGCTGCCTTTCTGTGTGAGCCGCTATGTACTCACCACCGGAGATACCGGCGTATTGGATGAGCCCGTTCACTTTTTAAAGGGCCGCCTGGTAAACGCTGATGAAGACTCTTATTACGATCTGCCCCTGCGTTCTGAAGAAACAGCGACTCTTTTCGAACACTGCGTCAGGGCCCTTCTGAATGGCCTGAAATTCGGTGATCATGGTCTGCCGCTCATCGGTACTGGAGACTGGAACGACGGCATGAACCTGGTGGGCGAACAAGGCAGGGGGGAAAGCGTCTGGCTCGGGTTCTTTCTTTATAAAGTGCTGGTGGAGTTTACCGGGATTGCGCGTCTGCATGGCGATCTCACCTTCGCCGATCGCTGTCAGGCGGAAGCCGTCCGGCTGCGCAAAAATATAGACGACAATGGATGGGACGGGAAGTGGTACCGCCGCGCTTACTTTGATGACGGCACGCCTCTCGGATCGTCCGCCAATGCCGAATGCCGGATTGATTCGATTGCGCAGAGCTGGTCGGTCCTTTCGGGTGCCGGAGAGCAAGACCGGTCACGCATGGCCATGGAAGCGGTCGATGAGCGCCTTGTTCGCCGCGAACATGGACTTGTGCAGCTTCTTGATCCCCCCTTCGACAAGTCGGACCTGAATCCGGGCTATATAAAAGGATATGTTCCGGGGGTAAGGGAGAATGGCGGGCAATACACACATGCTGCCATCTGGGCAACAATGGCATTCGCTGCCTTGGGCGACAGAAAACGCGCTTGGGAGCTTTTTACAATGATCAATCCGGTGAACCATGCGAGATCGATCGAGGGGACTGCTGTCTATAAAGTCGAGCCTTACGTCGTTGCGGCCGACGTCTATGCGGTATCTCCGCACATAGGACGCGGCGGATGGACTTGGTACACAGGATCGGCTGCATGGATGTACAGGCTTATCCTTGAATCACTCCTTGGGCTCAGGCTTGAAGTGGACAAACTGGGCTTCGTACCCTGCCTTCCTCAGGATTGGGAGTCCTTCAAAGTGCATTACCGGTACAGGGAAACGGTCTACCACATCACCGTCCTCCAGGTGAGAGACGGCAGCGCGGCGAGCGTGACCGTCGATGGAGCGGAACAGCCTGACAAGACAATTCCCCTCGTTGACGACCGGCAGGAACATTTTGTTGATGTGAGGATAGAGGCTGCCGGCGGATAAGAATTGCAATACGAGGCAATTTTACATTCACTTTTACAACAATCGCTCGCGAGAATTGATTGGAAAATATTGACATTCAATCAATACATTGATAAAACAACATATGTAACATAGACATGTGGTAAAGGATAAAGAATAATTGAATCAAGAGATGGAAAACAGGCCCATCAGTATCCTGCTCGTAGAAGACAGTCCCAATGACGTCTCTCTGTTCAGGGAAATGCTTGCAGATTCTGATAGTGCCCGGTTTGAATTATCCCATTGTAATACGCTGAAATGCGCACTTGCACTGCTGGGCAAAGAAAACTTTGACATCATTTTGCTTGACCTTGCACTTCCGGACAGCATAGGACTTGATACCGTAATACGCACACTTGCAGCAGCGCCTAAAATACCGATTGTGGTGATGAGCGGTCTTGGTGATGAGGAGCTCGCAGCCCGCGCATTGCACGAAGGCGCGCAGGATTATCTGGTGAAGGGCCAGGTTGACAGCAATCTTTTGATCAGGGCCATAAGATATGCCATTGAGCGCAAGCGGACGGAAGAGGCCCTGAGGAAAGCGCACGACAGGCTTGAGCTGCGTGTTCAGGAACGGACAGCGGAGTTGCTGACCGCTAATAAGCAGCTCTTGCTGGAAATAGAAGACCGCAAGAAGGCAGAGGAGGCGCTTCAGGAGGCGCTTCAGGAGCTGAAACAGTTAAAAAACAAATTGCATGAAGAGAACATCTTCCTTAGAGAAGAGATAAGCCTGATCCACTCACATATGGAAATCGTCGGCAACAGTGAATCGATAAGGACCGTCCTGCAGCAGATAGAGCAGGTAGCTCCAACGGACTCTACAGTTTTAATCCAGGGGGATACCGGGACAGGAAAAGAACTGATAGCTCATGCGATCCATAACCTGAGTGCCCGCAAGGACCGGCTCATTATCAAAGTCAACTGCGCCGCACTGCCGCCTACCCTGATCGAAAGCGAATTGTTCGGCCGTGAAAAGGGCGCTTTTACCGGCTCTCTGTCAAAACAGATAGGCCGTTTTGAACTTGCGGATTCTTCTACTATTTTCCTGGATGAGATCGACTCCCTGCCGCTGGAACTCCAGGCCAAGCTGCTTCGGGTACTGGAGAGCGGTGAATTTGAGCGGCTTGGCAGCCCCCGGACAGTAAAAGTGAACGTCAGAATTATATCAGCGACGAACCGCGATCTCTCCAGCCTCGTAAGTGAGGGCGGGTTCCGTGAAGACCTTTACTACCGCCTGAATGTCTTTCAGATTACTGTGCCGCCTCTTCGTGAGCGGCGCGAGGACATATTGCCGCTTGTATGGTCTTTTATAAAAGAGTTCAGCGAGAGAATGGGCAAACGCATAGAATCAATACCACAAAAGTGCGTTGAAGCGCTGCAAGCCTATCCATGGCCCGGCAACGTACGGGAGTTGAAAAATGTTACCGAGCGAGCGATGATCATAGCCACCGGGCCCGTACTGCATTTTGAGGTACCAAAGATCGCGCAGTCATCTGCGGACCAGTCCGGGACCCTCGAAGAGGTCGAAAAACGGCGGATCATCGAGGCCCTGAACACCACCGGGTGGCAGGTCAGCGGCAAGGGTGGTGCAGCAGAGATTTTAGGCATAAATCCGAAGACGCTCGAATCGAGGATGCAAAAACTCGGAATTCAAAGAAATAAGAAAAATGCCTGATATTTCAGGAGCCTCCTGATATATCAGAACGCAGTGCCTGCTGCAATGTCCTTCGTCCAGTGCAGTTTTCGCTGAAATCTTAATGTTTTCAAGACCATAGAAGCTCCTCTCCGGCACAATCGGCCCTGGCACACATCCTGCTTTTCAATACTATGGCGAACACCGGAGCACATTCATCTTTGGTGCAATGGGCATCGGAGCGCGTATTAACAATTATCGCAAGGAGAGAGAAATGATGAGGAAATCTGGAAAGTCGTGTTTGTATGTTATTGCCACTTTGCTTTTAGCACTAACAGTATCCGCAGCCCAGAGCGATGCAGCGGTCAATGTACAGGTTAATCTTCCGGCCATCAGGTTTGCTGCTCCGCCTGAGGTGGTTGTGATACCGGGAACGTATGTTTACATGGTCCCTGACATTGAAACAGATGTTCTTTTTTTCCAGGGTTACTGGTGGCGTCCTTATGAAGGACGCTGGTACAGATCGGGTGATTATAAAGGGCGGTGGAGTTACGTAGCCCCTTCCAGGGTCCCCGGCGGTTTGAGATCGCTGCCGCAGGACTATCGTCACCGCATATCATCGCCCGGACACGAACGGATAGGCCACAGAGACGTGAAAAGCAACTGGAAGAGATGGGAAAGGGAAAAACATTGGGACAGGCGGGACGAGCGTGACCGTGGAGGCCGCGGAGAGCAGGACCGTGGTGGACGCAGCGAGCATGACCGCGGGGGGCCTGGCGGGCATGACCGGGGCGGACCTGGTGAGCGCAGATAACGTCGTTGAATAAATCGAATCCCGGGTAAGAATCTCGGTAGTCAGGAGGCACCGTGATATTAGCAACACTAAGAATGATTGTCCGCCCCGAAAAGCGGAATGATCTTTTAAAGACTCTGAAGGGGATGCTCGAACCCGCGCGGGTAGAAAGGGGCTGCCTGAATTACCGCCTCTACGAAGACACTGAAAATAATAATGCCTTCGTCCTGCTGGAACAATGGGCGACACAGGAAGATCTTGAGAGGCATCTTTCCACGGACAATCAGCGGCGGCTGCTCGAGTTGACGGACCTGCTGAGTGAGAAGCCTGAACTACTGTTCAACACTGTGTTACACACGCAGGGAATAGATCTGATAGAAAATGTCTTCAAGGCGGATGATGCAAGATGAGATATGGAAGTAAGAGCTATGAGGTCAACTGCCGGCTCATCAGGCAGGACGACGCATAGCAGCAGGAGGCTGATATGTTTTGGACGATTCTTGGAATGCTTAAGGCCCTCTGGGTGCTGGGACTGATCGGCGGCTATACGCTTTTAATGTCCATCTGGTTATCGCACTAGTTGTCGCTCTGATCAGAATAGTCCAGGGGATGCAAACAGCGTTAACTTCCAAGGAACAAGTAAAACGGAGCGGACAGGAAGGGAGGAAAACGGGGATAACTCGTTCCGGTCATGTTGAGACAGAGAAAACAATAAATCATATTTCGGAGGTATTTAAGTATGCAAGCAATAACAGTCAAGAGAGTCTTTATGATCATCATCGCCTTATTTTCCATCAGCGTGCTGGCAGGCTGTTCCGGTCTGGTAAAAAGACCCGCCGAAAGGTCGGGCTATTTGTACTATCCGACGGCATTGGTCCAGGCTGATCAGGCCCTTGCTGAAGCCCGCATGGCAGGCAAGGACAGGCAATGCCCGGCAGAATATAATGCGCTGAAGGACCAGGTGGACCAGGCCTATGAGGCCTACATGGTATGCCGTACTCAGGAAGCGATCGATATGGCTAATGATGCAATCCCTAAAATCAAGGCCCTTTGTCCGGCGAGACCGAGCGCTGTGGTGAGGCCGGAACCGAAACCGGAACCGAGGGTCGTCGAAAAGCTGATCGTTCTCGAGGATGTGCATTTCGATCTGGACAAGTCGACCCTGACAAAAGATGCTCAGGCGATACTTAGAAGGAATATCCAGGTCATGAAGCAGAACCCGAATATGAAAGTCATCATTCAGGGGCATACCTCTGCAATCGCCACCGTTGAATACAATCAGAAGCTGAGCGAAAGAAGAGCGGCATCTGTCAAGGCCTTCCTCATGAAAGAAGGAGGAATTTCTCAGGACAGGCTGGCCACAATCGGATATGGTGAGACACAGCTGGAGAGGCCGGAGCCTAACGAAAGAGACGTGGAATCGCCGGCAGCAAAGATTAACAGAAGCGTTATCTTTAAAATCACGGTCAGGTAGCCGCGCAGGGCCAAAGGGTCGGAAGATACACCCCATGAGTATATCCGTACCTTTGACCCTGGTAAATTATTAACCAGTAATGCGCAACATGAAAGGAGAAAAACTATGCCGCTGATTCATTTAGTAATTATTTTGGTTGTCGTTGGGGTGATCCTATGGGTAATTAATAACTATATACCGATGCAGTCTACCATAAAGAGGATTTTGAATGTGGTAGTGATCGTTTGCGTGATTATATGGTTATTGAGCGTTTTCGGGCTCATCGGAAACATCTCGGCAATTCATGTCGGAAAGTGAAGAGACTGCTGACAGTCTGCCCTGAGTGAAAAGGAGCATGGTCATCTGTACATAACCTGAAGTCAAATCCTTCAGGAAGATGGCCATAGCTCCCTTATTTCGATTTGTTGCTTCTTCTTCTGCGCTATGAAAAACAAAAAAAACATTTCAGGCAAATTTTATCATTTCTGGAAAATACTCGGCCCCGGACTCGTTACTGGTGCAAGCGACGACGACCCTTCGGGCATCGCAACTTATTCACAGGCAGGCGCTGCATACGGACTTTCGACCCTCTGGACCGCGCTTATTACATTTCCACTCATGGCTTCCATTCAGGAAATGTGCGCAAGGATCGGCCTCGTTACCTCTCATGGACTGGCAGGAACACTTAAGGCCCATTATTCAAGGCCCATTTTGTATTTAATGCTGCTGTTCAGTTTTCCGGCCATTGTAATGAACATTGGCGCCGACATTGCAGGAATGGGAGCAGTAGGAAATCTGTTGTTCCCCTCCATTCCGGCGGCATATTTCAGCATCGTCTTCACCCTTGTTCTTTTAGTCTCAATTATTTACCTGCCATATCAAAAGTTCGCAGCTGTTCTGAAATATCTCTGCGTCGTCCTCCTGGTCTATCTCATAGTTCCCTTTTTATATGAACAGGACTGGGCAAAGGTCCTGAAAGCCGCGTTTATCCCGACAATACAGTTCGACAAAGACTTTATCGGAATTCTGGTCGCCATTCTTGGAACCACCATTTCACCATATCTTTTCTTTTGGCAGACCACGATGGAAGTTGAAGCTATGAAACAGAAGAGAAAACATTTAGTGATAAACAAAAAAATAATAGGTGACATGCAGCAGGATGTCGATTTCGGAACATTATTTTCGAATGTCGTCATGTTCTTTATCATCCTTACCACCGGGACGGTTTTATTTAATGCCGGCATTCATCGGATCGACACCGTTGAACAGGCTGCGCAGGCATTGAAACCATTGGCAGGAAATGCCGCATATATACTTTTTGCTGTTGGCGTCATCGGCACCGGCTTTCTGGCCATTCCCGTTTTGAGCGGCTCACTTTCCTACATCATCACCGAAACCTTCGGCTGGAAACAGGGACTCGACAAAACATTTAACAAGGCAAAAGCATTTTATGTCATCATTGCCATTTCATTGATCCTGGGGTTATCGCTGAATTACGTCGGGATCTCGCCAATTAAAGCACTCATTTACTCGGCCATTCTTTACGGACTGACCGCTCCCGTATTAATCGCCATCATTCTTCACATTTCCAACAACAAAAAAATAATGGGCAAAAATACGAATGGCATGACTTCTAACATTCTCGGGTTTGCGACATTCCTTCTCATGACTATTACCGCCGTGATTTTAGTTTACATGCAACTCACGGAAAAATAGATTTCGCCGCCTTCTGATATATCAGGAGACTCCTGACATATCAGAAGGCGGCATCTCTCATAGCGTCATCCAGGCAGCGCAATTCTCGCCAATACTTCAATGTTTTCAATATCATAGGTGCTTCAGTCCTGGTTACAATCCTCCTGGCACACATCCTGCTCTTAAATAAAGCAACAGATATCAAAGCCTGTTCGCTTTTGATGCGATGAATGCTTAAAGAAAGCCTTGCATTTTTCGCCGGGCAAATAAGATACGGGAGGAAAAACATGTTCACAATACTGATCATCATTTTGGTGCTTGTGTTTGTAGGCGCGCTGCCCACCTGGCCACATAGCAAAAGCTGGGGTTACTTTCCGAGTGGCGGGTTAGGATTGGTACTTCTGATTCTGCTCGTACTGCTGCTCCTCGGGAGGATTTAAGGGTATTGGAAATCACTATGCATTCATCTAAAGGGAGAGATGGAAGATTTAAGTGAAAACTTGACCACTTGCCCCTGACAAAGAACGGTCAAAACAGTAACAGGAGAAATAGTATGCTTACGATTCAATTAGTGCTTGCTTTGGGTACCGTTTGGACGATACTGTGGTTCATTCATAGCTGAATACGGACGGGCAAGACCGGGTATGGATAGTAAAACGGCCGATGCAGTTTATAACCTCTTAGCGCCTTTCAGGCGCTAAAGATCAGACTTATAAGGAGACAGATCATGAAACGAACAGATTCAAAAGTTGCTTTTCCGGCTGCACTCGTTATCGTGATGGTGGTGTTTTTATCCGCTATCTTTTTCGCGAATGCAAATCCTTCTTTTGCAGCTGACGGCAAAAAGAAAGGGGACAGAGTATCTGCTGTCGCGTATACTGAGTCCCAGATCAAACAGCTTCAGGGCGCACTGGTTATAACCAGTGACCAGGATGTGTTATGGAATAACCTTACCAAGGTGATGCGGGGAAATGCGAGCGACATGGACGCCCTGACCAAGGACAAGGCCGACTACAAGACTATGAACTCCGTAGAGAGCATGAAATTCCACAGGCAGATTACGGAGGCCCATTTGAATCAGCTGAACAAGTTCATCCCGGCTTACGAGGCATTCTATGCCAGTTTGTCTGATGAACAGAAGCAGACTGCCGATACAATATTCCGGACAGGTAAACACAGCAGACATGCAAAAAACAAAATGAAGAAATAACCGGTAATATTGTGCAACTACAGATTGACGCCAAACCGGCGCGATTGGAAACGATGCAGGAAAGGAGTAACTTCATGAAAACATTAAGCACATGGAATTTCAGATCTGTAGCGGGCAAGATAATGATAGGGCTTGCGTTGGCCGCAACGATCGGCAGTATAGGGGTGGCGCCGGCCTTCGCAGATGACCGAAGGCATGACAACCGCCGCTACGAACACAGGGGGTATGACAGGGGATATGAACGCGACCGCCACTATTATCACCCCTATGGCTACAGGGAACCAGTTTATGCCCCAATATATGCGCCGCCTCCGGCTCCGGGGTTTAGTATCTTTTTCCCATTTCGCCGGTAATGTGATTGCTTAGCAACAGCTGCCCAGAGTTCAAGATGTGTTGATCTGGGCAGCTTTCACATGGAAATCAGGCTGTTTTCCTATGGGACGCAGTGTCATACGCAAGTGACTCGCCGTATTCCGCAGCTGAATGTTTTCCGTTTTCCCGAGAAATACCCTAAACTCAAATAAACCGACCCTCTTTCTTTCTGTGAAGAAGCGTCAGCATATAAAAATATCTGATATATCAGGAGACTCCTGACATATCAGAACAAGCCACCCTTAAAAGTAACATTCCCCCGACGGAGTTTTCCCTATTATGTCAATGTTTTCAACATTATAGGAGCTTCCGTTCGCGGTCACAAGTCCTGGCACGCATCCTGCTTTTAAATACATAAACAAACAGGGTGGAAAGCTCCCTAAGGCGGGCCCGAATAAATGACCTTGATACTGAACATGCAAAAGGTGAGAGGAGAAATGCAAATGGCAACAATGGTAATTCATTGGAAAGATAAGGACATACCTAATATGGAAGTCAAGAATGCGACTTATAAAGGCGGAGATGGTTCAATAATCAAAATATCTTCGGGGGACAAAGAGTATTGGTTTAACTGGCAGGAGTGCTGGTTCCTGGAATCCATTCCAACCCCCTTAAAGACACAGCAATAATGGACCCGGACACCAAACCCATGAATGATGTAAACAACGCAAAGAACATAAAGAAGCAGATAACCATCAAAGAGTCCAAATAGACTCTGGATCGCTGACGGCCAATGCGATTTTCGCAGACCCTCAGAGACACTAAAGCGTACTCAAGGAGGATGTTATGTTGTGGACAATTGCCGTGATACTGATAGCCCTGTGGCTCCTCGGATTGGTAAGCAGCTATACGATGGGAGGGTTCATTCATGTCCTGCTCGTCATTGCCATTGTCGTGGTGTTGATTAACGTAATTTCGGGACGACGAGCCTAGCAGCAAGCGGGCGGTCATCATTTCCCGCAAGCTTGGTAACAATAACATGAAGGAGGAAAGAAAATGATAAAAAAAATTGTTGGGGCATTGCTTTTGGCATTGCTCCTTTTAATATCTATCCAAACTATCGCAAATGCTCAAGTTGACGTCAGGATTTCTCTGCCGCAATCCCATCAGGAGCAGCAACATGTAAACCCTGAAAGAGGGAAGTAGCCTGGAGAATAACTGGATGATTAACATAGAGTCTTTTTAGACTCCTGATCTTTGCCGGCTCAAGCTCAAGGTGCGCGAAACGGCAAAGAGCTTAACGCAAACTTGTTGAAGGACAACATGTTATGGGAAACAAAATAAAAACATATCGCTTTGCAAATGGCGCTGTTATATCTATGTCAATAATGACGAATGAATGGGGGAACACAATGAAAACATATACATTGACAGGCATCATCCTTATCGTAATCGGCATCATCGCGCTCGCGTATCACGGCTTCACCTACACGACAACCGAGAAAGTCGTTGATATCGGTCCTATCCAGATTAACTCCGAAAAGACCAAAACGATTCCGCTGCCGCCGATAGTTGGTGGAATTGCGCTCGCAGGCGGCATTATATTGCTTGTCATGGGAAACAAAAAAGGTTAATGAAAGGCACTATATTTCAACCGCAAAAGGAGGATGAAATGACCGTGCTGAAGCGTATCCCCACCTGTGTCATTCTTACCGTTAACCTATTGGCCTTATCACTTTGCCTCATGCTCCTTTTACCGTCTTCCCCTGCATTGGCCGCTGACAGGGTCAGCGATGAATACCTGACAGGTTATGTTGCCTCAATACTTGAGCGTGACCTGCATTGGGAGCGAAACAGCTATACTTTAAAGATCGTCAACGGGGTCGCCACTGTTACACTGTTTAAGGATGATCCGCTGCGCCGGGAAGCTGCCGACAAGCAGCTGCGCACGATTGATGGACTGCAAAAAGTATCGATTAGGGTGAAGCCTGCAGACACTGCAAAGCCCGGGGCGATTAGCAGGGTTACCGGAATAACAGGTGAAACAGAAGGCTTCCCAACCGGCGACCTGTTCCGGCCACTCCTCGCCGATCCGAAACAGCCGCAATTTTTTGTCACTATGGGCCGCTTCTCGACTCCGGGCATACGATACACCATGGCGTCAGTCGGTTTCGGGGAGACCTTCGGCCTGTACAGATTCTTCGGGAGCCGTGAGGGTGACGGCCTGCAATTGAGCGTGGAAGGCGCCCTGTTTGCACAGTTCAACATGAGCACCCCTTCCCACGATCTCATCAACGCGGATTACACCATCGGCATTCCTGTCACTTACCGGCATGGCGACGATTCTCTCCGCTTCCGCGTTTATCACCAGAGCTCTCACCTGGGAGATGAATTCCTCCTGAGTGGTACTGCTCCAAAACGGGTCAATCTCAGCTACGAAGCCCTTGAGCTCATATATTCCCGCGAATGGCGCGGATTACGTGTTTACGGAGGCGGTGAGTATCTGATACATAAAGAGCCGGCTGAGCTAAGGCCGATGATCGCTCATTGGGGGGTCGAATATCGATACAGTGACCCGATTCTTTTAGGCGGCAGGCCCATTGCCGGGGTGGACATGAAGAGCCTGCAGGAGCATAAGTGGGCCATCGATATCAGCGCCAAGGCCGGCCTTGAGTTCGGGAGTCCCAGCCTCGGGCATCGCAGCCTGCGCATTATGGCCGAATGGTACAAAGGGTTTGATCCACGCGGACAATTTTACAATAGAAAAGTTGAATATTATGGTTTGGGTGTCTCTCTCGGATTCTGACAGGGTCTGTCAGAAAGGTGTTATCGATGACCGGAAAGAGTAACGCTAACGACGGAACGCGCTTGCTGGTCACAGCGGCATCGCTCGTGATCATCATCGTGGGCATCAATCATGCAGAGCCGGTACTGGCTTCATTGCTCGTCGCCCTTTTCCTGTCTGTCCTCGGGACGCCGCCGGTGCTCTGGCTCGAGGGGAAACGCGTTCCTTCTATTGTCTCGGTAGTAATTGTGGTGGCAGGGATGATCACGATCCTGTTGATTGTAGGCGCAATCGTAGGCACTTCCGTCAACGGTTTTTCCGCTGCCTTGCCTGCCTACCAGACGCGCCTGCGGGATCATTTGGCCGCACTCAATGAGTTTTTGACAACCCTGAATATCGGAGGCATTGACAGGGTCCTGCTCGGGTATGTCAAACCCGAAGAGGTAATGAAGCTGACCGTCGGTATGCTGGCGGGATTGGGCTCAACGCTTTCCAATATTGTCCTGATCCTGCTCACCGTAACCTTTATGCTGTTTGAAGCCTCGAGTTTTCCGGTCAAGATCCGCGCTGTCATAGGTGACCCCCGGAAAGCCTTCCCCCAGGTCACCCGGTTCGTTAATGATATTAAACGCTACATGGTCATCAAAACATTGATAAGTCTGGCCACAGGAGTCCTGATCTGGATATGGCTATCCATTCTCGGCGTCGATTTCCCGATCCTTTGGGGTTTTCTGGCCTTTCTTTTGCACTACGTGCCAAATATCGGATTCATCATCGCCGCTGTTCCGGCCGTACTTCTCACCTTTATCCAGCTCGGGACAAGCACTGCAGCGCTTGCCGTTGCCGGATATCTTATTGTTGATCTCTTAGTAGGAAACATGTTTGAAACAAAGCTGATGGGACGGCGGCTTGGGCTGTCCACACTTACTGTATTTCTCTCGCTGATTTTTTGGGGCAGCCTGCTCGGCCCCGTCGGCATGGTCCTGTGCATACCGCTTACCATGACACTGAAGTTTGCATGCGAAAACAATACAGGCACAGAATGGATCGCGGTACTGCTGGGGCCTGAGACGCCCACTGAAAACATTACATCAGAATCGAAGAGAGATAAAGATGCTTGACCTTTGGAGGACAACATGGCAAAGAAAGCTCCTCGCACACCAGCAAAACATTCGGGCATGGGAGCCATTCCCAATTCACAAGGTGTGACCTTTCGGGTATGGGCGCCGCATGCCGAAAAAGTTTACCTGACCGGGACCTTTAACGGCTGGAATGAAACCGCAACCCCTCTCTTCAATGAGAAAAACGGATACTGGTCTGCCGGCCTGCGGGATGCAAAAGTGGAAGATGAATACCGCTATGTAATCCACACCCCTGTTGATTGGGGCCTTCCCCCCTTTACCCGCATTGATCCTTATGCACGAAAGGTGACAAATGCAACGGGCAACGGAATAATCTATGATATTGATGCATTCGATTGGGGTGATGATAACTTCACAATTGCCTCGTGGAATGAGCTCATCATTTATGAGATGCACATCGGTACCTTTTACGTCAAAGAAAAGGGACAACCGGGCACGCTGGACAATGCCATTGAAAAAATGCCGTACCTTAGGGAGCTGGGTATCAATGCTGTGGAAGTTATGCCGATCATGGAGTTTTCGGGTGACTTTTCATGGGGCTACAATCCGTCACATCCATTTGCCATTGAGCGCATTTATGGCGGACCGGATGCCTTCAAGCGTTTTGTTAAGGCGGCCCACGAGCATGGCATTGCCGTGATCTCCGATGTGGTGTTCAATCACTTTGGCCCCTCAGATCTCGATTTGTGGCGGTTTGACGGCTGGAAGGAAAATGATAAAGGCGGAATATACTTTTACAATGATCACCGCGCGGCAACACCCTGGGGCGAGACGCGCCCAGATTATGGCCGGGGAGAAGTACGCCACTACCTGTGCGATAACGCACTCATGTGGTTCGAGGAATACCATGTTGACGGTTTACGCTGGGACGCCATAACCTATATCAAGAATATTCTGGGAAGTGATGCAAGTCCGGCCAATGATATCCCCGATGGCTGGAGTTTGATGCAGGGGATCAATCATGAAATCCATCAACGGTTTCCCGGCAGGATAAGCATCGCTGAGGACATGAAGGTCAACGCCTGGGTCACTAAGAGTACCGGAGCGGGTGGAGCGGGCTTCAATGCGCAATGGGACAGCGAATTTATTAATCCGGTGCGGCAATCCATTATCGCCCGTGATGATGGATTGCGTGACGCAGATGCAGTTGCTAAAGCTATCGGATTCCGATACGATGAAGATGTCTTTCGCCGCATCATATTTACCGAGTCGCACGACGAGGTTGCCAATGGCCGGGCACGAGTGCCGGAAGAGATCTTGCCGGGGAGAGTTGACAGCTGGTTTTCCAAGAAACGTTCCACCCTGGGCGCCGCGCTGGTTCTCACTTCACCCGGTGTACCCATGTTATTTCAGGGTCAAGAATTGCTCGAAGACCGCTGGTTCCAGGATAAAGTCCCCATAGATTGGACCCGAGCCGATGATGAGAGCGGTATCCTCAAGATGTATCGGGACCTGATTGCCCTGCGCCGCAATCTGTTGGGCATGACGAGAGGTTTGTGCGGACAAAGCTTTCAAATCTATCATATCGACCATGATGCCAAGCTTATCGCTTTCCATAGATGGGATGTTTCGGGACTCCATGACAGCGTTGTTGTAGTTGTTAACATGACGAATCAAAGCCGCGATGGTTATGTCATTGGTTTTCCGCGGGCGGGATTATGGAGAACACGCTTTAACAGTGACTCCTACAACTATGGCCCGAATTTTGCTAATCATCCTACCGCTGACGTTCAAACCCGCGCGGAGGGTTACGATGGTCTGCCCTGCTCCGGCGAAATCGGCATTGGGCCGTACACGGTAATAATATTTTCACAGGATGAATAGGATCTCTGCCCGGTCAACCATATACAATCCTGCTTGCGGACGGCAAAATAATGGAAGCCGGAGATTATTTCAAAACCTAATCCCCTGCCATTGAAATATTGAATTCTACAACCGGGGGCAACCCCAGTAGAGTTTTGGACAGTTTTTCAATATTACACTTGTCCATAGTTCGCAAAGTCATACGATACTCCAGCAGCTCGCCCTTGTCCATTAATCTGTAGCTTACATTGGCCGCTGAAAAGCCATTTTGCAGCATTAATTCTTTGATCTCGGGCTCTGACAAATAATTGTCGCGATTAAATACGATAGTATGATTAGCGAACAGCTGCGAGGGCATCCTGTTCTCAATCCTCCGGAATACGGTTAATGTCATTATAGTTATGAGTGATGCAATGAAAACAACACTGTAGAAACCCACACCGGCAAGAATCCCAATTGCGGCCGTAATCCATATAGACGCCGCAGTGGTCAGGCCCCGCACGCTAAGTCCTTCCCGCATTATAACACCGGCCCCAAGAAAGCCTATGCCGGTCATGACTCCCTGGGCCATTCGGGTCGGATCGATTCGAACAGTCTCCACTGCCGTTCCGGCAAACCATGTGCCCTGGTACATTGTGACGAGCATAAGCAGACTGGACGCAACACAGACCAGAGTATGTGTTCTGAAACCGGCCGGACGGCCATGATAGCTCCTCTCCAGTCCGATAAGACCGCCGGCAATCGTCGCAACAAGCAGATGAGTAAGCATATTGACCCATTCCATATCCATAGCATAAACTCCTTTCTGCTAAATGTTTTTTACGACAATGTAATCATTCATCTCCGCTATCCTGCCCCTGTAAAATTGTATCGAGAAACGCCCACCTCTCATAGGCAGCAGAAATCTCTTTATCAAGTACCTCAATCCGGGCCTTTGCCTCTGTCAAACCGCTGCCCTCTCTCCTGTAGAAATCGGGCGACGCAAGGCTTTCATAGATCCCCGCACGCTCTGATTCAAGAGCTTCGATGCGCGCTGGAAGCTCTTGAATCTCTTTATTTTCTTTGAATGTGAGTATGCGGGGACGCTCTTTCCGCACCCTGGGCCTGTCTGTTTTGCCGGCCTTGCCTGTTGAAACCGGAGCGGCCGGGCTGCGTTGGCGAAGCCAGTCGTCATACCCGCCCACATATTCCGCAAGACGCCCCTTGCCCTCAAAGGCGATGGTACTGGTAACAACATTATTCAGAAATTCCCTGTCGTGGCTCACAAGCAGGACCGTGCCCTCATATTCCATCAGCATCTCCTCAAGAAGCTCGAGCGTGTCAATATCGAGATCATTGGTAGGTTCGTCCATCACCAGCACGTTGGAGGGTCTGGTGAAAAGTTTAGCGAGCAGGGCACGGTTCCTCTCTCCCCCAGAGAGCGTTCTTACGGGCATGCGCGCACGCTCGGGAGGAAATAGAAAATCTTCGAGATATCCTATTATATGACGGGTCCTGCCGTTGACCGTAACCTGCTCGGAACCCTCCCCCACATTATCTATTACCGACCTGTCGTCATCCAGCTGCATGCGATGCTGGTCGAAATAAGCGACCTCAAGGTTGACTCCCCTTCGTACAGAGCCCTGTTTCGGCTCAAGTGAACCGAGCAGAATCCTGAGCAGGGTAGTCTTACCAGAACCATTCGGACCGATGATACCTATCTTGTCTCCGCGCATGATGACCGTCGAAAAATCCAGTATCACGGGAGGACCATCGTAGGAATATCCGATACCCTCAGCTTCGAGGACCAGTTTGCCGGACCTGCGCGCCTCATTCAGCCTCATGTCCGCACTGCCGGTCTGCTCTCTTCTGGCGAGCCTGTCGCGCCTCATCTCCTTCAGGGCGGTCACCCTTCCCTCATTGCGGGTGCGGCGTGCCTTTATTCCCTGCCTTATCCAGGCCTCTTCCTGCGCAAGCTTTTTGTCAAAGAGCGCGTTGTGAGTTGCCTCGGCATCGAGTTCAGCCTGCCTCCTCTTCAGATAAGTCCCGTAGTTTCCTGGCCAGTCAGTGACGCGTCCACGGTCGAGTTCGATAATGCGCGTTGCGAGAGTCTGCAGAAACCTTCGGTCATGGGTTATAAACAGCACGGCGCCCCGGAATTCCCTGAGAGATTCCTCGAGCCAGTCTATTGAACTTATATCGAGATGATTGGTAGGCTCATCGAGCAGCAGCAGGTCCGGCTCGTTGACGAGCGCCCTCGCAAGCAGTACCCTTCTTTTATAGCCGCCCGACAGTGCATTTACCTGCGCGTCGGGATCAAGACCAAGACGCGACAGGACGGCATCGACTTTAAGATGCATCTGCCAGCCGCCTTTAGACTCGATACTGTGCTGTATCCGCTCGAGGTCCGAAATAAGGCCGGCATCAGGCTCATGCGCAAGACGGTTGCTCAAGCTGTGGTATTCCGAAAGAAGTCCGACCATATCGCCGAGCCCGGCCGAGACAACTTCAAACACTGGTCCCGCCAGATCTTGCGGGACTTCCTGTGAAAGAGCGGCAAGCTTCAGCCCTTCCACGCGAACAACTTCACCTGCATCAGGGGACAACTCGCCGCTGATGATTTTCAGAAGGGTGGTCTTGCCCGCACCGTTTCGCCCCAGCAGGCAGACCCGTTCCCCGCGTTCGATCTGGAGGGTCACCCCGTCAAGGAGCTCAGGTCCGCCGAATGCGATCTTTACTTCCTGCAGGCTGATTAATGCCACTTGTCACCTCTATATTATGCGGCAGACCGGAAGACTGAAATCTCGGGCTTAAAATTTTATGGATGTCACAAAAAAAGTCGCCGTGCCGTTAGGCCTTTTAACTACTATTTCATCACCTTCAGACCTGCGCATCAGTGCCTTTGCCATTGGAGAATCAATACTGATAAACCCCTTGTCAGCGTCGCTTTCATCAGGGCCCACAATGCGATACCTGTAAGAGGTTCCCTCTTCATCCTCAAGTTCGACCCATGCCCCGAAATAGACCTTAGAGTTGTCCTCCGGCGTCCTGTCTACAACCTTTAATTCACCAAGTCGTTTTGAGAGGAAGCGTATCCGGGAATCGATCTGTCGAAGCTGTTTTTTGCCATAGATATATTCGGCGTTTTCGGAACGGTCCCCCATGGCAGCCGCTTCGGCAACAGCCTGGGTGACCTGGGGGCGTTTCACCTTCCAGAGATATGACAATTCATCACTCAGGCGCTTTTGCCCTTCGGGTGTAATGTAGGGTGACGATGCAGGTTTTGCGGGTAATGGCTTTCTCATGTAACCTTTATTTTACATGAGACACGATGAATCATGCCTTTCAGGGGCTTGCGGCCCTGACACATTTTTGCAGTTCAGGCGTTATAAAGTTACAATAGTATACAGGGTTCGGTTATAGCCGGGCGCAAACTGCTAATTATCCCGAAGAAAAAGGAGTCACAATGGCAAAATATACAGCAATAATAAGCGAGGATACCCGTCAAAGGATTCTCGAGCTGCCCAGAGGCGTAAAATTCGGCCAATACATGGAGAAAGCTATCATTTTTTTTGCCGAAGAGCTGGAGAAAAACCCGGACCTGCTGCCTGAGAATTTTATTCTTACCGTGACACCCCGTAAGGATACATCCGCCAAAAAAAAGAAATAACCGGAAGTGTTGCAATTCAGCAATGGGTTCCCGCGGAGGCAGCATTGAAATACTGCCTCCGCGTATCAGCCCAGAAAATCCCCTGGCAGCTTCTTTGCTTATCCACGATTGAAAAGCGGAACGTAATCCTTTCTTCCCTTGAGCGAAGTTACATATGAGGGACGAATGATCCTGCCCTGGATGATCTCTTCAATCCGGTGGGCGGTCCAGCCTGACACCCTCGCCATAGCAAATATCGGCGTAAACAGCTCCTTCGGTATACCCATGCAGTCATATACAAACCCTGAATAGAAATCTACATTCACGCAGACCGTCTTGCCCTTTCGCTCATACACAAGCCCCGGCGCGATGCTCGCAATCTTCCTGAACAGATTAAACTCATCCAGACGATCTGCAGCCTCTGCAAGCTCTCCTGCCTTGTTCTCAAGATATACAGCCCTCGGGTCGGACACGGTATAAACCGCATGACCGATACCGTATATCTTGCCGGATTTGTCCCCGACCTCTTTATTGAGTATCTTTTCGAGATAGGCCGTGACCTCCGCATCGCTGTCCCAGTTTCTTACCTTGCGCTTGATGTCCGTCATCATGGTCATGACCGCTTCATTCGCGCCGCCATGAAGATGCCCTGACAGAGACCCGATGCCTGCACAGATCGCCATGTAGGAATTGGCCCCAGATGATGACACGCACCGTGTAGAAAACGTTGAGTTGTTGCCTCCGCCATGTTCTGCATGGAATATCAGCATCGTGTCAAAAAGCTCCGCTGTGGCCCTGTCAGGCTCCTTGCCCTTAAGCAGAGTCAGAAATATCTCGGCTGTGCTCTTGTCAGATGCCGGCTCTTTCAGTTTTTTGACGTCTTTCTTCCAAAGCTTTGCCCCAAGATAGTTATAGGCAATAATGGTCGGAAACTTTGCGATCAGGTCTATGCACTGCCGCGTCACATCATTCATGTCAGTAGAGTTGGGCTTCCTGTCAAAAAGATGCATCGCAGAGACGATAGTATGCAGGGAGCCCATCTGGTCGTCATGCGCAGGCCTGTTAAGTATCATCTCTTTCACCTCTTTCGGAAGCAGACGCCTCTTTCCGAGCAGCTGCGAAAAAGCATTCAGGTCCCGCCTGGTCGGAAGCACTCCGGTCAGCAGCAGATACACCACCTCTTCAAACCCGAACCTCTTCTCTATCTCCTTCTGCTTCACAAGGGTGTCAACATCATACCCGCAATAGAAAAGCTTTCCTGCCACTGGCTTGACATGCTCGATCCCGTCGCCCTGCGCGATCTTTTCATACCCGATTACCTGCCCCTTGCTGGTAATGCCGACAAACACTCCTGTGCCGTCCTCATTCCTGAGCCCAAGCTTGATGTTCTTTTCCTTAACAAGCTTCGGGTCCACCTTGTCATGAAGCAACGCAAGATCCTGGACTTTTTTCAGTATTGGTTCCATGTCCAATCACTCCTTCAAATTTTATTGGTAGTTGGTACGGTACAACCCGGCAAGCAGCACATATGTCTGGAATACAGCGGTTTTAATTCTACTTCAAGAAAACCGCACAGGACATAAAAATTATAACATTTTTTCTTGCTTTTGCCAGTTGTTTGTTCCATAATTATATACACCTTGCAATACTACTGCGACGGGAAGGAAAAATGCGAAATCTTTTCATCATTTTGACGGCCGTCTTTGTGCTTGCTGCATGCAGCGCCAATATACGCGAAGAGTTCGACCCCGCGTTCACCAAATATAATGATATACTCGCCAGAAATGACCTGCAGGCCTCAATCATGTTCGTGGCCGACAAGGCCAAAGAAGAGTATATCAAAAGTGCTGACGCGGCTAAAGAGGCCAGGGTTTTCGAATACCGCATTATAGACAAGAAGGTAGATGAACCAACGCGCAAAGCGCGGGTGAATGTTGAACTCGAGTACTACATGAACTACTCCAACAGGGTTAAGACCTTGCGCTATGTACAGGAGTGGATCTGGATTGAAGAAAAGGACCTTAAAGACTGGCGGCTGCTCACCCCTTTGCCTGCCTTCAAATAAGCGATATTCGCCCATATCTGCAGTTAAATCAGTAACTTGCAAAAACCTGACTGCTCCGCAGCAACCGTAGGACAACTTCTGTCAGATATTCCGCAAGGTCCCGTATTACCAAAGGGATTGACTCCGATGGACTATAATTATATCCTTTTATAGATATGAATAGTGTAAAAATCAGTGAAAAAGCAATGAAAAGCCTGACCTCTCACGCAACAAAAGGCTACGAAAGCTCATATAAAAAAGAGGTCGGGGGTTTCCTATTGGGGCAAATCAACGGCAAGGGCCATTATATACGGGAGGCGGTTTCATATAATACCAGGAATGCGGCCCGGACTTACTGGTCCCCCAATGGCTGGCATATGAAAAGGAAAGGTGCATTGCTGGAACAAAAAACGGGGTACAAATGGATAGGCGCATATCACAGCCATCCCGAGACCGCCGGGCATGCGAGCACCCGGCAGTCTGCAGAGGACAGAGAATCTCATATATCATCAGACTACCCGCTTGAGATCATCATAGGGGTCACTCCTTCTCCAATGAAATCTCCTGCCTCCTGTTTTACTATTCAGGACAGTGAATCCGGATATTATTACGCTATCTGCGCTCATATCAAAGACGGCGAAAATAAAATCAGGAGAATAAAGGTTGAGGAAGTCTGACACAAATTCAGGCAAGCCCCGTTGACAATAGCGGCCGCTTTAACGGAGAATTACTGTTTATGAAAATTGGAAGGTGGGTTATGCGTGGTTAACAAATCCCTTTATGGCCTGACTATCTTCGTCAGCGCCTTTCTATTGTTCCAGGTCCAGCCTATGATCGCGAAGATGATACTTCCGTGGTTTGGAGGGGCGGCTTCCGTCTGGATAACCTGCATGTTATTTTTTCAGCTGGTCCTCCTTTTCGGATATATATACGCCCACTGGCTGATCAGCTTTTTGAAACCTTGGGGCCAGGTATTTGTTCATGTTCTTTTTGTCGGGGTGAGTCTTTTATTTCTGCCCGTCACTCCAAGTCAGGGGCTCAAATTAATGGGCGATTCCGATCCTATGATTCATCTGCTCATCATACTTATTGCCTCGGTGGGATTGCCCTATTTTCTGCTTTCCACGACCAGCCCGTTGCTCCAGAGCTGGTATGCCCGGACCTATCAGGCCGCCATACCTTACCGTCTGTTTGCTCTCTCCAATTTCTCCTCGCTTCTCGGCCTGGTCGCATATCCGTTTGTTATTGAGCCGTATCTGACACTTTCCCAACAATCAGATATCTGGTCGTGGTCTTATGCCCTGTTCGCACTGACATGCATTATTACGGCATTGCTGGGTATAAAACAGAAACATATACTCGTGTCTCATGTGGACCTGAAGGTCAGCGGACCTGAAAAAGCAGTCGACAAACCGACAGCCAGGGAGAATCTGGTCTGGTTTTTGTTGTCTACTTGCTCATCCGTAATGCTGCTGTCGACAACAAACCATCTTACCCAGAACATCGCGTCCATTCCTTTCCTCTGGATATTGCCGCTGACGCTCTACCTGCTGAGTTTTACCCTCTGTTTTGATCGCAGCGGCTGGTACCGCAGAAACTGGTATGTCTGGATAGTAACGATTGTCGTCGGAACAATGGCCTATGTCATAGCAGTTTGTGACTACAATGATGACATCACGCAGACAATCTCACTATTCTGCGCAGGCCTCTTTCTCTGCTGCATGTTCTGTCACGGAGAGCTTGCGTCCCGAAAACCGATGCCCCGTTATCTCACAGGCTTTTATTTAATGATTTCGGCCGGAGGGGCAGCCGGAGGCATCCTGGTCGGCGTAGTGGTGCCAAAGGTGCTTTCGGGCCCATTCGAACTCTCCATAGCGTTGATTGCGTGCGCTGTATTGCTGTTTGCCATGAATTTCAGAAAAAAGATCTTGACGGACATCGTCTGCGCGGCCCTGATTGCCGGGACCATGCTCTCTACTGTTTCATACCTCATATCTTTTACGGAAAACGCCCGTTTGCTGGTTAGAGATTTTTACGGGAACCTGATGGTCGTTGTTGCTGACCCGGGTGAAGAATATGAAGTCCGTACCCTTGTGCATGGCATAATAAATCATGGCATACAGTTTACCAACCCCGAGTGGAGCAATGGACATTTTTCTTATTTTTCTGATCTCTCCGGCATTGGCATGGCAATTAACAACCTGCAACCCGGCCCGAGAAATATAGGGGTGCTGGGCCTGGGCGTCGGAGCTATTGCCGCATACGGCAGAGAGGGTGATACGTTCAGATTTTATGAAATAGACCCGCTTGTCGAAAAGGTGGCACGCCAGGAGTTTACCTACCTCTCGGGATGCCGGGGCAAGGTTGATGTCCTCATAGGCGACGGCCGGCTGCTGCTCGAACAGGACCACAACCAAAAATTCGACCTGCTCGCAATAGATGCTTTTTCGGGTGATTCAGTCCCGTTGCATCTGCTCACGATTGAGGCCATGAAACTCTATTTCAGCCGTCTCAAACCGGATGGCATACTGGCTCTTAATATAACCAACCGGCACATAGATCTTGGACCGGTCCTGGCGCTTGCGGGAAATGAACTTGGCAAGCGTGCCATCCTGATTTTTCATCCGGGCGACATGGAAAATTATATTTACAGCACTGACTGGGTCCTTATGACGTCCAGGCGCGATCTGCTCAAGATACCGGAGATCAGGAATGCTGCCACCACGTTGGAGGCCATGCCTGGCATTCGCCTCTGGACTGACGACTACAGCAATCTTGTCCAGATACTGAAATAAGTGCGGCCCTCTTCCACGCCGTTTCTTGTGTTATTGAACCTGCTGTGATATTATTTGCATAATACGCACCGAATGACTAACCTGTAACCTGGAAACAATTTCAAGGAGGTATATGATTTTGAAACGCATACTTTTTCTAATGAGCTGTTTTATAGCCGTGGTCTGCATGCCTGCAGCGGCCCTGTCGATAAGTATCAACATCGGCATTCCTGTGCCTCCTCCGCCGCCAATTTATGTGCCGGGACCGCCTTCCCCCCCGTCTCCTCCACCACCGCCACCGGCCCCTTATGTTGAGCCCGTGCCGCAACAGCAATATCCTCAGGAACAGCAATATCCTCAGGAGCAGCAGTATCCTCAGGAGCAGCAGTATCCTGCAGAGGAATATATCCCTGAAGGAGACCCGACTCCTCCTCCGCCTCTCGCAACTCAGGAACCCGAGCTGGTAGTAGTTCCGAGCGGAGAAGCGCAGGTATATATGGTGCCGAATACGGTCGGCGTATACTTCTATGGCGGCAGCTGGTACAGATATCACCACGGCGTATGGTTCACGGCCGGAGGCTATAATGCGCCATGGGCAGTTGTGCAGACGCCCGCTGTGCCGTCGTTTGTTGTCGGCATTTCGCCCGCTTATGCCTTATACCTGCCGCCTGCTTACCCTCGAATCCATTATCGCGAATTCAACAGCAACTGGCGCTCGTGGGACCGCGAACGCCGTTGGCAGAGAGAGCGCTGGTATCAGAATGAGAGAAGGGCTGAGGTCAGACAGGCCCGTGAACGCCAGGCGCGTGAAAGGATGCAAAGAGACCGGCAGCTCAGGGACCAGCGGATCAAAGAGAGAGACCGACGCACACACAGGTCCGGGCCTCAGGGACCGGGCAGGACTGATCGCGGAGGACAGTATAAAGGCGGTCAGCAGGACCACATGAAACAGAACAAATCCGGCCCGGCTGGCACGCATAAGTCCGGTCAGTTTGACCGCGGTCAGAAGAACCAGCCCAAACAAATGGACAAGCAGAAACAGATACAGAAGTCACAACCGAAGCAGCACGACAAGCCTCATGATAAGGACAAAATAGTTAAGTAACCATCAGGAAAGATGCTGGACAGCGAGGGCGCCCGAAAAGCTCCCTCGCTTTTTTTTGCTCTGCAGAAATAATGCGCTCTGCTTAACTTTTACACCTGTTTTTATGTTATATTTCAGCAGGCATATGTTACCATTAGTCACGATTCAGGAAAGGCCGGAATATCATGAAAAAATATTCGATCTTACATATCCCTTTTAGGGCCTTTTACTCAAAGGCCCTATATCGCGATATCGCGCTGAACTGGAAAGGCGTATGCTTCGGGTACCTTATCCTCATGCTTGCATTGTGCTGGATACCCACAATGTTCAAATTCCATTCGCTTGTAACTTTCATGATCGATAACCATGCCAGGCAATTCGTCGACCAGATACCCGAAGTCAGGATCATAGACGGCAAGGCCTCAATTGATGAGCCTGTGCCATATTACATCATAGACCCGACATCTCACCAGGCGCTTATCATTTTCGACACTACAGGCAGATATACTGCGCTTGAAAACGCCGGCGCTTTTGCGTTAATGACTGAAAAAGAATTTATAGTAAATAAAAGCGACCACGAAACCACCAGATTCAGCTTCAGGGACATCGACCATTTTACACTGACCAGGCAGATGATCAATGACTTCCTGGAGATGCTGCGAAAATATCTCGCGCTTGCGCTTTATCCTTTCGCACTGCTCGGCTCCTTTATCTTCAGGCTCGTACAGTCCCTGATTTACGCAGCCATAGGTCTGGTTTTTGCCTCTTTCTGCAAAACAAAATTGTCCTATGACTCGCTCATTCGTCTTTCTGTTGTAGCGATCACTCCGGGGCTGATTATCGCCACCATCCTCTTTACAGCTGACATTCATCTGCCCTTTGCGGGATTATGGTTTTTCCTTGCGGCAATGGGATATCTTTACTTTGGCGTGAGGGCGGCCCGGGAGGAAAAGCCGCAGCCTGACAATATGATGAACCCGCATTCCTGAGCACTCTGATATCGGCTCCAGGTCAGATTTCTGTCTTTTCTAAGCGGCCAGTTCAGGCTGTCTTTGGAATAAACTTCACCTTATCAAGATTCCTGAAATGCTCATCGCTTGTTACAAGCAGGCACTTGTTTTCTACAGCAGTTGCATAGACTACAGAGTCCGCCATGGGGATTGAATATTTGAGGCTGATATCTGCTGCAGACAAGGCTATGCTGTCATCCAGCGGAACGACATGACTCTGCTGCATTAGAGCCACCGCTGTCAGCGCGTCTTCCTCGGTGCACTCTCGTTTTATCTTTTTGTATACCTCGTAGAGTACTATGGTTGGCGTTACAACTTTTGATAAATCCTGAATGTATTTTCGATAATTTGAAGCATTCGGGCCGTCGACAAAATGTTCAATCCATCCCGATGAATCGACCACATACATCAACGGTCGACATCCTCTCTAAGACCGCCGGTCTTCATGCCTTTGATAAAACCGCGCAGATCATCAATACTCTGCACTGGGATATAGTGAAGACCGCTGCCCTTTACAATGACCGCCATCTTCTGCCCGCTTTTGAGGTGCAGCTTGTCGCGGGCTTCTTTAGGGACCGCTATCTGGAACTTTGAGGATATCGTAGCTGTTGTCATATAACCTCCGCTTTACTATTAGCATATCGATAGCATTATTGTAAATCAACAGAGTCCATATGTCAACAAACCCCAGCCATTTCTTTCCCATGTTTCGATATTCACTGCAATACTATTATGGCGCGGCCGGACAAAACAACTCCTGACATCGCGACAGATCATACGGAGGAGCTGAACCGTTCAAATATGGTATAATTCTCGGATGAAGAAAATCCTGATGCGCGGTAACGATGCTATAGCAGAGGCGGCCATACGCGCCGAATGCAGGTTCTACGCGGGCTATCCCATAACCCCGCAGAACGAAATACCCGAATACATGTCACGCCGGATGCCCGAGGTGGACGGCATATTCATTCAGGCCGAAAGCGAGCTGGCGGCCATATACATGGTATACGGAGCGGCGGCCTGCGGGGCGCGGGCTATGACGTCCTCAAGCAGCCCCGGTATAAGTCTTAAACAGGAAGGCATATCTTATCTTGTGGCAGCCGAATTGCCTTCGGTAATCGTAAATATTCAGCGTGGCGGACCGGGCCTTGGAAACATAGCCGCAAGCCAGGCTGACTACTTCCAGGCAGTAAAGGGCGGCGGTCACGGCGACTACAGGCTGCTGGTTTACGCCCCGTACAATCTTCAGGAATGCTGGGACCTTACCATGCTCGCGTTTGACAAGGCTGATGAATACAGAAACCCGGTGATGATTCTGGGTGACGCGGTAGTCGGCCAGATGATGGAGCCTTTAGCTGAAACGCCTTATGTGAGGCCAGAACTCCCGGCGAAACCGTGGGCCCTCGGAGGATGTAAAAACAGGCAACCCAATGTAGTCAAGTCTCTTTACATGGGTGCGGGCGACCTTGAACAGCGCAATTATAATTTCGCGGCAAAGTACTTAAAGATGAAAGAAACCGAAGTCAGATACGAGGAGTACATGACCGACGATGCTGAACTGGTCCTGGTCGCTTACGGTATCTCAGCAAGGATAGCGCTTTCCGCAGTCAGAAGGCTTAGGGCTGAAGGAGTAAAGGCAGGCCTGTTCAGGCCGATTACGCTTTTCCCTTTTCCGGAAAAAAGGATCGGCGATCTAGCTGGAGCGAATAAACGTTTCCTCTGCGTAGAACTCAATATGGGACAAATGGTGGAAGACGTCAGGCTGGCTGTAAACGGAAAGGCAGAGGTCTCTTTCTACGGAAGGCCGGGCGGCAGCCTGATAACGCCTGAAGAGCTTTACGACAGGATAAAACAGCTTTAACCGGCTGCGCTCAGATATTTATTTCCCTGAGCTTTTCGAGCAGCATGCGCTTTGCCTCTGCCACACCGGCTTCGATTCTGCAGCCTGCGGCGTTCTTATGCCCCCCGCCATTGAACTGCTCAGCCACTCTGGCCACATCGATGGCCCCCTTTGACCTGAGGCTGACCTTGCAAGTGCCGTCCTTGAGTTCCCTGATAAGCATCGCTATCCTTATGTCTTTCATGAGCATCGGAAATGAGACAAAGGCCTCCGTATCATCAGCTGCAGTCGAGGTCTCCTCAAACATCTTCGTCGTCACTGTCGAGACCGCAATATTACCGTCTATCCAGAGGGTCCCGATAACACCCAGAAAGAGCCTGAAACGGCCGCCGGAATAAGACTCAAATGCGTTTTCGTATGTCTCGCTGGATGACACGCCATAATCTATCAGCTCTGCCGCGACCCGGAAAACCTCGGCATTAGTGTTATCAAATCTGAAATTGCCCGTATCCGTGACTATCGCCGTGTAAATATTTTTCGCTATCGCCTGAGTTATTGTAACGCCCATTTTTTTAATCGCAGCATATACCAGCATACCTGTAGCTGCAGTTTCCGGAGAAATCCAGCGGATATTGCCGAAGCCATTTTCGGTCTGGTGATGATCAATGACCACTGTAAACATACCGCCGGCAAGCGCACGCTTCAGCTCTTCAATCGCAGGTATCAGCTCTTTTGTAGACAGGCCTATCCTGTCGGGATGGTTGCAGTCGACCATTACCAGCGTATCAAAATCAGCGATTTTTTTCCCGGAGGCATTAAAAGCCTCGAATGTTTCGAATTTGTCCTGCCCGGGAAGAAAAAGATATTGCGCAGGAATGGGATGCTTGTCGAGCAGCACGCACTTTTTTCCAAGACTATTGAGGGCATCTGACAGGGCCAAGCAGGAACCTATAGCGTCCCCATCCGGATTGACATGGGTAGCAATAAGAAAATTGTCCCGCGAAAGTAGTGCTTCTACTAATTCCGGAGGTGGAAGCAGCTTAGGGCCGATCTGCCGGCTCATTCATCAGCCTCTTCTGCGGGTCCCTTTTCTTTTATCTCTTTTAGCAGCTTGTCGATCTTGAAGCCCTGGTCTATGGATACGTCAATGCGGAATTCGAGCTGAGGCACATATTTTGACCTGACCCTCTTTGCCACTTCACTGCGTATGGCGCCTTTGGCAGAATTCAGTATCTCAAGCGTCAACTCCTGTTCTTCACGCTTGAACACACTGACATAGACATAAGCTATCTTCAGGTCGTCAGAAAGGCTCACTTCAGTAACAGTTACAAAGCCGAAGCGCGGGTCTTTTACCCGCTTCGGAATGATATCGGCAATCTCCTCCCTCAGGAGGATGTTTAGTCGCTGTGAACGTTTGTATGGTAGCATTGCCTTAAAAAAAAACCCTTTGGCTGAACGCCGTCGCCTATAACTTGGCGGCTATCTTCTCGATAATAAAGTTTTCGAGTATATCGCCTGTCTTAAGATCATTATAATTTTCTATCATGATGCCGCACTCGTATCCGGTTGCGACCTCCTTCACATCGTCTTTGAAACGCTTCAGGGACCCCAGCTTGCCCTGATAGACGACGATGTTGTCGCGGATTACCCTGATCCCGTCGCAGGCGCGAATCATGACTCCATCGATAACATGACAGCCGGCGATGACGCCGAGGCGCGAAACCTGGAAGGTCTGCCTCACCTCTGCCCTGCCCATGACCTTTTCCTTCATGGTCGGCTCCAGCATACCCTCAAGGGCCTTCTTCACGTTCTCAATCGCCTCGTAGATGATATTGTAAAGCCTTATGTCCACGCCCTCTTTTTCGGCAAGCTGCGCTGCCTTGGTCTCGGGCCTGACATTGAATCCTATGATAATAGCGTTTGAAGCCGATGCCAGCATGACATCTGATTCATTTATGCCGCCTACTGTGGCATGTATTACCCGCACCTTGACTTCGGGATGGGTTATGTTGTCAAAGGCGCTTTTGATCGCCTCAACCGAACCCTGCACATCTCCCTTAAGGACAATATTCAGGTCCTTGATCTGGCCTTCCTTGATCTTTGCATAAAGCTCATCCAGCGTGAGTTTGGTATGGCTCACAACATCCGGCACCTTCTGCTTATGCGCCCTGGTCAAGGCTATCTGCCTCGCTTTTCTTTCATCCTCTACCGAGATGAAAGAATCACCCGACGCAGGCACTTCCGAAAACCCTATGACTTCGACCGGAGTAGAAGGTCCGGCCTTATGTATTTTTTTCCCGGTGTCGTCAATCAGTCCGCGCACCTTGCCGGACGTAGTGCCGGCAACAAAAGCATCTCCTATGCTCAGAGTACCTGTCTGGATAAGCACGGTCGCTACGGGTCCCCTGCCGCGGTCAAGTTTGGCCTCGATAATTGTCCCTTTCGCGAGCTTTGCAGGATTGGCCTTAAGGTCCATTATGTCGGCCTGCAGAAGTATCATTTCGAGCAGATGCTCTATTCCTGTGCGCTTCTTTGCAGAGACCTCGACAAAGATATTCTGGCCCCCCCAATCTTCGGATACTACCTGATGCTCTGCAAGCTCTGTCCTGACCCTCTGAAGGTTGGCCTCGGGCTTGTCAACCTTGTTCACTGCCACCACGATCGGAACATTTGCGGCCTTGGCATGATCTATTGCCTCGACTGTCTGGGGCATAACACCGTCATCTGCCGCCACAACAAGCACTACTATGTCAGTGACCTTAGCGCCCCTGGCCCTGAGCTGCGTAAAGGCCTCATGGCCTGGCGTATCCAGGAAAGTGATCTCCTTGCCCTGAAGAGCGACCTTGTAGGCGCCTATGTGCTGTGTGATGCCGCCGGCCTCTGTCTCGGTCACCTTCGTCTCCCTGATGGCATCAAGCAGCGAGGTCTTTCCATGGTCAACATGGCCCATAATCGTTACAACCGGAGGACGATGCACAAGGCTTTCAGCTGCATCCAGCACGCCTTCCTCGGAATCGAACTGTTCAGAAGATGCAAATTCGACCTTTACTCCCATCGCGTCAGCTATGAGCAGGGCGGCATCCATATCAACCGGCTGGTTTATGGTAGCCATAAAGCCCATATCCATAAACTTCTTTATGACCTCGGGGATCTTGCTGCCTATGGCATCAGCGAACTCCTTTACTGTGGTGCCTTCCTGCAGCTTGATGGATTTCCTTCTCGGCGCTGTTATCGGTGTCGGAAGCACTGGTTCCTGTTTTCTGAATTTGTGCGGCTTCTTCTGGGACTTGAGGTCCACCCATTTCTTCTGCTCGATCTTCCTTACTGACTGGAAGGCCTTCTGCATGGTGGGTTTGACCTTTATCTTTTCGAGCTTTTCTGCCTCAGTCTCTTTGAGGAAGCGGTCGGGCAGAGCCAGGACATCATCTTCCGTTTCGGCAATAATCGGCGCCTGGACATCAATGTCCGGCTCATCCGTTTTCTCGGCGGCAGGCTCACTTGCAGAAACTGCTCCGCCTGCGGGAACTGCTGCCTTTGGCGCGGGCTTTCTGGGTTCTTCTTTTTTAGGAGGCTCTTTAGCTGTCTGCGGCTTTGCTTCTTTGTCCACCACCTCATCTTTTTTATGCAGATCAGGTTTTGCCTTTTGGGAAACCGCGTCTTTGACCGGCTTCTTTTCCTTCTGCACTACAGGTTCTTTTTTCTGTTCAGGTTTCAAAGCAGCCTTCGGCAATACTTCCTTCGGCTTTTCTGCCTTATCTGCTTTTTCGGACTTCGCGGTCTTGACGGCACTGTCCGCAAAATGTTTCCTCAGTTTCTCGGCCTCGGCTTCGGTGACCTTGATATTGGTGGCCCCTTTTTTGTATTCCAAGCGCCTGAGACGCGCGACCTCCATAGCTATATCGGACGCCTTTATACCCAATTCCTTTGCAAGATCAGCGCTTTTTATACCTTCTGCGGACATTAATTTATGCTCCTCCTGTGTGACTATATAGTTAAGTTATAATAAACGCTTGTAACAGCACAGTTAAAATGTTATCATAAAAGACTTTCTATATGCAATGAATCAAGGAGGAAGCAATGGCAGCCTGTCATGTATGCGGCAAGAAAAGGGTAGTGGGAAACAACGTTAGCCACGCTAACAACAAGTCAAGCAGGATCGTGATGCCCAATATACAGAGGATCAAGATTCTCACGGATGGCGGGGCAAAGAGGGCACATGTATGTACCAGGTGCCTCCGCTCAAACAAGGTAGTAAAGGCAGTTTAACCCATCAGAAGCAGTCAGGGCCGGTTACCCGATAAGTACCCGGCCCCCAACCGCTATAATATGTCCAAGCGCCGGCGTCCCTTACAGTCCATCAATCCTCTTCTGGACTCGATGTTCAGGGACCTCGGCATATCTGAACGCATCAAACTCGACGCCCTTTACCGGCAGTGGTGCGATATCTTCAGTGGTCCTCTGGCTGACCATACCGCCCCGACAGACCTCAAGGAAGGCATGCTCGTAATAGCCGTGGATTCTCCTGTCTGGCTCCAGCACCTGAAATTCATGAAGAAGGACATTCTTGCCAAACTGAAGTCACACGGGATTAAAGATATAAGACTGAAACATGGCAATATCCGCCAGGACAGGGACGCCGGCAGGCCTGATAAAAGCCAGGACCGGGTAATCTTCCGGCAGCTGACCGCAGAGGAGATCGACGGCATAGAGCGCGCGGTGACAGAGATTGAAGATACGGAACTTCAGGATATAGTCAGGCAGGTCCTCGAAAAGTCGGCCAGCAGAAAGAGGGCGTAGGCAGCAACTGCAACCTTACCGTTTCCCCCAGACATGACCAAGCTGTAAATGCATTCCTGATTTGCCCACCTTACTCCGCTGTGATAGTATATGATCATATATGAAACAAGGATTAGTCAGGGAAACAGCACATGGCCGTAAGCGGCCAGCCTGGGACAACCGTTCCCGGCAATATGAGGGGGGGGAATTATGCGGAGAACAATTATCACCGTCTTATCGGTCGTGTGTCTCATGACGCTCGCATTCGCGGCTTTCGGTGCCGACACCGGAAAACTGAAGATCTCAATCCTTTGTGATGACACTGTGATGTCGGACCAGTTTGTGACCGAACATGGCGTATCGATTCTGGTCGAACTTCCGAACGGTCACCGCTGGCTGGCAGATACAGGCACGACTGACATATACCTCGAAAATGCGAAAAGGCTCGGCGCCAATCTGGATAATCTGACCGGGATAACAATATCGCACGGACATGACGATCATGCCGGCGGCCTTATATTTTATCCACGCCTCAAAGGCAATCCGCCGATTTACGGCCATCCGTTAATCTGGGTAAAGTCGTACCAGATCAAGACCGGGGAGCCCGTACGCGTTACAGGCATGCCCTATCTGGCAAGAAAATATGCCGACCCTTCATTTCGCCCTGTGAACAACACCGTCAAGCTGGATGACAATCTGTATATGTTCACTGATGTACCGCGTCCGGCAGGAAGTTTTGCGCCGATCAAAGGCAACTTCTTCAACGAAGACGGCACCGGCCCGGTTACACTTCTTGATGACGCAACCATAGTAATCAAAACGCCCCGCGGCCTTGTTGTTATTTTCGGGTGCGGCCATGCAGGATACACCAACATCCTGAAGGCCATCAATAAGGAATTTCCGAAGGAGAAGCTGCTCGCGGTAATTGGCGGACTGCATCTTATGAATGCGAATGAAAAGGTGCTGGCAGAGGCTGTTGCCTTTACCAACTCCATCAAGGCCGATGATTTCTCGTTTTACGGCGGCCACTGCACGGGTGACAATGCTATAAAATATTTCCGCGCAAAATTTGGAGAAAAAGCTGTAAAACCGATGGGCTCGGGCAGGGTAATTACTTTTTAAGTTAAGAAAAGCCCCGTGGCAAGCCACGGGGCTTTTCTGTTGTCAAAATGCATCTTTGCTCGCAAATAAGCACGTTTTAAATAGGGCACTGTCCCCGTTTTTCCGTTTTCAAATAGATCCACCCCATTTATTTCTTTTCAAATTTTGTTCGAATATTTTGCAAAATAATATTATCTTTTTCGACAACATTGAGATATATTGGAATGTTTTTTTCTGCTTTGATAGCTTGCAATTCCGCTTCACGATTAATTTTATCAACATTAAAACCAAGTTTACCTGCTTTTTGAATAATCACAGCAGTCCGTGTATCTTTTGCATAGACAGATTTTTCCTCAACTCGCATCAATGAAATCAAAGTCCATTTATACGCTTCAACGAATGCCTTATAGTCCGCATGTGTTGTTGTTAATAATTCAGCTAAGTTTATCATAGATAAAGTTCGTCCATTATTAGCTGCTCTCCGCAACCAATATTCAGCTTTCGATAAGTCCGCATTAACATATTTCCCTTCCTTATAGAATTCGCCCAATTGATCTTGAGCATCTGCATAATTCTTTTCTGCTGCCTCATTTAACAGCACAAGTGCCTTTGATTTATCACGGCCATCTTGCATCAACAATCTATCCGCCAGATACGTTTTAGCCCTCGGATCGCCATAGTTAACAGCTTTTTGCAGCCAATATAATTCTTTTTTCTCATCTTCAACATAGTAAATATATAGAGCCCAACAGGCTTCAATGTCACCATCCTCTCCTGCCTTAGTAAGCATGGCCACTTGCGAGCTGATCAGAGGGAGGCCAAAATGCGTGGGCTGTGCTAATAATTTTATTATTACACTTAATATCGCAAGGTTAACTATAATACCCAAAATAATTATCAAGCCATATTTGATAACATGTTTACCGTTCATTGACTGAATCACCTCCGCTACGGGGTAATTGGGGCAGGCCTTTGAATATCAGTTTTCATAATTACCCTCCGCTGCACCTATTCTAAGAGGCCGCGTCATATAATCATTTATTATAATGCAACTGATATTAAAAGACCCTACCCCTTTACTCCCTCTTGCGCTCTCGATCCTGCTGCCGTTTGGGACCATCGCGTACATTCGATGGCTTACAGAGCGAGGCAGGCAAGGGTAGCCGTCTCGATGTCTCGGTGTTCCTTGCTTTAGATTATTAACAGATGATAACGTTCTGCGTCTTTTGGATAATACGGTTGATAAAAGAGAGTGGTCTTATTCAGCGAGACAAGAGGCGGATGCCCTTGCCAGCCTGCAAATACTCATATTAAATTGTCTGCGAAGGCTTATAGCCTCCGCAGACAATTTAATATCTAATAAGTAACTTTGAATCTCAGTATCTGCGACTCTACGCCATCGACCGTGAAGCGCACCTCATAGTTCCCCTCTTCAAGGCCCTGCGTTGCCTGGCAGAAATAATTACCCGAAGGATACTGCAGGGGTTTTGGACCGCATTTGAAAATCGGAACCCCCTCCTTCAGGAACTGCGACCCGAAAGTAGTCTGCCCCGGCACGGCCTTTTGATACTGGACGTAATGGGCCACCCTCGAAGCACCGACCAGAAAACTGGTGGCGAAGCCAGACGGCTTCCCGTTTTTGATATCAGAAACGAGTGACGATGCCTTGATCTCGACCTTTGTCAAAAGCTGCGGGGTCATTGTCTGCGGCTGCATTGGAGGCTGTTGCGGCTGCATCTGTCCCTGCTCCGGCATTCCGGGCATGGGTTGAGAATCAAATTGGGGAGCCTCTTTTTTAAAGAACGTGTTATAACAAATATAGCCGCCCACACCGCCTGCCCCGATAAGTATAATCAGGACTATAATCCACAACAGCGTATTGTTTGATTTTGGCTTGTCCGCGACAGGAGTCGTCATGTCCCTTGCAGGCGCCGGTGTTGCAACCGGTGGAGCAACAGGCGCTTGTTCTGCAACCGGAGGGGCGACAACCGGAGCTGCCGGGATCTCTGCTGCCTCCACGGGCTTCTGCGGCTCGATCTTTGCGCCGCAGACCGGACAGAATTTTGCAGTGTCAGGAATGTTGTTCTTGCAGGACTCGCAGATCATGGAGACCTCCCTTATTTGTCTTTCATAATTAACAGATGAGCAGCAAATTTAAGCCGATTCAGCCTTTTTATGATAAACAATAAGAGGCCTTTCCCGTTTGTTGATTGCCTCTTCATTCACGATGCATTCAGCCACTTCTTTTGTCGAAGGTATGTCGAACATCACATCGAGCATAACGTCCTCAAGTATAGACCTCAGTCCCCTTGCCCCCGTCTTTCTGCCTACGGCCTTTTTCGCAACAGCCGCAAGAGCACCCTCGCTGAATTTCAGATTTACATTATCGAACGACAGGAGTTTCTGATACTGTTTGACAAGCGCGTTCTTCGGCTCGGTCAATATCCTGGTAAGTGCCGCCTCATCGAGCTCTGTGAGCGTGGCCACAACAGGCAGCCTGCCTATAAATTCTGGGATCAGCCCGAACTTGAGCAGGTCTTCAGGTTCTACGGCATCCAGGACGGTCGCTGCCTTCTTGTCCGCCTCTTTTTGCTGCCCTGCGCCGAAACCTATGCGTTTATGTCCGGTCCGGTCCTCGATGATCCTGTCGAGCCCCACAAACGCCCCGCCGCAGATAAAGAGTATATTGGTAGTATCAAGCTGAATATATTCCTGCTGCGGATGCTTGCGCCCGCCCTGAGGAGGTATATTGGCGACTGTCCCTTCGATTATCTTCAGCAGGGCCTGCTGTACGCCCTCTCCTGAAACATCTCTTGTGATGGACGGGCTGTCGCTTTTCCTGCTTATCTTGTCTATCTCGTCAATGTAAATAATGCCCAGCTGGGCCTTGCCGACATCGTAGCTGGCCGCCTGAAGCAGCTTAAGCAGCACATTTTCTACGTCTTCGCCGACATAGCCGGCTTCGGTAAGCGTAGTGGCATCCGCGATCGTGAACGGCACATCGAGCATCCGCGCCAGGGTCTGGGCGAATAACGTCTTGCCCGTTCCGGTCGGCCCTATAAGCAGGATGTTGCTCTTCTGGAGCTCAACGTCAGACTTGGAACCACTGTATATGCGCTTGTAATGATTATGCACTGCGACCGAGAGTATCTTTTTGGCCCTCTCCTGGCCTATCACATAATCATTCAGAAACCTGTTGATCTCGTGGGGGGTTGGCAGTTTTTTAGAAACGCCTTCATCTTTCGCAGTGCCGTCTTCCGCTATGATCTCGTTGCAAAGACTGACGCATTCATTGCAGATATGCACAGTCGGTCCCGCAATAAGCTTCTTTACCTCATCCTGTCCTTTGGAACAAAAGGAACATCTCAGGACCGTATCATTGTTCTTCCTGGCCATTATTCTTCTCCATGGTATCTGAATGCGTGAGCAGATGAGTCATCGTCCCACGCATCCACCCGTTTACTTTTTCGGCGCTTCCTTGATGGTGTGGATCACTTCATCCACCAGGCCATATTGCCTGGCTTCCTCGGCAGACATGAAATAGTCCCTCTCGGTGTCCATCCTGATCTTTTCGAGGCCCTGTCCTGTGTGCCTGGCAAGGATTTCATTCAGCAGCTCTTTGGTCTTCAATATTTCCCTTGCATGGATCTCCACATCAGTAGCCTGGCCGTAAAAGCCTCCTATGGGCTGGTGGATCATAACGCGGGAATTGGGAAGCGCAAATCTCTTGCCCGCGGTCCCGGCACTCAGCAGCAAAGCCCCCATGCTGGCCGCCTGTCCTATGCAGTATGTGCAGATATTAGGTTTGACATAGAGCATGGTATCGTATATGGCAAGACCCGACGACACGGAGCCACCTGGAGAGTTAACGTATATATGTATGTCTTTTTCGGGGTCTTCGGTCTGCAGGAAAAGCAGCTGCGCTATTACCACATTGGCTACAAAGTCATCTATAGGGGTACCAAGAAAGATGATCCTGTCTTTCAGCAGCCTCGAGTAGATATCATAGGCCCTTTCAGTCCTGCCGGTCTGTTCAATTACTATTGGAACATAGCTCATATTGTTACTCCTTCTCTTTTTTCGCCTTCTCCAGCAGGACCTTCATGGTCTTCCTGTCGAAGATGGCGTTTCTGAGGCCTTCGATCGAGCCGTCCTTCGAAGTATAATATTTGATTATATTCTCGGGCGAGACGTTGTATCTCATCGCAAACCCGTAGATCTCCTGTTTCATCTCTTCTTCTGATACCGTAACGCCTTCCTTCTCTCCCACGATATCGAGGATACAGGCTATCCTGGCATTCTTCTCGGCCTCGGCACGGAACTCTTTCTCAAGCTCTTCGTCTGTCCCGGTCTTTGTGCCCATCGTCTTTGCGTCTGAAATAAGCCTCGCAAGCTCGTTCTTCATCAGCTCTTCAGGGGCCTCAAAACTGTATTTGGCAAGCAGCGTCTCCATAATCTCTATCTGCTTCTTCCTGTCATTCTCGCCCTTTCTCATGGCGGTCACATCGGCCTTAACCTGCGTGCGGAGGGCATCCAGACTCTCAACACCCATATCTTTGGCTAATTCATCGTCCAGGGCCGGAATATTCTGTCTCTTTACTTCCTTCATGCTTAGCTCGAACTTCACCGTCTTTCCGGCAAACTCGGAAGGTGAATCTGCGGCAAAGGCGGCCTCAGCTGTAAAGTCATCACCCTTCTTCTTTCCGATGAAAGAATCAAAAAAGTCCTTTGGGAACGGTCCGGTGCCTACCTTGATAACAACATCCTTTTTTTCGACTCCGGCATCGGTCTTGAAATCCACTGTCACAAGGTCTCCGGCAGCAGCAGCCTCTTCAACCGCCTCATAGGTGCCTTTCTCGGCAGCAATGCCCTTCATGATTACGTCGATCTCGTCTTCCTTTACTTCGACCGGCAGTTCAGTCACCGGGACATTCTCGTACTCGAAGTTTTCTATGACCGGTCTCACATCCACGGTAAGGTTCAGGACAATCGGTTCGTTTCTCTTGAAATCGATCTCCTGCTCCAGCTTGGGACGCGACATGGTCTTTATTCCGGCCTCTTTGACCGCCGCAACATAGTTTTCGGGCAGCAGCTTCTCCACGACCTCGGATTCGATCTCCTTGCCGTACTTTTTCTCGATGATAGTCATCGGCGCTTTCCCGGGTCTGAAGCCCGGCATCCTGGTTTTGGCCTGGGCCTCGATGAGTTTTTTCTGGATCTCTGCCTCTATCATATCGACCGGAATCTCTATGGTAAGACGCTTCCTGGTCGCTGATATGTCTTCACACGATTTAAGCAATGTGTCCTCCTTGATAATGCAATTTATGCTTTATTTTCAAGTTAATAGTTTAATATCTGGGACACTTTCTTGTCAATTTTAGGACCATGCCAGGACGATTTAAGGCTAAAAACCATGCATTTTGGTTCGACCTTGGCTATTGTTCCGGATGGATACTTTGATTTATTGACTAAGAATGCGGTAGTCTTAAAAGTTATTTTTGGCATCGGAAATTTTCTTGGCCCGCCTGGTCGACCGATCAAAATTTTTACGACTTGCTATGAAAATCATGGCAGACAGAAAGGTAACTCTATAAATGGTCCTCAATACTGAACATATCATAGGAATAGTGCTTACGATGTTCCTCATGACCGCAGTGGGGTTGTATTCCAGCCGTAAAGTAAAAACAGCGGAAGACTTTTCGACTGCCGGACGAAAAGCCACTGCACCCATTGTAACCGGCACCATACTGGGAACGCTGGTCAGCGGAGCATCCACCATAGGAACGGCCCAGCTCGCCTTTCAATTCGGTTTCTGCGCCTGGTGGTTTACCCTGGGGGCAAGCATCGGATGCGTCATCCTTGGGCTCGGTATGACACGCCGTCTGTATGAGAGTGCTGTTGAAACCGCGCCTCAGTATCTGGTCAAGACGTACGGGGCCGCAATAGGTCCGATTTCGAGCATATTCACATCGATCGGCATTTTCCTGAACGTGATCGCCCAGATACTCGCTTTTTCAGCCCTGCTCACCTCGTTTTCTTCGATACACCCTATGCTTGCGGCACTCATAGGCTTTTTCCTTGTGATGGCATACGTACTCTTTGGAGGAGTATGGGGCACAGGACTGACCGGAGTCGTCAAGCTTATTCTTCTCTGTGCAACTGCCCTCGCCTGCGGGGTGACCGCGTACGTAATGGTTGGCGGTGTTTCCGGGTTGACTGCCGCTTTTCCGTCCTTTCCCTGGTTTTCATTGTTCGGACGGGGATTTGGCATAGATGGCGCCGCCGGATTTTCCCTGATCGTAGGTGTTCTTTCCAGCCAGACATATATCCAGGCCATTGTCTCGGGTAAAAACGCCCGGGAGTCACGCAGGGGGGCGCTGATGTCCTCGTTCCTGACCCCACCAATAGGCCTCGGTTGCATACTGGTCGGGCTCTACATGAGGATCAACTTTCCGGGTACGCCGTCAAGCGAAGTGCTGCCGTTATTCGTCCTGACATTTTTCCCACCTCTTCTTGCAGGAGTGATGTTAGCGACTCTCATGATCACCGTTGTCGGGGGATGGGCCGGCCTTACACTCGGCATCTCGACAATGCTGACCAAGGACATCTACCAGCAGTTCTTCCGCTCCAGGGCGAGCGGTAAAGAGATCCTTCTGGCCCAGCGCGTTTTTCTCGTCCTGATCAGCCTGGTCGGGCTCTTTTTTGCAAGCGGCAATACAGGATCGCTTATCCTTGGCTGGAGTTTTTTATCCATGGGCCTGCGCGGGTGTACTGTCCTCTTCCCGCTCCTCGGCGCGATGTTTTTCCCGCGCTGGGTGTCGCCTAAGGCAGGGATTGCCGCAGCATTGCTGGGACCGTTGGTTGACATCTTGTGGAAAATCGTCTATCCGCAGGGTATAGATCCGCTCTATCCCGGGCTCGCGGTCAGCCTGTCGGTTCTCGTTGTAGTCAGTCTGTTTACGATGAAAAAGAGCGTTGCCGCCCAGCAAACCCCCTGATAAGAAAGCCCTGCACGTTAAAATATCAGGCTGATTTATGCCCTGACTTGCGGGCCAGATCGCGAACGGCACTAATGGCGGAATCCATCTCGTCAGGCGTGTTGAAATAACCCATGCTGAACCTGACTGCACCATCAGGGAAGGTGCCGATAGTCCGATGTGCGGAAGGCGCGCAGTGGAGACCGGGCCTGCACATGATATCGTAGTCCTCATCCAGCCGCTGAGCAACTTCTGAGGGAGTCATCTCCCCTATGTTGAAAGAGACGGTTGCCGTCTGTTCCTCCGGATCGCCTCCCCCGTAAATACTCGCACCTTCTATGCCCTTCAGCCCGTCTATCAGCCGCTTTGCAAGCATTTGTTCATGTTCCATTATGCGTTCAACACCCAAATCAAGAACGAACTGAAGCCCTGCGCCAAGACCGGCGATGCCGGCTGCATTAGGCGTTCCGCTTTCATACCTGTCAGGCAGAAAATCTGGCTGATACTCATGCTCAGACCTGCTGCCGGTGCCGCCCGTCATGATGGGTGCCAGCTTCCCGGTATCCACCCTGGTACCGATGATAAGACCGCCCGTGCCTGGCGGCCCGCACAGGTTCTTGTGTCCGGTAAAGGCAAGCATGTCTATGCACTCTTTTTCGAGGTCAACCGGATAACAGCCGCCGGTCTGAGCTGCATCCACCAGCATAAGGATTTCGCGCTCCCTCGCAATTTTCCCGATCTCGCCCACGGGCAGTATGCTGCCAGTTACATTCGAGGCATGATTTATAACGATCAAAGAGGTATTATTCTTTATCAGTTTTTTCACATCTGCCGGATCAAGGAATCCGGATGCAGAACATCTGGCCACTGAGACTTCCACGCCGGCAGCCTCCTGCCTCCTGAGAGGCCTCATAACAGAGTTATGCTCCATGCTGGAGGTTATGACATGATCGCCGGGTTTCAGCAGGCCCATGATCGCCAGATTCAGCCCCTCCGTCGCGTTAGAGCAGAAAATCACCCGTAAAGCGTCTGCAAACCCAAACAGTTCAGCTACCTTTTCCCGCGCGTCGTAGACAATACGCGCAGCCTCGACCGAAAGCCTGTGGCCGGAGCGGCCGGGGCTGGCACCGATTTCATTAAGAAACCCGCATATTGCTGCCGCTACCCTGGGCGGTTTTGGAAAAGATGTCGCGGCATTGTCGAGGTATATCATAACGGATATTTTAAGGTATCGCGGACCTATTTGGACAGCGGCAGACCTGCCTTTTGCTCTTATCTGCCACGCCTTTATCCGGCGTAGCTTAATAAGGAGCGGCAGACTAATATCTGCCGCTCCTTACTGTTAGCCGACCTTTGAGAGGATTTCGTTCTTGACGTATTCCATGGCAGTTTTGATAAACTGCTCATCAAGCATCCCCACCGAACTCCGGGTCTCGAATATCCTCTTCGGGACCCTCAGGGCATCAAAAGAAAAGCCCTCCCTGATCTTGAAGCGGAACTTCTCTGTATGGATTTCTTCCCCGATCTTTCTCAAAGCGTCTTCATTGAAGTCAAATCCCGAAAGTTTAAGGGCTTCAATAATGACCTCCGGAGTATAAAGGTCCCGCGCGAAAAAGCAGATGACAAGGGAAGAGAGTATCTGCCGCCACCTCTCCTCGGCAATGACTTCCGCTGCCACCGCCTCAGGGGTCATCGCCTTGTTCACCATGAGCTTCTTGTCGACCGCATATCCGGCGCCATCCAGATGGCTGTGGCGGGCCCCGGCAAGATAGCCAATATGGCAGGCAGGGCCTGTGTGATAGCCCGGCATTTCATTGCCGCCAAAGGCAAGCGCGTATTCCTGGCCTCCGTAAATGGCCGATGCATGGTCGACCCCTTTGCTGAGAGCAGTGTAGAAATCGGTCGGCTGCTCCACTATATACTGCAACGCCTTCAAATACGATGCATAATCCCCCCACCTCAGCCGTACACCGTTCGTCTCACGCTCCGAGATGACTCCCTTGTCAAAGAGCTCTGTTGCCCAGGCCAGCACAACGCCGGCGCTCATGCTGTCAAGGCCGTAAGACTCGATGCTGTCCAGCAGGGTCAGCATACCCGATACATCCGAACCGCCCAGCAGGGAACCGCAGGCAAAGATAAGTTCATAGTCATAACCTATCATGGAGGTTTTGTAGAAATACGGCTCGTCTTCATACGGCTCGCGGAGAGCGGCGATATGAATACATGCAACGGGGCAATGCGCGCAGGCCAGTCGTTTACCAAGGCACTGCTGCGCTATACGCTCGCCCGAGATCATCTCTGCCTGCTCAAAACGGGCGGACTGCAGATTGCGCGTCGGAAGCCCCCCGGATTCGTTAAGCGGTATGACATTGACCGGCGTGCCTATCTCATGATACTTTTTCATTACCGGAGATTCGGTCGCCCTGCTGAAAATGGATTCGTAAAGCTTTCCATACTGCTTTTTATCGACAACCGGAAGAGAACGCTTGCCGGCAACCGCTATCGCCTTCAGCTTCTTGCTTCCAAATACCGCGCCAAGACCGAGGCGACCGAAATGACGATAGGTCTCTGTTGTCACGCAGGCATAAGGGATCAGCTTTTCTCCCGCTATGCCGATGCGCATGATCGTGCGCAGTCCTGATGAAGGTTCATTTGCCCTTATGACCTTGCCTACGTTTTCACTCTTGCCCATTCCCCACAGGGTCGAAGCGTCCCTGAAATAAACCTTGTTTCCGGAGATTGAGATATAGCAGGGGCGCTCGCTCGCACCCTTTATTACGATGGCCCCATATCCTGCCATGCGGATCGAAACCGCGCTGCGCCCGCCCGCGTGGCTTTCGCCCAGATTACCAGTGTGAGGTGATTTGAACATCGCCACCGTCTTGGACGCGAGCGGATAGAGGCTGGTGAGCGGCCCTACAGCCATGATAATGGGATTTTCAGGCCCGAGCGGATCAGCGCCCTGCGGACATTCTTCTTCAAGAAGTTTGATTGCAACACCAGAGCCGCCCAGATATTTGTCGAAGAGGTCCGAACGGTCTTCGGTGTGAAAACTCTTTCGTGTCAGATCGACATAAAGCACATTGCGAAGCGTGTCATTCTTGATCATGACTGCCCTCCTTCCTGACTCTCTACGAGCCCGATAACTCCGTATGGGCAGTGCTTGGCACAGAAACCGCAATGCCAGCAGATCAGCGGCTTATTATTGTCTTCATCCCAGAAAACAGCTTCGACAATGCAGGCCTTGACGCAGGTGCCGCAGCCCGTGCATCGTTCGGTCTTCAGGATTACGCCCCCTCCCTTTCGGGGCAGAAGGGCATCTTCAGGACAGGCGCGCGCGCATGGCGGGTCCACGCAGGCCCTGCAGGTGGTCTGCATGAAACCATGCTGCATGCCTCCGGCCGATTTGACGCCAATGCAGGACTTTGCAAGACCCACATCCTTGTGAATACGCGTACATGCGAACATGCAGCACTGGCAGCCTACACATTTATCAGAGTCCAGAACTTCGAGTCTCATACCATATCTCCTGTCATCATCCTTGTATTACTTAAAGAATAACTAAAAGCAGGATAATTGTAAATGATAAATACACGGGATGTGCAAAAAAGATATACTATATTTTCAGGAAAAGCCTGAAATGAAGGAATGGTTTTAAGGCTGACAGGAGATTGGATTAACAACTCATGTTTATTTTATCAAGGCAGACAGCTATACCGTATATTCGCAAATTATTCATCTGGGCCGCCGCCACAGTCATAGTTCTTGGCTCACTGTTGACGGCCTCGACCATATTTATCGGCTATGAAACGGACGGCCTCACCTATTCCGATATTTCGGCAATCCCCCATCGTAAAGTCGGCATTATTCTGGGCTGTCCGAAAAAGTTATCGGGCGGGCGTCTCAATCCTTTCTTCAGCAGCCGCATCAGCGCTGCGGCCGCCCTTTTCCGCGCGGGCAAGGTCGACTACCTTCTCGCGAGCGGCGACAACTATTCCCGGGGATGCGTTGAAACAGTTGCAATGCGGGAGGCCCTCATTACTGCGGGAATCCCCCAAGGGAAGATCTATTGTGATTACAGGGGGCTTCGCACGCTCGATTCCGTAGTCCGTGCAAAAGAGATATTCGGGCTGCAGGACATGATCATAATTTCGCAGGATTTTCACAACAGCAGGGCAGTCTTCATTGCAAGGCACAAAGGAATCAACGCTATTGCGTTCAACGCGGGTAACGTAAATCTCTATGACAGTCTCCTGACCAGGAGCAGAGAGCTGTTCGCCTCTGCAAAAGCCTTGCTGGACATATATATTTTTGATACCGGCCCGAGGTTTTCGGGTGAACAGCAGGCCTTAACGGAAAGCTGTAACGATCGCTGATTTTTCTTCACTTGGAAAAGAGCGCAAGGATCAGGCTGGAATCGATACTCTATTGCAACGGGGCCAATGTTGGTAAACTGGAAGAAGAATTTGTCGCTCTGGGCGAATAAGACAGCTTCACCATCGGGCTGATTCTAATGCAGCAAATATATTAAAGGGGGCAACACTATGAGGTATTTCATGGTTTTGATTGTTCTTTCGATGGCTTCACTTGCATTTGCACAGGAAACCACGATAAGCAAGCAGGCCTGGATTAATGGCATGCAGGAAAAATTGCCGGCTGCCTTCTGCCAGGAAAAACAGTATTTTCGCCAATGCTTCACGGTTTCGGAGGGAGAGTGTTTGAGAGTGGCATCAAACGCTACAAGGGTCTGCCTCGGCAACAAGCAGGACCAGTTTCCTGACGTGCTGGTCCAGCCAAAAGACGGCAGCCACTGGGGCGGTATTGTTGGTGAATGCGCCGGCAATGCATATGAAGCCGCTCTTCTGGAGAAGCGGATAAACAGCGACAAATGCAACGATGTCAATAACTGGATATAACAGCCGGATAATAAGAAGGAGGATTCTTCGGAATCCCCCTTCTTATTTCTTTATGAGAATAATACCTGTACCGCTTCCCTCGCCAGCCTGAACCAGACGCGGACGAATTCAGGCCTTATACCTTAAACTGGTCTACAATATTTTTAAGCTGCCCTGCCAGTCTTGCCAACTCTGATGAAGACTGGGCAATCTGGTCTGAACCTCCCGATATCTCGCTTGCGCCATTCGCCACAGCCTGGATGTCTCCGCTGATTGCTTCAGAAGTGGTTGACATTTCCTCTGTGGCAGTCGCAATTTGCTGCACAAGGTTCTGGAGAGCTGTGACGCTCTGAACAATATATTTGAGCTGCTCCCCGGCCTCAATGGAATACTGCAATCCCACGTTCACCTTTTCATTTGTATGACTCATCGCGTCTACAGCGCTTCCGACTTCGCTTTGTATTGAACCGATCATCTGGCTTATTTCCGCGGTCGCTTTTGCGGTACGTTCCGCCAGCTTCCTGACTTCATCCGCAACAACAGCGAACCCGCGTCCCTGCTCCCCTGCCCTGGCAGCTTCAATGGCCGCGTTAAGGGCGAGCAGATTGGTCTGGTCGGCGATGTCGTTGATCACGTCAACAATATCTCCGATCTGCCTGGACCTTTCACCGAGGGACTGCATCACATGTGCTGACGCGTTTACGGTCTCTACAATGGTCCTGGATTCGTTGACCGATTTCCCGACAACCTCGGCGCCTTTTCTCGCTATCTCCGCTGTCTCGACTGACGATTGGGAAATATTGGAAGCGTTTTTTGCAATGTCAATGACGGTCTGGGACATTTCTTCTGCCGCGGTCGCTATCTGGGATGAACGGTTGGACTGATCGGTCATTGTCCTGGTTATTTCTTCGGAACTCGCGCTCAGCTCTTCGCTGCCTGAGGCAACGCTCGCAGACGCCTGCTTGATATCGCCCATTACACCCTTTAGTTTATCCACCATTGCCTTCATCGCCAGCAGCAACTGTCCGGTTTCATTTTTACCTGTGTTTTCGATCCGTACGGTGAGATCACCGGAAGCTATAGCGTTGGCCGTCTCGACCGCTTGATTGAGCGGCTTGGTGATGCTGCCTATTATCCAGAAGGCCACTAATATCGCGACCGCAAAGGCAGAAATGCTGAAGATAATTATGATAATACTGCTAATCTGCGCATTGCTGGCCGATTCATCACTGCTTTTCTTCGCCAATTCCTTGACGAACGCATCGAGGTTGTTTACGGACTTGATGTAGGCGGCCTGCAGGGGGTCATATTTATCGAGCAATTGCAGGGCCTCTCTTTTATTCCCGGCCTTAAGTGCTTTCACGATCTGGTCCCGCATCTCGGCATTGGGTTTTCTGGCGTCCACCATTGCCTGGTAAAGAGCTTTCCCTTTTTCGGTCTGGATGCTTGCTTTCAACTTGTCAAAATTTTCAGTTATGTTTTTTCTCGTTCCTAACATGCCCTGTATCGCTTTTTCCAAATCCTCTTTGTTCTCGGCAATAAAGGCTTTTTGCAGGTGAGTGGTTGCTGTGAGAATATTCTCGGTCAAATCTCCAAGAGTGACAGCTTGCTGCATTCTTCTGTTTCCCAGTTCATCTATGTTACTGCTCAAGACAGATATCGAGAAAAAAGCTGTAAGACCAATTGCAATGGTCAAAAAAATCATTACCCCGAAACCAATGAATAATTTAGTCCTGATTTTTAAGTCTTTTGTCATTTCCGGTCTCCTCCCGCATTTATAGCGCAACGTTCCAATGAGGCCTGAAAAGCATAAGGCTTCTATACCAAACTATATATTTAGGTTACCAACAAAACAAACTAATTGTAAATCAGGCAAACAAGCGCAGCAAAGCGCAGACTATACTTTGAACTGCTGCACAATGACCTTCAGAGAGCCGGCCAAACGCGCCAGTTCAGTGGCCGACCGGGCTATCTGGTCCGAACCACCCGAGATGTCACGCGACCCGTTGGCAATCTCCTGAATATCTCCGCTGATGGCCTCGGAAGTGGTTGACATCTCTTCCGTGGCAGTCGCAATCTGCTGCACCATGCCCTGAAGTGTGTTCACGCTTGAAACTATGGCATTGAGCTGCTCTCCCGCATCCCGCGAATACTTCAATCCATTCTCGACTTTTTTGGTGGTGTCGTCCATAGCCTGCACTGCATTGCCAACTTCACTCTGAATGGACCCGATCATACCGCCGATTTCTGAGGTCGCCTTGGCGGTCCTCTCGGCAAGCTTTCTGACTTCATCAGCCACTACAGCAAATCCGCGCCCCTGTTCACCTGCCCTGGCCGCCTCTATCGCAGCATTCAGAGCAAGAAGATTGGTCTGGTCGGCAATATCGTTTATCACGGCAACAATATCACCTATCTGTTTGGAACGTTCGCCTAAGGTCTGGATGACCTTGGACGAGTGGTCCACAGTAACGGCGATGGCCTTCGATTCTTCGACTGACTTGTTTACTACAGCCGCCCCTTTTTGAGCAATAGCCGCGGTTTCATTGGCTGAAACTGCTATATTGGAAGCATTCTTCGCAATATCTATAACGGTCTGCGACAGTTCTTCCGAGCTGGTCGCGATCTGCGCTGCCCGACCAGACTGCGAGTTCATATTGCGGGTTATCTGTTCGGAACTTGCGCTTAACTCTTCGCTCCCGGATGCGACGCTCTCCGATGCGGATTTGACCTCAGTAACAATACCCTTTAATTTTACGGTCATCCTGTTCATTGCCGCAAAAGCTCCGGTTGCTTCTTCACCATGCCTTTCAACATGCATGGTCAAATCCCCTTCAGCTATCTTTCCGGCAATTTCCGCGATAACAGCGGGCTCGCCCCCCAAATGCTTTAAAAGCTTTTTTGTAACAATGCCCGAAACCAGCACCGCTATCAGGACACAGACAAACGTCAGGGCCAAAAGCCAATATATGCTATTTATGAAATTGTCCCTGAACCTTTGTTCTTCATTCATGATGACAGCCTCCATGCTGTCAATAAAATTGCCCGAAACGATGACCCAGTTGAAAGGCTTGAATAGCAGAACGTAGTTTCTTTTTTGGAAAGGCACGCCCGCCTCGCCCTGCCGGTACTTGAGTGCCCAGTTGACAGTGTACCCTCCGTCAGGGTTTGCGCCCGTCTTGATAAAATCCCGCACTATATAATTGCCTTTTACATCCTGGTTGTCGTACCGGTTAGTGCCTATGTTCTTGGCAACGGGATGCGCGATGCTGATACCTTCCATCGTATAAGCCAGGATGTATCCGTCATCACCATATTTAAGTGTAGTGAGAAGAGTGGCTCCCGTTTTTTTGGCCTGTTCGAGCGTTAATTCTCCGGCCTGGTGCCTCTCATAGATGCCCTGCAGCATCGCCGCAGCCGTCTGCACCTCACTTTTGGCCAGTGTGTCAAAGTCGGAATACAGGGTTTTCCTGAGTTCATCCATTGACTGGTTATAAATCTTGTAATTTTGCGAAAGGGCTATTGCCCCTACCAATAAAGCTACAGATATGCATCCACCTATCATAAGCATGGATATCCTGCTATTGAAGCTGTCAAGCCTGAACATTCTCATCTAGCCCCCTAAAGTGACCCTGTAGATTTATTGCCGGGGCATCGGTACCCCGTGAAATTGCCATATGCCGACTTTGATTTACACTTTGAACTGCTGCACAATCACCTTCAGGGAGCCTGCCAGTCGTGCCAGTTCGGACGAGGACTGGGCAATCTGGTCGGAACCTCCCAATATCTCCCTCGCGCCGCCCGCAACGGCCTGAATGTCGCCGCTGATGGCCTCTGACGTTGTCGACATCTCCTCTGTTGCTGTAGCAATCTGCTGGACAAGATTCTGAAGGGCCGTGACGCTCTGAACAATAGTCTTAAGCTGCTCCCCTGCTTCCACAGAGTACTGCAGCCCCACATTGACCTTTTCATTCGTATGATTCATCGCTTCAACAGCACTGCCGACTTCACCCTGTATGGAACCGATCATCTGGCTTATTTCCGCAGTCGCTTTTGCGGTCCTTTCTGCCAGCTTTCTTACTTCGTCAGCAACAACAGCGAAGCCGCGTCCCTGTTCCCCTGCCCTGGCAGCCTCAATGGCGGCATTTAGGGCAAGCAGGTTGGTCTGATCTGCAATATCGTTGATCACATCCACAATCTCACCGATCTGTTTGGACTTTTCTCCAAGAGACTGCATTACGTGAGCTGATGCGTTTACAGTCTCTACAATGGTTTTCGACTCGGCAACGGATTTATCCACAATTTCCGAGCCCTTTTTCGCAATGCCGGCGGTCTCGGACGATGAATTGGCAATGTTGGAGGCATTCCTAGCGATGTCAATGACTGTCTGTGCCATTTCTTCGGCAGCAGTAGCAATCTGGGATGAGCGGTTTGCCTGATCATTCATTGTCCTGGTTATCTCTACAGAACTCGCGCTTAACTGCTCGCTGCCCGAGGCAACGCTGTCAGATGCGGATTTAACATCAGTGACAATAGACTTTAATTTCACCGTCATCCTGTTCATTGCCGCAAAAACCCCTGTCGCTTCTTTCCCATGCTTATCAACCTGCATGGTCAGGTCGCCTGCGGCAATCTTTTCTGCTATTTCTGCGATTACAGCGGGTTCGCCTCCCAGCTGTTTCAGGAGCTTGCGTATAATGATATTTGCGACCAGGGCAAATATTACAATCAGTACCACGGCAAACAGCAGGTTAACTTTCAGGAATGTCTCCTTCAACCGGTTGAGATAATCATCCTTGTTTACTCCGGGTACGACCCAGACTTTCCACGGTTCAATATACCTGTACGCGACGACTTTATCCTGTCCAGTGCTGCCGGCTATGAATGAGAGAGTTCCGCCTTCCTTATGTGTGATTATATAGTGGTTATGAGCAAGGTTGCCCTGATTTTTCCCCTGAATGACAGGATGCGTTGCCATTACGCCTTCTTCATTAATTATGTAGATATAACCGCTCTTGCCTATCTTGATGCTGTTCATGCTTTTTTTGAAATTTTCATCATTTATGGCATTTGGCTGAACGGAGGCGAGATATAGCAGGTTGCTCTGGAGCGTGTCGGCAACTGAGTTGATATCTTCTGTCATCAGGGACTCAATTTCCCGCACCGCAATTATATAGGAAAAGGACACTGTCAAAATGACCGCAACTATGGACATCACTATCAATAAATATATCTTGCTGCCGAAACTGTCTGTTCTGAACCATTTTTTCATTGTAATCCCCTCCATGCTATCGTAATGCATATTTTATGATTTATTGTCAGCCGGCTGAGCGTCCAGGCTATTCTGAAATGAGCATTCCCCCACTTACAACCAACTCACAAAACTAATTAAATAATACCAACAAATCAAGCTATTATAATTTTTTGGCTGTTCCCGCGGCACTTACCCCTACATGTGTGGGACTGCAGTCAGGATTATCATATACTTAATCGGCATTTTCCGGATTTTCTTAAGTGGCCGCCTACTAATTACAGAATAATGTCGGTTGTCCGGGGCAAAACAACCTCTTTACAGCCCGGGACTTGGGAACTGCAACAAAAAACGGGGATTCATAAGAACCCCCGTTTCATCAGTTATGCTTATATAGATACTACTCCGCCTTTTTGGCGTTCTTTTTTGCTGCGGGTTTCGCGGCGGTTTTTTCTGCGCCCTCTTTCTTTGCCTTTGGAGCAGCCTTCTTCGGCTTGTCCTCAGAGGCTTTCGGGGCGGCCTTCTTCTCCGCTGCAGGTTTCTTCTCGGCCGTCTTTTTCTCGGCAGGTTTCTTCTCAGCAGCCTTCTTTTCGACAGTTTTCTTTTCGGCGGCTTTCTTATCTGCCTTTACATCAGCCTCTTTCTCGCCATCTTTCTTTGCGGTCTTCGGCCTTATGCTCTCATAATCTATAAACTCAATTATAGCCATAGGCGCGCGGTCATTGACCCTCTGCCTGGTATGCACGATCCTCAGGTACCCGCCGTTCCGGTCCGCAAAACGCGGCGCGATCTCTGCGAACAGCTTGGCAACAACAGCCCTGTTGGGAATATAGGACATGACCATCCTTTTGGCATGAAGGTCTCCCCTCTTGCCGAAGGTGACGAGCTTTTCAGCCATCGCCTTAATGGCCTTTGCCTTTGCTACTGTCGTTTCTATCCTCTGATACTCGAAGAGAGAGACCACCAGCCCCCTCAGTAACGCCTTTCTCTGGTTGGCCGTTCTCCCGAATAGCCTTCCTGCAACCTTATGACGCATTGCTGTCCTTACCTCCCTTGGGTGCCGTGTCGAACCTCATTCCCAGATGCAAACCCATGGTACCCAGGATGTCCTTTATCTCGTTTAATGACCTGCGCCCGAAATTCTTTGTCCTGAGCATCTCGTTTTCGGTCTTTTGAACAAGTTCGGCTATTGATTTAATATTCGCATTTTTCAGGCAGTTGTAGGCGCGCACTGAAAGCTCGAGTTCGTCTATGTTCTTGTTAAGATTCTCATTATCGAGGCCTATCAGCGAAGTCTTGCCGGAAGCCCCTGCCGAGTCACCCGACTCGTCAGACTCATCCACAAAAATAAACAGGTCAAGATGCTCCATCAGAATTGAAGCAGCGTCGGTAATCGCTTTTTCCGGGGTGATGCCGCCGTCCGTCCATACCTCCATTACGAGCCTGTCGTAGTCTGTAGACCTTCCGACCCTCGCTTTCTCGACGTTGAAATTCACCCTCTTTATCGGGCTGAAAGCCGAATCCACCGCAATCATGTCAACCGGCAGTCCCTCTTCCTTGTTCTGCTCTGACGGATAGTAGCCCTTGCCGTTTCTGACAAGCATCTCCATCTCAAGCCGCACATTAGAGTCAACCGTGGCTATGTAATGCTCCTTATTAAGCACCTCAACGCCCTGGTCGGTCTGTATGTCGGCGCCCGTTACAACGCTCGGGCCTTTAACATTAATGGTGATAGTGCGTGTCTCATCGCCATGGGCCTTGAGCCTGAGTTTCTTTATGTTAAGAATAACGTCTACAACATCTTCCTTTACGCCTTTGATCGCTGAAAATTCATGCAGGACGCCGGCTATCCTTACGCCGGTCACCGCGGCCCCTTCAATAGAAGAGAGCAGTATCCTGCGCAATGAGTTGCCTATCGTCATGCCAAAACCACGCTCCAACGGCTCTACAACGAGTTTTCCGTACGAATCGGTCCGTGTTTCAGCGTCGAAGTTGATCTTCTTGGGCAACTGAAAGCCCCTTTTTACAAGGTCCATCGTAAGGCCTCCTATGCCTTAAAAAATTTTTCCAATCTATACCGTGAATGCCGGCCATTGCGGACGGCGTCCGAAATTACGTGCTTACTTGGAATAAAGTTCCACAATCAGCTGCTCCTGCACCGGCAGCTGTATCTCGTCGCGGCTGGGTATCCTTACAAAAGTGCCCTTGACCGCCTTGGCTTCAAATTCTATCCATGCGGGCAGGCCCCTGTGTTCTGCAATCGCAAGACTCTCGGTAATGGTCGAACATTCCTTGCTGGTTTCCCGGACCTCAACCACATCGCCCGGCTTGAGCAGGAATGACGGTATATCAACGCTGCGGCCATTGACCTTAAAATGTCCGTGGTTTACGAGCTGACGGGCCTCTCTCCTGTTAGCTGCAAACCCCATTCTGTAAACCGAGGCATCCAGCCTTCTTTCGAGCAGCTGAAGCAGTATCTCACCGGTTACTCCCTTCATCCTGGACGCCCTCTCGAAATATAGCCTGAACTGGCGTTCCATGATGCCGTAAATCCTTCTGACTTTCTGCTTTTCCCTGAGCTGTATGCCGTAATCAGAAAGTTTTCCCCTGCCCTGGCCATGCTGGCCCGGCGCGTATTTCCTTCTCTCAATACCGCATTTTTCCGTGTAACACCTTGTGCCTTTAAGAAAGAGCTTTTCGCCCTCCCTGCGGCAAAGCCTGCATAAAGGACCGGTATAACGTGCCATTACACCCTCCTCCTCTTAGGCGGCCTGCAGCCGTTATGCGGCACAGGAGTGACGTCCTTTATAAGAGTGATCTCAAGTCCGGTCGCCTGCAGGGCGCGTATGGCGGTTTCGCGTCCGGCGCCGGGGCCCTTGACGAATACGTCAACGTGCTTCAGGCCCATTTCCATGGCCTTCTTGGCAGCGGACTCAGAGGCCATCTGGGCTGCAAACGGTGTGCCCTTCCTCGATCCCTTGAAACCCAGGCTTCCTGCGCTTGACCATGCTACGACGTTGCCATTCTGATCAGTTATGGAAACTATCGTATTGTTGAATGTGGTCTGGATGTGCGCAGCTCCACTGGGTATATTTTTCTTTACTTTTTTTCCGACGCGTTTCTTCTGAGCCATATTAAAGTTGACCCCTCCCTTACTTTTTCTTCACAACGAGCTTCCGCGGACCCTTGCGTGTTCTTGCGTTTGTACGGGTCCTCTGTCCCCTGGAGGGAAGATGGGCCTTGTGTCTTGCTCCGCGGTATGAGCCGATATCCATAAGCCGTTTGATGTTCATAGCGATCTCTCGCCTGAGGTCGCCCTCCACCTTTTGATCCTTCTCGATAACATTCCTTATCTTAAGGACATCTGCATCTGTGAGGTTCTTGACCCTCGTGTCCGGATTTACGCCCGTCTCTTCGAGTATCTTTACCGACATCGATCTGCCGATGCCAAAGATGCGCGTGAGCCCTATTTCGACCCGTTCGTTTTTGGGAAGATCAACCCCGGCTATTCTCGCCATAAAAAAGCTCCTTTATCCATATGATATTCTTTACCTGACAATCCCCCGTCCCTTTTCGCCAAAAAACAAGGACGCAGGTTATCCCTGCCTCTGCTTGTGCCTCGGATTCTCACAAAGCACCCTGATTACGCCTTTTCTCCTTACGATCTTGCATTTCGGGCAGATCGCTTTTACAGAAGGCCTGACCTTCATCCATCCTCCTCATTACAAAAGCAAAAAACAGCACCTGCAGCTGCCTCAAGCTCAATTATTTGAACCGGTACGTAATACGCCCCTTTGTAAGATCGTATGGCGAAAGCTCGACCGTAACCTTGTCGCCGGGCAATATCTTTATAAAGTGCATCCTCATCTTGCCTGAAACGTAGGCAAGTATAATCTGGCCATTCTCAAGTGCCACTCTGAACATAGCGTTAGGCAGCGGTTCTACTATTGTTCCCTGGACTTCTATATTCTCTTCTTTTGCCATAATTAAACAGTTAGTTTAGCTGTTTTCCCCTATTTAGTCAAGATTTTAGGACCCTTTTTCGTTACAGCCACCGTATGCTCAAAGTGCGCCGAGAGCGATCCGTCAGTTGTAACAGCAGTCCAGTCATCAGCAAGTATCCTCACATCGCACCCGCCTGCGTTTACCATCGGTTCTATGGCCAGCGTCATCCCTTCCTTAAGCCTGGGACCCTGCCCCGGTTTGCCGAAATTTGGAACAGCCGGGTCTTCATGAAGCGACCGTCCTATCCCATGCCCTACAAAGGCCCTGACAACCGAATATCCGTTGGCTTCGACATGCTTCTGGATGGCGGACGATATGTCCCCTATCCTGTTGCCCTCTACCACCATCTCAATGCCGTATTGCAGCGACTGCTCAGTTACTTCCATCAGCCGCCGCGCCTGCTGGCTTATGTTGCCTACCGGGACTGTTATGGCAGCATCGCCAAAAAAACCTTCAAACACGGCCCCTAAATCTATGCTGACTATATCGCCGTTTTTTATCCTTGCGGAACCGGACGGTATGCCGTGTATAACCTGCTCGTTTACAGAGACACATACACTCGAGGGAAAACCCCTGTAGCCCCTGAAGGCGGCCACCGCTCCCCGCTTCCGAAGCCCTTCATCGACAAAGGCCTCAATATCAGCGGTTGTTATCCCGTCTGCGACATGGGACTTGAGCCCCTCGAGGATCTCCGCAACTATGCGGCATGCCCCCGACATTTTTTTCAATTCCGCCTGTGATTTTAGTATAATCACGCCGGGAGGATAATAAGACTATCCCCTTCTCCCTTTAACCCTTCCCCTCTTGAGAAAACCCTCATATGACCTGGTGACCAAATGGGATTCTATCTGGGAGACTGTATCGAGCGCAACACCGACCGCTATGAGCAGCGAAGTGCCCCCAAAATAAAAAGGTACATTGAACTTGGTTATCAATATCTCCGGAATAATACATACGAAAGAGAGATATAGCGCGCCTACAAAAGTGAGCCTCGTAAGCACCCGGTAAATATATTCTGAGGTCTTTGTTCCGGGGCGTATACCGGGTATAAATCCGCCATGCTTCTGCAGATTCTCCGCTATATCAACCGGATTAAAGATGACTGCCGTATAGAAATATGCAAAGAAGAATATCAGACTCACATAAATGATGGAGTGAAGCACTGACCCGAAGGACAATTCATGCGCAATCTCCTGCACCCACGGTATCGCTATGAAACCCGCGATGGTAGCAGGGAACATAATTATGGACGACGCAAATATCGGCGGGATAACGCCCGCTGTATTTATCTTCAACGGCAGGTGTGTGGTCTGTCCTCCGAACATCTTTTTGCCTACAACCCGCTTTGCATACTGGACCGGGATCTTCCTCTGGCCCCTCTCGATAAAGATGATGCCCGCAACAACAGCTATCATGACAACTACGAGAAGAATAAGCACGATCAGCGAAAGTTCACCCGCCCTTACAAGGCTTATGGTCTGAACAATGGCCGCGGGGAATCTGGCTACGATACCCGCAAAAATTATGAGCGAGATGCCGTTTCCTATACCTCTCTCGGTAATCTGCTCTCCAAGCCACATAAGGAATGCGGTGCCTGATGTCAGTGTTATCATCGTGAGCAGCCTGAAGCCCCAACCCGGCGTCTCAATGAATGCGCCTCCGCCCATGCCCTCAAGACCCACGGCTATGCCGAGACCCTGAACCGCGGAGATTGCGACAGTCGCATACCTGGTATATTGAACAATCTTCTTTCTGCCCGCGTCACCTTCCTTGGCAAGCCTGCCAAGGGCCGGGATTACCACGGTCAGGAGCTGAAATATAATGGATGCGCTGATATAAGGCATGATGCCCAGCGCCATAATGGTCATCTGTGAAAGGGCGCCTCCTGAAAAGAGGTCGAAAAAGCCCATCATCGCCCCGCCCTTTGCCATAAGGAATTTGCTCAACTCGGCGCCGTTGATTCCCGGCGTCGGTATATGTGCGCTGATCCTGTAGATGGCGAGCATGGCGAGTGTAAAGAGCACCCTGTTCTTCAGCTCGGGAATCTTGAATATATTGCGTATGCTATTTAGCCAGCCCAATGTCAGATTACCTCTGCCTTGCCGCCGGCAGCCTTGATCTTTTCGACTGCCGAATCGCTGAAGGCGTGGGCCTCAACCGTAACGGGCCTGCTGATAGTACCGCCGCCCAGTATCTTTATGCCGAACTTGGGGTTCTTTACCATGTTCTTCTCAAGCAGTATTTCGGGTGTAATCACGTCAACGCCCGTGAGCTTCTCGAGATCGCTGAGGTTAAGCACCGCATATTCGACCTTGAACGGGTAATTCGAAAAGCCTCTCTTGGGGAGCCTCCTCTGGAGAGGTGTCTGGCCGCCCTCAAAAGACGGTCCCTTAGTGCCGCCGGACCTTGCCTTCTGGCCCTTATGTCCTTTGGTCGAGGTCTTTCCGTGGCCAGAGCCCATGCCGCGCCCGACGCGCTTGGACTTCTTTGTACTTCCCGCTCCCGGCATTATGTCCTGTATCTTCATAAAAGCTTATTCCTCCTGGTCCGCTATTGTGCAGTCTCTTCCGCCGCGGTATCTTCTTCAGCCTTGCCCCTTAATTTGAGTACTGTGTCAGGGTCCTTGAGACTGCAGAGGCCGTCAAGCGTAGCTTTGACAGAATTGAATGGATTATGTCCGCCGAGGGATTTGGCCACAACATCCTGCACTCCTGCAACTTCGAACACCGCTCTGACCGCACCGCCGGCGATCAATCCCGTGCCTTTTCGGGCAGGGTTCATGACAACGGAGTTGGAACCGTATTTGCCGATCACCCGGTGAGTAAGTGTGCCGTCCTTGAGGGGAAACCGGATAAGCCTCTTTTTTGCCTGTTCAACGGCCTTTCTGATCGCTTCGGGGACTTCGGAGGCCTTTCCTTTGCCGATACCGACAATACCGCCTTCATCGCCCACAACTACCAGGGCGCTGAATGAAAAACGCCTTCCGCCTTTGACAACCTTTGCAACCCTGTTTATATAAACAACCTTGTCCTTAAGTGTAAGCCCCTCAGCTTCTATCCGTTCCGTCTTCACCCTACCTCCTGCGTTTTCATGACTGACATCAGATTTATAATTCCAAAATCAGAAACCTTAAATCTAAAATTCGAGCCCGCCTTCTCTCGATCCTTCGGCCAGGGCCTTTATCGAACCATGGTACCTGTAGCCGCTGCGGTCGAATACTACCTGCTTGATGCCAGCAGCTGTTGCCTTCTTGGCCAAAAGCACGCCGACCTTCTTCGCTGCCTCTATATTGCCCTTATGTCCTTTTTCGGCCTTAAGGTCTTTTTCAAGAGTCGATGCCGCCATGAGGGTTGCCCCTTTGGTGTCGTCAATTAACTGCGCGTAAACGTTATTAAGGCTCCTGTATACACAGAGTCTGGGTCTCTCAGTGGTGCCGGTGACCCTCTTTCTTATCCGCTCATGCCTTCTCTGTTTGCCTATCTTCTTTCCAATCACTTACCGGTCCTCCCCATTACTTCTTGCCAGTCTTTCCGGCCTTGAGTTTGATGCGCTCTCCGGCATACCTGACACCCTTACCCTTGTATACATCAGGCTTCCTGAGCTTCCTTATATTGGCCGCAACCTGTCCCAGAAGCTGTTTTTCGATACCTGTCAGGGAGATTGCCGTCATCTTGTCATCTGTCACCGCAGTCACGCCCGCAGGAAGTTCATATTCAATGGCATGCGAGTATCCAAGGGTAAAGGCTATCTTGTTGCCCTTTGCCTGCGCCCTGTATCCGACACCTTTTATTTCGAGGTCCCGCTTATAACCCTGCGAAACACCTGTGACCATGTTAGCGATAAGGCTCCTTACCAGGCCATGCAGCTCCCTGTCCTTCTTGAGGTCGCTGAGCCTCTCAACAATGACCTTGCCGCTGTCAACAGCAACTGTAACGCCATAGGGGAAATCATATTTAAGTTCACCCTTTGGCCCCTTTACCTTGACAAGGCTGTCCTTTATGTCGACGGTCACCGCCTGCGGTAAATCTATAGTTTTCTTGCCGATCCTTGACATCTCCGTCTCCTTACCAAATATAGCAAAGGACTTCGCCGCCAACGCCTTCGCGCCGGCAGGCCTTGTCGGTCAGTATTCCCTTGGGAGTAGTAACAACGGCGATCCCCATGCCGCTCATTACGCTCGGCACTTCGCCCTTTCCTACATACACCCTCCTGCCGGGTTTGCTGATCCTCTTCAGGCCTTCAACAATGGGCTTGTTGTCCTGCGCATACTTGAGCGTGACCCTCAAGACCCCCTGTTTCTTGTCCTTTATAATCTTGTATGATTTTATAAATCCCTCTTCCTTCATTATCTTGGCAATCTCGACCTTAAGGCGCGACGCCGGGATATCTACCTTCTCAGCCTTGATCAGGACCGAATTCCTGATCCGTGTCAACATGTCAGCTATTGGATCCGTCAGCATTCAAACACCTCTACCAGCTTGATTTTGTTACGCCCGGAACCTGTCCCCTGAGGGAGAGATTGCGGAAGCAAATTCTACAGACACCGAATTTTCTTATAAAAGCCCTCGGCCTGCCGCATACGTTGCACCTGTTATAAGCCCGTACGGCAAACTTGGGCGTCCTTTTGCTTTTAATTATAAGGCATGTTTTTGCCACAAAGTCCTCCTTATCGCCTGAAGGGCATGCCGAATTCTTTCAACAGCGCCCTGCTCTCTTCGTCCGTTTTTGCCGTGGTGCAGATTGTCACATCCAGACCATGGACCAGTTCCACCTTGTCATAATCGATCTCGGGGAATATGTACTGCTCCTTGAGACCGAATGAAAAGTTGCCTCTTCCATCAAAAGACTTGGTCGAGAGTCCCCTGAAATCGCGTATTCTGGGCAGAGAGACGCTGATAAGCCTGTCCAGAAATTCGTACATCCTGTCACCGCGCAGGGTGACCTTGCAGCCCAGCGGCACATCCTGCTTGAGCTTGAATCCGGCTATCGCCTTTTTCGACTTGGTAACAAGCGCCTTCTGCCCGGTGATTACGGCAAGTTCCTTTTCCGCGGCTTCCAGCACCTTGATGTTCTGGGTTGCCTCTCCGAGGGTAACATGCACAACCACCTTGTTGATCTTGGGCACCTGCATTACATTCTTGTATCCGAACGCCTTCGTCATCGAAGGCATAATGTCCTTGTTATATTTGTCTCTGAGCCTCGCCATGCCTACTCAATGACCTCCTTGCATTTCTTGCAGCTCCTCTGCTTTTTTCCGCCTGCAAGGACCGCAACCCCTATCCTCGTCGGCTTGTTGCATTTCGGGCAGACAAGCATGGTATTAGATATATGCAGAGGGCCTTCCTTCTCGATAATGCCGCCCTGCTGGAATTTCTTGTTCGGCTTCTGGTGCTTCTTTATCATATTGACGCCCTCGACTATGACCCTCTGGTCCTCGGGCATCACCGTAAGTACGCGCCCTTTGGCGCCCTTGTTCTTGCCGGTAATGACTACCGCCGTGTCTCCTTTTTTTATCCTCAAACCCACATTAGCCTCCCGTTATATCACTTCCGGCGCGAGAGAGATGATCTTCATGAATTCTTTCCATCTCAGTTCCCTCGCAACGGGACCAAATATTCTAGTTCCTATGGGCTCCATCGCCGCATTGATGAGCACCACGGCATTCTGATCGAACCTGATATATGATCCGTCAGGCCTTCTCGTCTCTTTCTTGGTCCTGACGATAACGCCCTTCTGCACGGTGCCTTTCTTGACGTTGCCGTCAGGAAGGGCCTCCTTAACAGCGACCACAACGATATCTCCAAGCCTGGCGTATCTTCTCCTCGATCCCCCGAGGACCCTTATGCACATAACCCTCTTGGCGCCGGAATTGTCGGCAACCTCAAGTATTGTCTGTGTCTGTATCATGGCTGTCTATACCCCGCTTTCCATGATTTTGATAACTTCCCACCTCTTGTCCTTGCTCACCGGCCTGCACTCTATGATCTGCACAGTGTCTCCGGCCTTGCACTTGTTGGCCTCGTCATGGGCCTTGAATTTGGTGATCTTCTTGACCGTCTTTTTGTAGAGCGGGTGCTGGAATGTCCTTGTCACCGCCACGACAACGGTCTTGTCCATCTTGTCGCTAACGACCTTACCTGAATATACCTTCTTAGGCATTTCCCTTACCCCTCTTTGGAGCCGCTGCAGCCACAGCCCTTTCTTTTTCTGTGATGACCGTGAGCATCTTTGCAATGTCCTTGCGGACAGCGTTAACCCTCATGTTATTCTCGAGTTCACCCTTTGAAAGCTGAAACCTGAGGCCGAACAGCTCTTTCCTGAAATCCATTTCCTTCTGTTTCAGTTCATCAATGGAGAGCGCCCTCATCTCGGATGTCTTCATAGCGCAACCTCCTGGCGTTTGGCAAATATGGTGCCTATTGAGAGCTTCTTTGTGGCAAGGTTGAATGCTTCCTTGGCAAGCTGCTCGCTTATGCCCGACACCTCGTACATTATCCTGCCCGGCTTTACCACGGCGACCCAAAACTCGGGGTTGCCCTTGCCTTTGCCCATTCTCGTCTCTGCAGGTTTCCTGGTGATCGGCTTGTCAGGGAATATGCGTATCCATACCTTGCAGCCTTTCTTGGCATGCCTTGTGATCGCTATTCTGGCGGCCTCTATCTGACGGCTGGTCACCCAGCCCGGTTCGAGCGCCTTTAATCCGAACTCGCCAAAGGAAACCTCGGAGCCCCTGTAGGCCTTGCCCCTCATGTTGCCCTTCATTGTTTTTCTGTATTTAACTTTCTTTGGTGCTAACATTTCACTCTCCTGCTGAAGAGGCGCTCACCCTGTCGGGCAGCACATCTCCGTGGTATATCCAGACTTTTACGCCGATCTTTCCATATGTCGTCATTGCCTCGGCAAAACCGTACTCAACATTGGCCCTGAAAGTGCCCAAAGGAACGCGGCCTTCCCTGTACCATTCGGTCCTGGCTATTTCGGCCCCGGCAAGCCTGCCAGAGCACTGCACCTTGATGCCGAGTGCTCCGAATCTCATGCCTGAAGAGACCGCCCTCTTGAGAGCGCGCCTGAAGGCTACCCTCTTTTCGAGCTGGAGCGCTATATTCTCTGACACGAGCTGCGCGTCCAGTTCGGGCTTCCTGACCTCTTTTATATCTATGGCAACCTGTTTGCCGGTATATTCCTCAACTTCCTTCTTCAGCTTCTCGACTTCCGCGCCCTTCTTGCCGATGATGATTCCCGGTCTTGCAGTATGTATGATGACCTTAAGCTTCTGGCCCGGCCGTTCGATCTCGACCTTGGCTACGCCGGCATGCGCGAGTTTTTCTTTTATCATTTTACGGACATTCAGGTCCTCGAGGAGCTGCTTTGCGTATCCCTTCTTGAGGAACCAGCGCGAATCCCATGTGCGCGTTATGCCCAGTCTGTTACCTATTGGAATCGTCTTCTGCCCCAAGTCAACACCCCCGTCCGTAAATTCTATCTTTATGGATAATAATCACTGCCATACTATTCCTCCGAAACCACAATCGTTATATGGCTGGTCCTTTTCTTGATCATGTTGCCTTTGCCCTGGGCCCTCGGCTCCACACGCTTCATGGACGGACCCTGGTCCGCAAAGGCCTCTTTGACCTTCAGCTTGTCGATGTCGAGATGGGCATTCTTCTGCTCGGCATTGGCCATTGCAGACCTGAGCACCTTTTCGATCACCTTTGCTCCCCTGTAGGGCATGTACCTGAGGGAGACAATGGCCGCCGAGGCCTGTTTTCCCCTGATCAGATCAATGACCCTTCTCGCCTTCCTGGGAGTTATATGAGCATATTTATGTATTGCTTTAGCTTCCATTTCCATTAGCCTTTCCCTCCGCCGCCCTTGTCAGAACCGGAATGGCCCCTGAAAGTACGTGTCGGAGAAAACTCGCCCAGTTTATGTCCTACCATATTTTCGGTCACATAGACCGGTATGAACTTTTTCCCGTTATGGACTGCAAAGGTGAACCCGATAAACTCGGGAAGAATGGTGGACCTTCGCGACCATGTCTTGATCATTTTTTTGTCGCCCGCTGTAATCATAGCCTGGACCTTCTTCATCAGTTTCGGCTCGAAAAATGGGCCTTTTTTTAAGGATCTTGGCACGTACTCCTCCTATTTGCTTCGCCTTTTGACGATAAATGTATCGGTTCTCTTGTTATTCCTGGTCCTGATTCCCTCAGGCACACCCCAGGGTGTGCAAGCCGGACGTCCGCCAGAGGCCTTTCCTTCTCCACCGCCCAGGGGATGGTCAACAGGGTTCATGGCAACACCTCTTACATGGGGTCTCCAGCCAAGATATCTTCTCCTGCCGGCCTTTCCGTAAGAGATGTTTTCGTGCTGTACATTGCTTACCTGCCCTATGGTCGCCATGCAGTCGGTCATTATCTTCCTGACCTCGCCTGACGGCATCTTTATCTGTGCGTAAGGGCCCTCTTTGGCAACCAGCTGCGCAGCGCCGCCTGCACTCCTGATAAGTTTGGCGCCAGCTCCGGGCTTGAGTTCGAGATTGTGTATCACCGTACCAAGCGGGATGTCCTTTATCGGCAGCGTATTCCCGGGCTTGATCTCGGCAGCGGAGCCTGACATAAGCACATCGCCGACATTGAGGCCCTCGGGAGCGATTATATAGCGGATCTCGCCGTCCTTATAAGCAAGCAAAGCTATCCTTGCCGACCTGTTGGGATCGTACTCAATGGTCTTGACCGTGGCCGGTATCCCTATCTTGTCCCTCTTGAAATCTATAATCCTTAAAAGATTCCTGTTGCCGCCACCTCTTTGCCATGCGGTAACCCTGCCATAGCAGTTCCTGCCTCCGGTCTTCTTGGCCGGTTTCGTCAACGCCTTGTGAGGCGTGTCGCATGTTATGTCCTTATGGTCTGATGCGCTCTGAAACCTGCGTCCCGGTGATGTTGGCTTATATTTTCTTATACCCATTTATACACCCTCTACGAAATCGAGTTTTTCGCCCTTCTTCAGCGTCACGATGGCCTTTTTCTTGTCGGACCTTCTGCCGATAGACTTCCCGTGCCTCTTAAGCTTGCCTTTTATACTGACAGTCGCCACCTTCTCGACCTTGACCTTGAATATCTCCTCCATGGCCTGCCTGATCTCATGCTTGTTGGCTTCAGAGGCCACCTGTATAAGTATCTTGTTCTCCCTCTCTTTTATCTCCATGCCTTTTTCGGTAAAGAGAGGTTTTTTTATTACATCGTAAATTATCTTCATCAGGCCCTGGCCTCCTCTGATGCCACTTTCTTGATGGCTTCTTCCGTAAATACGAGCTTATTGAAGGCCGCCACCTGGTAAGCATTAAGATCGGAAACCTGGACTACTTTGACGGCCGGGATATTCCTGACCGACAGAAGGACGTTGTTGTCCGCGCCTGAAAGTACCAGCAGCACTGACTGGCCGGTAAGTCCTAGGTCCTCAATTATCTTTACCATCTCTTTGGTCTTTGGATTAGCAACAGGTATCTTGTCGAGTACTATGATCTCGTCGTCGGCAAGTTTCATGCTGAGGGCCTTGCACAGGGCCGTTTTCCTGGCCGCCTTGGGCATCCTGATCTCATAATCCCTGGGCTGCGGGCCAAAGATGGTGCCGCCATGCCTCCAGAGCGGGGAACGCGAACTGCCCGCACGGGCGCGGCCTGTCTTTTTCTGCTTGTAGGGCTTCTTGCCACCGCCGCTTATCATGCCGCGGGTCTTGGTGGCATGCGTGCCCTGCCTCTGGTTGGCCAGATGGCTGATCACGGCCGAATGCACCAGCGCGCTTGACGCCTCACATCCGAATACCGCATCGGGCAGGCTGAGCTTGCCTTTGGCCTTGTTGCTTATGTCTTTTATGTTTATCTCTATCCCAGCCATGGCCTTAGTCCTTCCAGATCTCTATTATTGTATTCGCCCCTCCGGGAACAGCGCCCTTGAGGAGTATAATATTCTTTTCGGGCATCACATCTACAACAGTGATGTTCTGCACAGTGACCCTTTCGTCGCCCATATGTCCTGCCATGCGTATGCCCTTCCAAACGCGCGACGGATATGAACTCGCGCCGATAGATCCGGGCGCCCTGTTGAACATGGAACCGTGACTGCCTGGGCCGCCCTTGAAGTTATGTCTCTTCATTACGCCCTGAAAGCCCTTTCCTTTTGAGGTGCCTGCCGCATTCACGACATCTCCCTTGCTGAAACTGTCCACCTTGATAGTATCGCCGACTTTCAGTCCGGCTATCTTGAATTCCCTGAGCTGTTTGAATGCAGGTGTACCGGCCTTTTTGAACAGTCCTGCCAGCGGCTTGTTAACCTTGTTGGCTTTGCGCTCTTCGCCGAACCCTATCTGCACAGCCTCATACCCGTCCTTCTGAGGGGTCTTGACCTGCAAAACCGTGCAGGGACCTGCCTCTACCACCGTTACCGGTATGACCCTTCCGTCCTCAAGATAGACCTGCGTCATGCCGATTTTCTTGCCCAATATACCTGTCATAACTTTATCTCCACATCCACGCCTGATGCCAGTTCGAGCTTCATCAGCGCGTCAACAGTGTCAGGAGTCGGCTCGAATATGTCAATCAGTCTCTTGTGCGTCCTGATCTCGAACTGCTCTCTCGATTTTTTGTCCACATGAGGCGATCTCAGAACCGTGAACTTGCTTATCTTGGTCGGTAGAGGAATGGGGCCCGAAATCCGAGCGCCAGTCCTCACCGCCGTATCTACTATCTCCTTCACAGACTGGTCAAGCAGTCTGTGATCATAAGCCCTAAGTTTTATTCTTATCTTTTGATTCACCTTATTACCCCAGCACCTCGGTCACGACACCGGCGCCTACTGTCCTGCCGCCTTCCCTGATCGCGAACCTGAGTTCCTTCTCCATCGCTATCGGCTGTATAAGCTCTACCGTTATCGATACATTATCTCCAGGCATTACCATC
>CAIJNL010000046.1 GCA_903822005.1 uncultured Nitrospiraceae bacterium
AGGGTTACTCATCATTGTGATATCATCGAAACAGGAAACGACAGTTGGAGAATAAAAACACGAAACTCTAAAAAATGACCGTCCGGGGTGGGTCAAAATTGGACGCCGATGCCGGGTCAATATTCAATGCCGATCTACAGATCTGTTCATCGGCAAACGCTGTGCCGGTGAGGAAAAAGATGGACATAAACCCCAACAATATTCTTCTGATAATATGTTCAGATCTTTTCATCTGTCCCCTCTCGAATGGAGTTTTTAATTCTATTTACGGCTCATGCTCCTAATTCAACAAAATCAGCTCAATAAAAAAGCCGAATCCACAAAGGACATTTTCCCTTTGCCGACCCGGCCTAATACATCATCACCTTAAGACTTGCCGCCCCCTCCAAGAAGCGTTCCTGTCTTTTCCCTAATTACAAAAAAATCTGCAACCAGCAACTCTGGCGATAAAATAGCATATCGCAATTTCAACTGTCAATAGTACTTCCATTATGTAAGATACATTGTCTCTTTTTTTCTAGTTGATAATACTAACTCTGCCTCTTATCCTTGCGCAAAATGTCAAAGGCCATCGCCTCAGGCGATAATACAAGACTTTTTACCGTCTCTCCCTCGATGCTCTTTATTATTCCTTCATCCAGTTTCGCGAGAGTATTATTAATCGCAGGGTTCACAAGTTCGAGCTTGCCAAAGGAGTCGAACCCATGCAGGTGCTTCTCGACTGCTGTCAGAATATCCTGCATGCTGATAGTCTCAATGTCCCTCGCAGGCATATATGACAAATCGTCTTTTATGAGCAGTATGATGTTGTCGTCTGCGAGCGCCTCAAGCGCCTCAGAAACAGGCACAACAGGAAGTTCAAGATGCCTGACCAGGTCATTGAGCGTCCAGCGGTTGCGCCCCCGGTAATGATGCAGCCCTATAAGATACATGACGGCTATCGCAAGTTTGTACTGGAATCGCTCTGTAAGTATCTCGCGGTCGTTTTTTATGCGCAGAGTCGCGGGAAATTGGTGATGATACGCTACCTTTACGCCTATAAGCATCACTATCCAGTTGAAATAGAGCCAGAGCATAAAGACCAGGACCGCCGCAAACCCCGAATAAATGGCCGAGTACTGGGCAGTCGAAACCAGGAACTTTGCAAAGGCCCAGCTTACGGTCTCCCAAAGGACACCTGCCCCAATGCCTCCGGCCAGTGCGGAACGAAACATGACCTTTGTATTAGGCAACAGGTAATAGATCATTGTAAAGGCGGCTATGATCAGCAGGTACGGCAGCAGTTTACCGGAATAGATGATCATGGTGCCGAAGGGCTCTATACGCTCAAGTTTCATAATTATGGTGTTGCTCATGATCGTGGTTGTAATGCCTATAGATGAAACCATCAATATCGGGGTAACCAGCAGTATGCTCAGATAGTCCCGGGCCTTCTGCAAAAAGGTGCGCGCCCTGTTGATCTGCCACATGCGGTTGAAAGCGTTTTCGACCTGCTGGATCGTGCTGATGGCAGTATAGAGCAGAAACGCCAGGCCGACTGCACCGAGGACTTTGACATTGATATTGTCAACATATCCTATAATGCTGGAGGTTATCTCGCGGCTTTTGGGTCCGATGGGATCAAGGAAATTAAGCAGCATGGGGGCAAGAATGTTATGCACGCCGAAGGCCTTGGCCAGCGCGAAAGAGAGTGCTATAACGGGTATAAATGACAGGAGCATTATATATGCAAGGCTTGACGCTGACACCGAGAAAACGCCTTTTCGGTAGTCATCCTGAAGTTTGTAAATAAGACGGACACAGGAGAGAAGATATCTGCGAGTCCTGCTCATGCCTGAGGCATCCAGCTGCCACAGGGTCGTTGAAAAAAAAGTTCCGGCTGTACGGTAAGCCTCTTTAAAGTCCATGGTCTAATTATAATGCAATAATTGAAGAAATTCTTTTTTAAAAACTTCAGGGTCGATCAGATTCGCCGAAAAAATCTGTTTAGCCTTTGCGCACTAATATTTGATATTATATTCCATAACGGTCATACAGCTAATGGATTTCCTCGTCATTAAACTTATATTGACTCCTCTGCTTATTGGCGCAGCAACTCTTGCGGCCCGCCGGTGGGGCAATATAATTGGCGGCTGGATAGTCGGCCTGCCGCTGACCTCCGGCCCTATCTCGGTTTTTATGGCCTTCGAGCAGGGACAGCGATTCGCCGCCCAATCGGCCATTTCAGCTTTGATGGGACTTATAGGAGTCGGCGCCTTTTGCCTCGCTTATCGCCTGACTCTGCCCGGGTCACGTCCATGGCCGGCTGCTGTTATCGGAATAGCAGCCTTTCTTGCCGCTTTATTTGGTCTATCGTTCCTGACATTAGGCGCCGTGACAGCAGCGGTTTTTGTGATACTTTTTCTGGCCTCGGTGCTTGCGATGATAAAGAGAGTGCATGTTGCCATGCCTTCCATTTCTTCTCCATTGTGGGACATACCGCTCCGTATGATAGTTGCCACGGTTATGGTGCTCGCGATTACGGGCAGTGCGCATCTGATCGGTCCTGAATGGAGCGGCCTTCTTTCCCCATTCCCGGTCTTCTCTTGCGTAATGACTATGTTCGCCCATCAGGATTCGGGATGGGAAGCGGCCCAGCTGATGCTTCGCGGCGTTGTTTTAGGCTGTTTTGCGGCTGCTGCCTTTTTTCTTGTTGTGGCGTTGATGCTTGAGGAAACAGGAATTTGGATTGCATATGGCATGGCCGTGGCTGCGGCACTTATGATAAACGGCCTGGTATTGCTAGAAATTGCCAGGAATAAACCCACGGCAGAAAAAAATCCCTAATTGACTCAATTAGGGACCTCCATTTTTTTGGTGCCGAAGGAACGGTACCTGACTTGAGGTACACGGAACTGACAGCTGTTAAGTACATTATTATCGACCACCACTTTTAGAATTGTTTCATCGCTTGGAATTCAATACAACTGTCGCAACTCTTCGGAGGGATACTAGCGGCTGGACTTAGTGGAGGGTTATTGCGATTATTTTGCAGGATCAGTATCGGCGGTGACTATGTATTACCTATGACTGCCATTATCCATAGGGCTATTAGTTGCTTATTGTAAACCGTACTGATAACATTAAATAAGAAAAATTCTTTAAGGGAGGTCTTCATGAGGGAAGTTGTTCATACGTCCCGGATAAAAGTCGTGAGAGAAAACGGCCCCACGAGAAGGGCCATGATAGAAGGCTTTGCCGAGCCTGTCTATTACGGGGTTCACGGCGGTATTAAGCGCTTTTATAAGATTGAGCCCGAAAAAGAACATGCTGCAACCCTGGACCATATTGTTGCAGCTACTTCTGCCTGAATGCTCGGAACATTTGCCAGGGTCCTGGCAGAAAGCAAGCTTAGAACTTCGGAAGAAGTCTATTGGGCAGATGTGGAAGGCGACATTGAGGCCGTAAATGGGGTGCTCAAGATTACCGAAATGAGAGTGGTATTTCATCTTAAGGCCCCAAAAGAAAAGCATGATGAGATCAATAAGGCTTTCGGCGGATACCTGACGCAATGTCCGGCAGCTCAGAGTGTGATCGGCTGCATAAGGATTGTCGACAAGATCATTATAGAAGAGTTGAATTGATTGACCGGCTACTGGAGGGAACGCTTATGCCTTTATGCCGGTTAACACATTGAAAAGGCGGAAGTTGCCCGGAATTACCTGAGGTCAAAACGCGGCATACGATCAAGGGCATTCTTGTCGTTGTTTCTTTTTGAACGTTTATGCGAGAGCTTTGGTTTCTGCTCTTTCCAAAGTCTCACCTCGTCATGGAAGGCTTCAAGTGCCTTCGATTTGACGCTGTCTTTGCGCTTGACGAAACTGACAGGCAATAAGGCGACTTTTTCAGGAAGAGGATAAATATCAATCTCGCTATCATACCTGCCTGAAGAGAAGACCGAACGCGGCAGAAATGTAATGCCCATGCCTGCCAGGACGCAGCCGAGGATCGATTCCACTGAACTGAATTCCATTATGCGATAAGGAAGCAGGTTGCTTTCACGCAGCCACATTTCCAGACGTGCTCTGAATGCGCATCCCTTGCGGAACACCAGAATATTCTGACGTTCTTTACTGCCAAACGGCGATTTGTTCTTTGCCGCAGCCAGAACCAGCTCTTCGAGCAGCATTAAGTCTGCCGATAAATCCGGGTGATCAACCTGACAACCGGTGAATACAGCGTCAGCGCGATACTCAAGCAGACATGCCAGCATCTGTTCAGAGGTCCCTGTAAAAAGTTTCAGATCAACAGCTGGATATTTGGACTGGTATGACGAAAGTATAGGCGGCAGATGCACTACTGCGGTGGCTTCCATAGCTCCGATGGTAAGAGTCCCTGTCGGCCCACTCTCTTCCTGAACTGCATTTATCGCCTCATCACACAGCGAGAGAATGCGGTTCGCATATTCAAGGAAAAAATGTCCAACAGGAGTTAAGGCAACACCTCTGCTTTTACGATAAAAAAGAGAAACGTTCAGATTTTCTTCGAGCTGGTGAATTCTTGCCGTGACGTTTGACTGCACATAATTAAGGCGCTCTGCCGCCCGCGACATACTTCCCTCTTCTGCTACAGCCATAAAGATCCTCAGCTCATTAAGTTCCATTAGCAAATGGTATCACATTTTATGATTAAAGGCAACAAAATAAATCATTAGTAATTATGGTTACGATAATGTTAGCTTTAAGGGCAGGTTGTCGGTTATCTGAAAATTATTGATAAATCTCTCACGGTTAAACCGGTCCGGAAGGGACCGCCCTTATACTGCATAGCCATACAGGGCAATGCAATAAATTAGATGAAAGGAGGATTTATTATTCTTATGAACGGAACAGCAGAATGACATGCCGCATGGACATTTCTGCTTGTTCAGGACGTCTATTGGGTCAAAGAATGCCCGATGATGTTCTTGCATTACTAACCTTTAATCTCAAGAAAGTGGAGGATGCATGAATCGAGGAAGATTTGTTGCCTTGATGCTCATAGTACTCGGCTTGATGATAGCGCCTATGTCTGCCAGTGCGGCAGATGCTGTTCAGGAGTGGAAACTCGTTACTCCTGATGGCGTTGTTAACATTGCGCCGATGAAGCTCGCCCCGCGCCTGACTTCGCTGGAAGGGAAGACCGTAGTTCTTCAATGGAACGGCAAAACCAACGGTGATAATTTCCTGAATCCTATTGCCGAGATGCTGACCCAGCAGTTTAAGGGCATCAAGATAGTCAAGGCATGGGAGCTGGCTCCCGAGCTTAAGACTATCAGCCAGAACCAGGCAAACAGCCAGAAGATTGCCGACAAGATAGCTGCGTGGAAGCCTGATCTGGTTATAGCTTCCCAGGCCGATTGAGGGTCATGCACAGCATGGCTGGTGGTCGACCAGCTCAATCTCGAAAAAAAAGGTATTCCAACAGTAACCTTCGCAACAACTGAACTCGTAGGACTCGCAAGAAGTACGGCGTTTAGCATGGGCGTAGCTGACATGCCATTTGTTGTTGTTCCGCATCCAATGGGAGGCATCCCGAAGGCTGAAATAACACAGAAGGCAAAAGATGCATATCCTTTAATGGTAAAAACCGCACTAGAATGGAAGCCCGCTGCAACCATGCCGGCGCCTAAACCGGCATATCCCGCTACAACTTTCAACTTTAAGGGCACCTCTGACGCTGTAAACGAACTGTTCCGTGAAAAGGGATGGTCTCTCGGTCTGCCGATAGTGCCTCCTACTCCTGATAAGGTTGCCGCTATGCTGAAGGGCACCACGCGCAAGCCTGATGAAGTGCTTGGCCAGCTGAGGCCGAGGATGGCGTCCCTGACTGTTGAGTTGGTGGCCGTGGCGGCTGTTATGGCAAACTGCCAGCCGGAGCATATGCCGGTCCTTATTGCAATAGCAGAAGCACTGGTAGATCCCAAGGCAAACTGGGCCGGAGTGGCAACAGCCACGGGCTCCGTGGGCGCACTGGTTATCGTCAACGGACCGATAGTCAAGGAAATTGGCATCGCTTTTGGCCAGGGCGCGGCCAGCAGGGGCCATTATGCAAACGCCGCCATTGGCTATGCAGTGAACATCATGGCCATGGTTCCGGGCGGCTCAAAACCTCCGCAAGCCAAGAAATCAACACTTGGCTCGCCGATGGATTTCGTTGCATGGATCTTCGCCGAAAATGAGTCCAAACTCCCCAAGGGATGGAAGACATACGCCGAAGACAGAGGATTCAAGAAAACCGACAGTGTAGTAACAGTCATGGGCATATGGCCTGGGATAAACGTCGTCGACCTTTGGAGCGCTACTCCGCAGGAGCATTCCACATGGTTCAGCCGCTCGGTCTCCCCGCTTAACAGTGTAGGCGGGCCCTGTTTCTCCGGACAGCTGACGATGCCGCATATCATCGGGCTTGGACCTGAGCATCTAGATATTTATGTAAAAGAAGGCTATACAAAGGACCAGATAGCTAAGGCCATCTGGGAAAAAGCACGTATACCGTTCTCATCGTGGGCTAAAGGATGCCCTGAGCAGAAAGTATTCAGGGAGAAATTTGGAGAAGTAACCCCTGACACGCTTGTTCCGATAACACTTACGCCTGAGTATCTGCAGATTGTCATCGCGGGCGGGGCTGGGCAGCATTCTCACTTCTTTGCGCCGTTCCTGAATGCGAGTCCTGTAAGTAAAATAATAAAGAAGTAATATGTATTGACCGGCCGGCGGGATGTTCCCGCCGGCTGTTTCAAAACAACAGACATTTTAAAGAGCTAATAATTTTTTTGAAGAGGAATGATAAATGAAACGACGCGCGCTCATCTTTCAGTTGATGGCTGTCTTTTGCCTGCTGGTTCAATCTATGCTCGGGGCTGTTGAAGCCGAAGCAGCATCTGTCTCTAAAGCATCGCGTGACTGCGGCAAGTCCAGGAAAGTTACAGTCTATAATCCGGCTGGAACGCTGGAGGGCGGAGGATATGTTGATGACATGCTCAAAAAGCGGATGGTCGAGGCAGGAAAGACAAAGCCGCCGATGGCAGGAGAATTCCCGAAGGCTAACATAGAGGAAGTCTGCGTGCAGTCGGATGAAGTTGCAGAGATCAATGCACTTTTTTATAAGAGGGGATGGACGGACGGCCTGCCGGTGATACCGCCGACAGTTGAGCGCGTTAAGGAAATGCTAAATGGCTCGGACCTCGATCCCGATTATGTTATAACAAAAGTCGACCCCGTGGGCGGACAGGCGACTGTCGAAAAGATAGCGGTGAATGCCGTAATGGCCGGTTGCAGGCCGGAATATATGCCTGTACTTATAGCTGCGCTTGAGGCAGCTATGGACCCGAATGTAAATCTTAGGGGCATGGCAACGACGACCAGCCCGGATGTGCCGTTGCTGATTATAAACGGCCCCATAGCCAAGCAACTGGATATTAATTCGGGCAGCAATGCATTAGGCAGGGGATCAAGGGCCAACTCTTCGATAAGCAGGGCCCTGAATCTCATCGTTCAGAACATCGGCGGCAGCTGGGTTGGCATCACGGACATGTCTACTCTTGGCCAGCCTGCAGACTTTTCGAATATGCTCGCCGAAAATGAGGATGAAAGTCCGTGGGAACCCCTTCATATAGAGCTTGGGTTTCAGAAGAAAGATAACGTTGTGACGGTAGTGGGCGTGGAACCGTACCACACAATAATGGGGCTGGGCCACAGCGCAGAGAACTTTATGAGGATAATCTCAGATCACCTTATTGCCTCCGACAGGCCATATCAGGCGACTATGGTTCTGCTCATTACGAAGGATACCGCCAAGATGATGGCAAAAAATGGCTGGACGAAAGAGAAGATCAGGGAGTATATCGAAAAGAACGCACGCACTCCTCTGTCAAAATTGAAGGAAAAATTCCTTGATAACGGGACTGCTAGCGTGCTCGGAGGTATACCATCCTGGGTTTATGAAACTAAAGACATGAGCACAATGATACCGGCCCCGTTTATCGGACAATTGAACATTATTGTTGCCGGCGGAACCGGGGAAAAGAGCGCACTGTTCCCCGGATGGCTAGGTTCCAAATCTGCAAGCAAAAAAATACGGCTTCCGGCAAACTGGGATGAACTGCTTGAGGCGGCCAAAAAATAAAGTCGATAGCATTAGCGTGAAAATAAAATGCCGAAGGCGGGACTCGAACCCGCACAGCCTTGCGACCACTAGACCCTGAACCTAGCGCGTCTGCCAGTTCCGCCACTTCGGCATGGAGTTTATTTTAGCATAAGTAACCGCTCAAAATCCTCACTCAGGGTAAATTAAGAGCCCGGTTTAAGTTGTCAGGTGGAACCGCCTCTTGCCTCGCTAAAGTTGAATAGTATCTCTATCACTACGCTCAATATAGTGTAACGCCAGACACATTAATCGTATTCGGGGCACCACGGCGTACCGAGTCATCGAACCGGCTCCCCCTGACAACTCTCAGTTATCTGCGCATCTGTCGTATTATGGTAAAATATAACTTAACTACACACATGAGGTAATAGATCAATGAAAACAGAAGCCCCCGGCAATCCCACTCTGAACCCGCCGCCCAACTTTATACGCGCCATCGTTGCCGAGGATGTCAAAAACGGCAAAAACGACGGGAAGGTGATCACACGCTTTCCGCCTGAACCAAACGGGTATCTTCATATAGGCCATGCAAAGTCCATATGCCTGAATTTCGGGCTCGCGCAGGAGTTCAAGGGGCGCTGCAACCTCCGTTTCGATGATACCAACCCGAGCAAGGAAGAGCAGGAGTATGTGGATTCGATCATGGAGGACGTGCGCTGGCTCGGTTTTGACTGGGGCGAGCACCTTTATTATGCATCCGACTATTTCGACATGCTGTATGAGTTTGCCGAAGACCTGATAAAAAAGGGCAGGGCCTTTGTATGTGATCTCACCTTTGAGCAGATGCGCGAATACCGCGGCACCCTTACCGAGCCAGGCAAGGAGAGCCCGTTCAGGAACCGGACAGCTGATGAGAACCTTGATCTCTTTCGCCGGATGAGGGCCGGTGAGTTTCCTGACGGCACAAAGACGCTCAGGGCAAAGATTGACATGTCATCAGGAAACGTAAACATGCGCGATCCGGTGATGTACAGGATCAAGCATGAAGAGCATCACAGGAGCGGCAACAAGTGGTGCATTTATCCGATGTATGATTTTACCCATGGAGAGAGCGATTCAATCGAGGGCATCACTCACTCGATCTGCACCATGGAATATGAGGACCACCGCCCGCTTTACGACTGGTATCTTGATGAACTCGGCATATACCATCCACGCCAGTACGAATTCGCGCGGCTCAATATCAGCCATACTGTTCTGAGTAAAAGAAGGCTCCTGAAGCTTGTGACCGAAAAATATGTATCCGGCTGGAGCGATCCGCGTATGCCGACGCTCGCTGGCATGAGGAGGCGCGGGTACACACCAGAGGCCATCAGAAGGTTTTGCGAACTCATAGGGGTCGGCAAAAAGGACAGCCTTGTTGACATGGGGATGCTCGAATTCTGCGTGCGCGAAGACCTGAACAAACGCGCGCCGAGGGTCATGGGTGTGCTGCGCCCGCTCAAGGTGGTCATCGACAATTATCCGGCAGGGCAGGGAGAGCTTCTCGACGCCATAAACAATCCCGAATATCCTGATGCAGGCAGCCGCAAGATCCCGTTTTCGCGCGAGATATATATCGAACGCGAAGACTTCATGGAAGATCCCCCCAAACAATTTTACCGCCTTACCCCAGGTCGCGAGGTGAGGCTCAGATATGCCTATTTCATCAAATGCGAGAGCGTGGTAAAAGACCCTGCTACCGGAGAGGTTACAGAGGTGCATTGCACCTACGACCCGGCCACAAGGGGCGGCGACGCGCCTGACGGCCGCAAGGTCAAGGCAACCCTCCATTGGGTGTCGGCAGCACATGCCTTGAAGGCAGAAGTGCGCCTCTATGAATCGTTCTTCACCAAGGCTAACCCGAATGAGATCGAGGATGGCAAGGAATTTACAGACTATATCAATCCTGAATCGCTGGTAGTACTCAAGTCATGTATGGTGGAGCCGTCCCTGGCAGAGGCGCAGCCCGGCAGCCGCTATCAGTTCGAAAGGATGGGATATTTCTGCGCGGACATTGCGGATTCAAAGCCCGGTGCACCTGTCTTTAACCGGATAGTCACGCTCAAGGACGATTGGGTAAAGTTTCAGAAAGGCGGGAAATAAGCAGGTCACTTAGTATTATGCAGTGGGGCGGGACAGCCATCAAGGTCTTTCCAATGCGATGGGATAGATCTTATCAGGCTTCGCCGATCATGCATCTCTTGCTCTATTAGGTGTTTATCCGGTTGTTATGTAACTGAAATCAAGGTATCGGGAAAGCCCCTGATGGCTGTCCCACCCCACTGCAAATGCAGGCAAATTTGGAGTTCCATCAGGCTTTTTCCAATAATAGATGATATTTATGGATAAATTAATCATTAAAAGAACTATACGCAGTAATGCCGGGATAACGGCAGCCGATTTCCTTGTCTCTGAAACAGGGCTCTCCAAGGTGAAGGTCAAGGACGCCATGAACAAGGGGGCCTTCTGGATAAAAAAGAAAAAAGGCGGTATGAAACGGCTGCGAGGAGCGACCGCAGCGCTCCGGCCCGGCGATGTCATCGAATTTTATTATGACGAGAGACTGCTGGCGATCAAACCGCCCGGGGCCGAATGCCTGAGCGACCAGCGGCATTACAGCGCCTGGTACAAGCCGGCAGGGTTGATGGCCCAGGGTACCATGTATGGCGACCATTGCTCTCTTATGAGACAGGCGGAGCTTTTTATTGGCAATTCCCGCGAAGTATTCCTTGTGCACCGCCTCGACCGCGAGGCATCCGGGGTGATGCTCATTGCCCATAGCAGAGAAGCCGCAGCGAAATTATCAGAACTTTTCCAGAAGAATCTCATTTTAAAGAAGTATCGGGTTGTGGTGATGGGGGACCTGATGGGCAAGTGCCAGAAAGGGACTATCGATCTGCCTCTTGATGGGAAAACTGCCCTTACCGGGTATGAGGTTGAATCCTATGATCCCGCAAGCAATACCTCAACCGCTGATGTGACTATCAAAACAGGCAGGCTTCATCAGATACGCCGGCACTTTGATATGATCGGATTTCCGGTTATAGGCGATCCGAAATACGGAAAAGGGAATAAAAACAATGACGGCATGAAGCTGGTCGCTTACGCCCTCGAATTTATATGTCCTTTTAGCCGCAAAGAGGTGCGGTTTGAGCATAGGGATTGAGCTGGCCAAACCTATATTATAAAACTTATACTTGTTTGCAAAAGAGAACGGCTGCCTTATGGCAGCCGTTCTCTTTTGCTTCATTCATACGGCCTAAGCCGCATGGCTAATTTAGAAGTTGAGCTGGATTCCGTGCCTGATGGCCCAAGGATCTGAGTACCTGTCAGTCCCGCGGGAAGCAGCAGTGACATCCTTAAAGAAGCGGCCAGCAAAGAGGTAGCCGCCCTCTACAAAGTACTTAAGGCCCTTGTCGATCTGATAGGTAAGCGTAGTGTCTAATTCAGTACCGATGTACTTATGGCTTACTGGTGATCCCGCATTTGTGGTCACGAGTTCGCCGCCATATGCGCTCTTGGCTGCGTTCAGTAATGTTAGGGATCCGCCGATATTAAGGCCCTTCATTACATCTGCACCTGCGCCAAGCTTTACGTACATGGTGTTCTGCAAACCGCCTGCGATGTTGCCTGCAGCATTGACAGTCATGTAGTCATAAACGAAGGTATAATGAACAACATCTGACTGCGAGGTAAGAAATGTTCCTATCTTGTTATCAGTTGCGCTGTCGCCGCTGCCATAGCCCAGGTCAAGAGACAGGGTTACAGGAGCAAATGTGTAGGCGGCACCAGCTGTTAATGCATAGCCTCTGTACTTCCAATTCGAACCAGACGTATTATTGTGGTCTCCACCAGCCTGAAAATCAGCCGTACCATAAAGCTTTAACCCCTGGATATTGGCTTTTGCGTTTAAGCCAATGTTATACAGATGAGACCACATGGATTTTGTCTGGGAAAATCCTGAGCTTGCACCCCATGCACTGCCGTTCTGGCTGTCAAGCATCGAAAAGTCTGCGCCGACACTTATGTCTTTGTTAATCGCGTAATTGATCACAAAGGCGTACAAATCCTGATCATCAGCGGAATTGGTAAGATTCTCCTGCAACTTTACAGTCAAAGCAGAAATGTCGAGGCCTTTTATCGGGTTAATGCCGACTATAATTGCATCGTCATTATATAGGTTGTGACTGTAGAAGACTCCTGCGCCGATTACAACAGGCTGGTGACCAACCTTGATATAACTAGGTACGCCGATCAGGCCTGAGCCCTGGTGCTGTATCCATGCCTGAATAACTCGCATCTCGTTAGCCTTCTGGTCGCCTAATCTGTAAGTGCCGCCATAGCTTCTTGCACTGCCGACACCCCATGTCATATCTTCGCCAAGGTTGCCGCCAGTAGTTAATTTTGAGTCAGGTATTGAAGCGAGGGGCTCACCTGCTTCGAGCTGAATGAAGCCTTTGGTGTTGGGGGAAAGCTTGGCTTCTACGTCAAGCCTGATCCTGCCCTCGTAAGTCATCCTTTGAGATTTTCCAAATGCGCCACCACTAGCTGTTAGTCTATCGAAGTCGCTGGTGTTCTGCATGGTGACGCCGCGGAACCTCATCTCGCCGCCAATGGTAACCTGAGTGCCGCCCTTTGCAATGGCTGCAGTGCTGTCAGCCGGTATTTCAGCCTGGATTGCGAACGAGCTTGCCGCAAAACCGAGTAAGAAAAGTGCTGCTGCAAAAATAATGATTTTTTTCACTTCCTAACCTCCTGTGGTTAGTTCAGTATAAATCCGCCTATGGCGTTTATCTACCACAATACTAGCATAATAAGTTATCAATATAAAAGGGGGGGGAGTATAATAATTTCAAGACCGAATATTTGAGTTCGTTCAACTGAAATAAGCCAGACCACACATTGGGCTATTCATTACGAGTTAAAGAGCATTGTTGGAATATAAATTAAATATAAACAATGACTTAACTGCGAGAGTTCTTTTTGTTTAACACTATTCCGGCGCATTTTTCAGAAGAAGTCAAGAAACCTGCCAAAAATGCCGCGTCTGCCTGGGAAAAAGTAAAAAATACTTTAATATATATGTTGTATCAATAGTGGCAGGCGGTTATGGGCAGATCTCCACGGCATAATTTATTATACTTAAGTCCCGGTATGCAATTACTACATGTTGCTTTTTAACGCAAAATCAGGATATGTTATTATCGTTACGTAAATTACTGTCAGGAGTTGCAGTCAAGGGGACATGATGGATATAAGACAATTTGTCACTGACAAGGCAAAAGAAGCGAAGCAGGGCGCGCGCAGTATCGCGAAGGCCTCGTCAGAGCAAAAGAACAATGCATTGGTGTTGATGGCCGAGGCCTTTAAGGCACGGTCGTCAGAGCTTATTGATGCCAACAGACAGGATGTTGAATTTGCTGCCAAAAAGGGCCTGTCAAAGGCCATGTTAGACAGGCTTACTCTTACAGAAAAGCGCATTGCCGAGATGGCGCAGGGGCTTTGTGAGGTAGCGCAGCTGCCTGATCCGGTCGGAGAGATGCTACGCATGTCGAAGAGGCCTAATGGCATGGATGTCGGCAGGATGCGGGTCCCGATAGGCGTCATTGGCATCATCTATGAATCGCGGCCAAATGTGACCGCTGATGCAACAAGCCTCTGCCTCAAGGCCGGCAACGCTGTGATACTAAGGGGCGGCTCAGAGGCCATCAATTCGAACAGGATGATCGTAGGAATAATGCGCGAAGTTGCAAAGCAGGCAGGTCTGCATGAGGGAGCGATAACTTTCCTGGACATCCCTGACCGCGAGGCGATCATGGAAATGCTTAAGCTTGAGGGCATCATCGACCTCATAATACCGCGCGGCGGCGAGGGGCTTATCAGGACTGTGACCGAAAATTCGCGTATACCTGTGCTCAAGCATTACAAAGGCGTCTGTCATGTCTTTGTTGACCGCGCTGCCGATTTTGCGATGGCAAGTGACATATGCTTTAACTCGAAAGTGCAGCGGCCCGGCACCTGTAATGCCGCCGAGTCCATCCTCGTTGATGAGGCAATAGCTGCGGAGTTCCTGCCCGGCATAATAAAAAGATTCAGGGATGCTGGCGTGGAACTCAGGGGCTGCGCCAAAACACTCAAGATAGACCCGGCTGTAAAAGCGGTCTCAGATGCCGATTTCTTTACGGAGTATCTTGACCTTATACTGAATATAAGAATAGTAAAGGACATGGATGAAGCAATGGACCACATCGCGGCCTACGGGTCGGCTCATACTGATACCATTGTAACGAATGACTATGACAGGGCGCTGAGATTTGTCAGGGAGGTCGACTCCTCCGCGGTGCTGGTGAATGCATCAACCCGTCTCAATGACGGCTACCAGTTCGGTCTTGGCGCCGAGATAGGTATATCCACGGACAAGATACATGCCCGCGGCCCGATGGGACTTGAAGAGCTCACCTGCACCAAGTTTATCGTCTTTGGACATGGACAGCTCAGGGAATAGTGGATGTCATAATGACTTGATGAGCGGATGAGTAAAAGTCGGAACGGCTTTTGACTCATTTACCCATACTGCATGTACCCATATTTTTTTAAAAGGAGGAAGTGCAATGCCGGAAAAGCTGAATCACGAGGAATTTATCAGAAAGGCAATCGTGAGTCTGAGAAAGGAAGGGTATAAGGGCATTCATACCGTCTATTCAGGATTCAACGAGGCGTTCAAGAAATATTTTGATGGCGAAGACCCGATCAAGGTGACTACCGGGCTCGCTTCCGAAAACAAGATCGTAATCAGGCCTGCCAAAGGCGGAGTAATGCTCTATCTGCCCGAGGAAGCGCCTGTAATGAAGGCCCGGGGAGAAGATGCCCTCGGCAAGATGGGTTTATAGGAGCAGGTTGGCTTATAGATAGATTTTTTCCTGCAGACCGCGGCCGGGCATTCGGATATGTCTGGCCAAGCGGTCTGTTACGGTATGACGGCTGTTGAACAACAGGGGAATACCCCGGGAATCAGGATGAAGCTCGGCATATTCGGCGGCACTTTTAACCCAATCCATACAGGACATTTGCGCGTTGCAGAAGAGGTCAGGTACGGCTGCGGTCTTGACAGGATAATCTTTGTCCCGTCAGGCAGTCCGCCGCTCAAGACCTCGGAACTTGCTGACGCGGTGCATCGCGTGGCGATGACGCGGCTGGCAACAGAGACCAATATCAATTTTGCGGTTTCCGATATCGAGACGCAGGACAGTGACAAGTCCTATACCATAAACACGGTGCAGAAACTTGGCGAAATATATCCTGGAGACAAGCTCTATTTTATCATGGGGCTCGATGTCTTCCTCGATCTGCCCAACTGGCGGGCGCCCGAAAAACTTATAAGTTCCATAGATTTTATTATCATGACCAGACCTGGCTTCAGACTCGAAGAGCTGCAGTCGTCCCCGTTTATCGGCGACCCCGGATGCGTGAACGACTCCGGGAGGATTACCTGCAGCATGAAGGGCGGAAGGACTGCTCTTGTCGCGCAGGTCACGGCCTGTGATTTTTCTTCGACGGCCATAAGACAGTTACTGAAGGAAGGAAAGAGCGTCAAATACCTGATGCCGGATGCCGTTGAGCAATACATTGCCTCAAACCGGCTATATAAAACATATGTTGTCTCTTGAAGTCCTGATCAATAACCTTGACGAAGTTATATGCCTTTTTGACGGCAAGCTGAGGGTTGCCTTCATCAACAAGGCGGGCGAAGAGTTTTTCAGCAAGAGTTTCAGGGAATTGAAAAACAAGCCATTCAGCTACCTGTTTCCGAACAGTGAAGATATCGAGATGCTGGTCCGGAACACCCTTAATGAGGGCAGGCTTTACAACAGCAAGGAGACGGAGCTGGACATAGGCAGGATAGTTAACGTGGACCTGCATATTGCACCGTTTTATACCCCGGACAGCATAGACGGCGCCATACTCTGCATGCGCGAGAACCATTCGCTTTCTGAAAGGGGCGATTACCAGTTCGATCACCTGCTCTACCTGCTGGGATCCATAGCACATGAAATAAAGAACCCGCTCAGCGGCATCAAGGGAGCTGCCCAGATACTCCAGACAAAACCAGGCAGCCAGGAGGCTGAAGAATGTATCAGTCTGGTGCTGAAGGAGGCAGACCGTCTTAATACGGTGCTCCTCGGCTATCTGACCATGAGCAGGCTTCCGCGCTTTCATCAGGTCAATATACATGAGGTCATGGAGCACGCGCTAAGGGTGATGCTGACCGATATAAACGCGGCCGAGGTTGAAGTCGAGAAGTTCTACGACCCGAGCCTGCCCTATATCGCGGGCGACGAGGGCAAGCTCCTGCAGGTATTTATCAATCTCATAAAAAATGCAGTTGAGGCCATGGAACTGGTCAAGGACAAGAGGGTATTGAGCATCTCGACCAGGCCTTCTGATGAATATATGCTTATTTATGAGGATGGCGGGCTCGAAAGAAAAGGCAAAAAAATGAAAAAACAGCGGTGGGTGGTCATTACCTTCCGGGACACAGGCATCGGTCTCACGAGGGAAGAGATCAGCAGGATATTCCTGCCGCTCTATACAAAGAAGGAAAAGGGCAGCGGTCTCGGACTCTCGCTCTCAAAAAAGATCATCAAGGACCATGGGGGGATCATCAGGGTAAAGAGCAGAGGCCGCGGCGGTTCAACCTTCAGCGTCTTTCTGCCTCTTGAGCCGACTATTGCCTGATGTGCCGGCTTGTGCTATGATGTCAATCTGGGTGGGGCCCTTATTCCGGCATCAGGCTGAGTTGCGACAACGTTTATTTGTTAATATCATAGTCTTCAAGTCCAGGGAAAACACGGTATAAATAAGAGAATGAGCAAACGGATTCTTGTCATTGATGATGATGAAAGCGTAGCATGGGTCATAAGCAAGGCCCTTGAACCTCTCGGGTTTGAGATCACGGTCAAACATAATATCAAGACCGGACTCAAGGCCCTCGACAAGTTCAACCTTATCCTTCTTGATCTGGTGCTGCCTGACGGTAATGGCATAGAGGCCCTTCAGGAAATACGGGTCTTCAATCCGAACGCCCTTGTAATTATCGTTACCGCCCACGGAAAAATGGAAAGCGCTGTCAATGCCATGAAGGAAGGGGCGTATGACTATCTCGAAAAGCCCTTTGATATCGAGGAACTGAAACTGGTTGTCGAAAAGGCCTTCAGGGACCTGGCGATCAGGGAAGAACTGCTGGAGTTGAGACAGACCAGGGAGGAATTCAAGAGTTCAGAGATAATCGGCAAAAGCAAGGCCATGCTCAAGGTATTCAAGGAGATAGGCCGGGTAGCGCCAAAGGATGTTACGGTCCTTGTGTCAGGAGAGAGCGGCACAGGCAAGGAACTGGTTGCAAGGGCTGTTCACAACAACAGCAGACGCAAATTCGGACCTTTTATCGCGATTAATTCGGCCTCGATCCCCGGAGAGCTGCTTGAGGCTGAACTCTTCGGCTATGAAAAAGGCGCCTTTACCGGTGCTACGGACAAGAGGTCCGGAAAGATAGAGGCTGCCGGCGGCGGCACGCTCTTTCTTGATGAGATATCTGAATTAGACATCGACCTGCAGGCCAAGCTCCTGCGTTTTTTGCAGGATAAGGAATACAGTCCGCTTGGGAGCAGCAAGGTAATAAAGGCCGATGTAAGGATCATAGGCGCAACTAACAAAGACCTTGGCGAAAGGGTGAAAACCGGGGCCTTCAGGGAGGACCTCTACTACAGGTTCAATGTCATTGAGATAAAGGTCCCGCCTCTCAGGTCCCGAAGGGAAGACATACTCTCTCTTGCGCGCCACTTTCTTAAAGAGTCGGTCAAGGCCTTCGAACTTCCACCAAAGGACTTTTCAAAGGATGCGGAAAAGGCGCTCCTGGAGTATGATTGGCCGGGCAATGTCAGGGAGCTCGAGAATCTGGTCAAGAGGGCGGCCATCCTTTCGAGGGAAAGCGTAATCGAAAAGCGTGACCTCTTCAGCCACGATTTCAAGGCTGTTTCCGTAAAAGAGTTTCTGGAGGACAAGCTGAACGGGTTTCTCAGGGAGATGAAGAAGCTCGAAAAGGCAAATCTTTACGAAACTGTGGTGACCGAGGTAGAAAAGGCGCTCTTCAGCATAGTCCTGAACGAAACCGGGGGCAATCAGGTGGCCGCGGCCAAAATACTCGGAATCAACCGGAACACCCTGAGCAAGAAGATAAAAGAATACAAAATTATTTGATATCCAGCTGTATAAGCCGCATGTTGTTTGCCGCCGCAGAATTATATTCAGGGCACTGAATGAAAGAACAGAGAGTGCGGAATGAATAAAAGAGAAAGAAAATATTGCCGTATGGCCCCGCCAATAAACAGTTCAAACTGAGCCAAGCCTTACCCTTTCTTATCCTGACAATTTTCATATCTGCGATCTGCGTGATCACTGCACCATCTATCGCGGTTGCTGAAGAATCCACACTACCAGATAACAAATTCCCACCGGTATATGAACGTCTGATTAACGAACGAAATATTGATGCTCTCCCGCATATCTAAAATGCGATAAAACTTCAAAGAGTCTGTTACCGGACATTTTTATCTTGGGCCACTACACTGTCCGCCTATCGAGTTATTATGAACAAATTACATAGTGCATGTAATTTGTTCATAATAACGGGTAAGAATAAACCAAATTAGCCTAATATTTCAATGCGGCAATATCTGGCATCAAATTTGCCGGTATTGATTATCTTGCTGGCTAGTTGCTGAATCGAGAGTTTTTTGCACTCAAGTGAATGCTAAATGAATAATAGCGATTATGGTTTAAATATCTTATATAACGTTCATAGTAATTTAGCCATGGAGGATGGAAAAATGGTAAAAAGAAAACAGTGGTTTCTGTTGCTGCTTATTCTCTTCTGTGCTTTTTCTATGAATCTGGCATTTTTGACTTCGGATGTTCAAGCACTGGATTCTAAAGGTGTTTGCTCAAACCCCAGCGCTGGGTGGGGATATTCTGAGTTTGCAAGCTCTATGAATATGTCCCCGCCTCTTCCGTATTGGACATTAGTTTGTGTGAATTCCGGTGGCCGGCAGGATCCAAATTTATGGTGTTATGCACAAATAGCTTGTTATCTGGATTCGACTGAGGAATGGATACTCGTTCCTCACGGATGGTGGTATCAAGGTACAACTACTGCCCCTTCCGCACCCTCTGACGCGTTAGTTTGTCAGTCAATGGTTCTACCTCCGAATGATGTAACAAATCCAAATCCCGATGCTAAGTCAGCATGTCAGTCAGACGACGAAGGTCTTGGTGACCCTTGCAGTCAAGGCAATGCTAATAGCACAGAAGTGGGCTCATCCGCCAATCTTAAGAGTGGCAATTTATATTATAGTCAGCGCATAGACAATATAACTTTATCCTTTAATAGCAATGATAGCTATTACGGTCCGCTTGGCAGCGGATGGACATTCAATTATAATTTCATACTAACATCGAACAACAACTCTGGACTTACCCTTAAAGAAGGCAACGGTAATTATATTATATTCACATTATCCAACGGCATCTATAAACCGGCAATAACAAGCGGCGACACCTCAACGATAATCAAAAACACCGACGGCAGTTATACCCGCACCTTGAAAAATGGGATTAATCAGGTTTTCGATTCTACTGGCAAACTGAGCACTGTAATTGACAGAAACGGCAAAACTACCACTTTTACCTATAGCGGTAACAACCTGACAAGCATCACAGATCCGAACGGCAGGTTAACGACATTCACATATTCCGCCAATCAGATGACCGCTATCACAACTTCTAGCGGAGTTACATACACACTTGCCTATGCTGGACATATGTTAGGTGCGCTTTCTGACCCAGATGGTAATACTTGGTATTATTATTATGACCAATACGGAAGGATGAGCGGTAGATTATTCGAGTCGCCGGATCAGTCTATCTCCTACCTTACTTCATATAGTTATGATGAGTCGGGAAGATTTGTTTCGTCAACTGATCCGGGGTCGCTAACAAAGAGTATCAGCTACAATGCGACTACGAACACTTCAACGGTAGTCGAGCGGGATGGCGGTGTATGGACCCAGCAATATGATGCGACATTGAACCTGCCGATTCAAAAGACAGATCAGTTGGGTAATGTAACTAAATACAGTCGCGATAGCAGGGGCAATCTTTTGTCTGAAACATATCCGGACGGAAGCATAAAGTCTTATACTTATGACAGCAATAGCAACATGACTTCCGTAACCGATCCTCTGGGCAACAAGACCAGCTATACCTATAACAGTTTAAACCTGGTTGCCACTATCATAGACCCAAAGGGTGCTGTCACTACATATCAGTATGACAGCAGAGGCAACCTCACAAAGATAACCGATCCTTTGGGTGCATCAAAGACGCTAAAATATGATGCCAGAGGCAACATAATCTCTGTCACCGACTCTAAAGGCTCTATAACTGCATTGACTTATGACACACAGAACAACCTGACCAGCATCAAAGACCCTCTGGGAAATATCGCCTCATTCACCTATGACGCCGCTGGCAACAGGTTGAGCATCACCGATCCGCTTGGCAATGTCACGCGATATGGCTATAACATCCTTAATCAGATGACACAGGTTACAGACCCTAGTGGCAACATTACCCGATTTACCTATGACTACAATGGCAATGTGCTCAGCACTGCCGATGCAAACAGCAACACGACAAACTATACCTATAACTATCGTGGGCAGGTAACACAAATAACTGACGCCTTAAATAACATCACACAGCTCAATTACGGCGTAATGGGTTGCAGCAGCGGATGCAGCAATGGAGGGGAAAAACTCTCAGCTCTTACCGATGCATTAGGCTACTTTACTTTATATTACTATGACCTCCTTGGTAGACTCACAGCAAAGGGTGCCGGCGGGCAGGTGACATATCAGTATGACAGCAGAGGCAACGTCACCCTAAAAACAAAGGTTGACGGAACAAGCATTGAGTACACGTATGACTCAAACAATCGGCTCCTGAGCAAACAATACAGCGACGGCACGACCACGCAATTCAATTACGATGCAAATAATAACATCATATATGCTGGTAATCAGAATATCGCCTATAACTTTGCGTATGACGCAAATAACGGGTTGACTGGAGCGACAGACTCGAATAACCGCAGTATATATTACAAGTACGACAGCTCAGGGAACAGGACTCAAATGATTAGCCCTGACGGCAAAGTGACCAGCTATGGGTACGATGCCAATAACAGGCTTGCGATCATAACAAACGATACAGGTACATATGCATTCAGCTATGATCATCTTAACAGACGGACGAAGCAGATCAACCCGAATGGCACTATGGCAAGCTACACCTATGATAAGACAGGCAGGTTACTGAGTATTACCCATAAAGGACCAAGAGGCAACGTCATAGCATCAGCCAGCTATACATATGACAAGGTTGGCAACAGGAAAACAAAAAATGACAATAGGAATCATCTGGAATATGAGTATGATGCGGTATATCAGCTGCTACAGGCAAAAGAAGGGACTCATGTGATTGAGGCGTACTCATATGACCCTGTGGGGGAGCGGCTTACAGGTCCATCTAGCAAAACTGACTATTACTATGGTTATGCCCATGACCTGCTTGGTTTCACACACAGAAAGAACAATACAACATACGACACTGATTCAAATGGGAATATACTTACTAAGACAGAGCCTGACGGCACTATATATAACTACACATACGATATAGATGACAGGCTCATAAATGTAGAGATTATAAAGGGACACAGGGCAAAGGAAATCAGCTATGCGTATGACCCTTTTGGCAGACGGATATCAAAGACTATAAAAACGAAAAGGATTGAACCAACGCCGCCTACACCCCCGGGACCGACACCAGTTAAGCTAGATCTGAACAATGCGAAGTTCTGCGCCTCCCTCGATATTTACGCGCAGGATATTAAATCACCATGTGCGACCAAGGATCTATACGCTTCGGATTACATTGTGCTGAATCCAGACAGTTTAAGCTTCCCGAGCAGTAAGACGCACGGCATACGAATAGTCTCGGTCAGCAGTTATTTTTACGATGGCGCAAATATGATCGCAGAATACAACGAAAAAGGAGATATGAAGGCGAAGTATAGTCATAATCTTGGCATTGACTTGCCGCTTTCTGTCCAGCAAGGCAAGAATGTTTACTGGTATCATGCTGATGGATTGGGAAGTATTGTTGCACTGAGCGATAAGCATGGGTTTGAAGCACAGGAATACAGCTATGATAGCTTTGGGAACATAAAGTCTGAAAATGGAATTGTCGATCAGCCGTATACCTACACGGGAAGAGAGTGGGACAAGGAAACAGGATTGTACTATTACCGCGCAAGGTATTATGATCCGTTGACGGGCCGGTTTATGCAAAAAGATCCGATAGGATTCAGCGCAGGTGATGTGAATCTTTATCGGTATGTTGGCAATAACCCGGTCAACTTTTTGGACCCGTTTGGGTTGGAGCCTCTTGGTGGGCCAAACGCGACGATTGTTCCGCCGCCACCAAAAAGTACTTCTCCTTCACGGTGGAAGTGTGCTTCGGACAGGACCAACTGTGAATTACGTGCCATGTGGGAGTATGAAACTTGCATGAGAGGTGATTCTCGCGACCTTAAGGGATGTCAGACTAATAAAGACAATTGTTTTACAAGATTACAGGAAAGATATAATGCCTGCGTAGATGCTGTTTCTGCGCGGTGTAGTCCATTAGGTTATTGAGAGGGCCTCAAATGATTAATAAGAGTTTCATTTCAATATTTGCCGGAGTTTTCTATTGGCTATTAAAGTACGCTATAGTCAATATATTCTTAGCATTTCACTATGAATATTCCGATTATGTTGGGCTGTTTGTTTATTATATCATCCCTTTTCTGATCGGAGGTTTGTTAATTATTAATATCAAGGAACTGCGCTATGTGGGTATCGCATATTGTGTAATCCCTATTGTTGTCAGTTACATCATCTTGTTCATAGAAAGCGTACTTCAACTACCAGAAGGGCTTAATCCAGCAACACAAACGTTGTGGCTGTTTAAACTTTCTGGCTTGCAACAAATATTAATTTCGATGTTGGGTGGCTTATTGGCACTCATAATTAACAGGCGACGCCTCAAATCCCTGACTTCTGGTAGGTCAATATGAAAACAGTCGTTCTTGTTATTCTATTTTTATTGCTACTTTTTGCAGCCGTGATATTTATATTTGTAGCTAAAGAGCTTCTCTTAGTAGTAGTAGCCATAGTGGTGGGTATATTGAGCTTTTATGATTTATGGCATCCACCTAGAAAGCATAAAGACTTTTCGTTGTATGATCAAACTCAAGCAACCATCAGGGCTGGTGGTGGCAGTGGTATCCCAGATTTATCGCAATTGGCGCCGCGAGAACAAAAGTGTAAGCGAAAAGAAAGAAGGAAATAGCTATTTTAATCTTGCTTTCTATCTGCCATTTTTTCTGACGAGGGCATCGAGGTAATGAAGGAGGGCCTTCTGATCTTTCTTGGGAAGGCTCTCCATATTTTTCAGCCGACGGCACTTATACCTATAACAATGTTGCCCGGCTTACGGCCATTGCTTATAATGGGCCAAACGGAACAATAATTGACCAGATAATTTATACCTACGACAATGTAGGCAACAGAACATCAAAGACAGACAATAACGGTACTCTTGAATACGGTTATGATTTGACCTATCAGTTGCTCCAAGTCATGGAAGGAATAAATGTAACAGAGTCATACAGTTATGATTTTGTCGGCAACAGAAAGACTGGCCCGATGAGCCATATAAATTATGAGTATGATCTTGCAAACGAAATCAGACGCTTTAGCCACGGAAAGAGCAATCCGGGGCCAACACCGACGCTGACTGAAGCTTTGACCGCCAACATAATACCTGTAGTGGCCCCCGTTTAAACCGGACATTGTAAAAACCAAAAATAAATTGTAGTCTTATGATTACACATATGACTACAACGAAGAAAGGGGCTACGATGAGACCGGTTGAGGTCATAACCTCGGTAGAACGCCGAAGAC
>CAIJNL010000047.1 GCA_903822005.1 uncultured Nitrospiraceae bacterium
CAGCGTAACCTTGGCCATCTCGCCTTTCCTCAGTACCTGTATCACTTCCTGCTTGATCGCCTCTGAGCCCATCGTTATCTTCGATGTCTCAAGCACCGGCACCTGCTTCTTCTTGCCCTGCTCTGCCGCCCCTGCCATCACGGGAATAATGAACAATACAGTCATCATTCCCGTCATCACTGCCCTTACAATACTCTGTCTCTTCATCTCATGCTCCTTTCAGATTGATCTTCTTCACAATCTCTGCCTGCAGATATTGATATTTCTGTCTCACTCGCCGTACATGACAAAAGCGGCCCAGAAATAGGGATGGCGGTAGCGAGTCCTCAGCAGTTCCAGCTTCGACTGTCTGAGAGAATCTGCCTTGCCGGCCCCGTCCTGGAGCATGCCTTTGTAAAACCATGTCATCAGCTCCCTCGTTGCGGTATCGTCAACGTTCCAGAGACTGACTGCGGCAGCCGGGCTGCCGGCATACATCACGGCCCGGGTGAGCCCGATAATGCCTTCTCCGCGCTCCGTCCTGCCGAGGCCAGTCTGGCACGCTGAAAGGACCACGAGCCGCGCATTGTAGCGGAGATTCATGATCTCTCCCACTGTGAGCAGGCCGTCGTCACCAATGCCCGGTATCTGGCTGAAGGCAATCGCCTGTAGCCGCTGTGTGACAATACCATGCATCGAGAAATGTATGTAGCCGTACTGGTCCATGCCGGCGCCTTTTGCATAGTCCTTTCTGGCCTTTTCCCGGAGGAGCGTCTTCTCCGCTATCTTTTTTTTCTGGAAGAGCCGCCTGATTGCCCTGATCTCATCCCCGCTCGCCTCCAGCCTGCTAAGCCGGATCCCCAACGAGGCGTAGCGCGTTTTCCGGGCACCTTCGAAGCCACGCCCTGAGAGGCTTCCTTCATGTTCAGGTCTCCCTTTTTTAAAGTTGTCATAATCATAAACCGGGTCGCCAAAGCCGATGAAGCGCTCGCTCGCCCGTTCAGAGCTGCCTTGAGTCCTCAACAGGGCAAGGACTGACGCGGACTGTATGTATTTTACAATATTCTTTTCGATAAGATAGGTCCGCTTACCTTCCTTCACGATGACCAGGGCTTCGAAAGGAAGTCTTGCAAGGATACCGTCCGGCACAATAATCAGGGTCTTGCCCTCAAGGATCTTCTCAAAAGGTTTCAAAAGAATATCATAAAGCTGGCCGGCTGATAACCTGTCATACCCCTCTCCCCTGGCCGGACCTGACCGGATATTTTCGAGGAGATCGCCCACTCTTTTGCTCAGGTCCTCCTCCCTTATGGAAAGTTTCACAACCTCAAAGCTGTCAGTGGTCACAATAAAGCAAAATACACCCTGAGCGGTAATGAAATACTCAAGGAGGACTTCTTCTTTGCTGAGTACCTTGCCCTGAAGCTCTGTAACCGTTACAGGAACAGGGTACCTCACCGAAGCGTATTGAGGGTTTTGTAACCGGATCTGTTTTATCACACGGTTCAGTTCCACCGAAAGATGCTCCGCCCTTGCACTCAAAGAGGCGAGCATATTACCATCAGGAGAAGACTTTTTTAACTCTTCCGAAATCTTTTCGGTTTCAGCGGACAGGTCATTCTCCAGTCTGTCCCGCCTGGCCTTGAGATCCGGGTCGATCCCCTTCTCTACCTCGACGCGCCCCTCTGCCAGCTGGTCGAGAAAAGTCCGGGCCTTCATGCTCTCAACATAGAGCAGCGCGCGGTCGTTGAAATTATTTCCAAGCGCAAACAGCGCGGCCTCTTCGTAGCGGTCATATATCTTGCCCATAAAGGCCTTCCTGAACTCTGGGAACCCCGCCTTTGTCCGCACTGTCTCGAGTTTTGAGATGCCCCGGTCATACAGACCTGCCGCGTTTTCCTTCTGTCCTCTCAATGCCAGCACCCGGGCCTTGTCAAGCATCGTGAAGCCCTGCGACTCGACATCTCCGATCTTTTCAAAAGCGAGCATAGCCCGGTCGTAAGAAGCCTCTGCTTCAGGCAGTTTCCCACCGGCTTCATAGAATCGCCGCGCCATAAACTGATGAGCATATCCGGCTGACTGGAGGTCTCCCATCTGCTCCCACAAATCGAGAGCCTGCTGAAAGGTCTTGAGACCTTCCTGTTCGCGGCCCAGCAAGACCAGCGCCAGGGCCCTGTCATGCAGGGCAAGGCCCTGCCATTCCTTTTCTTTCATGCTGGTGCCAAGTTCCAGGGCTTCGTCCGCCCGGCGGAGCGAAAGCTGAAACTCCTGAGTTGCCTCTTGACCCTTGAGAAGGACGCCCCGTTCGCGATGCATAAGAGACAGCGCCCGCAGAATATAACCCTGCCGCCACCTGTCCTGCACTTTCGCCGAAAGTCCCAGGGCCTCTTCTTCGTAGGCAATGGCCAAAGTGTATTTTTCCGCTGCCTGCCCCGGGCTGCCTTCTGCCACATCCTCCTCAGCAAGCTTTGAGGTGCAGAGACCCAGATGGTTCAGCGATCTCGCGCGTGCCCGCGACCGGGCCTCGGTTGACGCGATCATTTCAGCACTCTCAAGGGCGCTCCGGTGATACCTTATGGCCATTCTATAGTCGCCAAGCCTTCGGTGGCAAAAACCGATGTAATCATTGAATTCCGCGACATGCCACATGTCCTTTGCCTTTTCAGCATAATGAAGGGCCTGGTTGTACGCTTTGTAGGCGCTTTCGAAGTTACCTGTAGCGACATGCACATCTCCCAGCTGCCGGAGTGCGCGTGCCGCTTCCTGCCAGTCTGCAGGGGACTTCAGTACCTGGAGCGCTTCAGTATAGAACGTTACTGCTGTCTCCTGTTCCTTTTTCCTCTCATAAACATCGCCCAGGTCAATTAGCGCCTGTCCGCGAAGCGTACTGTTCTTTGATTGTATGGCAAGTGAAAGGGCCTGATTATGCAATGAAAGCGCTTCTGAATAATTTGCGAGCCGCCGCTGGGCCTGTCCAAGATAATGGAGCGTGGCCCCCTGACCGGTTTCGTCTTTTAATGCAGAATAAATCTCCAGTGCAGAGCCGCCCGGGGCCAGCACTTCGCCATAGCGGCCCTCATCAAAGGCTTTAATGGTCTGTTTCAAAAATTCGTCGGCCTTTGTCCTGCCGCCCTCTTCACCTGCCCATGCCTGACCGGCAAAAAGAGCGCAAATGAGCATCATACTGACAAACCAGCAGACGTTGCGGATTCCACTTCTCAAATGTTTGCCTGCAATTTCGTATATCATGGGAACAAGTGCCTTCCTGCTATTAATTTAATTGCTATCTGGATGCCGGTCCGTTTTTTTCTGCGATCATCCTCGTACGCCATCCAAATAATGTGGTTTTGGTTGTTTATCATCCATCTCCTTCTGGATTTTCCGCTTTAGTTCTTCTTGCCAGCCCCTATCCTTGATCTTTATCTCTTCTACCATGAGCACCAGTGGCTTGGGTGTTACTCTCGGCTGTGCAAAGTCTGCCGTGTCAGATGTCGTCACTTTCAGGTAGACCTCTTCTTTGCCCAACTTTCTCAGATCAAAGCTGACCGAGCTAAAACCGTTGCCGCTTATCACTCCCTTTCCCTTCGGCACAAGCGCATAGCTGTCTTCATCTCCGGTCTCGCTGTATCCTACTCTGTAGTATACTCCTGGCTGACCTGCTATATTCAGCGTAACCCTGGCCATCTCGCCTTTCCTCAATATCTGGACCACTTCCTGATTGATTACCTCGGAGCCGATCGTTATCTTGGATGTCTCGAGCACCTGCGGCTGTTTCTTCTTGCCCTGCTCTGCCGCCCCTGCCATCACAGGAATAATTAACGCCATGGCCATTATTCCTGTCATCAGCATCTTTACAAAACCCCGACTCTTCATCTCATGCTCCTTTCAGATTGATTTGGATTCCATTACTATATATTTCAGACAACTTCGAGACCGATTTTGTTCCCGGTATCATTATAATAATTCGACACATGCTTGCATACGCAGAGATTTCATAATTAAGAACATAATCTTTTTCATGACCTGCTCCTCCATCTGCTCAGGACTTCTGTTTTTTGCTCTGCCTGACCAGTGAACCACCCCGGAAAAGACAAACCGCAAAAACGATCACGCCAACTATGACACCGGCGAAGTACAGCATCGTGCCCTGCAAAACGAAAAACCCATTCAATGAAGCCACCAGCACGATGACTCCTGCAACTTGCAGCAGCAGCGCTTTGTTCTTCAGTTTTGCGTCGGCTTTAGTCATTTGTAACCTCCCTCCGATATTTCCCTGAAAATTATTCAGGGTTATTTGTCTTCAAATGTTCAGACACTTCTGGAAAGGACCATTGCATTCACTCTTTCACATTTATTTTGAACTCCTTCGCGAATCTTTGTCTTTACCCTTTTAACCGGGAATTGATTACCAGGTCAGTTTTCCAGCTTCCTCAAACCTCTCATTTTCAGCTGCCTGAAGCAGACTACTTGACCTCTTTTACATCCACCCTATTATTTACTTGTTTGTCTGCAAAATTTACGTTTTTATTTGCATAAGATTTGATAAAGACCGGGTTGGAGTAGATCGTCTCCATCACCGACTCATCCCGGGTACAACGCATTTGCGTCGCAATTATCCCCCCCGCACCAGCATCAAAAAAGTATTTATTACGCCATCCGTCGCCACCCCCGGAAACCCGGACGCTGGTCAGTGATAGGGACTGCGAATTACAATCAACCCGACTCAATATTGCCAGCCTGACTTCCACTCCTTTTACATTTTCAGCAGTGACGATTTTGGTAACGTATGCCATTTTACCGTCTTCCACCTTGAAGCCTTCTGCAAAAACCTCGAAACTGATTAATAAAAGAGAGAGAAGTGTTACCAGCAGCAGAGCTTTCACGGCTAATGTCCTTTTCATTTTATCCTCCCGGATAATCTACTTGTAACCAACGCCGGTTATTCTGATCTATACTGCGTGCAGGGCTTACCTTCTTTGTACAGGCTAAGGCGTGCGGTAAATTCCCTAATGGTTTCCTGTACTGCCTTGTCTTTTTGAAGCAAATCCAGCGCCGCCTGCTGGGTTTCAACTGCCTGCTTGAAATCGCCTTTCCTTGCCTGAGCGGCCGCCAGCGTGTCAAGGTATATGGCATTCCTGTCGATGCTGACCGCCTTGAGTGCAAAGCGTACCGCCTCCTGGCCGTCATGAATTCCTGCGTCGGGACAGGTCGCCAGTAACCAGGCCAGAGCGTTTGCGAATGCAGCAAGGTTTGTTGATGAATATTTTGCAGCCAATGTTTCAGCCCTGCGCAAGTCTTTAATCGCCGGCCCGTACTGACCCATAGCGGCAAGAAGCTGGCCGCTATCAAAGAGCACAAAAAACGCATCGGGATTGGACTCCAATGCCTTATTGAAGTCGGCTACAGCAAGCTGACGTTGCCCCATCGCCTGATGTGTCAGGCCACGCTGGTGCAGCGCCCAAACATGACCGCCGTACTGATTGGCAATAAACAGGTCATAGTCGGCAAGAGCTTCCGTATAGCGGTGCAGGTCAAACAACGCATTGGCACGAAGAAAATGCATTTCGTAGCGCTGATATTTCTCAAGTCGGATGTCGAACTGATCGTCCCCATTCAGACAGCGCGAGTACAGGCTTACCTTGGCCTGCAGGTCCGATGTTTCTTTTGCCTCCCTGCACGCGTACGGCAAAGGAGGCTCCATAGTCAATGCCTGTACATTGACATCTGACAGCAGCAAGCCGCTGACGGCAAGAACGGCGAGCAGACAAACCACTTTCACCTTTTTCATCTCTTCCTCCGATCCGGAAAGTGAAAGCTGCCGGCTGGGCCGACGGCTTTGGTATTACCCTTTACTTAGTGCAGAGGACACAGCCGCCGCCCTCGTCACAGTGTATGCCTATTTTTTCCTTAGGTTTTCGACTATATCCTTGAGTCCCCGTTTTACCGCCAGATCATAGGCAGTATTGCCTTTATCATTCTTTAAACTAAGGTCAGCGCCTTTTTCAATGAGCAGTTTTATAAAGTCTGTGTCGCCGTAACCAATAGCTACATGGACGGGTCTGTCGCCAAATTTGCCAGCCATATTGATATCTGCGCCTTTGTCGATAAGAAACAACGCAATTTCCTTATTACCTTTACGCACAGCAGTATGAAGAGGGCTATTGCCTTCGTTGTCCTTTACGTTGACATCCGCGCCTTTGGAAATGATAAGTTTTACGACCTCGGGATCTCCCCATATGGAGGCCTGTCTAATGGCCGTGTAACCGAACTTGTTTTTTGTGTTGACATCCGCTCCTTTTTCTATCAGGAAGGCCAGAATTTCTGCCTGCTTTTCATGCACAGCCGCGTAAAGAGCTGTATTGCCTTCACCATTCCGTGCATTGACATTGGCGCCCCCCGCAACAAGTAATTTTACCGCTTCAATATGTCCGTAATGGGACGCATTATGCAAAAGGGTAATATGGTATTGTTCGTCACTGTAATTCACATCCGCACCCTCTGCAATGAGCAACCTGACCATATGGGGGGCTCCATTGCCCCGATTAAGATATTGAAACAGTGCTTTTGACGGCGCGGTTTTGTCTATTGTGCGCATTTTATCCAGCAGCAACTTGACAGTGTCAAGGCGCCCTTGCGAGCAGGCAACATAAAGCGGTGTAAAGCCTTCCTTTGTTTCTTTATCTATCTGAGCGCCCTTATCGAGCAGTAACTTGACGATTTCAAGGTGACCATTTTGGCTGGCAATAATAAGCGGCGTGGCTTCAATATATATTGCGTTATCCGACTTTTTCTCATTTGCAAAATAACGATCGAACATTTCTTTATCGTCGGCACTAAGCGGCTTAGATCTATAATGCACGGCCTTATCCACTTGCGCGCCCTTATCGAGCAATATCCTGACGATTTCAAGGTGACCATTTTGGCTGGCAATGTAAAGCGGTGTAACGCCTTCCTTTGTTTCTTTATCCACCTGCGCGCCCTTATCCAGCAGCAACTTTACGATTTCAAGATGGCCTTGCAAGCCGGCCAAAAAAAGCGGGGCAGCTCCATTATTATTCACCTTATTCACCTGCGCGCCTTTCTCAAGCAGCAACCTTACTATTTCAAGGTGACCATTCAAACTTGCGCTCAACAGGAGCGTGCTTCCATTAGGATTAACTGCGTTTACATTTGCACCTTGTTCAATAAGAGATCTGATCTCGTCTATCTGTTTTGCCGCCAGTTCAGTCTTGATAAGTCCCACAAGCTTCTTTGTCGCTTCAGGGTTGTCTACTGCAAGGCATTCGTTATTGCCGGACATTAAACAAAAGGCAAAGGTTATCAAACATGCAACCGCCATTTTCTTCATCTTTTTCTCCCTTCAAGTATGTCATTCATATGCACCGCTTCCCTTAAGCCGGAAATATCATATTCTCACCAGTTAGACAATTGATGGCGCATGTTTGTTCCCGAAATCCGCCCTTTCTACGGATGACAAAAAGCCTGCAAGGTTACTTTTGCAACGGCGCTCATTTCTGCGGCATAAAACTTTCCGTCACCTGCTTAAAAACAGGCAGAAGGTCTTCAAAATACTCCCTGGGCGCTGTATAGTGCAGGACGTAAAATCCGCCCGTGACTGAGGGAAGAACGTAAAGCAGTTCCTTAATGGCCTCTGATATATCGGATTTGCTCTGCGGCGATAAGAATACCGATCGCTCACGTTCAAGCTCAAAACCCTCGCTGCCCTTAAATTGTATCTTCCTGACTGGTCCATATTTCTCACGGGAATTTTGCGTTTCGCCCGCGACATTTTTAGAGTTTCGCCTCAGAAAATCTTTGTAGTCGTTGAAGTCCCCGTTGTCCTTGGCGTAATAGGACACATAGATTGACGCGGGTATTTTTCCGCCCGATGATTTAGTCAGCAATATTTCGTAGATATTGTACTCTTTGTCCTTCTCCTCATCACGCGCCAACTTCCAGCCCATCGGAATTTCGCAAGAGAAGTAGTCCTGATCCATGACATAATTACGATACTCCTGCACAGCAGCCTGACACTGCCCAGCCATAATTGCCGTCGCTCCCGTCATGACGACGACCGCGATGATGAACATGCTTCTTAATGCCCTTTTCATGACCTTCCCCCCCCCGAGTATTCTGCAATATTCGATCTGCCTGTTTTCAAATTAAATCCTCACTGGCAGGGCTATATCCATCGGCAGATCAATTATGGCCCTTCTGGTAAGCGCATTTTCGGGCCGCACCGAGCCAATAGTTTTACCACCCGTGCGCAATGCAAACTTGCGCTGCAGCATCGACTCCGCTTCCAGTGTATAGCTTGCGCCGTTATACTCTACGTTGAACGACCTGATAAGAACGCTTGTTTTTTCAGCGCGCGCCAGCACCTGCCTTCCTTCTCAAGGATAAAAGCTCCACTTACCAACCCCTCTCGGTTATCTGTCATCAAATAGTCCGGGCCGAAATCAGGTATGAGGCAGGTCGGGGCATTCCTAGCCCCAACCCGCCTGGTTCACGGAAACACTAATTGGGCCAAACACACTTAAACTCAGGGCATGGTTGTGCGTAAGGTCCGCAACACTCCGCCTGTGCAGCGCTTGCAGAAAAATCACTGGCCGCAACAACAGTATAATCTCTCGCACCGTATTGCAGATTCACAGGCATAATCTGGCCGACCATTACAGCCATGCTTACGCCTGCCGCAACTGAAACAACGGCCTTTGCTACTTTTGTTTTTTTCATGTTTTCACCTCCCTTCTCAAGAAGAACGCCTTAAGGGTCTGCGAGATATATTCTTTATTCTGATGACAATAAGCTCTAAACATTCCGCCTTTTTTAATTCTGGCTTCACAGGGACATCCGCCCCCGCAAAAAAGCGCCGCGGAACATCTCATGCATTCAGGAAGATTCAGAAGATGGCGTCTGGAATACATTCCTTTTACCGCGCTAAATCTTACTTTTCCCGCTGCCAGGGATCCGATGCGCCTTTCCTTGTGCCCGGCTTCCTCATAGCAGCCGTAAATGTCCCCCAAGGGATCTACTATAAAAAAATTGTCGCCCCCTGCCCCGCAAAATCTCACCTTGGGAAGCACTTTTTTTGTCTGCATATCCAGAAATCCATCCATGAAATCAAGGTTTGAAGGGGGGCGATTCGTCCTGGAGGCCACAGCCTGGAATATCTGCCCAAACAAACTGGACTCTGATGGCGAGTTCTTTTCGCAGCCATAAGTAGTGAGCGGCGTAAAATAGACGTATACCTGTGGATGGCCCAATATCTTTTCTTTCTCGAGATAGTCTATGAGTTTTTTTGCTGCTTCCAGCTTCCCGCGATGAATATGCACACGAAGGGATATATGCGCTTTCAATTTTATCAGTTTTCTGACAGCGGCAATCGTACCATCAAACGTGCGTTTACCCGAAGCAAATATGCGGTTTTTGTCATGCAGCAGCCGGTCGCCGTCTAATGTTACCTGAACACTCTGGATAGAACCTTTTTCAGGCCCTATCAAATCTGCCATTTCAGACAACGTGGTTGCATTGGTCGATACATGAATCCTGATGGACGGACGTCTTCTGGCGTAAGCCAGGACCCTTAAAATAGCTTCACGATTTGAAGGGAGCAGGGGCTCCCCCCCGAACAGCGTGATAATAAGCTTTTTTGGAGCAGTCGGGAAAAGTTGCGGATAATATTCGGAAAAGAACCTGTCGACAAATTCGGCGCTCATTGCCGGAACACCCTTTTTCTTTGCAAGGGAGTGCTGATAACAGTAGCTGCATGAAAGATTGCAGTTGTAGGTCATTATAAAGCTGATGGCTGCAAGCCTATGTTTAGCGTCAATCGCCGTCCTTTTTTCAAGAATAAGGTGGACCAGTTTTCTGAACTCCTCAAGTTCGCGTTTCGGGGTGAGGACTGTAAGATGGCCTCGCTTCAAAAGGTGCTCTTTTTCTTCCGGCAACAGAAAAGACAGGTCTTGACCTTCAGACAACTGCCTCGCATATTTTGTGGGAACAAGGTCGATGCAGAGCGTTGATCCGCTAAATAGCAGTGAAGTTCCGTTACCGACATCGACATGATTAAGGTAACTGCTGGCACGCAGGCCTTTCATATCGCATGCCCTCTTCGTGTCAATCGCATGCTGCGGGCCATCCTGCTAATCACCTTTCTTGTCGCAAAGATCGTCCCACATGAAATGGATTGCATCTGATCAAAGTAATATTTTGATCCGGAAGATTTCATTCTTTTAGTCCTTTCTATCGTACTTACTTAGACAGAATACATGACGAGTATCTGCATTCTCCCTTGGCACTACTATAATACATGCGTCAATTATGGATTAATCGACGCTATCGTACTACCGCATAGCTGCCTTCGGCACCTGTCTCACTGTACTCTACAAGGTCTTGCTCAATAACCTGTCTTCTTTAGCCGTTCCAAAAGACTGTCGGCTTCATACGTTAAATGTACGAAGTATCCCTTTTTACGTCCCATGCCGGTATATTCTCCCAAAGAAATGCCAATAGTATATCTGTCAGACTTTGCATCAACCGTCTCCCAACGTGCACTTTCCAGTATTGTATTTCCCTGGCATCTGTAACAGTCGTCTTTGCGGCTATTGACATCGTGAAGCTTAGGCATAAAGTATTTGTCGAGATGTGCCTTGAACAGCTTCTGAAAGAATTGCCTCGCTGGTTCCGGTTGAGGGCTTTCATCGTAATAATAAGCTTCTACCTTATAGAATGAGTTGTATCGGAAGTAAAAAAATAACTTGCCGGGGACAATAACGTCCTTGCCATGAAACTGCAATGGTTCATTGGGTTCGGGTTTGACATGCGAGTAGCCACGCTCGCTCATCGTTTTGGTCACCTCATCTCTGTTCGCTCCCCAGGGTATTCCCTCGAATCCGTCCGGCACCGGGCCTGCCAGCGCCGCGCCTGTAAGCATGACAAGTGCCACAAGCGATATTGCGAGAACGGCTGTTGAAGTAAGCTTCTCCATTTGATTCTCCTTTTTTATCTGCCGGCTGCGGCACGATTGCAGAGAGAAATCAACGCCATGCCCAAGAAGAGAGATTTGACTGATAATCCTTTCCGCAAACGCTTATTCATAGAAGCCCATACATCTCGCAATCCTGCCTATCCGCGTACAGAGGTGACAGCCGAGGGTGTGCGTATTTCGAATTTATGTTTAATGATAGCTTTCTCTTTTTCAACCCAATGCTCGTACTTTTCCTTCCAGCCCCTATCTTTGATCTTGACCTCTTCAACCAGCAGCACCAAAGGCCTGGGTGTCACGCGCGGTTCCGCGAAATCTGCGGTGTCAGATGTCGTCACCTTCAGGTGGACCTCTTCCTTGCCAAGTTGCCTCAGATCAAAACTGACCGATCCAAAGCCGCTGCTGCTTATCACACCCTGGCCCTTCGGCACAAGTGCATAGCTGTCTTCATCTCCAGTCTCGCTGAATTCTATCTTGTAATAGACTCCGGGCTGACCTGCTATGTTGAGCGTAACCTTTGCCATCTCGCCTTTTCTCAATATCTGGACCACTTCCCGATTGATAACCTCTGACCCAATCGTAATCTTGGATGTCTCGATCACCGGCGCCTGCTTCTTCCTGTCCTGCTCCGCCGCTCCTGCCAGCGCTGGGACAATGAAAACCAAGGCCAATATTCCTGCCATCACTACCTTTACAAAACCCTGTCTTGTCATCATTTGCTCCTTTCGGATTGATTTGGATTCTGCTGCCATATATACAAGACAACTTCAAGCTCAATTTTGTTCCCAAAAGAACCAATAAAATATCAAGCTACAGAATTGCAGGCACAGCAATGTCATTTCCCGACATTTGACTTCATTGCCCCCGTTGCCCGATAAACATATCAGAAAATCTTTTCTTGCCCCGTTCAGCAGTGATCGCATTGAGTCTTCTCTTCATACTCAGCCTCATCCTGGTCAGCGGATTCTTCAATTCTTCACTAAAGAGCCTTTTTTCAATGGCATTAAAGCAGTACGGGTCATTGTGCAGCCGCCCGGTTTTCATAAGAGACATTTCATTGCAGCCGCCCTTGCACTTGTCGATGTGGTCGCAGTGCGCACAATTTTCTCCTGCATCGGCAGTCTTGAATTTGCGGGAATAAGAGAATGCCGTTTCACTGTTCCATATCTCACAGATGTCCGTGTCCCTGACATTACCTTCCATGGTCGAGTCTTCCATCGAGAGGCATCCTTTAACATTGCCGTTACTCTGGATGCCCAGGACCGAGATGCCTGCCTGGCATCCTGTCCACTCAGAGGCAAGAGTTATGTTATTCAGCATCATGGAATTGAAACCGAGATCATGCGCTCCTATGACCGGCATCTGCCTGAGAGAATATTCTTTTCTGGTGGCAGCAATAAACATCCCGACAGAATAAAAATCCTCTTCATCCAGAAGCAGTTCTTTCGGAAATCTCCGGCCTTCAGATCCGGCAATCTGTACCTGCCACGCGATATTCCTGCCCAGCAGAAGTTCTCTTATAGCAGTCAGTTCCTTTAAATTCATCTTATGGACGGTAGTGATAACACTTACCGGCAGACCTTCTTTGAGCGCAATATTCATAAAATCGCACGTTTTTTCGAAGGCTCCCTTGCGGTCGCGTATCTGATCGTGGAGTTCAGGTGTCGCGGCATCCAGACTTACCGCGACAGTTCTGGGATTCAGTAATTTGAGTTTCGAAAAAGTCTCCCGGTCATAAACCGTCCCATTTGTAATAACGGTAAGGTCCATGCCCAGTTCTCTGATCAGCGACGCTATATGCCAGAAGTCTTTCCGCAATAAAGGCTCGCCGCCCATTACCGTAATGCCGAGACATCCGGCTTTTTTCAGGCCATGGCAGAGACTTTCGGCTTCAGCAGTCGTCAGTTCATCGCCTCTTTTCCTGCCTGCACTTGATCCGCAATGTATACAGTTAAGGTTGCAGTCCAGTGTAAATTCCCATACGGTGCTTGCCAGAATATATTTATTTTGCATCCTGGAAATCTCTGATGCCTACGGCGCCGTATTTTGAGACGGGGAATTCAGGCCTCTCAGTTTTCTGGCCAATGCATTCCCTGGCACACTCCGCCCTGGTCTTGTAAACAGTAGAGACGCAGCCCATGGCTTCTACGCATTTATTCGTAGTCGGATCGTAATAATATGTGGTAAACATCGCCTTGCAGTCCGCTTCTTTTGGGACTTCGTTGCATTTCTGTGGTCTAACCTTTGCAGGCATATCAGTTCCCTGTGCGGCCGCGTTACTGCCCAAGCCCGTTAAACAAGCCGCAACAATGGCCAAAATGCCGGAGATACCAATCCTTGTGAGCTTCTTAACGTCTTCTTTTGTGAGAGTTGTCTTTTCTCCCAGCCTTGCCAGTTTTTTGTTCATCGTGCCCTCCCGGAACCATTTTTTTATTTATATCTATTGGACAAACGTAATCACCTGAAAGTTCCCGGTCAAACAGCCGGTTTATGCCTGTCGCAGACATAGCATATCACATATCACTGCCGACTGCCCTAAAACAGCCTCCTTCATTTTTTGCCGCTCTCAGGGATAGATGATCCGAACCCGGCCAGGAACTGCCCAGTCATTGTGCCCGCCTTCGATAAGCACAAATCTTGAAGAACGGATGGCAGCGGCAAGGGCCTTTGCGTGACTGACCGGAATGATATTATCAGCTTCGGCCCCGAAGATTTCGACCGGCCCGTGATAATGTGACAGCAACTCGACATTATCCCAGTCGTCTTTCAATATAAGGTTGACGAGAAAGGCAGGGAAATGGTCTTTGGCGACCAGACTGAGCTTGTCAAAGGGAGCTATCAGTACGAGTTTGTCAGGAGCAGGACTCAGATCAGCCACAAATGATGCCGGTCCGGACCCAATTGATTCGCTGGCTATGCAAGCTGGTATCCCGGCATACGTATATCTCAGTAGCAGGTATGCCTCTTTGGCTGCCTGATTGAAAGCATCTTTGGACGGGACACCGCCGCGCTTACCATATCCCGGATATTCGAGGATAAAGACCGAATCATCAGGAGAGAAATTCGGGATCGCGTATGCCCGGTCGGCAGCCTGGCCCCCGTTTCCATGAAGCATCAGCCATATGTTTTTCGGAGATTGGACCTTCCGTGAAAAACCGATCAGTTCTCCGTTCCTTACCCAGGGCTCAAGACCGTTATCCCCTGTGCGATGCGTAGGATAGTAAAGCAGCCACCTTTCTATTGATGAGACACCGACTGAAAGGAGAAAGATAACCGGTATCAATATGACAGCCAGTATTATCAGTTTGCGTATAAAATTATGGTCTAACATCCTTTTATCCGCGCGGTCGGCCATTCATTTAAAATGTACCCGCCCCAGGTAAATTTGGTACTTGTGAGCTATCGTAAATGCCCGTCCAGAATCTCACGTATTTTTTGGGAAAAGTGTCCCACCTCAAGCGGCTTTGATACAATGTTTATCTTTTCATCCTGAATGCCCTTATTCCTGAGAAACTCCGCAGTATAGCCGCTTATAAAAAGTATTTTCGCGTCCTGTTTAATCTTCTTTATCTCATTATATGTGTCCATCCCGCTAAGTCCGGGCATGACAACATCCGTAATAACAAGGCTGACCGTTTCATTATTTTCCCGATATAGCGCAATAGCATCTTTCCCATTGGAAGCTTCCAGCACTTTATAGCCCAACAACTCGATGATGGCCTTCGTCACTGTCCTGACCAACTCGTCGTCTTCCACAAGAAGGATCGACTCCGTGCCGCGGGCAAGAGCGTTTGACGTTTCCTCTCCCGCCGGACAAGCATCAGATTCGATCAGGGGCAGATATATTTTAAAAGTGCTTCCCCTGCCCGTCTCGCTGCGGACATCAATAAAACCGGCATGCTGTTTGATCGTGCCATAGGCCATCGATAGTCCCAATCCGGTCCCCTTCCCCACCTCTTTAGTAGTAAAAAAAGGTTCGAATATATGTTCCATCTTTTTTTTGTCGATACCAACACCAGTATCGGAAACAGCTATAACTGCATAACTGTGTGCAGCAGCATCCCGCATTGGGCCGGCGTCTTCATCCATTTCTGTCTTTTCGGTCGTTATCGTCAATCTTCCCCCGTGCGGCATGGCATCCCGGGCATTTGTCACCAGGTTCATTAACACCTGTTCTATCTGACCTCTGTCAGCCATTACAACCAGGGCATGCCCGGTGACATTGCTTTCAAATTCGATATCCTCGCCGATGATCCTGTCCAGAAATTTCTTTATGTCCTGCACAATATCATTGACATCTACAGGACTTGGGTTCATCGCCTGTTTCCTGCTGAACGCGAGCAGACTTTGTGTCAGCTTCGCCGCCTTTTCAGCAGATGCGAGAATCTGTTTCACATATCCGCTTAATGGATCACCGGCAGGCATTTTTATGTTTATAAGACTGCCGAAACCAATAATGGCGGTAAGAATATTATTGAAGTCATGCGCCACGCCTCCCGCAAGCTGTCCGATAGCTTCCATTTTCTGGGCCTGCCGGAGCTGGTTCTCCAGCACTGCATGTTCGGCTTCCATCGTCTTTTGCTGGGTGATGTCAATGGCGACCGAAATCTGACCGGTCACTGCTCCCGACGAGTCGAAAACGGGGGCTGCTGAAAGGTTGATATCAATGTGAGAACCGTCCTTTTTCCTGCGCCGCAACTCCACCCCCAGGAAACCCTCGCCTTTCTGTATCTTCACGCGGTTAGCTTTAAAAGATTCTCGGTCCTCTTCAGGAACAATGGGATGCATTTTGCCGATGACCTCGGCCCTGCTCCAGCCAAACATCAGTTCCGCACCCTTGTTCCACGACAAAATAATACCTTCTTTGTCCATAGAATAAATTGCGGCCGGAGACGCCTCCAGGATAGCATTGATCCAGGCGTTTCGTTCACGCAACACCTCTTCAACCTGCTTGCGCTCGCTCACGTCTCTCGCCACGCAGACAATATGACTGATACTGCCCTCGCCGTCTCGTATCGCCGAACCGTTGAAGAGTATGGGAATAGTCCTGCCGTCCCTGGCACTGATATATGTTTCGTAGTTTTCCAGATGTCGCTTCTCTAGTCGCCTCAGACTCTGCAGTTCATTGTAAAAATCCCGATCTCCCGCCGCGATAATTGTTCCAAGTAAATTGCCGACAAGCTCATTCTCCTGGTAACCGGTCAGTTTGGAGGCAGAACGGTTGATCTTTTCTATGCGCAACTCGGGATCAATAACGATCAGGGAATCAATCATGCTTCCGATGATGTTGTTTACATAGTCCTTGGAAAAAGTTGTGCTCTGAAGGTCCTCGGCCATCAGGTTAAAGGCATCTGCCAACTGACTTAATTCATCTTCCGATTCCACCTTCACCCGGTGGTATAAATTTCCGCGCCCGATTATTGTGGCGCCCGAAATTAATCTCCGAATCGGTCGGGTATAGCGCTTGATTGAATAGAAAAGGATGATGCCGAGTACAATCATTGAAGCCAGCGATACTGTTGCGACCAGAAAAACAAGCTGATTTTCCCTTGCGGCGACCTCTCGCAGTGAAAATCCATACCAGAAGGACCATTTTGTGCTGCCCGTGTCAAGATGCTTTACAATAATACCGGAATTCCGGCTTTGGTTCAGAGAGAGATATTCCTTGTCTGTTGACGCGGCTATGCCTGGATAATGGTCCTGAATGCGGCCGCCCATAAGGGACGACTGATCGGACAGAAAAATCAACCCGTCATTGTCCCTGACGATAAACCAGAAAAGGGTCTCATTGTGTGAAGCTAATCTCGCCAGACTCTCTAACGGCCATTTATTTTCATAATAACGGGCCTCAATTTCCTTGGAAATCAGGTCAACCAGCAGCTTGTTTTGAAGCAGCTTCTCTTTCTGGATTACATTAATCTGCTGCTCCACAATGATAGTTGAAATGGAAATTACGATGACCAGAAAAGAAGCCAGCATGGTAAGATAGATTTTCCAAAACATGGTCAGTTTCATTTATTGCACACCTGTTTTCACCCCGTGTTCTTTGCTGCTCACAGGAAGGTTAAAGGCAGTAAAGCACCACAGCTACTCTCCCCGATTACCTGCCGCTGATTACCAGAAAACCTGTCAGAAGATTGCCATGTTTAGTGCCTATCCCGGCAAAATGTCCTTCTTCCCCCCAGGTAAAAGGCGCAATAAACGGGGCGGCATTATTCGTATGATTAACCATGATGGGCAATTTGGACCTTTCTGACTCGGGTATAGTGCTCAATACGCCGGTGCAGATATAACCAATTCCGAGTATCGGTGTCTTGTCCGCAGAGATCTTGCCGGCAGACATGGCCTTCCTCGGCAGGTTCCCTATCCTGTTGACAAATATCTCCCATGAACCGCGGCTCAGATAGACCTTTTCTCCACGCTTTAGCTTTACAGATACCATGATGGATTTTTTCTGCATGGTATAGTCTGCAGGCCATGGATTCGAAAAAAGCGAATATACGGTCCCGTCAGGCGCCCGATACTTTCTGTAAATAGGATGCAGATTAAGCAATCCCCTGACCGCGTCCGGGGTAGCGCCCCCTTTGATCAGCCTTACGAGCTCGCCATCGAGCCATTGATCATACACTGTAAGGGCGGGTTTATGATCAATTTCGATGATCTCCTGTCCCGAGACCCTGGTGATTGTTCCGGATGATGACTCGGTCACATCGAAACCGGACTCAAATACATAGCCCACTTTCAGCCTGGTATAAATGACGGCAAGTGAAATGCCCTTTTCATACACTTCATTTTCCCCGATGACGGCCATGTTCGGCCCGCCGGCCGTGCCGCCCATAATCGGAGTTTTTTTAGTGACAACAGATTCTATCCCTTCTATTGCCTCGTCCTCTATCAGGCTGGTAGGTGTCATCAGTACAATGTTGGGCCGCTCTGCCAAAGATTTCCCGGCATTTTTTATGGCCCTTAATACGGCCGCTTTTGATGCTGCCTGGGGCGATGAATAGTCATTGATGTTGGCTGAACCCACCCCAAAAGTTATGTCCCTGGATGTCACTGTCATTATAGCGAGGCTTCTTTTACCTTCCATCTTTGCGGCTTCATAAGCCCGGCTTGCCGCTTTCGCGTAACCCTTGTTTGTCATTACTGCCCTGGCATCAGAAGTCCCGCCGTATATTCTGGTTTTATTCTTAAAGGTCTTATTGGCTTCCTGAAGGATAGTTTTCATGTCGCTGCCGGATGAGGCAAAGATAATAGCAAAGTCCGGGGTATTTCTTTTCTTCCCATTCAATGCCATTTTAACAGCTTCTTCAAAAGCCTCTTTGGGGTTTTCTTTTGTACTCCATCCAGTGCCGACTTCCGTGCCCCCGGCGGCAGGATCAACTGTTTTTTTATCAGAGGCATAGGCGGACTCCGGCGTGTTAGAACACAAAAGAAAAAAGAACGAAATCATGGCAAGCAACGCCACCCCTATTGATACCATATGCTTTCTTTTAGTCTGCATAAATCAACCCTTTCCAACTAACAAAAACATTGATTTTAATGACTTTTGTTGCTTATCAGCTAAATGTTCCGATTCTCATTTCAGATCAGGAAGATACGAACTTAATCAACAAAAAAGTCAATTACCTATAATACACTAGGCCTTATTGGAACAGCCAACAAATTTCATATTGATCCCTTCAGATAGCCCTGTCTCTTATTCTCCGGAAACCGTTCAATAGCGTACCTGAGCATGGTCCTCGGCATGGTCTTGTAATGGCGAAGAAGAAATGTCTCCAGAACTGCCACTTCTCGTTTGCCTATCTCGCGCAGCATCCAACCAACGGCCTTATGGATGAGGTCATGTCCATCATTCAGAAGCATTTCTGCGATAGCAAGAGAGTCCGGGAAATCCTTCTCTTTTATAAACCTGAAGGTTGCCAGGACCCCTATGCGGCGCTTCCATATATTCCGGGAGCGGGCAAGCGTCAGGAGGATTGACCGGTCGCGTGTCAGGAGGTGATCGCCAATGATCTGCGGGGCCGAGAGGTCGACAAGGTCCCAGTTGTTTATATAGCGGGTATTCCTGAGATAAGCGTTAAAGATCGCATTTTTAGTTTTCTGATCACCATGGGCATATTGATTCACAAGAAGAATCAGGGCCAGAAGGCGCTCTTCATGAATCTTCGATTTCAAAAGGCCCAAGACCTCTTTCATCGGTGCAACATGGAACGCCTTTGCCACTGATCGCGTTTGAGGGACTTTGACTCCGATAAAGATATCGCCTTCTCCATACTCGCCCGGGCCGGTCTTAAAAAAACCCTGCAGCAGTTTTGCGTTCTGAGGATTGGCATGTGACCTGAGGGTAGTCCTGAGATGTTCGGCCGAGATCGATGGTTTCATGAGATGCCCGTTAGATATACCATGATGCTATGAATATGTACGCCTGGCATGGCTGCCAAGAGAGGTAAGTATTTCGTATGGATGTGTCTTTATTCGGCCGGCCAGTTCATCAGCCCCAATGCAGTCCGTCCCCTGCTTGCCAACGATGACGACCTCATCACCTTCGGTCACGTCAGCGACATCGGTAAGGTCGATCATGGTTATGTCCATGCAAACGCGGCCTATAACCGGCACCCGCCGGCCCCTTACCAGCATATAGCTGTTATTCGAAAAAGCGACGCTGTAACCATCAGCATACCCAATGGAAACAGCGCCAATCAGGCTGTCGCGCGTGGCAATGAATGTGCGGTTGTAGCTTACGGGCGCGCCCGCAGGCACCTTGCGCAACTGGACTATACGCGATACCAGCTTCATGACCGGCCTCAGTGTCATTTCCGGCGGGTTCTTTCCCCCTGTTTCAGTTCCGCATGTCCGCCCCGGCGCATACCCGTACAGAATCAGCCCCGGCCGTACGGCATCGAAATGAGCTTCAGCCAGATTGATAATTCCGCCGCTGTTCGCCATATGACAATAAGGGATGATGAGACCTTTTTGTTCGAGGGCCCCGCGCAGTTCTCTAAGACGCGCTATCTGCCCGAGAGAGAATTCATGGTCCTGACATTCGGATTCAGAAAGGTGGCTCATCAGTCCTTCGACAGTGATGCCCTTTAGCGAAGCAATGTCGAGTATTACCTTCAAAGGATCGCCTGTTATTCCGAGCCTGCCCATGCCGGTGTCTACCTTGACATGCACCGGGAGCCTGACGTCTTTGAGCTCAAGCGCCTTTGATAGCTTTTCGGCGCTTTTGAAATCACTCAATACGGGTATCAGGTTATAACGGAAAACTTCTTCAGGGTCCGGATCAAAGAGTACCAGTATCGGCTTTTTTATGCCTGCCGAGCGGAGCGGAGCCGCCTCATTACAGAACGCGACAGCCAAGCGGTCTGCCCCGGCAGCGATGAGCGCCTGCGATACCTCCGTTGCCCCGTGACCATAGGCATCTGCCTTGACAACAGCGTAAACGGCACAGCCCGGAGCATATGCCCGCACAACCCCAAGATTATGGGTTATCGCATCGAGATCAATATGGGCAGAGGATCCCCTGTGCATCCTATTTCTTTTCTTCCTTGACCTCTTTTTTCTCTTCTCCGTCCTTCTTTGGTGTCACGTCAACTTCAGGCGGATCGTTAAACGCCTTCTTGAAGTTTCTTATCGCCTCTCCTATGCCTTTCCCGATCTGCGGCAGTCTCGGGCCGCCGTAAATCAAAATCACTATAAGCAATATAAAGAACAGTTCCTGAGATCCCAGTCCGAACATGTATATTACCTCCTTGCCGGCTGCAGTTTTTAGTTAAAAAATGAAACCTCGGCTTTCCTCTACAGGCCCGGGCCCCTCTTCATCTCTCATTATCGCTTTGTAATCCTCAATCGTGTTGATATTCATAAAAGACCGGCCTTCCTGATCTGCCGCCCTTACATCGGCCTCACAGATATATTGAACATTGACATCATCCAGGAAGAGCCTGAGCGTTACCTTGTCTTCTATTATCGCATCTTCCAGCGCCTGAATAACAGGCCTGCCATATATCCCGAAGAGGGGCTGAACGGCCCCGTTGAAAACAGGCATGGTCGCATCATATCTCGCTTCACCGTCAGGAGCAAGATGTCTTTCGCAGAGCAGCCGTATGAGTCGCGCTTCAGGAAAGGGCATGTCACAGGCCATGACAAACACATCATCATCCCCCGAATTTGTGAGTGCTGCATGTATTCCGGACATAGGCCCCCGCGGCGGCAGTATATCGCCAAGGAGCGGTGTGCCCAGATAAAAGTAGAGCTCTGGCCTGTTAGTGCTGATAAGGACATGGTCGAATATCGAACGCATGAGCGAGAGATTGCGCTGCATTATGGTTGAGCCGTTGATGCTGATCAGTCCTTTATGTATCGGAAATCTGGTGTTGCGGCCTCCAGCGAGTATGACCGCGGTAATCCCTGCAATCTTCTGCCCATCATTTACCGATGTCACTTTACCGTTATTGAGGCATATCCGACAACGCTCTCGAATTCACGGTTCACTTCGCCGGACGTGGCGTATTTGACCAGCATCGTCTCAGTGGCCCCGAGTTCCAGCGCTGCATAAAGCATGATGGTGGCCGGTATGAAGCCGCACATGGTTATCCCTTTGCCTACAACCGTTGAATAGAGCCCCTCGGGATCGAGATCAAGTATCTTTTTTATTGCATGACCGTCCATCTCGCGCGCCACGGCGTCTTCCACATAATGGCTCATGTCAGAACTCGCGATTATGACCACTTCCCTGCCTGACTTCCTGATAGCGGCAGCCATGCCCCTTCCCGCAGCCGCGCACTCTTCAATGGTGGCCTGCCCTGTTACAACAGGCACTATTTTAATCTTATCGGCTGCTTCAGCCAGAAAGGGCAGCTGCAGCTCAATCGAGTGCTCATAAGTATGTGCCTGCGGGTCTTCGGTCAGCATAGGCATGCTCGCAAGCATATCGGAAGCCAGCGCGTCATCTATTTTGAATACCGCAGAAGGTATTTCCCATTCGCCTGAGCTCATTATCGCCATGTTCGCTCCCTGTCCGTGATGATTCGGACCGAGCATAATAAACGTCTCGGGCATTACTATCGACGAATAGAGCATACCGGCAACCCGGCCTGAATACATCAGCCCGGCGTGCGGTGATACACCGCCTATGACCTTGCGGCGCTTCATCCCGCTGATAACAAACTGCGAAACTTCCGCGGCAAGCTGCCCGGCGTTACCTCCATAAAACCTTCCGGCTACTGCAGGCGGCCTTCTCATCAGTAAACCTCCTCTTCCTGTTCATAGCTCATGCCGGTGTAGTCCTGGAACTTCGTGCATTCGGCCTTGAACGAAAGTTTTACGGTGCCAGTCGGTCCGCTCCTCTGTTTGGCGACTATGATATCAGCGGCCCCTTTTGTGGCTGTTTTGCTATATAGCTCTTCGCGGTACAGGAAGATTATCACATCGGCATCCTGCTCTATCGCTCCCGATTCCCTGAGGTCGGCCAGTGAAGGGATCTTCTCCTGCCTGGACTCGACACTCCTGTTGAGCTGACTGAGCGCAACCACCGGCACCTTCAGCTCCTTTGCGAGGCCTTTCAGTGAGCGGGAGATATCAGAAATTTCCTGTTCGCGCCTCTCGAATTTGCCCCTGCTCCTCATCAGCTGGAGGTAATCCACCACAATCATGGCCAGGCCGCCATGCTCTTTTTTTAGCCTGCGCGCCTTTGCCCTGATCTCGAGCACCGTTATGGCGGACGAGTCGTCTATGAATATCGGCGCGTCTGCGAGCCTGCCCGCGGCATTTGTGAGCCTGGGCCAGTCTTCCCTGCCGATAAAGCCTTTGCGAACGCGGGAGGAATCAACCATACTTTCGGAGCAGAGCATCCTCATCGCAAGCTGCTCTTTGGACATTTCGAGACTGAAAACAGCCACAGGCACCCTTAAATTCACCGCCGTATTCTGGGCGATATTAAGCGCAAAAGCCGTCTTTCCCATGCCGGGTCTGCCGCCTACTATTATCAGATCGCCAGGCTGGAAGCCAGAGGTTATTTCATCAAGGTCCTTGAATCCGGTCGATACGCCGGTTATCGCCTCTTTCCTGTCATACAGCTGTTCTATGAGCTTGAAGGTGTCCTTGATGACTTCCTTCATGGTAGAAAACGATGATTTGGTCCGCTGGTCAGCAATATCGAAAATGGCCTGCTCCGCTTCATCCACCAGTTGATCAGCCTCTGATGTCTCTTCATAAACCCTGGTAGTGATATTTGTGGCTGTCCTGATAAGAGACCTGAGAAGGGCCTTTTCGCTCACTATCTTGGCATGATAACGGATATTGGCCGATGTCGGCACGCTGTCTGCAAGGGTAGAGAGGTATGGAAGACCGCCTACCGCGTCTATATCTCCTTTGCGCCGGAGATAGTCGGTCAGCGTGACTATATCGATAGGTTCGTTTTTGTCGTAGAGTTCGAGGATGGCCCTGTAGATGCGGCGATGGGCTTCCTTGTAAAAGTCATCCGCTTCCAGGCGCAATTCCAGAGTGGCCGGCAGGGCCTCGTTATCGAAGATGATAGCGCCAAGTACTGCCTGCTCTGCCTCGATGTTCTGGGGCGGAAGCTTCTGGATAGTGAGATCAGCTTCTTTCAAATAGGGGTACCTGGTCCGGGTTAGGGTTAATTAGACCACCGCCCTATTCGGGCACTACATTCACTGTAAGCTCTGCAGCAACATCGGAATGCAGCTTTACCGAAACTTTATATTCTCCAAGCCTCTTGATCGGCTCTTCGATATGTATTTTTTTCCTGTCTATCTCGACGCCTGCAGACTTGAGGGCCTCGGCTATGTCCATGGCCGTAACAGACCCGAAAAGCTTCTCTTCTTCTCCGGCCTTTGCCTTTATGGTAATGCGCGTCTCCGCAATTTTTTCGGCAAGCCCTTCTGCGCCGGTCCTCATCTTTTTCGCCATTTCGACGATCTTCTTCTTTTCGTGCTCGAACAATTTCACATTCTTTGTGCTCGCGTCAACAGCAAGCCCCTTGGGCATCAGAAAGTTCCTTGCAAACCCGTCCTTAACCGTAACAACCTCGCCTATGCGGCCAAGGTCTTTAACATCCGCCTTGAGAATCACCTTCATATAAACCTCTCCTTAATGTTGGTATATTTCCGTAAGGGTATTAGTATACTAAATCAGCCCATAAAATGTTAAATGAAACACCTGCAGCATACCCGGTCCCCTAGCCAAGCTTTATCAGCTAACTATATCCCATTGTTTTTGCAGATGAAATGCCTGAGGTTCCCATTATAGTCGCCGGAGATAATATCGAATGTACCGTTGTTCAGCTGCACAAAGGGCGAGCTGTGTTCCTTCATGAGCACATCGGGCACAAAGCCGGTCTCCCGGAATCTGAGGGCACTGAAATTTATCTTTCCCGAGAAATCTGCCCTGTAGGTCCTGATCCTGCCGTCCTGCTGGCCCACAAACAGATAAACCGCCTTTTCATCTTTAACAAGCGCAGGCGAGGAAAAACGGTCAGCCCGAATATTTTCAAATACCCCGTCCACCCTCTCCCACACCGGATGGCCCTGTTTTAACTCCTTTATACGAAAGGCATGTATTCTGCCGTCTCCGGCCCCGGTGACCAGGATCCACTTGCCGTTCTCCTCAGGATCGATGATGACCGGCGTGCTGTGTTCCCTGACCTTTACTCCTTCGAAAAAGTTATGCTGCTCTCTCCAGTCCGGGACTTTGACTCCAACGTTCAGAAAGGCCCTGATCCTGCCGCTGCCCTGCCCGGTAACAAGCAATTCCTTACCGTGCCATAAAGCAAGGAATCCCCTCGAAAAGCCTTCTACCTTTATAACCCCGAAATGGCCTTTTTTCTCTTTCCACGGCACACCCGCCGCAGTGTCGTCCTTTTCAAAAAGCCTCATCGTGCCGTCCATATTTCCGACGACTAAATAAGTCCTGTCCCCGATGCACGAAATCGTGGGAGCGCAGACCGGCCCCGCAAAAAGTCTGCTGCTGTATACAGCCTCTTTCTTCCTGAGCAACGAAAAATCACCCTTCGGGTTCTCATAATAAGTGATCAACCCGTCTCCGTCTGCAACAACCAGATCTGCGCGCCCTTTTTCGAACAGACTCGCAAAGGCCGGGGAAGCAAAGGTCTTTGCCCTGATGCCTATGTTGTGCTGCCGGGCCTTGACCCCTTTGCCATCTTTCCTTATCTCGAACATAAAGAGTTTACCCATGCTGTTGCCGACAACAAGCACGACCCTGTCACCGATCTTTTTTGCGGCAGGCACCGCGTACATGCCGAAATTGGTCTTTATCGGAGGTGAGGAATCTTTTACAAACCTCAGTTCCTTCCCGGAAGATACATTCCTGAAAAAGAATATTTTGCCTTCGGAGTTGCACACAATAATATCAGGCCTGCCGTCAAAGTCGTAATCCACTACGGTCACCGCCGCGTCGTTTCCGACAGAGAGTGCCGGATCGCCTGTTCTTTTCCAGCGGGGACTTTCTTCGCTGCCTTCGTTTCTGAAAAAAAGCACCTTGCCGGATTCAGAAGAAAAACCTCCGGTGCCGACAACCAGCTCGGGCTTGCCGTCCCCGTCAAGGTCTGCCAGGGCGGGCGAAGAAAACGCACCAGCCTTTACATCGCCGAAATATCCGAAGATCTGCTGCCACGGATGCATGGCAGGATCGCCCATGTTCTGGTAAAGATATATATGGCCGTTTTTGTTGCCTATGACCATATCCTGCCGTCCCGAGCCGCCCCGCTCGATAAAATTGATCCTCATGTAGGGCATTGACTCGATACCGCTCCGGTTGGTGCTTTTTGCTGTAACTTCGCTGCATGCCATGGCGTCAGTTACAGGAGGCACAGGTGTTTCAATGGCCCTTTTTTCGGGCGGCGGAATGTATACGCTATCTTTTTGCTCTTTTTGCGTTGCGCATGATGCAAGAAGCAGCGCAAAAATTAAAAGAGCAGTCCTGCCCGACAGCAATAATTTTTTATTCATTAACCTTACCCGCATTAAAATAATAAGGGGCGAGACAATCGCCCGCCCCTTTGTTACTTTTTATTTTAAATATTCTTCAGCTTATTTGGCAATTACCTCAAAGTGCACCCGCCTGTTGGCTTTCATCGTCGACGAGTTCTTGTTGCCGGGGGTCGGCTTCTCTTCAACGAGCGGCCTTGTCTCGCCATATCCAATGGTAGACATCCTGGCTTCGCTGATCCCTCCCTCTTTCACAAGATATTCCTTCACTGCCGCGGCCCTTCTTTCGCTGAGCCGCATGTTGTAGTCATTCGCTCCATGCGCGCATGCATGTCCTTCAATCCTGACCTCGACCCCGGGATTTTCATTCATCACCCGAATATCCTCACGGAGTATGCTCACCGCATCACCTGTAAGTGTCGCCTTGTCGAAATCAAAATTAATGTCCCTGATTACGATAGGCTTAGGTGGCGGTGGCGGGGGCGGGGGTGGCGGGGGCGGCTGAACCGGCATGACCACCGGCTTAGGCTCCGGCTTTGGAGGACAAAGCGCTTTTGTCATCTGTGTTGACTGCCGTGCCATCTCAATGGCGTCTTCCGTCCTGCAGGTCATATAAATCTCATATGCCTTGTCGTTCATGGCCTTTGCAGCATTGTATTCTTTGGGGCAGTCCCTGTCCTTGCCGGCCACGCGCGCCGCCTCAAGATCGCGGTCAGCCTGTACCAGCGCCGTCGGATACATAGCATATCCTGGCCTTCTTTCTGCCGGGGCCTTTTGCAGGCCCGCGCACCCGATCAAGAGCGACAGGACAAGACACCCTGCTCCAATCAGGCATAACCTTTTCCAATTCAACTTTACCATTCCTGTACCTCCTGATTACTGCATTATTGTTTTAATTATAGCGTCAAAAATACCCGGCTCCAAATCACCAGTCGGCAAGGGTGGCCGGCTTAAAAAATATTAACTATTGTGCCGCCAATGGCAGCCGTATCTCGGCTTGCTGAATCATCGTAGGTTTCCGTATCAACCGCCACAAATATTAAAACGCCCGATATCTTTGTTTTGATTTTGAATCTCAACGGCGACGCGGCGCTGTCGATCCTGCCGCCATCGACGGCTCCAAATGAGAATACTTACCCGTTTGAAGTCGGCAAGTGCGGCCGACTCGATGTCTCGCGTTCCTTGCTCTAGATTATGAACAGCAGTAGTATTCTGCGCCTTTGAGATAATGCGGTTGTTAAATTGAAATGTTCTTATTCAGCGAGACAAGAGGCGGATGCACTTGCCGGATCAGCAAAACATGGCATCCTCTATTCTATCGCCCTCTGCCTGACCGCCTCGTATAGACAGATGGCCGCAGACATCGCAGCATTAAGACTCTCTGCCTTGCCCGCTATCGGTATCTTGAGTGACGCGTCCGCCTTCTGCAGCAGGCATTCCGAAACACCTCGGGCTTCATTTCCGAAAACAAGCGCGCATGACAGTCTTAGATCTATTTCGTAAAGCGACTTTTCTGCCCTCACGTCGGCGGCATAGATCGTAATACAGTTGGCGGCCATAAAATCGGAGAATTCCTCGCATCCCGCACTTATCACAGGAATATGGAATATGCTCCCCGCAGTCGCCCGCACTGCTTTGGGTGAATAAGGGTCGCAGCTGTCCGGCAGTATGACGACCGCGTCAGCTCCCGCAGCATCCGATACCCTTATGATCGTACCAAGATTGCCGGGATCACTTATGCCGTCGCAAACAGCAATAAGAGGACGCTTGCCCAACACCAGTTTATCGGGTGTCAATTCTGCGGATGAAACAAGCGCAAGTATTCCCTGCGGAGCCTGAGTATCAGCGATCCTGGAAAGGACATTGTCCGGCACCTCGATAAAAGCCCCGGGAGGCGCTGCCGCGGCTGCAAGTCCTGCCAGGAAAGCCTTGCCTGCATCTGTCGATCCATATTCGAGGGTATAAAAAATCTCGCTGATAATAGACCCGGCGGCAGCAGCCGTCTCGACCAGGTGGGGACCTTCCGCAATAAAAATATTCCCGTCCGTGCCGCGCCGTCTCGACCTTGCATCAATGGCCTTCTTTACAAGAGGATTTGAAATGCTCGTTATTTTCTTTATGTTCATTTTCCGGATTTCCCTTCTTCGCAATTATAGCCCGAAGCATAAAGGGATTTGCAATATTGGTTACATGGTTATTGTGAAGGGTGAAGGCACAAAGGTGACTATAAAAATTATAAGGGAAATGAGCCCGGTCAGGCGCCTCTGCCTGTCGAGCGGCTGCTCCCAGTAAAGCACCGGGGGATGTTTTATCTTTAATATGATCAAAAGGACTGCCCAGAAGGCCCAGCCTTCCCAGAAAAAGACGCCGATAATGCCGAGCATTGCGACAATTACGAGCGACAATATCTTGTGCTTCTCGCCGAGGAATGCGTATGCAACATGACCTCCGTCAAGCTGGCCAACCGGGATCAGGTTAAGGGTGGTCACGAAAAGCCCGATCCAGCCTGCAAAGGCGATAGGATGGAGCAGAACGTCTGCATTTTCAGGCGTAATCCCGAGGGTCACAAACGAAAGAAAGGAAAATAAAAGAGAGTCCCCGATTATAAGCGTGCCGGCCGCCTTGGTAACAGGCACCACTGCCGACATTTTCAGTCCGACCAGGCAGGCAATGACCGAAACAATAAAGCCGGCTATGGGTCCTGAGGCCCCAATGTCTACCAGGGCTTTCCTTGTGTCTATGGGCTCCATCCTTATAAAAGCGCCGAAGGTGCCCAGAAAGGTCGGCGCAGGAATGAAATACGGAAGCGTTGCCCTGACACGATGCTTTCTTGACGCAATATAGTGAGAAAATTCATGAATAAGAAGAATGCACATAAGGGTGCCTGCAAAGGCGAAGCCCTCGAAAATCCTGAAAGGCTCTTCAAGCAGATCGATACCCTGCTGGAGCGCGCCGGCACCCAGCATCGTGAAAAATGTAACAACAAACAGGGCCACATGAAGTATCGGATGCTGTCTCATATATCAGTCTTGGACCAGCCTGCCTTTCAGATCATAATCATACGCGCTTATGATTTCGACATCCACAAAATCTCCGGCTTTGACCTCTGAATTTTGACCTCTGTCTTCCAACTTCTCTATTATCACAACTCCGTCTATCTCGGGGGCCTGGGAGGCAAGCCTGCATATTATAACCGTATCGTCCAGCTCATCCACAAGTGCCCTGAACCTCTTGCCTACAAGCTCTTCGTTTTTTGCGAGAGAGATCATTGCCTGGCGCTTCATTATCTCGTCCAGCCTGCGCTTCTTCACCTTTTCGGGTATCTGCCCCTTCAGCCTGGCGGCAGGAGAGCCTTCCTCCCTTGAGTACGCGAACACCCCCATCCTGTCGAACCTTGCTTCTTCAATAAAATCGACCAGCCCCAAGAATTCCTCCTCGGTCTCAGACGGAAAACCGGCTATGAACGTGGTCCTGAGCGCAACGCCCGGTATCCTGCGTCTGATCGTGCGGATGAGCTTGACATACTCCTTGCGGCTGCCGCGTCTGCCCATGAGCTTGAGCACCCTGTCCTCGGAATGCTGAAGGGGGATGTCCAGATACTTGCATATCTTGTCTTCGCCTGCAATCAGGTCGAGCAGGTCATCGGTTATTTCTGTAGGATAGAGATAAAGGAGCCTTATCCAAAAGTCGCCCTCAATGGCCGCCAGCTCTTTCAGCAGATCGACAAGCCCGTAATCACCCTGGCCCGTGCTGTAATTGCATATGTCCTGGGCAACCAGTATCAGTTCTTTGACACCCGTGCGCACAAAGCCTTCGGCTTCCCGGATTATAAGTTCGTGCGGTAAACTCCTGAACTTGCCTCTTATCGATGGTATCACACAGAAAGTGCATTTTTTATCGCAGCCGTCCGCTATCTTGATATATGCATAAGAAGCGCCAACACCGGGAATCTCTGCATCCCCTAAATCTTTCTGAGAAGGCATACCGGCTTCTTCCTGTTGCCGTGTTGGATCACTTCCGCATTGGAGGCAGTATTCAACTATCCGCTCGTCTTCCCCGATGCCGAATATGGCATCGATCTCGGGGATCTCCTTTGTCAACTCGTCCCTGTATCTGCTCGCAAGGCAGCCGAAGACCGTCAGCTTTCCGCCCCAACCCTCACCCTTAAGCTTTGCCAGCTTGAGTATCTCTGATATGGATTCCTGGGTCGCATCTTTGATAAATCCGCAGGTATTGACGAGGACCACATCCGCCGCTGCCGGATCATCGACATGGGCCAATTCCTTCATGATACAGTTTTCCATCAGGTGGCGTGAATCGACCATGTTCTTCGGGCAGCCGAGTGTTGCTATATGGATCCGGACCATTATAGTAAATCCCTACTGGCCAAAGTGCTCGTATCCCGCTGCTGTCAAAGGGGACCTTTTGCCCTCTTTGTCTATTACAGCCCTTTCACTTGCGGTGATCTCTCCTATACAGGACACTTTTATATCATGCGATGCGTTGTAAGCTTCAAGCGGAAAATTCGAGGATGTAAAAAGTATCTCATAATCTTCGCCACCCGAGACGGCCATTTTCAGGGCATCCATGCCGAGCAAACCGGAAGCCTCGGCCAGTTCAGGGGAAATCGGCACCTGATCGGAATAAATGATCGCCCCCGTGCCGCTTTCATCACATAGCCTGCTCAAATCTATGAACAGGCCGTCACTGATGTCGAGCATCGCGTTGGCAAATGCGGCCATGTCCCTCGAATCCCTTGCAACAGGTATCAGATGGCGCTTTATCAAACGGAAACCGGGCCTCCATCCCAGGCTGATCACCGGCCCGCTGTCTGACTGCAGCTTCAGGTCCGGTCCGGTACAGACGTCTGGCTCTACCCGGCTTTTCTGCCTTCTGACCCTCTCCCGCGATTCATCGTCCAGCCTTTTAAGTATCTGGAGTCCGCAGCCTGAATCTCCTGTGGACGATGTAATATAGATCCTGTCTCCGGGCATCGCGCCTTTCCTGAATACGACCCTGTCGCCCTCACCTATTACTGTTGCAGCGAGAACAGTATCGCTCCTGGACGAGCATAGATCTCCGCCAAGCAGACTAACTCCATACAGCCTGATCGCTTCATGGATGCCGTCATAGATGCCGTCAAAGAGTTCTTCGTCCGCGTCTGAGGTAAAGGCCAGATCAAGAAAGAGGTATTTCGGCACGCATCCCATTGCCATTATGTCGCTGACGTTGACAGAGACGAGCTTGAATCCGAGATATAAGGCAGATGAATAGCCGAGGTCGAAATGCACGCCCTCGTTCATCATATCGGTAGTGACTACGATTTTTTTATCATTTGGGGCGATAACTGCCGCGTCGTCGCCAATACCGGCGATGACGCGCGTCTCATCAGGACCGGGACTAAATCTTTCTCTTACTTTTTTGAGAAGTTTTAACTCTCCCTTTTGAGCGAGTCTTCTGTTTTGCATTCTCTATACCTGCTTTTTTTATAACCTTTGTCTTCACTTGCGGTTTGACAACTGTCTTCTTTGCCGCGGAGCGCGGGGAGCCGGGACCTTTACGCGGTTCGAGTGCGGCCTTTATGACTTCTTCAGCCGTATCCACCATGATAAAGTTCATGCCTTCTTTCACATATTTCGGAAGTTCGTCCAGGTCTTTCCTGTTCCTCTTGGGCATTACAACTGTCTTGATCCCCATCCTTTTTGCGGCAAGGGCTTTTTCCTTCAGTCCGCCTATGCCAAGCACCCTGCCTCTGAGGGTTATCTCTCCTGTCATTGCCACATCCTTCTTCACCGGCCTGCCCGTGAACGCGGAGGCTATTGCGGTAGCCATTGTTATGCCGGCGGATGGGCCGTCCTTTGGGATCGCGCCCGCAGGCACATGTATATGAAGGTCGTTTTGCGAGAAGGCGTCGGCGCTGATGCCGAGTTCCTTCTCTTTGGACCTCACATAACTCAAGGCCGCCTGCGCGGACTCTTTCATGACCTCGCCGAGCTGTCCAGTCAGGGTGAGCGTACCCTTGCCTTTCATCAGCGTCGCCTCAATAAAGATAACATCTCCGCCTGCCTCGGTCCATGCCAGGCCCGTGCATACCCCTACCTCGCTGCGCTTCATCTCCTCTTCGGGCAGATATTTCGGCGCTCCGATATATTTCGAGATATTGGCGGATGTCATGTTAAAGACCCTGGCCTTGCCCTCTGCAACCTGCTTCGCGACCTTTCTGCAGAGGTTTGCTATCTCGCGTTCCAGATTGCGCACACCGGCTTCGCGCGTATAGTGTGAAATGATCTGCGCGATGGCCGAATCGTTTATCTTCATTATCTTTGTCGTTATGCCGTGCTCATCCAGCTGTTTAGGCACCAGATATTTTTTCGCTATCTGTAGCTTTTCTTCGCCCGTGTAGCCCGAGAGGTACAATATCTCCATCCTGTCCCTCAGGGGACCGGGTATGGTATCAGTAAGGTTGCCTGTCGTAATGAACATGACCTTGGAGAGGTCGAACGGCACCGCAAGGTAATGGTCCATAAAAGAGTTGTTCTGTTCGGGGTCAAGCACTTCAAGAAGCGCGGAAGAGGGGTCTCCCCTGAAATCCGAACCGAGCTTGTCTATCTCGTCGAGCATGAAGACCGGATTATTGGTGCCGGCCTGCTTCATTCCCTGGATTATCCTGCCCGGCAGCGCGCCGACATAGGTCCTGCGATGGCCCCTTATCTCTGCCTCGTCTCTGACGCCGCCTAGAGACATCCTCACAAACTCCCTGCCAAGCGCCTTGGCTATGGACCTTCCGAGCGAGGTCTTTCCGACCCCGGGAGGTCCTATAAAGCATATGATCGGCCCCTTCATCTTGGCCTTGAGCTTTCTAACACTCAGATATTCAAGTATCCTCTCCTTGACCTTTTCGAGATCGTAATGATCATGGTTAAGGATCTTTTCGGCCACTTTTATATCAAGCTGGTCCTTGGTGCTCTTGGACCACGGGACTTCGATGAGCCATTCCAGATAGTTCCTGATAGTGCCTGATTCAGCGCTGTCCGGATGCATCTTTTCGAGCCGCCTCAGCTGCTTTTCGGCCTCTTTTGCGACCTTCTCGGGCATCTTCGCTTCTTCTATCTTTTTCCTGAACTCGCTGATCTCCTCAGCGCGCTCATCTATGTCCCCAAGCTCGCGCTGTATGGCCTTGAGCTGTTCGCGCAGAAAATATTCGCGCTGGGTCTTGTCTATCTCTCCGCGCGCCTCGGTCTGTATCTTCTGCTGGATGGTCAGAAGCTGGATCTCCCTTTCGAGCATCTCTCCTATGCGTTCAAGCCTTTTTATCGGATCGGTCATCTCGAGGATCTCCTGTGCAAGCTCGGTCCTCAGGCCAAGATTCGATGCTATCAGATCGGCAAGCCTGCCCGGATCATCGAGATTCTCTATCACCACCATAACATCAGGCAGCACTGTCCTGCCCAGGGTCACTGCCTTGTCGAACTGCTCTTTGATGTTCCTGATGAGGGCCTCGTTTTCGATGCTGAGCTTCTCGGCTTTTTCTTCAGTCAGCTTTTCTATCTTTGCCGTGAAGAATGATTCGGTCTGCTTGACTTCTATGGTCCTGGCCTTGCTGAGCCCCTGAATAAGCACCTTGACCCTGCCGTCAGGCAGCTTCAACATGCGCATTATCAGGCATACCGTGCCGACCGAATAGAGGTCCTCCGGGGCCGGGGTTTCGACATTGATGTCTTTCTGGCTGAGCAGCAGTACCATGCGGTTAGTGTTCAGGGCGCTGTCAATCGCCTTGATCGATACGTCGCGGCCCACAAACAGCGGTATGATCATGAAAGGAAAAACTACTATATCCCTTACGGGCAATACCGGAAGCGACTCGGGTATCTCTACCTCTTTCCCGTCCACTTCTCCGTATTCTTCAACATCATTCATCTATATCCTCCGGACTACCTGTCAAACTTTTTTGAAAAGCGTGTGCTGTTACAATCCAGGATTATCTCTACCCTCCGGCCGCAGACTCATATGCCGGCCTGCGGGAGCTATAATGTCTTTACCCGTTCTATAAGGAACTTTCTGAAATCGGCGGCAAGCTCCTTGTTCCTGAGTGCGAAATCCACGGTCGCCTTCAGGTATCCGAGCTTGTCTCCAGCATCGTACCGTCTCCCTTTTATATCATATCCATAAATCGGTCTTTTTTTAACTAAGGTCCTCAAAGCGTCCGTAAGCTGTATCTCACCACCAGCGCCGGGCTTCTGTTTTTCGAGTATGTCGAATATGTCCGGTGTGAGTATATACCGGCCTATGATGCCCTTTGTGGAAGGAGCGTTTTCAGGTTTCGGTTTCTCGACAAGGTCGGAGATCTCATAAACACCGTCGTGCATCTTTCCGTCGATAATGCCATACCGCTGCACATCGGCGCGGGGGACATCTTCGACCGCTATAACAGGAGATTTCTTCTGCTCATAAATACTCATCATTTCTTTCAGCACTGTAGAATCGGGATCGAGCAGGTCATCGCTCAGGATTACCACAAAAGGCTCGTCCTTTACGAACGGCTTGGCGCAAAGGATCGCGTGGCCCAGGCCAAGCGCCTCGCGCTGCCTGATATATGCAAACTTGATCTCCTGCAGCTTGTTGATCACTTCCAGCATCTTTTGCTTGCCGGTGCTCTTGAGCTTCTCTTCAAGCTCAAAGGCTATATCGAAGTGGTCTTCTATCGCCCTCTTGTTCTTGCCGGTTATGATAATGAACTCCTGAATGCCGCACCTGACGCACTCCTCAACCCCGTATTGTATGAGAGGCGTGTCCACTATGGGCAGCATCTCCTTGGGAGACGCCTTGGTGGCAGGCAGAAACCTTGTGCCGAGCCCTGCGGCAGGGAAAATAGCTTTTCTTATAGTTGTCGCCATATTTTTTATCCTTTGGTGCCGGAGACGAGGGTCGAACCCGTACGATGCAACTCTCTCCTGACCTGTTTGATATTACTAATTATTTTACTAATTTCAAAGATTTACGATTATACCCAATATTAGCGGTAGTTGGCAAGATTTTGGGACAAATCCGGGGCCGGTTAATGCTTCCACTCCAAAAGGAATTTATCGATATTTCTGACGATAATTTTCGAGAAACTGCAGAGGTGTCATTATCTTAATACCCCTATATTCCTTTATGGAAAGCACTTCCCTGTCACCTGTGATTATAACGTCCGCCTTCAATGCCATTGCACATTCGATAAACTTATCATCATCAGGATCATTCCTGATGATCTTCACCTTAGGTGTCTTTGTAGTAAACAGCAGATTGAAGCCGCTTGAGAACAGTAAGATCAGCTCCTCAAGTTCGGCTTCATCCTTGAGGCCGATTCTGCGAAGTACATTTATATATTCATCGAGAACAGCATTAGAGAGGCAAAGAGTCAATTTGTCGTTTTTCCAGAGGTCTATTATCTTCCTGGGGTTTCCGCCGAAAAAGGAAGAGACAAAAACATTGGTGTCAATTACTGCCCTCATCCTGCTTTTTTGCGGGATGCCTTTATTGCCTTTTCAATCGCAGCGGGGGTCACGCCTTTTGACTTCATTTTCCCGCCTATCCTGCCCCAGAGGTCGTCAACATACGCTCCGATATCCCGCTCTTTTATCCTTTCCTCGATAAGCTCCCTCACCACCGCGCTCGTTGTCTTGCCTTCGATCCGCGCCAGCCTGTTGAGCCTGCCTTTTACTTCGTCATCTATCCTGATAAGCAGCGTTGTCATGTCTTCACCTCTTGTGATATCTTGTATATATTGTATATCTGATATATATAATAGTCAACCTGAATTAGGCCGTTTCTGAGCTGATTAAAGGGAGCTTGACCTTGCTTGATGTGTGAACAGGAATTATAAAACACAGCATGCGAGGCACCATAGAATGGCTAAATGCATATCTGCCAGCTGACCCCGGCATGCCACTTAGGTTTCATTCAGCCGCTTTGTCCTAAAGACGATTGCACGCTATACGGTCGCCGCATTTTTTTTTGTCTTTTTTACCTGCTTCTTAATAAGCTCCATAAAATTGACTGACGGCAAAACAAATTTGCCGTAACGACAGGACGCTGTTGATTGTCCCACAACACCACGAGCAACGCCATACAAAATGGCCAACCCATTAGTTCCGAGCATCTTCATCATGGTATCATCATCGGTTCCTTCGGGAAAAATAAATAATCCCCCCAATTTCACTGATACATAATACGGAGCTGATGAAAATGATTTCTTCGACTTGTTTGCTTCTACTGTCATATTAATAATAAACTTTGGTTCCTGACCCTTTCGGCGCAGATCAAAAGAAACCCCGATATCGCCTTTACCCTCACCATCTCGTTTGAAATCGGGATTTGTTCGCACAACAAGTTCGTCTATAAAATAATCCTGAATATTAAGCAGCGCAGACATCGCTTTTCTCTCCACTAAAGCCACTTGCCACTTTTCTGTAGCCTCTCATATCAATATCAGGGGTACTGCTGACATAGAATATCCTGGCAACAGTAAATCCATTCGGGCAGATATCAAAGTTCAGTTCACAACCAATCGCGCCAGCGATAGCCACCATGGTCTTTATTGTAAGATTTGCATTGCCATTAAGAAGCTTCGTAATAAAAGCCTTGGACACACCAAGTCTGCGCGCAAGATCGGCCCTTGAAATGTGCCGATCTTTCATGGTCCGTATCATCTTTTCGGTAAAATCCAGAATTGCTGTTTCAGTACGAAAATCGGCATCATCCTTAAATTCATCAACTAAATCCTGAAACCAGGCTTCAGTCTTCATATTTTGCTCCTTCCTTCCAAATACTCCTTTTTTATTCGCAGAGCTCTTTCTATCTCTGTGCGCGGCGTCTTGTTACGTTGTTTCCTAAAACCGTGAGTAAGAATAACTATGTCATCGCCATACAAAAAACACATTAATCGAACTTGATACGATTTAAACTCCCAAAGATCATAACCCTGCAGTTTTTTGAATTTTTCTTCATTTACCGGTAACCCATGGTCTCCGGTCCTTTTCAAGAGAGCAACTACCTTTTTCTTATCCGCGATTGCAAGCCCTTCAATAAAGTCACGCACGTCGTGTTAATCGGCGTGCAAAATTGACCCACTTGAGGCCATAATCGGCGTCCAAAATTGACCCACCTCGGCATATCCTCTATTCTCTCTGTAGCCAAACAGAGAGAGGAGCAGATGAAAGGAGATGCTGATAGTGGAAACCA
>CAIJNL010000048.1 GCA_903822005.1 uncultured Nitrospiraceae bacterium
GCCTATTATGAAACCTTGCCTACCGATGACTTCAAAGTGCTTGCCGTTGAGAAACCATTCAGCTTCAGCATAGATGGCATACCCATTCCAATAATAGGCGCGATAGATTTAATTGAATGGTCCGGCTCAGATACCATCATTCTGACTGATTTTAAGACATCGGCCAAATCGTATAGCGCAGAGGAGATAGACAACAGCTTCCAGCTTGCCGTCTATAACCTTGCCATGAAGGCAGACGGCTTTAACGACCATGATATCCTGCTCAGGTTCGACATTCTGATCAAGACAAAGATTCCCAAATTTGAACAGCAATATACGGTTATCAATGAGGCACAGGAACGAAAGACCATATCAACCATTAAGCTTGCATGGGAAGGTATAACCAAAGGGACCTTCCTGCCTACTGGTGAGAGATGGCGCTGCACTGGATGTGTTTTCCGAACTGCCTGCAATAAAGAACTTGGGAGCTGACCATGGATACGCACACATTACAGATCGCCCAAGCTTATCTGACTACCGAGGAACGGGTTATTGTGGACCTTGAAACACTATTTAAGAGACACCCTGACAATAAGATTATCTCATTCCTTGAGTTTTATATGAAAGATAGAAAAGAGGAAATAAAAGATTATGTGATCCTTGAGGTAACCGATAAAAGTTTTGATCGCGCGGTGTCAGAGTGGTTCAGGCTTCAAATAGCAATTAACGTATTAAGGCAAGGAGCTACATATGAATATTCAACAACTGAACAAGGAACAGGAGCAAGCCTCTGACTTTCTAAATGGTGTCCTCGCTGTAATTGCTGTTCCCGGTAGCGGCAAAACGCTCACGATGATGAGACGGATAGCAAAACTTATCAATAGCCACGGAATCCCACCCGAAAATATCCTGGGTCTCACATTCACCAGGAATTCTGCCGAAGAAATGAGAAGCAGGCTAAGGGGCATACTTGATGAAACGGCCGATAGGGTCAATCTTTCCACAATACATAGCTTTTGCAATTCAATTCTGAGGAATGAGGGCTATGTATTTGAGATCATTTCGGGCAAAGACCAGATAATGTTCTTAAAGCAAGTTATGAAGCAGCTCAAAGTTAAGGGGTTATCGGCGGGAATGATCATGAACGAGATATCGCTGAGCAAGAACAACCTGATTTCGCATGATGAATACAGGGATCTCTATGAAGGGGACAAGCTAATGTTGAAAGTGGCCGAGGTTTATGAGGCCTACGACCGCGAGAAGTCAAAAAAGATGTTACTTGATTTCGATGATCTGATATTCTCAACCTACAGGCTTCTTAGCAGCAAGCCTGAGATTAGAGAGAAATACCGAGATACATTCAGGCACCTGCTTGTGGACGAATTCCAGGACACTAACCCGGCACAGCTTGGCATTCTCAAACAGCTCATAAATGAAAAAGGATCATTTTGGGTATGCGGAGATGATTGGCAGAGTATTTATTCCTTTATCGGGGTATCGGTAACAAACCTCTTTAAATTCAATGAGGCCTTTCCGGATTCAGAGCAGATAATACTGAATATGAATTACCGGTCAACGGGCAAGATACTCAGGGCATGCCAGAACTTAATCAGCCGAAATGTCAGGAAGATTGAAAAGACCCTTAAAACCGAAAATGCCGATGGAGAGGATATTGTCGTGCTTGAATGTGCCAATGAAGAAGATGAATCAAGGAAGATGGCTGCTGAAATAGGTTCACTCGTCGAAAGCAAGAGATTTGTGTATAAGGACATGGCAATCCTGTACCGCGCAAACTATCAATCCAGAATAATAGAAGAAGTCCTATCGGAACTAAAGATCCCATACCACATCGAAAACGGGCTTAACTTCTACCAGCGGACAGAGGTTAGGATACTTCTGGACTACCTGAGGGTAATAGTCGATCCTGATTCTGAAGCTGCCGATGAGGCTCTTGGCAATGTAATTAATGTCCCCAATCGTTACATCAGCCGAAAGATAATGGCCGACATAACAGCATTTGCGGAGACAAGGAACATTCACATTTATGAAGCTTTAAAGAGGATGCCTATGACACTACCTTATATCCGGCATAACATCAAAGACCTGACAGAGTTTCTTGATCCATTGATAGCAGATGCCATAAACCTTGAACCATCAGAAACTATTGCCCTGCTCAGAGCCGTATTGGATATAGACCGGCATGTTACCGAAGACGAGATACCAAACCCGGATGACATGAAGATTGCAAACTTAAACCAGCTTCAGCTTGCAGCCACAAAATTCAGGGACATAAAGAACTTCCTGGCACATACAGATACTTTTAAAGAGAGACTTTCTGATGACAGGGAAGGTATATCACTCATGACAATTCATCGTGCAAAAGGATTGGAGTTCCCTGTGGTATTTCTATGCGGACTGGTAGAAGGTATCCTGCCTACAAAAAAAGGGGACCCAGAAGAAGAGCGGCGCGTAGCTTTTGTGGCAATATCCAGAGCCATGAAATTACTGTTTCTGTCCTGGTATGTATCCTGCTTAAATGGTCAGCAATCAAGAAAGTCAGTATTCCTTGACGAGATCCTTAATCCCCAAAAGTAAGTTTCAGACAAACACCTGCCAACAATTAAACACAAGAAAGGAGAATAACATTATGCCTTACCAGTTAATTCATTTCAGAGATTCAGAGCAAATACTCAAAAAGAAGAAGATGCTGGCCGATGTTACACAGACACTTGAATATCTGGATTCAGTCCTCCAGGGAGCCTTCCCTTATGGTGCCCTGCTCAAGGAGGGCTTAGCAGAGAACGGTTGGCGGTCGAACGGTAACCTAAGTATACTGCCGGGCCGAAAGTATCAGTGGAGAGGTTTTAAACAGGGTATAGCCATAGAGGGGTCACTTGCAGTTTACGAATATATACTCTCAGGGCTATTCAGGCTTCAAATAGGCTATGCAAAAGGAAAAGTGGATGCCGGGATACTTCTGGTTAATAGCCTAAGAAGCGACAAAACCCCTTACGGCTCAACTCTGGAAATGCTGGAATCTGAAATGGAAATGCTTGAGGATACCATTACGGTTCCGGTTACGGTAGCTCTATTTGATCTCGTATAAAACAACAATCAATCACAATCATGACAAAGGAGGGCGTAACAGCCCTCCTTGTTGTTTTGAGAAAGGAGCATCGAATGAAAAATATCAGCGTCGTCCGTCTTGAGATGGTAAAGGACAGGACTATTTCATACGGGAAGAAACAGGTAACAGGCCCGGCTGAACTTGCAGAGATCGGTTATGAGCTATTAGGCAAATCAGATAAGGAGATATTCCTCTGTGTCTGCTTGAATGTCCGGAACAACATAAATGCTATCAATATTGTGGCTACCGGCTCTTCAACAGGCATTACGTTGCTTCCGTATGAGGTATTCAAGGTTCCGGTTATCTCCAATTCAGTATCAATAGCCCTTCTTCATAATCACACATCAGGAAATCCAGCACCAAGTAACGAGGATATCAGGATTACAGAGAAATTGATTGAAGCGGGGAAAGTCCTGGGTATAGCAGTAGTGGACCATGTGATTGTCGGTGATGGCGAATATTACTCATTTACCGAAAATGATGTCTGCAATTTCGTTTAGGGAGGTTATGACTATGGAGATTTGGCAAGATGAAGTGGATAACGAAGTTACAAATTCAATGATATGCCCGGAATGCAGTAATAAGCTATATCCTGTATCGGGCTGCTTCTACTGTCCATTTTGCGGATTTTTGAGCTGTGAACAATAAGGAGGAGGCATAAAATGATTACTTTAACAGAGGCAAATAAAAAAGCTATGACAACTTTTGATAATGTTTGTGACAGGATCGAGGCACTCTCACGGGACTGCTACGACGAAATGATACCTGCAAAGGATATTTCGTTTAATCATCTACAGTCGGTAAAAATTGGCACTGAGGAACATTATCTGAGACCTGCAGCACAAATGGAGATAGCTTTCAGGCTTGGCATTCCGCTTCATTATTTGAGAAGGTGTCCGCAGTCAGTCCAGGCTTATAATATGAACCACTGGATAAAGGAGGAAAAGAATGAACATCTGTTCTTCCGATTCGATACCACTGATGTTCGGGCAATATTCACCCCAAGATATAAGCCCGTGGATAATTTCGAGATAGCGGAAAAGTTGAGAGACATGGGATATAAGGACAATACGCAGGTTCAGTGCCACCTTGATTCAGAGTTTATGCTACTTAATATCCCGGACGGAACAAGGTCATTTGAGATACGCAAGGGCGATACAATGGCTCCCGGACTGTCCATTTCCAATTCAGAAGTTGGTCTTGCATCTGTGTCTATAGCCGCCTATATACTAAGACTGATCTGCACCAATGGAATGATTGCGGCAAGCAGATTGTCGGGCAAAAGCTACAGGCACGTTTCAAGAAGAATCCTTGACGAGTTCCCGGAAACGATTATGAAATACGCAGATGGTATTGAGGATCAGAAGGAGCTGCTAAGATTTTCAGTCGAGAGCCTAATTGATGATCCACTGGCGAGCATAGAGAGATTTAACCGACAGTTTGCTTTGAGCGAGGAAGAGGTTAAGGCAGTGGAATGGGCCTGGCCTTATGAAACGGGGCCTGCCCTTTACCATATTGTTGGGACATATACGAGAGCCGCACAGTATGAAGGCCTCTCTGCTGAATCAAGTTACGGGCTTCAGAGGGTCGGAGGCTTAATACTTGGCATGGTTAGCAAGAATTAAGGGAAAGGGGGAGAGATCCCCTTTTTTTGTCGGCTATGTGAGAGTGGCATTGTACACCATCGAGTAATTTACAAAGTCGATTCCGGCATTTTAAGCGCTTGTATATCGGTTCATCGCATATATAATATTTCTGATTTTCAATTTCGAAAGACATTATGATATTATCCTGAAAGTTAGACAATAATAATTTAGTTGGAGAGCAACTAAAGGGTAAAATCATGGATATAGAAAAGAAGGTGTTTCAATTCAAAATCAGACTGAGAAACATCGAACCCGAAATATGGCGACGGATAGTAGTGCCTGCAAATTATAGTTTTTGGGATCTGCACGTTGCCACTCAGGATTCAATTGGTTGGCTTGATTCCCACTTTCATGCGTTTCGTGTAAAAAATCCGAATAATGGTGTGTCTGAACAAATTGGCATACCAAATGACGAGTATCTGGATGATGAACTTGTTTTCCTGCCAGGGTGGAAAATGCCGATCGCGAAATATTATCAAAAGCCTGGTGACAATGCTTCATATGAATACGATTTTAGAGACGACTGGGAACATGAAATAACATTGGAAATGATCAATTAAATGAAACCGGATAAGCGGCAGATTTGGGAATATTTCGGCGCGGTTTATGACGGAGATATCGCCAAGGTGCAGACCTTTCTCAGCGACGGCATGCCTGTCGACATTCGCCATGACGATGGCCATACGGTGCTGATGGAGGCGATATTTGCTGATAATTCGGAACTGGTATCTTTTCTGATTCGGAATGGAGCAGACATCAATATAACGGATCCGGATTTTGGCGAGACTATCCTTAATATCATGGCGCATGACGGTCAATATGAAAAGGTTCAGCTGCTGCTGAAATACGGGGCCGATCCGAATATCCGGGATAACAATGGCAAGACGCCTCTCATTCACGCAGCGCGTGAAGGGTATCCGGCTTCAGTAGAACTTCTCATCGAGCATGGCGCCGATCCCAACATCAAAGACAATAACGGAGACGATGCAATAAGGATTGCCAAGTATCGCGACTATAGGGAAATGGTTCAATATCTCATGGCCCATGGTGCGGTTGACAGCGGGGAACCGGCTTACGAAGAAACGGTGATGAATGATTACTATGACGACATGAAAGAAATACACAGCAAACATCTCGATGACCGGATGTTTGTACTTGAGGTCTCCAGGGTTACCTCAAGATCCCTTACCACCACCGAAGCAGACCGGAAAATGTGGGCCGTCATCACCAAGCGGAACGTCATGGGATATCCTCCCTACAGCACAAGCAGTTTCGACACAATGGCCGAAGCTGTAGATTATCTGAAGAAAGTGGTTCCGTCCACGCCGCGTGTAAGTCTGGGAGGACAATCTCCGTATCCGCCCATATCATACGAGGAATATCAGGCCTGGCTTGAATCAATCGGCGTAAGACGGTTGCCTTATTAACAGAAAGGAGCGATAAGTGAAGAACAAAAGGATTGAACAGCTGCTTGGGTCAGCAATGGGACAGGGGACCTACAGGATAGTCGGACAGTATACCGAGCCTCGCTCCTATGGTGTTTACGATGTTCGCGATGCAGGACGCAGCAGAAGGTACCGCTTTGGCAATCACCCTGTCAGGGAGCTCGAACTGCTGCGGGAATTCGACAGTGTCTCAGTAGTCGGGATTTTCCGGAACCGGGAAGAAGCCATGGAACTGGCAGGACTTCTCAACTGGAAATAGCGCGGCAAATACTTTCAATCTGACGGCATACTCAGTCAGGCAGTCTATCCCGGAGCGGAATCTTAAGTTCCTCGCCATTTACCGCGGCCGGATGCCTCACAGTCCAGGATGAGCTTAAAGCACATTGGGGCCTGTTAGAGTGGCTTGTTGATGAGATAAACATGAAGACTGAGTGTCTGATCACCATCGAGCAATTACGAAAACGATTTAGTTTATATAGACGCCTGTATGCCGGTTCATCTCATATATAATTTTTTTGATTTTCAAATTAGCAATTAAGCGCACCAATTATGTCATTAAGATATTTATCTAATCCATTGAAATATAAATACTGAGGGTGATATGTTCTTATTGAATTTTCTGGAAGCCAAGGTGATTTCACACGGGCCAATTGCTTTTCAGTTCTCTCATTAACCCGTTCAAATGTAGCTTCACTGAAAATTCTACGAATATACTTATCGTAATCATGCCCAGAAAAGAAAATCACAATATCTGGTTTTAATTCCTTAATTTCAAATAACACGATATCGAACCATTTGTCTTCCCATTTCAAAATAATATCGCCAGGCGTTCCTTTGGCGTTTGCGGAACCTATTTTTATGACATTATTCCATAAAATGCTTAGCGATCTTCCGGAAGGCTTTAGCTTTTCTATCAACACCCGTTCAAATTTTTTTTCAGCATTCCAGAAAGGCGTGCTACGATTATAGCAGCCGCCTTTATTATAAAATAGATCATAAATATTTAAGATATGGGAAACTCCTCCTGTATGTGGAAATATATTCTCCCAGCCATTTGTCTCCTTGCCGAAGATCATCACCTTGCAGTCCGCTTCGTAATACATAGGCGGAACCTCTAAAAGCAGTGGGTTTGCGGGCATCTCATCGATAAAACTGAAGTTTGCATAATTGCTGCAAAGATCATCCCATTCAGACTGGTACTTATCCAATAGCATATTCATTGCACCGCCTGCAATTCCGTTATGACAAAAGTTCAATGATCTTGGCTTCTAGGTCATCAATCGTAAAAGGTTTAGATAAAAAGGCCGCCTCTTCTTCAAGAATTCCTTTTTTTACAAGCTCATCTAAGGTGCACCCAGACATGAACAGAACCTTAATGTCCGGTCTCAACTTAGTTATTGCCTCACTCAGCGCCTTACCGTTCATGTTCATCTCTGGCATCATAACACTCGTCAACAACAAGTCAAACTTTACTGCTTTATTCTGAAGAAGACGCAGCGCTTCGGTAGGTGATGCAGTAGTAACCGAATAGCGCAGAAAATCTTCTATGAAGCATTTTATAGAATTGCCAAATCCTTCTTCACCCGCAACGACAAGAATATTCTTTATACTTTTTGGAACATCCAATTTCTTTTTCATATTACTAGACTACTCTCATGACGGCTTCTCATTAAAATTCGTAAACACAAAAACTTTTGTATTGGCTCATAGTGCCAACTCATTTCACATCGACCTCAGACGGTCCAGTATTCTAACCATTGCATACGTATCGAGCTTACAGTAATCAAGAAGGGCCTGCCTAATTTCGGATTTATCGGTTTTTTCAGAATCATTTCTCAATGTGAAATAGGCATCCATGGCCATCCCCCCGTTTCGGATTTCGAGTCCATCGTAGTTGAGTTCAGGTACCAGCGACGGCAAGACACATTTGATTGAATATGCCCCCTTCATATCCGGATTATATATGAATTTGTTTCTGAATGGCTCGGCAAGATCTCTGATGTTGTCACAGATTTGCATCAATCCATTTTTATTTACCGGAAACCAGTCTCCAAGATATTTAAGAATAGTCTTCTCAAAGCTGGTATAGACAATGACGCATGCGTCCGCTGGGATAGTCTGCAGTAATTCATTCAATAGTTCTTCCCTTGAATCCTGTGCAGGATCGCCTAGATATTCAAAATGTTTGGGCTCCGCACCCTCCTTGTCAACAATATGAACTGAAAACTGGAAGGGGACCTGCCGGTATGGCCTGATACCATCATAGGCCGGCACGACCGGAGTATATGTCTCAAAGTCAAGAAAGGCCATTGGATACCACAGGGTGTCGAGAAAGTTCTTGACGGCATATCTATCAAACCTGGATTTTCCGTCTATATGTGCTGAAACTTGGAGTTTCTGAGCTGTGCTAAGGAGAGTCAGGGGGATATCGGCCAATTTGATCGTTCCTTTTCTGTAGAGATCAAAAAGGTCCACTCGCCCACCGGCAAGAGAAAATATTGAATCTTCGGGTATATGTTTCCAGCAGTGACGCTTAAAATTGCAGGCATATGGAGTCATGCAGTGTTTACCGATATCAATTATTGGTTCTGAGCCAGAGAGCATTGACTTCATTTTAGTAATCTCGTCATCAACTTTGCTCTGCAGGACCAATGTCTCTTTTGTGACATCAACTATTGTGAAAAAATCATTAATGTTTAGGTCACCACAACGAATATATTTATCGTTTATATGTATCACATGAGCTTTTCCTACTGGCATTCCAGATTTGGACACAATGTTATACTGAAGGGACACATCGTCAAGATAAACATCAGTTATGGAAGTTGATGATTTCACCTCATAGAGATTCCACTTTCCATCTTCTTTCTTCATGATATCGGCTCTTGCCATGACTCCATCATGTTCAAAAGCTGCCTCATACAGTACCTCGATTCCTGATTCAATTGCCTTTTTAGTCATACTAAGCTGTTCAGACATCCTGTAGTCACTGCTCGTTACGATCACTCCACCCGGAAAGAGTCTTTGGGCCAGTTCCCCAACCTCATGTCCCCATGAAAATCGCATCATCACATCGGCAGAAGGATCATCACCGAGTTCGGGATGATATTTGAGTAAATAGAGGGCTTTATAGCATTGTAGGCCTTTTATATAGAGGGACTTGCTAAGACCGGTTTTTAATTTTATGGTATTTGATTCGCTCATCATGTTCTCCCGATAATTCAATATCTAATTATTTTTGTTAGCCGCAGACGTAAGGGCATTATTAAGCTCTTTTCTCAATGACACCGGCGAAATCACTTCTACATGAGGCGACCAGCCCAAAAGCCATTTAAGTAGGCCAAAACTATCTTTTGCTTTAAAGCTCAGTTCTATCCGGCCGTTCTTAAGTACTTTGGTCTTCTGATCGGATACCCACTTTATTCTCTGAATCTGTTCGGCTATCACAGTGTCAAAGCGAAGTAGCACATCAATTTCCTCACCGTCTATCCAAGGACCAAATGCCGGAACAAGGTCCCCGCCACCATTGTCCTCCCTTTTGGGGTAGTAGTTGTCAAGTATTTTGAGATCCCTGATCCTGTCAAGTGCATAGACCCTGAATTCCTCATTGTTGTGGCAATGCCCACGTACATACCAGAAAGAGTCAGAGAAAAATATGTAGTATGGGTCCACAGTGCGTTTAACTTCATTCATGTGAGAGGAGGACTGATACAGAAAATTGACAGATTTTCCGTCGCAAATGGCCGCGTGCAGGATTTCAAGGTAATCTTTGACCTTCTCGGATGAACCGTATATGGGCAATAGAATGCTATTCTTAATGCCTTTTTTCCTTGATTTTAGCTTCAATTCGAGTGAGTCAAGATTCTGTTCGAGTGATGTCCCGAAATTCTTGAGAATGCCTTTAGCCAGCGCGAGGGTTAAGGACTCTGCGTCACTTAATTCAGGTTTGCTGATTGAGAAACCCTCTTCAAAGATGTAGCTCCCTTTCTGCTTATCATAGGTTATACGTATATTGGCTCGTTTGAGTATATCAATGTACCGGAAGACGCTACGTTCAGATATCTCGAATTCATCCATAAGAGAATATTTCGATACCTGTTCTTTTCTGTCAATCTTTCGAATAATATCGAGCATAATATCGAATTTTTCGGACATTTGCCCTCCCTGTTTTCCGGTCGTCCCGTATAATTTAACATATTGACTCAAAAGAACATTCCTGTTGAGCATGGTTCTACTCCAGTCCTAATACTAAGGTGATTCGCTGCCAGATGTCTGGCAGTGTTCCTTCTCTAATATTCAAACAACTCAGTAAGGACTGCTTGTGGCATCCCGAATTCCGGATCAAATTCCCTAAAATAGGCTCTTCCTTTTGTTGGGTATCATGCCAAGCGGAATGAGCGCTGCTCGTATTATGTCAGCAATGTGTTTGCCCGGTAAATCATATCCAAGTGATAGAACTTTTACATTTTCCTCAAATTGTATAAACTGATAGGCATTGAGTTTCAGGAGCTGTAGCCTGATATCCAACTCTAAACTCCGATCTCCTACATAGTTCCGCATCCATTCATCGATGAGGGTCTTTTGCATTGCATAATCCGTATTCTTCAGATTTATCTCCATGTGAAAAAGCGGATTCAGGCTAAAGTTCGGGATTTGGCTGCCCGCAAAAAAAGCTAGCCCACGGTATTGTCTGAAACCCTCCAGAAACATATCAGTGAGCCACTCAGGAAGCCTTTCAGGGCTTAAAGAGATGTAATCGCAGTCATCGACAATAACGATTACATCGTTGGTGGCAGCAGCTTTTTCAAAAAAAACATCCGTCATTTTTCTGCGTTCCCGATGTCCTTCGCCTTGAAGCACCCCTATGCTCATTTGCATTATATTACGCTTTAAACTGGCGGCAACTGTATAAGCTGTCTTCGTCAGGCGGGCTGGCCTGTCTCCCCATAACATTACCTTTAATCCCTTTAATAGGTCATCGCTCGTATCTTTAGCATCACTTTCAATATTTTGATCGATTCTGATTAAGGCGTCAATTTTACGCCTGGCAACTTCTGACAATTTCAGGCTCTGTGGGCCATGCTGGAGCTTTATGGCTTTATAAAATCTGTGATCAACGCCTACTTCGAGTGACTGCAGTCTGGCGCCATATTCCAGATCTTCCTTGGTAAGGACATGCTGATCCTGATCTCTTTCAAATACCCTATGAAGAGCGGCTATAACGGCGTTTTTGATGTATCCGCCCGTTAGTGCATATGTCTGCGCAAGGACTTTTAAATCAGCCTTCCTGTCCAGCGCAATGCAATCAGGTATATGTACCTTCCAGAGTTGTTCGCGCATTTCTTCATTAGGGACAGGCATTTCGATCTTGAGACTTATACGTCGGTCGAATGCCTTTCCTATTCTTTCCGGATAATTAGTTGCCAAGATAGCCACGCCGTCATGTTTTTCGAGTTGATTCAGGAGAGTTTCGTATTCAGTAGAGCGTTCGTCCATGAATCTGTCGCATTCATCGATGAAAACCATGCCATCTCTTTCATTTGATAACCTGAACAATTCTTCTATTGCGTGGTCAGAATATCCGCCGGGGCGGTCAAACTTAATTCCCTGTTCTCCTTTTAGGCCGAAAAGTGGCTTGCTCATCATCTTTGAGATGGTATTGGCCAGCAGTGTCTTACCGGTGCCTGGAGGGCCGAAAATCATAATTGTAGTTCCGCGCCCATAAGCGATCAGGTGGTCGATGCCAAGTTCAGAAAACCTGCGCTTTACCAGATCGTGGTTTCTGATAAAAAGGCATACCTTTTCCCTGATGTCAGAAGAAATGACCATACAGTCTAGCTCATTGACTGCTTTCATCAGGTTAAACTCAGGAATAATTGTTTGAGCAAGACCTTCCTTATGGCTGAGTCCGCCATTGCCTCTTTCCATTTGTATCATCGCAGTTACCTCCTATTTCGAAGTGTATACGTTATCCGCGATTCCATACCCGATGGCCTCTTCAGGGGTAAGCCATGTGTCGACGTCCCTTAACAGAATTGCCTCAACTTCCTCTTTGGTCTGGATATTGGAATGGGCTATATAGTGCTCAATAAGTCTTTCGTGAAGAAAATCTTCCTCTTTCCTGCGAGCTATGAGCTCGGAATGGTTTCCAGCACTTATTGAGAAGAAGCGGTGAGACAACAGCGATGTGCGGGGAGTAAGAATGCGATGCCCTTTGTGGCCTGACATGAAAATGCCCAGGGCCATGGAGGCAACTAGCCCAAGACCAGTGGTGTACACGGGCAGGGATGACCATTCCATCATGTCGATGATGGCAAAGCCCGCCGATATGTCCCCGCCTCCTGAATTAATGATCATCTGTATGTGATCTGTGGGCCGTTCAAGATTAATCCGTATGATATCCTGGCATATCCTCTCGGCCGCCGCGCCGTTTATGCTCCCTGAAATGAAGATGATGCCATAATCCTGAATTGTTTTTTTGTTGCTTGATTCCTTTTCCATTTTAAGCCTCCCAACTTGAAAGTTTTATTTTGAGCCTGAGGAAAGATTAATGGATGCTGCTGCCACAAGTTTGGCAGTGAGAAAAAAGGCAAAAGAATATCTGAAAAATGCTGGAACATTTGTTTGAATTACTGACTGCCAGACATCTGGCAGTGTTAAATGCGATCATTAATCTATGGAAAATGAAGATAAGGAAACTAGGGGAAAAGATGGAGAATATCCAACAAAAGCAGAAATTGAATCAATCAATTTCAAGGATCTCCCAAGGGTTCACAAGGTGGATTTATTTTATGACGAAGGAGCAAGAAGCGCGGCTCAATATGAAGAAAATAAACTGCTTGAGATGCTCCAGAGCAGAGACATCCTGGATATTTATGAGGCGTTGGGCGCGCTTTCAAAAAGAAAACTCAAATCAGCGTTGCCTCTTTTGAATCATATCGCCAAATATGACGAAGATATGGGCGTAAAAGAGGAAGCAATGAGAGCTATTAGATACATAGGCGGAAAAAAATCCAAAGGCATGCTTAAAAACCTTAATACGCCTGAACACAGGGAATTCATTGAAGATGAATTGGGAATAACAAACAAATAGATATCAATTTTAATCTGGTTGAACAAAAAAGGAGATAATATGAAAAAAGTTCTTGTGCTTTCACTATCAGATTTCAACTGTGACAAATATGATAAAAACTGCCCTGGTCTTAATGCGCTCAAGCCAGACCTATTAAAATTAGAAAATCTCTTTGACGTTATTGGTTATTTAGAGGGAGAGACTCTTGTCCTATTGAAAAATAGATATGGTTCTATTAAAACCGTACAAATGAATCCAGATGTTGCTTACCTGTTTGCACAGTAATAAGGAGGATGGCAAAAAAAGGTCTAGGCTAATAGTCGTATAACTGCCAGGCATGTGGCAGTTCACTCAGTTATATTCAATCATGAATTGGATAAAATATCAGGAATTACTTGAATTGGCTAAGGAAAAAAAGAAAATCATGGAAGAGGATTTTCCTGATGAGAGGAAGTTTCTCAGGAAAACCGAACTGATTGTGTCTTATGCAGGTACTCAGCTATCCATTGAGAATGCTGGATCATTATGGAAAATTGTCGAACAAATGGGCGCTGAAATTATCAGAGATACTCCTTTAAAACACAAATTAATTCGAATAAGCAACAAGATAGCTTTGATGATTGCACAACGTTCTCCGCTTGACGCCCAAAGTATATTTATTGATGGCATTGCAAAAATAAGAGCAGAAGTTGAGGCCATTTCCCTTGAGAGCATAGAAATAGAAGACGACGTAAGCGTAGAAATGATTTTTCCAAATGTCACTATGCAAATAATACAGAAGCTCAAGAAACATCCGCTGGTGAATCATAAAAAAACCTGCAGCTGCATGGCATGTATCAGGGTATATCTGGTTTAGTTTTATAGATTGCAGGGTTCAGGTTATTAGTACGAATTCATCGATCTTTAAAAGAGATGATATGTACGATGAATATAACAACGGTCTATGCCCGCAGTGTATGCTGGAGGATAAAAGTGTTGAGCTTATAGTCAATGCTATTGATTTATGGGAGTGTACGATCTGTCGTCTTCAAATGCACAATAGCAACCCTCTTTTCATGGTAGTTATGCGCACTAGGGGCAATGGTAATTTAAGGGGTTTTAGCGCAGTTTTTAGTTGGCGTGCAATTTTACCCATTCCATCCTCTAATTCCATCTTTGATTACAGGTCCTTAGTTGGATATAGGGTGGGTCCGCGTTGGATGCCTATAAATGCCTGAACTGGGTCAAACAATGAAGCCGATTAACAGATGATAATGTTTCATAACTTTATCAACTGCCTGAAGCGCCTGGAAATGAGATAAACCGTCAGGGTTGAGTCGTCCCTGATCTGCTCTATATTATCTTTCCAGTCATAGCAAGCGGATGCATCCCAGTTGTCAGAGATCAGGGTCGCGAACTTGGTACGATCTCTGCAAGAACCTTGCATATGCTGAACAAGACACTCCAAGGCCTTACGAAAACTCAAATGGCCTTCACCGGTCGCATAGGGTCCTGTCAGCGAAATGAAAAAAGCATGCTCCGTGCAGTCGGGCAAGGGTCCCGGGTAGCAACAAAACGGCGGAGTATTGCACGCGACATTTATGTCTTCTACGGTTACGCCGTTAATAAATCCGTTAAAATATCTGTCGATCAAACCTTGTAAATTTCCAGCAGCATCTTCGCCATCATCCAGATTATCGCTTATCATGTTATTTTCCTCCTTAAACGAAAGCCTGACCTGATTTTATCATAATTGTGACGGATTTGAAAGGCAGTGCAGAGTCCGTGTTCGTAGGGCAGTGAAGGTCATCGTGCCATGCCTATAATCGCGTGTATCGCTCCTCCGCAGTTCAGCATAGGGTAAGCTTCACGCATTTTCAGAATATTGAGATATGCTTCAAGGGTAAAGTCATTGCCAGATCGGCGGTATAGAGCGTACCTTATGCCATCGGTTATAACAAGTTTATCGCATGACTCTCGATCCTTCTGAAGCGCATAGTCGCGAGCTTGACCAAATGGATAAAACACAGAGCTGCCAAGCAGCTTTGCCTCGACAACACACGCGAGGGTAGCGTTAGTTGAAGGCATTTCACGGAATAGTGCTACATCAACAAATTTCCATTGAACGGCCATAGTTTGCTGGGACCAACCAAGTGACATCAGTAGCGGTATGACGAGATAGCAAACAGTTTCATGCTCTGACGGTCTATCCACGGGACGCTTTGTCTCATTACTGTACCAGGATGCCACACGCTGCAGCGAGGCGAATGTTGCCATCAACTTATCTACATGTTCACTGGGAAGACCCTCTATAAATAGTCGTTTGCCTAGTTCAGTCGAGTCAAGGGAAGCACCCGTTGCAGGTAACTGCGATAACTCACGTTTGCGGTCAACGTCAGAAATTTCTAGACTTTCGACCCACGCTCGTACTTGTGCAACATTCACCGCCGCAAAAGTGCGAACTTGACCGCCGAGTGTTTTGGCCGGAAAAGTTATTGAAGTGTTTGAGAACCACCGGACACGCCGAGCATGTTGGAGGTCCCAACCATCTACGTCGGAGAATACTTCGAGCCATTCTGCGGTATCATCCTCGATCTCTCCTACGGCAAGAACCTCGCCGGTTCCAAGGCGTAAGAGGACAATGTCTCCTTGGCGTGCCTCCTTATAGAACCTGCGAATGCTGTTGCGCACGTCGCCAATGTTCGAGTATTGTTCCTCCGCGTAGGCACCCGGATCCCCTGGGCCTACTATCATCACATCTAACTTTTTGCATATATCTCCGTAGCTACGCTCGGTATCACCAGCGCCAACCTGCCATAGAGTCTTTCCAGTCAAATCCATTTTTATTCTCCTTATGGGAACGCAATTAACTAATATCTTGATTTGTTCAATGCTGGCAGCATATGCCATCTATGACTTTCGGGTGCCAATTATCATGCATTATAATGGTCTAATTTGTCATGTAAAAACATATTCCATTCATATGGTTAAGGAAATGTCCTATAATCTCGCGAAAATCCTGAGTGGTTCAATATATTTGCTTATATTAAATAGACATCAAATACATATGCCAGGCTAATCTGCGTCTGGTGCGTAACATGGCGTGACAGTTATGGCAATTCTGCTTCACGCTCTGTCCAATTCGGCTGTGACCAGAAGTTTGGCCTATATGATTCCAGAATGGATGCTATCGGATATGCAATATGTGCAAACGATTGCATGCGTTCCAGAGGATATCATTAATAACTTAGATAGCAAAACTCATTAGGGAAATGACATTTTATTGAAGAGACTTAATGTGTTGTAGTCCCGTGAAATAGGACTGTAGTAAAATTGTAGTAGTTTTCTGAGTAGTATACGGAATATGCCAAAATTTATATGAGGCGCCATAGCTGGATTGTTCACCATCGAAAAATTACGAAATCGATTCAGATCATATAGGCGCGTGTATATCGGTTCATCTCATATATAATATTTTAGATTTGCAAAATTGATATCGCCATCATTGACAGGAAAAATCAATAGTGCTAACGTATTGGCAATAGTGTAAGTAGTGGTTTTTACTTATATCAGGGGGACGACTTGAACGCTTCTGGGAGGGGGCAAATGCTTAAATTAACTGCGCTGATTGGAGTCGTTGTTGCGATATTATTCATGATATCGGTGCAATTCGTTTTTGCGGAAAAAATATGCCCTGAATGCCATACTAAATATCCAGATAGCTATGGCTTCTGCAAAAAAGATGGTCACAAATTGCAGAAAATACCCACGCCAAGATCAGTTTCAAAGCTGGCATCAAAATCTGATTCCAAGCCAAAGAAACTTTCCTCACCTTCTCAGGAAAGATCAGGGGAAGAGTGGGTTTTGTTTTTCAAGGATTCAACTGGGAATGCGTGGTATTACCAACCCAAGTCGATATTCGCCGCGGATTCGAATAGCGTCTATCAGTTGCTTCTTAAAAATAATTTGATTAATAACAATGTACCGATATGGCAAGACATACTAAAGAAGGCATTTGGAAAATATGATTATACGCTGGCATATGTAAATGTTAATACACGGATGGATTGTTTGAATAAAACTTTCAGAAACAGCTCGGTAAGCTTTTATGATAATGAGGATAACGTAATTCTTTCTTTCAAAATGACAGATGGAAAAATGACAACGATTAGTTCTGGCTCGGGCGCGTGGGAACTGTCAAAAATAATATGCAAATAAACACATATGACTTTTGAAGGAAAGCGGGAATACTGAAAATAGGTTTTTAATTGGATAACCGCCAATGTGTTTGGCATTAAATCAATGTAAAAGGAGAATTTATGGGGAAGATAGTGGTAATTTTGTCTTTGTTTCTGTTAATGGCAATATCAGTTGCTTATTCTGATGAAAATACAAAGAAGATCTCCATTACAGGCAAACTACTTTCTGGCACTTCAGACTCTGCCATAGAGACTGCGTCAGGAAAGAGTTGTGGTTTTGGTAATAATATTCCTGGAGCTCGTAAAATCTTCAATGCTTGCAACTTGGACACTAAATGCAAAGTCTCGGCGATAGTAGTTGATGATAAAGATTTTGGATGTATTATCAGAAAGGTTTTATCGGCAAAAAAACTATAAGCAAATTCTTTGTTACAGCATGAAGCAGAGGGATGAATGGAGCTAATATGCTCCACTTATAATGAATTTGAAACAACAAATGATTCCTCTCATGTGAGGAGGCTACGTTTAATAACGTTGACCTCCTCATTTTATTGCAATTATTTTGAACCAATAAGCCTATGACTGCATGAATGTTTGCCATTTTGAGCCTGTTTGACATGTATACCCCTTGCAAAGCTGCAAGAATGGTATACACTATCTCCTCTCAAAAATGGCTGGTTTTGATTCGACCCTAAGTGGCGGGGTTTAAGCGACCGCTAACAATATTTGGACTGTAGTAAAATTGTAGTGGTTTTCTGCATTTTATACGGATACTCAGGAATATATTTTAGGCACCAGAGCGGTATTGACTGCTCCATTCAATATTAACGCCCATCTTACTTTGCTCTAAATATAAAAACTGATTTGCCGGCTAGTATGGCATCGCCATCCTTTAGACTCGATGAATTGATACGTTTTTTGTTCAAAAAGGTGCCATTTTTGCTGCCCATATCTTCAATTGTATATCCCTGACTGGTAAGCCGGATAACAGCATGGGGATTGGACATTGACTGATCAGCGTCGGATAGCATCTCTCTGCTTATGACGATCTTGTCGTCAAAACGATATGAAGCAGTTTTACCATCGCTTGTGAGTATTATTTCCACTCTTCCTTTTGAATATTCTTTTCTTCCACTGCGCAATATTAAAATTACGGCAACCAGCACAACATTAATACCTAGTATTACTGCAAGCACAACCCCAAGTGTGCCCCATTCTGAAAAAAAAGACTTCCCCTCATCACCCCTTAAAGACCTCTCCTTCGGCTGCCCGTCAGTGTTGTTAACGTAGACATCAGATGTTTCCCCAGTTCGCCTCTGTTGGGACGGCGTTTGGCTGCCGGATGTAACACCCGAGTCTCCCTGTAGTCTATATGTCCCCAGCAGTTTTGCGACAAACTTGACGGGGATGGCAAAATTCAGATTTTGCCCCCCTTCAAGCATCATGGTGGCTATTCCTATTGCCTCGCCGCTATAATTCATTACTGGACTGCCGCTGCTTCCCGGCGAAATTGGAGCCGTTATCTGGAGGTATTCGCCTCTGCCCCTAATGCCGCTTATAATCCCGTCTGACACTGTAGTTTCCAGACCCATTGGGCTTCCTATGACAACTATGCTCTCCCCCTGCCTCGGTTTATAGTTTGGCGCTATTCGAATTGTGGGTAAGCCACGGCCCGCAATTTTGACCACGGCGATGTCATTGTAAGTATCTACAGCAACGATGCTTTCGAGATTAAGCATCTCCCCATTTTGCAGCTTGAACAGTATTCTACCACGCCCTTCGTCACCCACTGATTTTATGACATGATAGTTGGTGACTACGATGCCGCCGGAATCAATGATGAACCCGCTGCCGGTTGTTACACTGCTGTCATAGGCAGACTTTACGAATATCATCACAACAGCCTTCTGCCTCGCAAGCACGGCTTCCGGGATATCGGCATCGGCTCTGGTAGCAAACATAAAGACAATAGCTGTTAATAGGCAGATAAGATGCAGCCAAACATTAAGATTACTTTTTTTCATTAATTTACCGCTCTTAATATATGCTGCCATTAATAATGAAGTCACGGCACCTTTTAAGCCAGCGCCCAATACTGAAGAAATCAACTATAAGAATAAGTTCGTTGTTTCTTTTAGCTGTCAGTTTATTGCTACTTTCCCATTTCTGTCACTTTCATTGTTGATGCGCCACTCTTGGTGAACCTTGCGTTTCCGCTTTTGAAATTTTTATCTGTAGATGTGTACTTGCCATCCAAAATAAGGGTATCCCCATTTTGATACAGTTTTAGGTAAAAATCCCACACTACATTCTTGGTATTTATCCTGTGAATGTGCACGGTATTGCCTTCAATTGATACAGTGCATGGATTGAGTGTTCTCACCAAGCTCTCCATTTTTACCTTCGAACCTTTAAACGTTGTGTCCGGGTGCCAGTCATGAGCACTTGCAGAGTAGCTTGGCACGTTGCCCAGCCATTTGCCATTCAGGTCTTTCAAGGTAGGAGTAACCTCAATAGCAGATGTTTTCTCTGCGGTTGTTGCTTTTTTTGCAGTCTTGGTGACTTTTTCGTCCTTTTTCTGCTTCCCCTGATATTTCACAGCCTCCGTATTTTTGGGCGGGAGTGTTGCCGGTTTAGTTATTTCAACCTTTGACTTTAGTTTTACGTCGAGCGTGAGGGTCCTGCCAGCGCGTACCCTGACTTTTTCGCTTTGAGGCTCGTATCCATCTTCTTTGACAACAATCACATAAGATCCTTCTTTAAGCCCCATTGAGAAAGGCACGATCCCTGAATATTCATCATCTATGTAAACCTTTGCACCTGTGATACTGCTCTTAACTTCCAGCACGCCGGTTGTCGCCTGCGGTTGAGACTTTGCCTGGGGCTTGACCGGAGGCTTAGTTTGAGGCACTTCTATTTTTTTAAGTTTTGTGCCATCCGTAGTGCAGTACTCGTAAGTATCCGAATATTTTGTATGACACTTTGGGCAAATTTTTTCTGCAAATACCAGGGATATCAAACATAAAACAGCGATGACGGTCATAACTGAGATTGGTATGAGTTTCCGGTTCAATATATCACCCTCCAAGCGCTGTTAGAATTTAGTTGCCGTACATTTACCTGCATTCAGCTTGATCACATTAATTTAAGCCTGAACGTAAATGTCGATTTGCCAACTTGTATTTCATCGCCATCTTTAATAAATGCCCTGGATATTTTGCTCTTATTAAGAAAAGTCCCATTTTTGCTGCCCATGTCCTCGATTATATACCCGTCTACAGTTTTTTGGATCCTTGCGTGCGGGTTTGAAATTGACTGATCCGTGCCCAGCAGCATATCTCTGCTGATGATTATCGCCTTATTGAATCTGTAAATATGTCTATTATCATCACCTGCCATACTTATGCTTGCATTTCCCTTTGTATATTTGTTTTTCCTGGAGCGAATGTAGATTATTACGACCGCCAATATGAGATTGACTATCAATATTATACCCAAGGTTATCTCAAACCAGCCCAAGCCCCATATTAAAGTTTTTTTCTCCTGTGCTGCGGGTGCAGCTGCCGGTGCGGCTGTTGGAGCAGCTGCTGGTTTTTGTTCTTCCTTCGGCGCAAGCTTTGACAAATCTATACTCTCATCAGCTGATCGCTTTAGAGCCGCTAATAATTCACCCTTATTTTCTGCCGAATAGTAAGTCCCTTGGGCGGCTGAAGCAATCGCGCGGAGGTTGGTCTGCTTTTTCGGATCGCCGGACTTTGTGAATCCTATCACGCTCAAAGAGATCATTCTTGCAGGCATATCGCCTGCATACGCGTCTTTGGCGGTAAAGTATGATATGTATGAAAAAATACATTTGCCCTGACTTGCTGGTCTTGACCCCGGCAATTGCGACACTATGGCTGTAGACCTCAGGCGCTTGGCAACGCCCACCGGGTCACCACCGCAGGTATCATCACCATCAGTAAGAAGAATGATCTTTGCATAGGTTAATGTTCCTGATTTCTTTATATGCTCAATGGCCAGTTCCATGGAGCGCGCAATGGGAGTTTCTCCGGATGCCTTGAGTGAGACGAGTATATTTTCCAGCTCTACCGGGTTTTTTGTAAACGGCAAATTCAATATCGGCTCGCATCCCTGATAGCTTATAAGCGCATATTCATTGGCCAGTACGGATTTTTTATGTTCATTTAGCAATAGGGTGACGGCCTCTTTGGCGGCGTTCAGCTTTGTGATCCCGTCGGCCAATTTCTGATTCATGCTTCCTGATGTATCTACTATAAATACGAGCGACTGAGGGATTGGCTCTTTTGCGGGGGCCGCTCCGGCATACTGAGTGATTATGGATAGAAGCAAAATAATGCAGCAGCATAAATAGCGCATATTAGTAATCCTCTGGTCTTTGTATTTGATGCAGGCTACGCCTGCTTATCATTATTGGCAATAATATTCTGGATATCTCATATCCTATTGCCTTCTAACCACCAATATTCTTCCAATGACCCCATATCCAGTGGCCCGTTAACCATACACATACGTAATGTGCCGGCAAATCACACTTATCTGTTTTGATTTGCTTTCTCTACCATTCCCTGAAATCCCTTGAACATCTGATTAAACACCTTCATAGCTTCCTGCGGTTCATTGCCTTCTGAGCTTTGCTGTCTCCTGGGCCTGTTCTGCCTGTTCTGATTATTGGCACTGCGGTCCTTCTTTTGGGATGACTGGCCGCTGTTTACAACTGATTTGTTAGCCGCGTCCGCCCAGAAATTATCAGGAAGCTTCTTTCCATCGAAGGGACAATAAACAAGGGTTTCACTCGTTTTTTTCGAAAGTTTGTTACCGCAGTAGGGACAAAATGCACTGAGCACCGGGTCATTTTGGCTATTTGCACTGTCACGGGCATCAACGGTAGGATGAGAGTGAGTCTCCATAGGCACCACTACTGTGGAGGCATTACCAGGAGAGGTTGAAACTGGGACAGTTTTGCTGGTGCTCGTGAATAACCCACTTCCCGCTACGGCTACCACTATAGCCAGGCTCAGCAGTCCGGCACCGGCAATCAATATTTTCCTGGCATTTGCCCGGACAAAATCGCCAAATGATGAACTGTGTGCAACGGATATGTCCTGCACTGCCGGAATTGCAACAGTTCCGGCACCACTAGTAGTCTTGACGGTTCCAGCACCCAAAGTAGTCTTGGCAGCAGCCGAGACTGTGTCTACACTGGCAACATAAACCTTTCCGCCAAGAGGAATTACATTGAGCGATCGCACCACGTCAGCCGCTGAACTGACTCTGTTGTCCCGGTCAAACTCCATCTTCTTCATAAGTACAGCCTCATAGTTACCCGGAAGCTGGAGTCCCAACTCACTTGGCGTCTGAGGAATTGTTTTCCGTTCCCATGAACTAAAAGGTCTCCGCCCCGTTAGCATCTCATAGAACATTACGCCGAGCGAGAAAATATCCGTCCGGCCATCCAGCGGTTCTTTGTTGATCTGCTCGGGAGATGCATAGTGTTCTTTCATCATGTCTCGAGTGGTCAGCCTGCTGCCCTCGCGCCATTTTGCAATGCCAAAGTCTATCAGCTTGATATCCTTTACCTCATTGCCATCGTAATCAATGATAACGTTGTTGGGAGATATGTCGCGATGATAGATATTAATCGCATGTATGGCAGAAAGAGCCTCGGCGATCGTAGATATTATCAATGCGGCTTCGCTAGGAACAAATCTCCTGCCATTTCGTATTATCTGGTCTAAACTCGTTCCCTGAACATACTCCAGCACGACAAAACATGTTCTGTAACCGTCCAGCATGATTGTGCCGCTTTCCTCAAACCCGACAATATTAGGATGGCTTAGCCGGGACAGAACGTCCCCTTCTTCCAGAAACTTGATAATGGTGTCATCTTGAGGTCGGCTTTCAACCGGTATTTTTATTATCACTAGCCCACCATCCGGCCGCCTACAGAGGAATATGCGGCTCATTCCGCCTGCTGGCAGCTCGCGGATTACCGTATACCGTCCTATGCGGGAAATCAGAGTTGCTTCACCACTCGAAGGCTGGCGCTTAATAAATGCTATGAATATGATAAGCCCGAAAATGCCCAAAACAAGCACAATCAGCAGTATAATTAGAAGACTCATTTCCATCTTGGCCCCCTCCCTCGACAACAGGATATCTTGCTCTCAATCGATTCTCAATGCCCTGATATGTTCGAAAGATGATTATTATTTATTATTTTGAGTTTCCTTGTTTTTTCCGTTCTCCTTAATTTGCATCTCCTTTTCCTCAATTTGCTTTGTGGTAAGAGTCTGCTGTTCACCATCGGTCTGGATCTTTATTGTTTCTTTAACTTCCTTATGCGTTGATTTTTTTTCATCGTTCAATAAAATCCAAACACTGTAGCCGACTACTGCAGCCGAGGCGCACATGAGAAGCAGAAGAATGACTAATATGATAAGCTTAATCCTGCTTTTCCGCCCTCCCTTTGCGTTCTCTCGTGTCTTCGGAATCGCCGGGGATCGTTCAATTTTTTTTGTTCCCCTTTTCATATCGCCCATTTCAATTGCGGCAATAGTTATATTGTCATTGGAACCATTGTGGAATGCTGAACGACCAAGATTATCCACGGCTGACTGTATGTCGCTGATACAGGAAATTTGCTCATGAATTTCACTGTCCGTAATAACATCTGTCAGTCCGTCTGAGCATAGCAGTAAGATGCTACCCTGTTGAATAGCTTCCTCATATACGTATACTTCAGGTGCAGTGCTCTCTCCGAGGGCTCTGGTAATAGCATGCAGATACGGGAAGAATCTTATTTCCTCCTCGGTCATTTGCCTGGAGCGCATTGTTTCAGCCAGTGCCGTATGGTCTTCTGAAATAATACGTATATCATCGGGCAGAAGATAATATATGCGACTGTCGCCCACATTGGCCACTATTGCACGATCTGCAAGCAACAGGACCATGGCAATAGTCGTGCCCATCCCTCTTAGTGACAAAGATGTTTGGGATTTTTCATAAATGGCGTCACTTGAGGCTTTTATCGCGCCCTCGAGGCAGTGGCGCAGATCAGTGATTGACTTGGCGGAAAGGACCGATTTAGATACTGAGGATGCAGCGGTCTCTACCGCTATGCGGCTGGCAACCTCACCTGCGTTATGCCCGCCCATGCCGTCAGCCAAGATAATAAGCTTTCGAGCACCGATCGCATTTGCGTCCAGATCTACAACAACAGCGGCATCCTCATTTGTGACCTTTCGTCCAGCATTGGTAAAAATTGCGACAGCCAGCTCAGGTAGTGACTCTGTTCGCATGTTTATTTGCCTATGCTTCGTACTTGAACTCTACTTCACCCATTGCAACTGTATCGCCGCTGCTCAGAGGAACGGATTCGTTTTCAGCCAATGTCTTGCCATTGACTGTAGTCGGGTTTACAGTCGAATAATTAACCAATGTAAATCCGTTATTGGCATATATTAGCTTGGCCTGCAGTTTGCTTACTGTTGGGGCTTTAAGCTGCACATGGCCATATGGATTCTGCTCTGAAATGGCCTGCCTTCCAAAAGTTATTTCTTTTGATATCTGCTCTTTTGGCAACTGGAATCTTATCTCCTTGCGAGAATCTTCACCGCGCAAAACAATGAATTTGCCAGGGATCAGCTTCATCGTGCCTTCCGGGGGCCGCTTCATGACGATTGTCTTGCCGGAATCATCCATCGGTTCTAATTTGAGTGTCTGTGTAACACCGGATTGCTGAGCGCCCTTGGGTTTTCTTGTAATCATGAATATAACCACAACTACCAGAACGACAAATATCGCGCCGGCTCCAATGATAAGAGGCATAACCCATTTATTCTTCTCAGGTTCTGGTACGGGTACGGGTACTGGTTCGGATTTTGGCACGGGAGCCGCTTGTTCTATTAACTGCCTCGACGTCTCACTTAGAAATACAACGCCATATTTATCGGTCGTTACAACGCCTGTTACCGTATATCGTTTGCCGACATCAGGCTGTGTAGTAGAAGTTCTGACCGGCAATCTGTCACTCCAGTCATCCTGGATCGTGTAAAACTGAGTCGTCTGCGCTGAAGCATCATTAAAACTATATATCGCTCCGGTAATAGAAATGCGCTCATTTTCGAACTGAGCCTTGCGATTTAAAATATCGGCCACTCTTACATCTGCGGCAAAAGATGATGAAAAAATGAAAAATATCAGGAAAACAGAACACATCAGGATGATTGACTTGCGGATTAAATTCATATGCACCCCCTTGAAATTTTAGTCGCAACATCTTCTATATAAATGCTTATAAAGATGGCTAAAAAGTGGTGTCATATGTTTCAGGCAAGGATGAAAAAAAGAATTGCTTAAAGGTTTCTCAATCACCCGCTGCAACTCAATCAATTTCTGAAGAAGACCGTAATCAATCCGCACACACCAAGATACTTTACGGCCCATATTTAAATCACATATACGTTAGCACGGTCGTAAATAGATAGTCAAGAAAAACAAAACATATTATCTACAGTAAATTATCTTAAATAACAGTAAGTTATTGCTTATTGTACCAACTGTTGACTGCAGAAGAAGAAGTCGCTGGACAGTCATTATTTAATAATTTCGGCCTTGCAGGTTGGGCAGATTTTCACACCTTTATCAGAGATTCGGTTGCCGCAGTGACTACAGGACAGCTTTTTAGACATGGCGCTGCCGGCGCTAAAAAACGCGATCAAAACAACTATACCAAGAATTGTACCGACAGGGAAAAATCCGATAAGACAAAAGAAAAGAATAATACCTAGCAACTGGAGGAAACAGCCCATTCCAGCAAATTCGCTTTTTTTATTGATTCGTGCCGTCAATATTGGGGGAATCCATTCCTGCTCTCTTCTTGCCTGCACGGTCTGGGGCCCGCTAATCGTTTTTTCCTTTGTTGAGTCAACTGTCGGCGCATTGCCTTTTGGGGGAACGGCATCAACAGCTTTCAGTGCTTCCCGCTTCAGGCGTTCAAACTCGGTTGACATGAGAGTTCACCTCATTGACAACAAATGAGTCATCTATATTTTGACGGTTGCGATTATTGATTGCTTTACCGCTTGTATTAGATCCATTACTTTGCTGTGTGGTACGTTCATTGGTATAAACTGTGTTTCCCTTTTCATCAGAATAAGAACGAATCCTGTCTTCCGAGAAGCAGGGTGCAGATACGAGGACAAGAATAATTGTGATTATTTTTGCTGTCATTCTACAGTATGCTATTAAGTTTTGATTCATGCCGAATTATAACAGACAGGTAGTATTCCTGCCAGAGGGTAAGCTTTACGCTATTTATCAATGATCCATTCAAACTGACCCCAGTACGGCATCAACTTATCTAATATCTCATCAGGGATGTTTTCAAAGCGCCCTACACGGTGAGTCGGATAATTCGATTTGCGAATTTCTGTTATTTTGTCTTCGAAAATAGACTTGATAAGTTCTGTGTCATCCGCGTGGAACTCAATGTATCCCGAAATCATAGCTGATTATAATTCATTGGGACAGTACAGTTTCAAGCCTTCAATCGAATTGACTAGGACTCTTTGACTGGCTGGATTACTTCAGGGGCGTCATGCCCTGGTTTGTTGATGATCGGCGACACTTCGTAGTATTCCATCTGGTCTGAGGGATACGGCTTTAACAAGGACATCAGTACATCCTTTTCGTTGATTTTCGGATCAAGCCAGCTATCTTCCTTGTCCTTTGGAATTATACAGGGCATCCTATCGTGAACCGGCCGCAGCAGATCATTGGCCGACGTAGTAATGATCGCACAGGTACAGATGTCCTCTCCGGCAGGTGATTTCCAGGCATTGTAAAGACCGGCAAAACCGATAAGCTGATGAGATTTGAGACGTATATAGACGGGTATCTTAGACTTGCCAACAGCTCGCCATTCAAAGAAGCCGTTGGCCACGACAAGACAACGGTGGTTCTTGAATGCGTCTCTAAAAGTCGGCTTTACAGCAACCGTCTCTGATCTGGCATTTATCATTTTATAGCCTATCTTCAGGTCGTCGGCCCACGAAGGAATAAAACCCCATCGGCATTGTGCCAGATGTCTTGTACCGTCGTCCTTAACAGTAACGATCTGACGAGTTGGAGCAATGTTATAACTCGGATGATAATCGACAGCAGAGCGATCAATCTTGAACTCTTTGATAATCGTTATCAGTTCCGCATGACAGTCAAATCGTCCACACATATTTATATTTTAACGGAAAAGCAGAAGGACAATCCGTTGTCCATGCCCTTCTGCTAAAATAGCTGCATATGAAGGAGGGCTACACTATGAAAAAAGCAAGATTCTATTTTTCTGAAAATACATTAATAATACATAATCATGAGCGGAAATTGAATAATGTTGTTCGAGAGGCTGCTGATGATATTAAGGTAGATATTTGTGCGACCGACTGTATGACTGACCTCATTGCCGTACCCGCTTTTATGGCCATCATAAACCCCGACTCGCTTAAGCCAAAGGATATGCCGGAATTTAATTCATTTCTCGATTATTTGATCGAAACCGGAGATGTGAAAGTTACAGGAATCCTATTCCTTAAAAAACCCTCGTTCACAATAGTGCCCAAATTGAGAAAATTTATCGTCAAAACGCCGGAAAACTTAGATCGAGAGTCACTGCGCCTGATAATGCTCAATCGCCGGTCAGCTTATCGTCGGCGCCGAAATGCAACAACATCATGCGATAAGAAGATATTCCGCCTTATGAAAATGATATTGATACTTAAAGACAGGAAAACGCTCAAGGTTGATGAACTGATGAGTGAGTTCAATGTTAGTTCAAAGACGATTAAGCGGGATCTTATTCTCATCGAAACTCTGGGATATCTTCATAAGTACGATATTAAGAAAAAAGGCTATGTAACAGTGTTCAACCCGGAATAAGTCCTCAATATACATAAAAATTGAATAATGAACTGGATAAAATATCGGGAATTACTGAAATCAGCCCTGGATAAAAAGGCTCTCATAACGGATGATTTGCCAGACATAGGTTCCTTTTTGTTAAAAACCAAACTGGTTGTCTCCCTTGAAACCAAGCAAGTATCATTTGAAAATGCCTTTTCATTGAAAGGTCTTTTAAAAGAAATGGACGGTCTCGATATCATTTTGGCGTCTTCGACAAGAAAAGTGCTTGATTGTTTGAAAAAGAAGATAGAAATGATTGAACAGCAATATCAGGAAGGCAAGATTAATGAAGCAAGCAGGGCTGATAAAATCGCACTGACTGACGCTGAACTTAATGGTATATCGCTCGATGGCATCGAAATAGCAGATGAAATAAACGTTGAAATGATTTTCCCGAATGTGACAATGCCAACTATTCAAAGGCTAAAGCAGCATCCTGCGGTCAACCAGCAGAAAACCTGTCAATGCATGGCGTGTATAAGGGTTTATCTTGTTTAGATAAATACAACTTATAGGGTTACGATTTATAGGGTTACGATTTATTGACAAAAGTTTAAGTAAAGTGTAACTTGATTACCTTACAACATAATTAACAAACTTTTCAAAAGGCAGGAAGGAATACAAAATTGAAAATAGTTATTCATCGCGGAAGCGAAGAAATCGGCGGCACCTGCATCCAGCTTTCAACAAACTCAACCACAATACTTCTGGACCTTGGCCTCGCGCTTAAGAAGGACAGCAAAGATCCGGACCTGTCCGGACTGAATATAGACGGAGTCCTGATAAGCCATTCACATGCTGATCATTTTGGTCTGATCGACACACTTGATCCATCCGTGCCTGTTTATATTGGAGAACTGGGCAAAAGGTTCATAGATGCAACAAGGGTGCTCCTGGGGAAAGAGCCATTCAGTAACGACTTCCGATTCTTTATTGCCTGGGAACCATTCCATGTTGGTGAATTCAAAGTAACGCCTTATCTTGTGGACCATTCTGCAGCAGATGCGTATGCCTTCTTAGTTGAGGCTGAGGGTAAACGCATATTTTATAGTGGCGACTTTCGGGGACACGGGCGGAAGGGTGTCCTTTATAAGAATATTATCAGCAACCCTCCGAAAGATATTGACCTTCTCTTTATGGAAGGAAGCATGATCGGCCGCGACAACAAGAATTTTCCGGCAGAAACTTCGGTTGAGCGGAAAGTTCTGAATGTAATCAAGGATCAGAAAAACATGACGTTTATAATCTGCTCATCACAGAATATTGACAGAATAGTTTCTGCTTACCGGGCCTGCCTCAAGGCGAGTAAGACTCTTGTCTTGGATTTTTATACGGCTTGGGTCCTCGAACAGATGAAAATAGTTACCACAAATGTGCCCACAATGGATTGGAACAACATCAAGGTCTTTGCCGATTATGGCCAGGATAAAAGGATTAAGGAGCATCCCGACTATTTTGGTGATTTTAGGCAGAGAGTGTATCGACACTGCCGCGTGCAGAAAGAAGAACTCTATGAGCATCCAGAGCAATATGTAGGCATCTCAAAGATCTCGAGGTTTAAGGTAATCGAATCTTACAAGAAATATGGGCAAGTAAATTTGATCTATTCTCAGTGGCGAGGATATATAGATAATCCAGAACATAAGTCCTTCGGTTCCGACAGGATATCAGCATTTCAGAACGATCCCATGGTAAACTTTGTTTATGCCCATACCAGCGGCCATGCTACGTTGACTGATTTAAAGAAATTTGCATTAGCAATAAACGCCGGCAAACTGGTTCCAATTCATTCTGAATTCGGCCATGCTTTCCGGAAATACTTTGATAATGTCCAACAACTGCATGACGGCGAATACTTTAACCTTACAAAAAAGAGAGGATACTAAAATGAGTGAATTCAAGAGAGGTCTTCAGCCTGATGCCTTAGAAAAGATAGGAGTTTTTTTAAAATCCGGGGTTGGTCATGAAATTATAAAGAATGAAAATTGCTTAATATGTATTCGCAATAATTACATAAATGTTTATTATCACGGCTGCTCTCTTTTGCGCTATAAGCCATTAGCACCTGAAAAGCAATTTCTGATTCATCATGAGTATCTTCCACAACAAAATAAAGATAAAAAGAAACCTTATATCAGTCTGAAATTCGATTTCCATGATTTGAAAGACGGTGAGGGAAAATCTTTCATAGAAGATGTAATGAGGAAGCCGTCTGAATCATTGAAGAGATATACAGGGAAAAAAGGAGAAAAGAGGGCCATAGCAGACTATTTAAGAGAAGAAAAACAATTGGTAGTGGATCTTGAAGTGGCTTTTGAGAGAAAACGTGATAAAGCCGAGTTGATTGGAAAAATCCGACCCAAAATTGCGGACAAGATCGACCTGGCGATAATCAACGGTGACGGTATGCTGCAATTGCTTGAAGTGAAAATGGATTATGATAGCCGCCTGAAGTCAAAAGAAGATGGCCGACAGAAAGTGCTTATTCAGATGAAGCATTATCAGGAGTTTATTGAGGGCAAGGAGAAGGTTATACTCGAATCCTATAAAACTGTTGTTCAAAATTATATAGCCCTTACGCTGTTCAAAAAGTTGTCACATGACAGTGAAACAGAAACGGAAAGGCGTTTAAAACAATTTCTTGATAACCCTCGGGTCGATAAGAAACCCTGCTTGCTGATTATCGAGACCGGGGCAAACATGAAAGGGCGTTATGTCAATCATATGGAAACATTAGCACATCAATTTCGGGATTTAGGATATCCTGAAATTATCAGTTATAAGTCCTCATGAGGGAAATATGCCGTCGCTATAATAAATCGAACTAACAAAGTCGGCTGTTAATAGGAAAAATATGAATAATGATATGAACACCATCGAGTAATTTACAAAATCTGTTCTGGCAATTTAGGCACTTATATATCGGTTCATCTCATATATAATATTTTTGGGTTTTGAATTCGATTTCAGATAAAGTGGGGTTTTTTATTGGCAGTTTCTGCGGCAGGATGGTAAAAACTGCTTTCGATGCTTTTTACCATCCTGCTGCCTTTGGATCAAATAACTTTAATCCAAATCGAGACCAGATTGGAGACGATCTCAACAAATATAACTCATCAGCATAATTTTATTTCAGTGAGTGTTAAAAATGAATTTTGATCATGTCATCAGAGACATCAATAATCTATTATCAGAGAAAAATCCCGATTCATTTAATAGTTCTTGGATACTAAAGCACTCTCCCGTCTGTTATCGCTTCATTTTAAAAAATATCAGAACTGAAGCCGGTTACATAGACTGGGATAGAATAACCTTCTCCTTAGATCGAAAATTTCAGCGTAGATGGACTCCGCGCGGTAAACCGCAAAGCCGTCATTCCTATGAAGATTATTCTGAAGTCCAAATGGTCCTCAATAAATATCAGGATTTATTATATGTCTTTGTGTCTCCTTCTGATAAAAATGATGAGCGTATGAGGGATACTATCAGTATATCTCTTGTTCGTCTCGCGCAGCGCGGTAACTTATCTGCAAAACAGGAGATCATGAAGCTTGTTCACTTTACAATAGACGACTGGATTGAACGCTATACTGCATTAAATCGCTGGCAGGGCTATCGCGATAAGATTCACCATCAGCTTGAAGGATGTGTGCGACGGTATCGGTATACAGGGTCGTTTTTGCATTACGTTTTCCGTACACTATTGTGCGCAGGGAGAGGCTTATGTCCGCTTTATGCATATTCTTTAGACGAACCGATAGCTTATGATTCTAAGAGACTTAAAATTGAGAACGTTGTACAAGATGTAGAAACCAATGAAATCCACATTTATCGAAAATGATGGCAGGCACGGGAGTGTCAAGTTTTATTGTAAAAGAGGAGCCAGTTTCCCAGCTCCTCTTTTCTGATGAATCTGTGTGGTGGTTATTGTAACCTTTTTGTAACCATGACACGCAAAATAGAGCAATCAGAGGCAACCTTGCGCAACAACAGAGAGATAGTGTAACATATTGAATACGCAATGTTTTCGCCGTAATTGCAAGGTGTTACTGTGCGGGATGAAAATGGGGTTTTTGGTCTTCAAATCCGGTGTTGCCGGCCAAAATTCGGCAGGGTGGGTTCGATTCCCACACGCTCCCGCCATACATTGTTAAGTTATACCATATGCTATATAATGAAAGCTGACTCAAAATATTGAATCTGGAGTTAAACCATGACCCGAAAATACATAGTCCAAATTCTTGTTTGCAGTGTTTTGCTGCTCTTCGTCACCGCACTTCCGGCTTCAGCCGAAACCGCCCAGGAATTTCTTGAAAGGGGCCATGATGCCTTCAACAAGGGGAAGTACGAGGATGCCATAAAGATTTATGACAAGGTGATTGCGGACAATCCGGACGTTACGGTCATCTATTACTATCGCGGCATGGCCTATTACAAGCGCGGCAAGTATACCGAGTCTGTAAACGACTTCACCAAAGTACTCGAAAAAAATGCGAGTGACACCGAAGTATTATACAGGCGCGGTCTGGCGTACTATAAAAAGGGGCATAATGAAAAAGCCATCGAGGATTATACCAGGGCGATAGCTTTGAATCCTAACCTTGCAGATGTTTATATGAACCGTGGCATCTCCTATGCCCTTAACAGGCAGTACGACGAAGCTATTGATGACTATAACAAGGCGATAATGCTGAAGATCAACTTCGATATTGCCTATTATAACAGGGGCGTTGCTTACGCAAGAAAGGCCCAGGCCGATTTCAAAAAGGCATGTGACATGGACATCAAGGCTGCTTGCACTAACCTGAAGCAGATATCAGACTAGAGGCAACGACGGCCATCCGGACCTGAAATGAGTGAAGTTTTATTTTATCCGGGCCTCCCCCTGCTGCTCCAGATTCCCTGGATAGAGCAGCGCATTAATATATTCGTCGTCGGATGGCAGACCGAACTCTTTCTGCTGACGAATATGCCTTACCTGAACGAAAGACCGGTCAAGCTCAAATCGGAGGAGCACTGCATAATCCGGTTTCTCAAGGGCGATGATGCCTACGGCTTTCAGACCTCCATAATATCAGTTCAATTCTTTCCCGCGCCGCTGATCTTCTTCAAATACCCGGTAGCGGTTGATAAAATGCCGTTCCGCAAGTCAAAGCGTTTCAGGCTGAGTATCCCGGCCATAATACTTAATCCCCAGACAGTGCAAAAGTTTGATGTCGCTGTCTCGGACATCAGTGCTACCGGGTGCCAGATATCATTTAAAACAGGGCCTGAGAATACATTTGAGCTTGGCACCCGCTTTTTTCTCACATTCAATATCCTCGAAAAAAGCATAGAAGCCGACTGCATACTTCGCAACTCCAGACCATCTGAGGACGCGTTTTTGCTGGGGATGGAATTTACAACTATCTCACCGGCAAACAAAGATCAAATCGAAGCCTTTATTGATATGATCTCTAAAGTCACCCGCACGCCGTGACCTCCAGCGGCCTCGATCTGCTCAAAAAAAAATGGCCTCGCCCACTGCTCTCTGCGGCTGTCGGTCTGCTGGTTCATCCGGCATCCATAAGCAGAGAGCTGGCACACGCGTCATCTCTCTTTTATGCGTCATCGAAGTTTTCATTAAAGGCATACTTCGGTCCCCAGCACGGCATTCGGGGCGAGACCCAGGACAATATGATTGAATGGCAGGGCTTTCGCGACACTCAAACCGGTCTGCCGGTATACAGCCTTTACAGCGAAACCAGAAAGCCCTCTCCTGCAATGCTTGCCGATATAGACGCTCTAGCCATAGATCTGCAGGATATCGGTTCCCGTTACTATACATTTGTCTGGTCAATGGACCTCTGCATGCAGGCCTGCTCGGAACTCGGAAAATCAGTGGTAGTGCTCGACAGACCGAACCCTATTACCGGATCGGCTGTTGAAGGCAATGTCCTTTCGCCATCTTTTTCTTCTTTTGTAGGACTGCGCCCCTTACCGGTCAGACACGGTATGACTATGGCCGAAATAGCGCTCTACCTGAAAGATAATTTCTACCCTTCGCTTGATCTGCATGTAATAGAAATGAACGGATGGAAGAGAAGCAGCTGGTTTGATCAGACCGGTCTGCCGTGGGTGATGCCATCCCCCAATATGCCAACAATCGAGACCGCCCTTGTTTATCCGGGCATGTGCCTGCTTGAGGGCACCCTTCTGAGTGAAGGCCGGGGAACTACCCGCCCGTTCGAGATATTCGGAGCTCCGTTCATAAACGCGGACATACTCGCGGCGAGTCTGAATAAACTGAAACTTCCGGGCGTCAGGTTCAGGCCGCTCTTTTTTGAACCCTCATTTCAGAAACATGCGGGCAAAATTTGCGGGGGAGCGCAGATCCACATAACAGACCGGAAAAAGTATAGGCCCTTCAAGACCGGGGTCGGTGTGCTGAGCACCATCAGAGGGCTTTATCCGGATGTGCCGCTCTGGAAAAATCCGCCTTATGAATATGAACGGGTCAAAATGCCGATAGACATACTCGCCGGCACGGACAGCCTCAGGATTATGATCGACGGCGGCGAGGCGCTTGACCGCATGGAAGAGTGGTGGCAGGCAGAATGTACAACCTTTACTAAACAGGTAAGAAAGAAATATCTCATCTATGACTAAGCCTCAAGTATGCTTCATCCTGGCCGCCGGTCTCGGAAAACGACTCAGGCCGATCACTGACCATGTCCCGAAACCGCTGCTGCCCATTGCGGGCCAGCCTCTTCTTGAATCGATAATTGAAAAGTCGGTTGCAGCAGGCGCCTGCAGTATAGGTATCAATACCCACCACCTGCACGCCCAGATTGAAGAATGGGTGCGGAGTTCGGAACTCTGCGGCATGATAAACCTGTTCCATGAAGAGCCGATACTCGATACTGGCGGCGCGCTGAAAAACGCGGAGACCTTTCTGGCATGCGGCGATTTTATCGTGCATAACGGAGACATAGTTTCGGATATAGACCTGTCTTTGGCGCTTGAGTTGCATAAGGTATCCGGAAACATAGCGACCCTCGCCGTACTTGATTACCCCGCGTTCAACAATGTAATTATCGGTCAAAACGGCCGTCTTACATCAATAGGCAGAACCTGCAACCCGGCAGAAGGCGAAAGGATTGTTGCCTTCTCGGGTATTGCCGTATATTCACCTGACTTTCTTAAGTTCCTCCCTGCGGGGGCCTCCAGCGTGGTTGATGCCTGGACAGCAGCGATAGGGGCCGGATTTCAGGTTGGCACAATTGATGCGTCGGGGTCTTTTTGGAGCGATATCGGGAAACCGGCCGCGTATGCTTCAGTCGTGGTGCGGAAATTGAAGAATGAGGGCGAGTTTGTTTATATACACAGCTCTGCTAACACATGCGGAGAGATTGAGCTTGACGGCCATATTGTCATCGAGAGGGAAAGCAGCCTCGGCAAGGCCTCATCACTCAGGAACTGCATCGTCCTGCCGGGCGGCGTAACAGAAGCCGGCAAACACTATGAGAACTCAATTATCGGCGAGGACTATGCAATCCCTGTTGATGAAGGCGCGTTCAGCATTCCCGTTGCCGGCAAAGGCGCTCTCATCGGCACAGGAGGTTCGGACAGAAAGTATTTCAGGACGAATAAAAACGGGCGGTCTGTTGTGCTGATGGAGTGCGGCAATGATGACCCCGATTTTGAGAGGCATATTGAGTACCCCAGGTTTTTCACTAAATATGGCATCCCGGTCCCTGAGATGTTCGGCGCTGATCATGAAAAGAGGTCGGCATTCTTTGAAGACCTTGGAGACATCTCTCTTTACAGCTGGCTCAAATGCCATCGGGGTGATGACGAGGCAGAACAGGCATACCAAAGGGTCCTTGAGGTCCTTGTCCGGCTCCACGCCACTGTCTCTGATCATGTTTCTGAATGTCCGGCTCTTTTGGCCAGGGTCTTTGACTATGATCACCTCAGATGGGAAACGTCCTACTTCATCGAGAGATTTGCTGCATGCTCTGAAAAAACAGGTGCGCCCATGCCCTCTTCTCTCGATGATGAATTCCATCGTCTTGCACTCAGGGTGGACTCCTTCAGCAAGAGGATCATTCACAGGGACTTCCAGTCGCAGAATATTATGATTACCAGGGGAGGCGTCCCACGCATAATAGACTATCAGGGCGCCCGGTTGGCCCCGCCTGCCTATGACATCGCATCTTTTCTCTGGGACCCGTATGCGCCTCTGAAAGACGAAACAAGGGCGCGCCTGCTCGATTATTACATGCGCCTGATTTCAAAAGCCGGCATCGGATGGTTCAGTACCGCAGAGTTTACTGAATCACTCCTGTATTGCAGGCTCCAGAGACACATGCAGGCACTTGGGGCTTACGGTTACCTTTCCGGAATAAAGGGCAAGACTTATTTTCTTAAGCATGTGCCTGGGGCCCTCAGTCTTCTGAAGGACGAGACCTTTCTTGCGCGGCAGGAATTCCCCTTATTGCATGATCTGGTCAGCAGGCTCTGAGACCTTTGGAGCGACTTGACACTATTCCTCGGCATTGATGATAATTAGGCAGAAGACTAGACAGGTGATAGCGCCCTCTTCCTGTAGTGACAGGAAATCCCGGCCAGATCGGGACAAGACAGAGCGAGCGACGATTCACCTGTTTTTTTGTTCATTTGCGGTTCATGCAGCGCCGCTTTTTGAGGTATACTGATAATACTGAATATGAAAAACAGACCATCTGATATCAAAGAGCTCGAAAAACTGACCGCGGAAATTAACGAACATAATTACCGCTATCACGTCCTCGACTCACCGGTTATTTCTGATGCTGAATATGACAGGCTTTTCCGCAAACTTAAGGAGCTTGAAGAACTGCAGGCTTATTCACTGCCTGACTCGCCCACCAGAAGGGTCGGCTCCGCTCCGCTCGACAAGTTCGACAAAGTTAAGCATAGGGAGCCCATGCTCTCTCTCGACAATGCCTTTTCGCACGATGAAGTAGTCGACTTTGACAAGAGGATCAGAAAACTTCTTGACGGTGATATAAATATCGAATATACGGTAGAGCCCAAATATGACGGGCTTGCCATCGAGCTCACCTACAGGGGCGGCCTTTTTTACAGGGCCTCAACGCGCGGCGACGGGTACGAGGGTGAGGATGTGACCCATAATATCAGGACCATCAATGCTGTTCCGCTCCGCATCGAAACCCCGGGGGCGCCTGAGGAGATAGATATCCGCGGCGAGATATATATGGATATCGACGAGTTCGAAGCGCTTAACCGCAATCGTGAAGAAAAAGGAGAGCCGCCTTTTGCGAATCCACGGAATGCGGCGGCAGGTTCTGTTCGCCAGCTCGATCCTTCAATTACCTCAGAACGCAGGCTCTTCCTTGCCTGCTACGGCATCGGAGCAGCAAAGGGCATCGCATTCAAAAGACATCTCGATTTCATTGATTGGTTGAGGAAGTCGAGGTTTCCGGTACCGGCATCTGTCACTGTTGCAAAGGACATCCATCAGGTCATAGATGAGCTTAAAAGACTCGAAGGCGAGCGCGACAAACTGGCGTTTGAGATTGACGGTGCTGTCATAAAAGTGAATGAGTTTTCGCTGCAGCAAAAACTTGGCATGAAAACAAGGGAGCCGCGCTGGGCCGTAGCTTACAAGTTCAAGGCCCATCAGGCAACCACAAAAATAGTGGACATACGCGGAGGCGTAGGACGGACAGGCGTTATAACCCCTTATGCTGTTTTCGAGCCTGTGCGCATCGGCGGCGTTACGGTCTCGCGCTCTACTCTCCATAACTGGGATGAGATCGAGAGAAAGGACATCAGGATCGGCGACGCGGTCCTGGTTGAGCGCGCTGGTGATGTGATCCCTCATGTACTGATGGTGCTGAAAGAAAAGAGGACCGGAAAGGAAATAAATGTACCGGTCCCCGCGGTCTGCCCTGAATGCGGTTCGCATATAGTCAGGGAGGAAGGCGAGGTTGCCGCGAGATGCATTTCCCTTTATTGCCCGGCCCAGCTGCGTGAAAAGATCATACATTTCGCTTCGCGCGGCGGCCTGGATATCGAAGGCCTCGGAGAGAAAAACGTTGAACTGCTCTTTTCGAGGGGCCTGATAAAAAACTTCGAGGACATATACCGGCTGAAAAAAGCAGACTTGCTCGAACTGCCGAGGTTCGCGGAAAAGTCAGCACAGAACCTTATCGATGCCATTGCAAAAAGCAGGCAGACAACCCTTGCAAAATTCCTATTTGCCATAGGCATAATTCATGTGGGAGAGTACGCGGCAAAACAGCTCGCGAAGAATTTTGAAGGCCTCGGAGCCCTGTATCATGTAAAACATGAGAAGATAGCAGGTATCAGACAGATGGGTGAAAAGATCGCGGCGTCGGTATCCGCTTTTTTCTGCGACGAAGGCAACATTAAAACCCTCGACAGGCTTAAAGACCTCGGCTTTGTTATCGCCAACCCTGATTATGAGGCAGGGCCTAAAGGAGCGCTGCCCCTGGATGGCATGACCTTTGTCATCACAGGTACGCTGCCAACGACAAGGCAGGAAGTCGAAGATCTGATAGAAAAAAATGGCGCGCGCGCATCTTCTTCTGTGTCAAAGAATACGAGCTATCTTCTTGCGGGGGACGAGCCCGGATCAAAGCTCGAAAAAGCAAAGTCACTCGGTGTCAAAATCATCTCTTTTGATGGACTGCTCAGGCTGATCGAGGGCAAGTCAGGTCACCCTCGCCTGTTTTAATAATCAGTGATCTGCCCATTCGCGTCTTTCGTTTTGACAGCAGTTTCGTGTCAATCCTTGAGCCTCTTTTTAAAATAATGCGCCGCATAAACGGCCGCGAGCGGATTATGACCGGTGACCCTGTCTTTGACCGCACAAACCGTGATTGGCGCGTCCGAATGTTTTATAAAGAGGGTATCATGGCCCACGCAGAGCCCCAGCAATATATTTAAATCGGTATTTGCCTTATTCAGAAGCATCGCCTGGGCAGCAGGATTGCACATTGCTTCGAACTTGCCCGGATGCACTTGTTCTTCGTCCCTGATGCCCAAATCCGCCTTTGGACGAGCTCCGGTTTTACACGCGACAGATTCGACTTCGAAACCGTTCTCTTCAAAGATCCGGTTTATTTCGGGCGCCTCTTTCCTTAGCCCCACACAAAAAGCGAGCCCCAGTTTCTTAAAACCGCATGATTTCGCAAATTCCATAATTTCCCGTATTCGCGGCCATTTAGTATATCCGGCTGATTCCACACGGGCGGACCGGCATGCTATCTGTAATGGGTCTTCCTTGTAAAAAGCCGTGGCCTTATCAAATATTTCGGCGTTTCCGGTTATGGGACAATTCTTCGGGAGCTTGTCGAGCTCTCCCTTGTGGCAGGCGTATATACCACATTTGGCACATTTAGGCATGTTTCCCCCTATTATATTTCAGACTGTCAAACTATATTTGGTGCAAAATACTTGCGCAGCATCCTCAGAACAGCTGGCAGATCCGGATATCAGTTATCACTTCATGTCAGAATGTGATTACTTTATCGGCCCAGACCACCATATCCAGGCAATCTTTCATTGTTGAAATCGGACAGACATCGGATTCCGACTGATTTCTCGATTTTATACATGTTCCACAAGCCAGGACAATTCCCTTATTCTGAATATATTCATCAATCTGTTTCTTCGCATTATACTTTTCGTGTACAATGCTTTCAACTTCTACGCCCGCACTCATAAGGAATAACTTGACCTCATGTCCCTGTTTGAGCGCCGTATTTGCAAAGCGCACTCCGTTCCATGCCTTTTCAGGTTCATTGGTCTCAATCATGACGCCGATCTTCATTTGCTGCCTCCTCTTATCGATTAGACATTAACAAGTTTTCTATATAATATCAAATTTCCTTCGGTAAAGCAGTGTTGCAGGAATGTCAGAAGTAATATCTCGCCCTCAATTCAACCTTGTATGCATTCTGCTTTTCCCCAAAGTCGCTATTTCTGCCGCCTGCAAGAAAGATCGCTTTAAGCCTCAACTCAAGATTGGTTATGCCTGTATATACTAATTCCGGCGAAATAGATGTACTCTTGTCGCTGATATTCGTGATAAATGTTATGGCGGGTGTGAAATAGAGGATATCAAAAGGTTCCTTTTGACTCGCGCGCAGATAGAGATAATCCCGCATGGGGTTGGGCTTGCCGTAACTGCCTGTGGTCAGAGTTGCGGCTTTGTTCAGGAGCATTGTGCTGCCAGAAGACAGATACGAGTTATATCCCCTGTTTATGAATGCATAATAATCTTTCATTTCACCTGTTTTGAACCCTGTGTCATTTCTGTAATATTCGAGTATATAGGTGGCTTCTTTTTCAGTAAGATATCTCAGGCCAAGGAGAAAGCTTTTTGCATTATATGTCGTCTGCAGCATGTTCCCTGAACTGTCTGTAAATTTCCTTGTGAAGTGGTCTATCCAGGCAAACTCTCCATGGACTTCGAGATTAGTAGTTATATTTCGGGAAAAGTCGAAGCCATAGCGAGTCGTTTTGCTTCCACCTGTGAACAGGATAAAATCAATATCTGTGTCGTACAGTAAAAAATAGGCCTTCCCCGCAAAATTCATCCTGCTCGACGTTGCGTAGGTGCTGTTTATATATTCATATTCGGGATACAATACCGTAGTTAACGAGAATGTTTTTAATGGGCCCTGAAAGCTTTTTACGTAATCTGCCGTCAGCATATAATAGCCCTCGCGGCTAAGCTCTGGATCATCGGGATCTTTGGGTCTGTCCAAAAAGGCCACGGGATTCCACGCATAGCCTTTGCCCCAGTTCAGCGTCTTTTTGCCGGCATCGATCTTCAGGGATGCCGCTGGTTTAAGAGACAGATATCCTTCCTGAAGCGTTGTCGCCTGGGTTTCACCAAGATATCCTTTTTGATAAGTGGTATTTGTTCTTGCATAAACTCGCGCCATCCCGTACTCAAGGCTGCCTTCCAGCTGAAGTGCCCCATTGAATTCATAAATATTATCATGCTTCTTTTGGTTATAAAACTTGAGTTTATAGAGCGCTGAGTCTTTATTAAGACCGAACGTAAGCGGTCTCAGTTCCGCATATCCGCCGAGATGGTATGGCTTTTTATCGATTTCCGACGAGTCAATTGTATACTCTTCCGCAAAAATCACAGAAGACATAAGTAGCCCAAAAAGAACTGTCAGTGACATAAACAACAACTTATAGAACCCCACCAAGCTCTCCTCTTTATTCATTCTCTATTTACATCAAAAATACGGATATGGCCGACCCTATCAGCACGATATAAAGGACATCAATTTTCTTGAATAGCGCGACCAGCGCCAACAATGCGACCAGTACCCTAATTAAGTCCCATGGAACGTTTATGGCGAAATTGAATGTTACAAATAATAGAAGTCCGACAAAAGACGCGAGTATCCCTTTTATTGCTGGTGCAAAATATTTCGATGCTTTCATTTTGTCGAAAAACGGCGCAATGCCGACGAGCATCAGAAAAGAAGGTGTGAATATTCCGAGGGTCGCGACTACGGCCCCGGCGAGCCCACCGGTTAAATAGCCGACAAAGGTGGCGGTAATTACAATCGGCCCTGGTGTTACCTGGCCCAGGGCTATTCCATCCATAAATGTCCTGTAGTCCAACCAACTTCTAACGCTCACCACTTCATGCATCATCAATGGCAAAGACGCGAATCCTCCTCCAAAGGCAAACAGATCTACTCGCAGCATGGTTGTTGCCAGCAGGAATATCTTTTCATTCACATAATAGAGAGCGGTCAATGCTGCCAATATAAAGAGACAGGTCAGAGCTATTTGCACGATCAGTCGTTTATTGTTTTTCTGGTGAGGAGCCGGTGAGATCCTGGGTAAAGTGTCTCTGAACAATACGATGCCTGACAGTCCCGCCGCTATGATAACGAGGAAAGGACTGGCACCTGCCCAGAAAAGAAATGCGGCCATGAAGGCCAGCATAATATCCTTGATACCTTTTAAGGAGCTTTTACCAAAGGTATATGTGGCATAAGCAACAAGGGCAACTACAATGACCTGAAGACCATTAAAGAGCGAAATTATTTGCGATATATCGCGGGATTTTTCGTATACCGCTGCGAATACCAGCATCAGGGCAAAGGCAGGCAAGCCGAAGCCGATAAAGGAGAGCAATGCACCGCCGAGCCCTCTTGCCTGCAATCCCACATAAGCCGCCGTCTGCATGGCTGTGGCTCCCGGTATTGCCTGACTGAGTGCAACTCCGTTTTTGAACGTAGCTTCATCCAGCCACTTATTGCGTACCACTGAAAGCTCTTTTATCTGGGCAATCATCGCAGGACCGCCAAATGCTGTAAGCCCGAGCCTCAGGAATGACAAAAACAGCCGCAGTGGCGATACGCTTTCTTTTTCCATGCTACCGTATTGAATCAATATGGGACATGAAAGAGAGCGTAAATATTTCGTCCTTGTACTCTTTTGCCTTGATGCGTGCCATTATCATGAGCGACTTGTATCCCTTGTATAGAGGGCTGTCAGTCTCTATGACTGCGGGCCGCACAATACCCTCTCCGAAATCCTTTACCTGCTTAAAGTAAAGGGTCTTGATCAGCATGCCTGCCTCGGTTAGACATTCGATCTTTACAGGAAGCTTTTTCTCCTTGTCGGCCCATAACTTTATCCGGTCATATGCCACAGTCTTTGTCTTTGCCTTCAGATGCAGCAGGTAGTCTTTCCCTTTCTCCTCGACTTTCTCAACATTGTATTCCGCGGCATAATCCAGCTGCAGGATGTCAGCGTTGTTAAAAACTCCTCCCACTACAGACTGGAGGCTCGTGATGCGGATAGGCTTGCCCACATTGGGGATGTAGAACCACATGTTGTCCCCAAGCCTTAGTGTACTTCTTCCCTTTTCACTCGCAGGGGCGATGAAAAGAAGTACCATCTTGTCGAGCCCTTTCTTGACGGTGAATAGCGTGTATTCCTTCTTGCTGCCATTGGGTTCGATGTTGATGAGCTTCCGGTATGACTCATAGGACTCCGGATTCAGGTTCCGGTCAACCTCTTTTAACAGCTGCGTTCCATCAATTGCGTACACGGGCAATGCGAAAGCTAAAATCATTGCGCATATGGAGATTATTTTTAACATGGTTTTGTTGTCTCCTTTATACATGTCTCAATGCCTTTATAGGCTCCATTTTGGATGCCTTGTATGCCGGCTGAAGGCTGGCAATAACAGAAACAATTATTACCGTTGCCGAGATAGTCAGAATATCAGACGGGTTAATTTGAGCAGTAAGCACATACCCGGTATGCTGTGCAAAACTGAAGGTGATTTTTGATATATTGAGGACATAGACAATCAGAGTTCCCAGGACGGTCCCGATGATCGCCCCGATTATCCCCAGGCATAACCCTTCTATCAGAAACATCGAGAGGATCTTGCCGGGCAGGGTGCCGATGGCGGCTATGGTGCCTATCTCTCTTATCCTCTCATAGACAGCCATAATCATCACGTTCATTATACTGATCAGGACTATTGCGATTAGCATGAGTTTGATAAAGAATGTCATGGCTGTGATCATCCTCGCAATATGATAAAATGGCGTCAGCATTTCCCATGTATGCACCTCGAATATGGGTTTGCCCATTTTATTGAGCTGCCCTGACAATTCTTTTACCATTTTTTCGTTAAAACTATAGAGCTTGCCGAAGTCCTTGAGCCTTATGGCATACTCACTGACCTGCATATCATCCATTCTCAGGAGCTCCCTGGCATCAGAGATATGCACATATCCGTCCCTTCCGCCCGGGCCGGTGGCGCTTTCGAGTATGCCTGCGACCTTGAACTGCTTGCCATTAACAGAGCCGTCCTGATTTGTTGTTACAATCACAATTGTATCGCCCACTTTCACTCCCATGCCTGTTGACAGAAGCACGGGGATGAATATTTCCCCTTTTTCGAGTTCCTTTTTGCCGCTGCTTACTCTTGCAGTAAGGCGAGGTGTCGTCGCAAATTCTTTTTTAGGGTCTATCCCGTTCAGACGTATAGTCGTAGTTTCAGCAAAATTGCTGAACATACCGCCGAATTTTATACGCGGTGAATAGGCCTCTATGTCGGTATTTTTAGCAAGTACTTCTTCTATCAACTTGATCTGTTCCGCCTTCAAATTCAGATTCAACGGCAGGTTGTCTATGGAGGCAACATATCCTTTTTTATGGACCTGGACATGACCAAGCATAGAGTCCGTAATCTCGCCTATCATCATGTTCTTGAATGAAGTAGTCACTGCGGTAAATGTGAGAACGAATATAACACCGATTGAAATCAGGGAAGCAGTCAACAATGTCCTTCTTTTGTACCGCATGAGATTCCGTATCGCTATTTTAAAAAGGTTACGCATTTTTTTTGCCTCCATTCATATTCCTTGTTTCCAGATCGCCGTCTTCCAGGGTAAATATTGTCTCTGCCTCGCCGACAACTTTCGGATCATGGGTCGAAAATATAAACGTTGTCTTTAATTCGTCCCGCATCTTTTTCATTAGTTCGATCACCAGTTTCGCTGTCTTGTGGTCCAGGTTCGCGGTCGGCTCATCTGCAAGGACAAGCTTCGGATTGATAACAAGCGCCCTGGCAATTGCCACCCTCTGCTTCTGCCCGCCCGATATCTGGTCCGGATACTTCCCCTTTTGTTCTGTCATCCCTACGGCCGCAAGAAGGGCCATGACCCTCTTTTCTCTCTCCGCAGGCGGCACGTTCTGGACCATAAGCAGCGGATACTCAATGTTTTCATATACAGTGAGCACCGGTATAAGGTTGAAGTCCTGAAAGATAAAGCCGATGTTCTTTCCCCTGAAGATAGCGCTTTGCTTGCGGTCAAGTGTCGAAACATCAACGCCCGCAACAGTCAATTTACCCTCTGTCGGCTTGTCCAGACAGCCGATCAGGTTCAACAGCGTAGTCTTTCCGCTGCCGGAGGGTCCGACGAACGCGGTAAATGCGCCTGAAGCCAGTGTAAAATTGATCTTCTTTAAGGCCTTGACGATAATGTCGCCAGCCTGATAGTCTTTGCCTACATCTTGTGCCACCACCAATTCCATTTTAATCTCCTTTTCAAATGCTGTTGGTTTAGCTTATTAATACAAATTCCCTGTAAATCTAAACTTTTGTGACATTCATTCCCTTATTATTTATGGTAACTGTGTACGGCTCTGCCCCCAATTGTTCCAGTAATATTGATTCTCTTTTCCGGATGTAATAATTATGCACTACACCGAATATGACGAAAGGCGGATAAAATATGATTACCATCTGAATGGTGTACTGTATTGCCTCAAGCTGCTCATACTGTTCGAAAAGATTGATGATACCGTAGAACCCGAAGAATACTGGCAGCAGCAGGCCCAGATATTTTCCGGCCATTTTGATTTCTTTGGTTTTGCTGTTGAAGTAGCGGATTCCGAGATCATCCAGCGTCCAGAGAGCTGACAGCAGCAGGGAAGTGACGGCAAATATTATCGTGACCACGACAAGCCGCCAGGGATCAAACTGGGCCGGCGGCAGAATCACTGTATTATGAATTGAATGTGTATATAGCTGAAGAACCGTTATGAACTTCGATGCAAGAAGCATTATCAGCGCGATACCCTGAAGAGGCCTGATAAGCCACATCTTTGATGGAGTCAGAGCATAGTCTTTCATCACTCCTAACTGGACTATTCGCCCATTACCGCGATTTAACATCTGATTAATGCGTCCGCAGACAAAAGAGAGCATGAGCAGGGGAAACAGCAAGACTATCAGGAATCGAAAGAACCTCAAGAAAACAATCCATAATGCCTTCATACCGGCCACATAGGTGAACTCGGTAATAAAAATTGATATAATCAGGGTCGCTAAAAGCACAGCTATTGCGGGCCATATTGCCCTCAGGCTTTCTTCTGGAAACAGCTTATTTAATTTAACTTTTAGCATGGGCAGTAAATTTGACTATAAGACCGGGTAAAAAGTCCTCTTCCACTGATATAAACCCGATAATATGCCTACAGCCTCCTTAAGATGTCCGCGGGTTTCATCTTCCCTGTCCGCATCCCCATAAAATAGCTCGAGATGGCGCCTGTTACGACTGATAATACGATTGATGCCATGATCAGTCCTGCTGATATGCTCACCGGCAGGCGCACAACCTTTGACGCAGCTTCGGTATCCTTTGCGAAAGCGGGCATCAGGTTTATCTCCCAAGGCGTCGCTATCGGAATTTCGAGAAACCCGATAAGATATGAAATTGAATATCCGATGAAAAGTCCGAGAACACCGCCCGCCAGCGACTGAACAAGGGCCTCTCCGATAAGCTGTTTTCGGACATCCTTCCCTGTCCAGCCCACCGCCTTAAGGATGCCTATCTCATTGGAACGCGCTACAAGGTTTGTGAGCATGGTCTTTATGATCAGGAACAGCGCGCCGCCGAATGCTATCACCGAGGCAAGCATGGAAAACTGCTCAGATATCTTCGATACGCCGCCCATCAGTTCGAGGAAAGAATCGGAGCTTGTAACCGACACGCCTTTAACCTGTCCCGCGATCTCTGTCTTTACCTTGCCGAGCAGAGAAGGATTTTGAAGACGAAGGTAGATAACATTGACGCCCCTGACGTCGCCGGGCAGCAGCTTCTGCGCGTCATCAAGAGCGAGATAGATGTTGGCTGACGCGATCTGGGAGCCCTCCCTGATCTCAAGAAGTCCGACAATTGTGAATGACCTGCCACCGATCGTAACAGTATCACCAGCAGTTACATGATGAAATTTCGCGTAATGCTTTTCAAATACTGCCTCGCCCTCTTTTTGCGGAAACCTGCCGTCCCTGATCCATTCCTTTACCTTTACCGGACCAAGGCCCGGTTTTAAGAGGTCAACTCCCATTATTGTCCTGAAGCCCCCTTTGTCGAACTCCCACAGAAGCAGCGACGACGCTGTGCCCGCAACGCCATCAATAGATGCAAGTTTGGCGATGTCTTCCTCCGGCAGCAGCTGGTTCGAGAAGGGCACCCGTATGCCCCTCATGGCCGCCGGAGCCTGAGAAGAATCAATCGCCCGCTTTTCGGGCCTCTGGACAACAATATCTGCCCCGAGATTTTTGAATGGAAGGCTGATAGCCTCCTGATAAGCTGTAGAGACGGCATTAATGGAGACAAACAGGGCTATGCCCACGCCAATGCCGAGTATATTTACCAGCGTGCGATGGCGGTGATGAATCAGCTCTTTATAGATGTAACTATAGTTCATCTTTTCCTCATTTTTTTGCGGCAACCTGCGCCAACGCTGTGTTCAGGTCGTCAATAGTCCATTTGCCCTGAAAAAAAGCGGGGCCCGAACCAGTAGGAAAGCCGCTGAAGGTCATCTCCCTGTTGCCAACTGTCGCTTTTGTCTTTCCATTTATCCATATTACAAGGGGAACGTGCTGCCTGATTCCCTTTTTCGCCATGAACTGTTCCCCTTCCTCTGTGTTGAAATCATGCCAGGAAACGCTGATTCGGCTGCCGTATGATGAGAAGACCTTTTTCATCTTTGCAATGGTATCCCTGAGCGGACCGTGATTCATATAGAGCACCTCTACGCGGACCTGTTCAGCAGAATACGCATTTACAACCAGGAAAACCGCCAGCAACAATGCGACCGAAAATGCCGCTTTTTTCATGCTATTACCTCCCCGTCATGCATGCGTATGATCCGGTCAGCCGCTTTGGAAAGTTCGACCTCATGTGTCACCATAAGAATAGCTACTCCTTCTTCCGTATGCAGATTTTTCAGGATCTCCATGATAGCGTCACCGGTGGCCGAATCCAAATTCCCTGTAGGCTCGTCCGCAAAAAGCACTTTCGGCTTATTGATCAGCGCCCGCGCAATCGCGACCCGCTGCTTCTCTCCTCCTGACAAGGCTGCGGGCAGATGCTCAAGCCGGTGGCCGAGTTCCATCTTTTCAAGAAGCTCCGACGCGCGGCGTCTGCGTTCATCTCCGGCCATCTTTACCGGAAAGAGCGGCAGCGCGACATTTTCCCAGGCCGACAGGGTCGGGATAAGATTGAAAGACTGGAAAATAAATCCGACATTGTCCCTGCGAAATAGCGCAAGCTCGTCCTCTGTCGCTTCTGTAATATTCTTCCCGTCGAGCATTACCTGCCCCGAAGTGGGTTTTTCCAGGCCCGACAGGATGGAAAGAAGTGTTGTCTTCCCGCAGCCGGATTTGCCCACCAGGCATACGAACTCGCCGGCGCCGATCGACAACGATACATTCCTGACTACCTCAAGCGACCCATATCGTTTGATCAGATCAGTGCCTGACAGAATAGTTTCTTTACTCATGTCTCAAAACCTCCGAAGGTTTAATTTTCGATATGTGCCTTCCGAGCAGCGCTCCGGTAAAACCCCCTATAATGATCGAAAGGAATACGCCAAAGAATGCCAGTTTCAGGGGCACATAAACAGGAAGGCGCAGCACCTTGAATACCTGGTCACCGCCGCCGGGAAGGAAGTGCGGGTTCGGGCTCATTTCCCATGGTATCGGTATGCTCACTGTCATAAAGCTCAGACCATAAGAAACGATGACTGCAAAAAAGAGACCGAGCAGCCCTGCAATAAAACACTGGATGACCGATTCCGCAAAAAGCTGGGTAACAACATTCCGGTTTGTCCAGCCGACCGCTTTCAGCACACCTATTTCCCGCGCCCGCTCGGCAATATTGCCTGCCATGGTCTTGAAGGCAATCATAACAGCGATGAGTATTGCTATCAAAGAGGCCGCCATTGTAAATTTATCGGACAGCGCAAACAGGCTGCCAAGGAGCCTCAGGAAGGATTCCGGGGTTGCGACACTCGTCTTCTTGCCCATGATGTCCTTTATCGATAATTCCATCTCCGCTATCCTCTCCTGGTCTGCTTTGATAAAGAGCAGATTCACATCTCCCTGAGCAAAGGGGGCGACCGATTGCACATTGCGGGAAGAGAGTGCAAGGCCTTGTGCTTCCGTGAGGGATATGTAGACATTGGCGATAGCAATCTTCGCTGCGCGTGAAGCGTCAATGTATCCGACCACCGAAAACTGCCTCCCGGCAATTGAAATACTGTCTCCAATTTTTATCCCGAACTGGCGCGCATAGGCCGACTCAACCAGCGCCTCGCGTCTACCGCCTTCAAAGAATCTACCCTCTGTGACCGATGACCGAAGAACGGCCGGCCCGATCGAATTCTTCTCCTCTACGCCAAGAACGATCCATGCGCGTTCAGGATCAAAGACCCAGAGAAGAAGGCCTTTGCCGATACCTCGAACGCCCGGCAGAGACCCGATCTTTCTTGCCTCATCGTCACGGATAGTGACGGCTGAGCATGGGAATACAACCCCTTTCAGGTCTTCGGGTACGTCTCCCGGACGCTGGACAGTAATATCAGCCCCGATCTCTTTCAATGGTTGACGGGCAGCCTCTCGATAAGCAAAAGAAAGCGAGTTCAGGATCACCAGTATGGCTATCCCTATCGACAAACCGATTATTGATATAACCGTGCGACGCCTCTGGTAGTAAAGCTCGTTTATCAGATAATGCCAATTCATCTATGGTCCTCCACACCCTTATAATTATTGATCATCACATGAGGCAATCATGTTAATTGCAAACAACTACGGACAATGGCCTCCCTGCTTCCCGGCCGTCGCCCCCTCGATAAGATCGAGAAACTTCTTCTGCTGGTCCTTGTCAAGGAGCCCTTTGAACTCAAGCATATGGAGCACTACCATCTTCTGCACATCTTCCTGCAGCCTGTTTATATCCGCAATAGCTGCGGAGATGGCCTGGCCCTTGGGATTATCTGCTCTTAAAAGTACTATGAGAGAAGCCCTTTTAGAGTCTATTTGCTGTCTTTTTTTGATAATATCGGCATGAAAGGCAAATGCCTTTTGTTGCATAACGCGTTGCTGTTCAGGTTTCAGGGTAAGCCCTTCAAAAAGACAGCCCTGCAATGTCTCTCCCGGTCTCTGAATATTGCCGAATGGAAAAGTTGGCGTTCTGGACTGATTGTAGTGAATATAACCAGCCGTCAACAGCATTGATGCGTTGAGCAGAAGGGAGAAAACAAGAATGATCTTGAGCGTCTTATTTTTCATTTTGTACCCCTGTCATGCCTATATATGCTCCGGCAATAGAATCAGGCGGTGCCGACTCAAATACATCGAGATGAAAAGTACTTCTCATCTCCGCTGCGCTTAAGGGAGCAGGCGAATCTGTTATCAGCATGCGGCCGGAAAAGAAACCTATGACAACAATGACGCAGGCAAAGGCAACCTCTGCTGCCCTTACAAGAACGGGCCTGAATATATGGGAAAGCCTGTTCTGCGGACGCTTGTCTGCCTCTATTCCTGCCAGAACTCGCGTGGCAAAGCCGTATGGAGCGGATACCCGTTCAGCGGCTGCGAACATCCGGCTCAGCTCCTTCGTCTCTTCCAGTTCCAGCCTGCATGCAGCACATGCCTCGATGTGCGCTGAAAACAACTTCGTCTCGCCGGAGCTCAGCTCTTTGTCAATGTATTGGGAGATAAGTTTTCTCGCATGTCTACATCTCATTTTCATTCTCCTTGCCTGTTAAACGTGGCAGCTGCCCATTTTGTTCCATATTATTTTCCTGGTCACAGCTTTCTGACAAGGATCTTTCGCAATTCTTCCCTGGAACGCGAGATCCTGGATTTTACAGTCCCTGTCGACACATCCATTATTTCAGCTATTTCCTCATAAGAGAGCCCCTCTATTTCACGCAGGACAATTGCCGCCCTTAACTTTTCAGGCAGTTTCTGCATCGCCGTTCTCACCACTTCGGATATTTCCCTTGATTCGTATAGTTTTTCCGGCGATGGCATATGTGAGGGCATGTCTTCAGCCATGCTGTGGCTGTCCATCCGACTCTGGATTCTTTTACGCCTGTAGTCAAGACAGGTATTCACGGCGATCCGGTACAGCCATGTGTAGAGTGATGCATCGGGTGAAAAATCATGCAGCGCGCGACAGGCCTTTATAAAACAGTCCTGCGCAGCATCCTGTGCATCATGTGTATCACGAAGCATATAAAGACAGAGGTTAAATATCCGGTCCTGATATTTAAGGACAATATCATTAAATGCGTCCGCTTCGCCATGCTTGAAATTTCTTATGATCTCTATATCATCCATTAATTATCGCTTGTTCCTTTACTTCTCCCGCACGTTCTTATAATCGTTATCCTTTCTCGTGCCCAGGTCTTTGCATACTGACGAAGGCCACACATATCCTTTTATCTCGCCAACGATAAATGATTCATCAAGCGGACGGTTCACCATGCGCTTTGCATAGGCCCACTGCAATTCCTGAAAAAGATCAATATCGCCCGGCGAAAAGCTGCCTGACTCTATTTTTTTCATCTGGGTCTTTACTTCTTTGGGATAGACTGCCGGATTCAACTTTACATAAACTGTCTTGCCGTTGGATATCCGTTGCACATAGAATTCGCTTTCGGTGAGGGTGTTGTCGATCACATGGCTGCCAAAACGCGCACGGGCACCCGTGAGATAGGATGCAACATCAGCGCCGCATGCTGAATTATTAGATACAATACGCAGATCAGTACGATCAATAATCCCATCCGGGAAAAGACGGTCAAAAGCCACACGCATTGAAGCTGCACTTTCTACCAGCCCGCCACAGAAATGCCCATGGAACTTGATGAGGTCCTTAAGCGTAATAGTTTTGGTTTTCTTTGTATAGCGTCCGTATTTATTCTCTGCATCCCTGACCTCAAAAACAGGGGAGTGCGGGCTGCTGCCAAGCCAATCCGGAAAATACCACTCAGACCGAGTGTCACAGTCTGTTACTGCATTACACTGTCCAACGGGTTCCGCGGCATCAGCAAAATTATAAAAACAGATTGTCGTTAGTGCTATGGCAAGAATCGATTTCAGCATTACCTTCCTCCTGAGGATATGGACAAGGCCCAGTTTTTTTGCAGATCTCAACGTCTGCCTCTGCTTCGCCATAGAGGCTTAAGATTCCCGTCCCGGAACGAGCTGACTTTACCTGATTCAAGGTTCTTCATTTGGCGGCATACAATACGAAGGCTGCCGTCGCGGCCGATCATTTTTGAACCGGTCACCCGAATACGACTATTTTCACTAATGTCTGTCTGAGCGCTGTCCCAGAACCATGCCGGCCCCGTATAAATGTCGTAAACGCGATTGCCGGTTTTCAGTCTTACTATTACCGGACCGCGCATGTCCCGGCTTATTGCTAAAACATTGCCAGTCAGCCTCAGCTCCGTGTTCTCATCGTAACCCTCTACATCTTCGGCAGCTGCAAATGTGCCTGAGAAAATGATTGCCAGCGCTATCAATAATGTCAGTTTCAGATATTTCATTATTCCCCTGGGGCGACCAGCTTGGTCTTTGCGGGCCGCCCCTTCCTGCTATCCTCGCTCTGTTTGTACATACCCGTTATTACCAGCGCCCCATGCCGCGACCGCGCGGGCCGTAGCCATATCCTGCGCCAGCTAAGCCGCTATCAACTGCCTGTTTCTGAATCTGGGTCCTCAGATCAACCATTTCCTTCTGCTTTGCGCTGATTGCGTTCCAATCAGGGTTCTGCTGATTGCGGAGCGTCCATATCTCATTTCTGAGCTGAAACACCTTCTGCTGCTGAGGCTGGATTGCCTGCTGAAATGCCGCTGCTTTCTGTGCCTGCTCCGGCGTTACATCAGCCGCATAACCTGGACATCCGTAACCGCCTCGCATACCATTGCCGGGGCCTCCCCATGCCATAGCTCCATTTACTACCACCAGCGCCAACATGAGCACAATCATGGTTATCAAAATCTTTTTCATCTGTTCTCACCTCCTTTTTGTTTGTAGTTATAGATATAGAGCATTATTCGTGCCAAAATAAATTATTATTTATGCAATAGATCAAATATGAAATATAATTCAATAAATACAATGCGTAATTATGAAATACATAAAGATATTTTAGTTTATGCACAGGCCTCAATTTCAAATATTCAGAGAAAAGTGCAATTATTGCACTTTGGTGTATGCAGTATTTGCAGATATGCAGATGTCGAATGTATTGGGCTGCAAAAAAAATACTTTAAGACGTCAATTCTACGGGCAGAGAATCAATGATGCTGTCCCGATGCGCTTCAGTTATACCTGCCACCCCATCCTTACAGCAGAATATCTTCACACGAAAAGTTAATGACAGTGCCTGGGGGAAATATTCCCATTAGCTCCTTTTTGTTCACAATACAGCCCGTTAGCGCCGCAGTCAGCACATTCAAGCTGAATGACGGTATGGTTGATGCCAATGTGCTCAAGTCTGTGCTCAATTTCATGGCGCACGGAATCAGCCTCGCTGATTTTTTGGTCATTTATGCGTACATGCGCGGAAAACGCCGGTACCCCGTGAGATATTGCCCAGACATGGACATCATGAATATCCGTGATACCCGGTATGTCTGAGATCTGCGCTGCAATCTCCTCCGGATGGAATCCAGCGGGGGTCAGATCCAGAAATATCCAGAGCGCATCTTTAACAACCCTAATGCCGCTTATGAGAATCATGATGCAGACCGCCGCACTGATTATCGGATCGATCACGCCCCAGCCCGTGTAGTAAATGATAATACCTGCCGCGATTACGCCGACTGAAGACAGCGTATCGCCGACCACATGCAGCCATGCGCTTCTCACATTAAGGTCGTTATGCTCGCCGTGAAGCAGCCAGGCCATAAAAAGGTTGCCAAGCAGTCCGCCCGTAGCGACTATGAGCATCAAGCCCACATCAATGTCCGGGGGAGACTGAACCCTCTGATAGGCCTCAACAGCAATAAAGAATGAGATAATGATAAGGCTTGCACCATTGATCAGGGCCGCCAGGATGCCGATGCGCTGGTATCCGAAGGTCGCCCGCCAGTCGGTCGGTCTTCTGCTTATGATGACGGCGATCAGACTGAGTGCAAGTGCGAATCCGTCTGTCAGTACATGCCCAGCATCGCTCAGCAGCGCGAGGCTATTGCTCAGTATGCCGCCAATTATTTCAGCGAGAAATAGTATGCAGGTTACGGCCAGACTGAACAGCAGCATGCGGATGGAATCGCTGTTTTTATCGCTTTTTACTTGCATTGTTCACTGCTCTTGCTTATGGAGCAAACGCCTTCAATGGCCTCTGCCTGTTTTGAGAGAGGGGCCGTATTCCCCTCAGCGGCTGCCAACACATCCAGAGGGTCCGCGCAATCCTCAACGGAGCAGCGTTCCATCTCATCGAGCAGCATTTGTTGATTTTGCCTGGAAAACCCGGTGTAACCTTTTTTGTCTATAAATGTTACCGGTACGCCGGCAAGTTTAAAGTCGTAAGCCCTGGCAACTCTGCTCATAAGCTGCGAGTTTTGCCGGTCATTCCATACCTCGTAATCTTTCACTGTCATAGAAGAAAAGCGGGGGGCGACACCGCGCAGAAACTCCATTGTAGCGGCACAGGTCGAGCAACCTTCAGACCAAAATATGACCAGTGTAAATGGTTTTGCATTAGAAGTCTTTATCTTGCTTCCGGCGCCTTTTGCAGGCGATGCTTTGGTCTCAGCAAAACAGTAATTTCCGACTAACATAATGCTGATAACCATGCTGCATAGTACAAGTATTATTCGATTTGTATTCATCGATGCCTTCCTTTCAAAATAAGGTAACCACGATATAGATGCCGGCAAAGATCAGCGCAACGCCGCTGATCTTTTTTGCATAAACGGCCCAGTTTTTTACGCCGCTCGAATTTATAAGGCCCTCAGCGATACCTACTGAAAGGCCTGCTGCAAAGATAAGTGCGCAATGGCCAAGCGCATATGCAAATAGCAGCATGCTCCCGTATGCAACATCGCCTTCTGTCGAAACATAGGCCAATATGACAGCTAGAACTGGGGTGGCGCAGGGTGAGGATATGGCACCAGTCATAAGCCCGAGCAAGAAGGCACCCATAAGACCTTTGCTCTTAACATGACGAGTTTTCTCAAATGGTAACGGTATCGAAATAAGGCGCGTTAGATGCAGCCCCATGAGAATTGCGACAGCTCCAGCACCAATATAAAGCCAGTCCCCCAGGAAACCGAGCAGCTGTCCGAGCAAAGATGCTGCCGCGCCAAGCAGGGTAAAGGTTATTGACAGACCCATGATGAATACTATCGAATAAAGCGCAGCGCGCTTGGTGTTTCCTTCCGAATAGCCACCTACATAACCGATTATTAGCGGAATCGCGGCCAATACACAGGGGCTTGCGGCCGAGAGCAGTCCGCCTGTAAATACCGCAGCCACGGCAACAAGGCGCTCTGTATGGACAAGCGTTTCGAGGTCGCTGAAGAGCGTTTCCATCAGATGCCCTTTTTTTTCAGTACCGGCACTATCTCATCATAAGCATAGAATCCGACATGACGATGGAACTCCTTACCGTTCCTGTCAAGAAACACCTGCGTTGGAATGCCGAAGACACGGAACCGCCGGGCAGTTTCGTTGTCTTTTCTCACATCAACAAAGATGACTTCGAGTTTCCCCTTGTATTTAGATGAAAGCTGTGCCATAACAGGCCGCATGGCTTCGCATGGAATGCAGCCGATCGAACCGAGTTCAAGCATAACAACTTTCCCTTCACGCTTTGCTTTTTGCAAGAGATCGTCGGCACCGGCAGCATTGACTACGCCTTTATCAAATACAATAGATACGACCAATAAAAGCAAAGCTGCCAACAGGCCAAATGAATACAAACGACAGTGCATAAAACACGCTCCCCGAATAATTATTTACTTCTGTTATCTTCAGCCGATTGCCGCGCCTTTTGTTTATCCTCCACAATCCTTTTGATCTCTTCCATCTTGTCCCTCAATATTTCTCTTTGTCTTCGCTCTTCTTCATCTTTGGGTTCATTTGCGGGATTGGTGACCCGCCATGTGATCTTCGCACTTATTGGTGCTTCCGGATACGCGCCGATATCATATACGGAATACTCCTCAAAAACAGTTGGGGCTTCCTGATAACAGGACCAGACTGCCTTCCTGAGCAGATCGGGTGTACCACGATATATCAAATCGATTATGGTAACAATCTGTTTCCTGAAACGCTCAATATATTCGATTGGGATATTGAAGAGATAAGGGGTGGGCGCCGAAGCGCCTATGATCTTTTTTCTATTATCGACACCATCGGTTATTAAAGCCTTTATGGCCTCTCCTGTGGAATGGCCGGGCGACTCCGGGCCCGTCAATACTATGTAGCGAATATTGGGATTGCCAATAATGTTACATATCATCTTTTCGATACCGACATTCTCCGTCTGTATTGATCCCGAGAGTGCGGCACCTGCCTCAATCCCCGTTCTCACCAGGGCTTCGATATCACTTGGTACCTTGTCATTATCATAAGTCAGAATGACAGCAACAGGTGAATAGTCGTTTCCCCTCAGATAGCAGCCTTCCTCGGTGGGATAATCCGGATGTGGATCTATTTTTAACATAAAAGTATCAAAATTCTACTGTTCACTCTGAGTTTATTTTGGGCAGCATTTTTTCGCAGAATCGTCCTTATTTTTGGTTTTCAGGAATTCCTGAAGCCTCTCGTTATCTTTCGCCACATCCTGTTCAGATATTTTTTCGAGAGTGGTCGTGATAAGGTACCTTCTGAAAAGGTTGCAATCAGATGCAATGGAATAACGCACCCATCTGCCTTCCTTCCTGTCCGTTATCAGCCCAGCCTCTTTCAGAGCAGAGAGATGAAACGATACCTTCGGCTGCACCATATCCAGGGCAGAAAAAATATCGCAAACACAGAGCTCTCCATGTTCGAGCAGTTTCAGTATGCGTAGCCGCGTCTCATCAGAGAGAGCCTTGTAAACATCGAGTAGTTCCTGCATAATTTCACACCTCAGAGTTAATCAATTCCTTAACCTTTGCAATGTCAGGCAAGGGTTTGCCGTAATGTTTCAACTTACCGTTCACTACCAGGCCCGGAGTAGACATGGTATACTTCATTATCTCGTGCATGTCTGAGACCTTTTCAATCTTTGCCTCAATGCCCAGCTCCTTCACTGCCTGCTTTGCCAGCTCTACAAGTTTTGTACAATTGGAGCAGCCGGGTCCCAATACCATAATCTCCATATCACGCTCCTGTGTGCGGATTATTTATAATCCTATCTTGCTGATGGCCGCAGCTATATTCAGGCTGTTAACTTCGGTCTTGCCTTTCTGAAAACCAAGCTCTTCCATGTTATACGATTGGGGGCTGAAGCCTGCGTTTTCGAGTATTTTCTTTGCGCAGAGCACACCACAGCCGTCAATCGTCATAAGTTCAGAAGCGGTCTTCACTGGCGCTATCTTTTCAACGATATTCGCGCCGATAACGGCGGTACAAAAAAGCCGGCCCTTGGAATCCCTTGAAAGTTTTCTTGCAACCTGGTCCGATAGTTCACCTACGTCGGCCGCACCAGAGCAGGAAAAAATCAGTCTACTGCTTCCTCCACATGCACAGTCTGCCATAAATCACCTCGCGAAACAATAATCAGATGGACCAAGGGTCCTCATAAAATTGCGTTAAACAGATAACCGACTATGATTATGCCGACTGCAACTATGCCGAAGAAGGTATAGATGAGCCGCATCTTGAGCACATTTTTCAGTATGACAGCCTCGGGGAAAGATATAGCGGTAACTGACATCATGAATGCGAGCACCGTACCCATGGCCATGCCTTTTCCCACAAGTGCCTGCACAACCGGAATCATGCCTGCTGCATTGCTGTAAAGCGGTATGCCTATTAGCACGGCAACCAGTACCGCAAAGGGGTTTTCAGGGCCAGCATACTTCACCACAAAATCAGTCGGCACATAACCGTGAACGAGCGCGCCCAGACCAATGCCTATAACTACATAAGGCCAGAGTTTTTTCATCAGATCTTTGGTATAGTCGCGAGCATAGACAAGTTTGTCATGGAATCTTGTATTGGCCACAGCCATTTCACCGACCTTCATTTCCCAAACATAATCCTGGACATACTTTTCCATATTCAGTTTGCCTATTACGATACCCGAAATAATGGCAAGCACGACGCCTGTGGCAGCATATATCAGGGCTATCTTCCATCCGAAGAGTCCCCATAGCATGACCAGAGCAATCTCATTAACCATCGGAGAAGAGATAAGGAATGAGAATGTTACGCCCAGAGGGACGCCTGCCTCTACAAAACCGATAAATAACGGCACTGCAGAACAGGAACAGAATGGTGTGACTATGCCGAGCAGGGCGGCTAATATATTACCTATAAATTGTTTTTTATGCGATAGTATCTTTTTGGTCTTCTCAGGGGGGAAATAACTCCGGAGAACTGCCACGGCAAATATTATGGTAAAAAGAAGCAGAAATATCTTTATAGTGTCGTAAATAAAGAAATTAACTGAGTCTGCAAGTGCTGTGCCTTGTCCGAGCTTCATGATGGAATACGTCATATAATCCGCAAATTGCTTAATCATATCTTGCCTCCACGCTTTTACATTATATAAACCTAATTATATATGTCAAGCATGGGGCAAGACTGTGGGGCGAGTACAACACCGGAGCTCGGACCGAAGAGAATGATTGGGATCGCGAATACAAGCTCAAAGAAGTTGTTAAAGCTAATATTACTAAATCATTCCTTGCTGCAATTCATTTTTCTTTCCAATTGCGAAGCCTTCAGTATTTATTTATTATTTCAGCAGCATCCCTTATTGCCTGATGAATCTCCCTCGCAGCCGCAGACAGGCTCTCCTCCGTATATCAAGCTGTGGATGATGGCCGATGCGCAACCAACCCCCTTGTCCACTTCAATAGCGCCGAAAGCGCAATTGCCTGCACAGGCCCCGCACTCCATGCACCTGTCGCGGTCCAGTATTGCAGCCTTTCCATCCCGCATCTCAAAAACCTTGTGAGGACAGACTTCAAGGCAGGTCCCGCAGCCCACACAGAGTTCCGGAATGATTTTGAGGCTAACCACGTTCGACAGATATTTCATATAATCCTCCACTCGCCCAACTTATAGATGACCAAAATAATCAGCGAAATTGCTGTGCCGCCAAGATAAAGAGGCACTGAGATCCCGAGCTCTTTTTTTACACCCGTCATTCCGGTGAATGTAGTGGAGCCGGTAAATAGAAGAGCAAGGTAAGAACTCACAAGCGGGAAAAAAAGGTAAACTATTATAATCAGGAGAATATTTTGCTGGTCGAGCATGGGAAACAGTTTCATTGAAACATAAACAGAGAGTAGTCCTACAAGCCATCCCTTTATTGCAAAAGACCTGAAAGGGATGACAGGCAAAAGCAAAGGCGTCAGCAGGGCACCTGCAATGACCGATACAAAACCCAGCAGTACGAATGGCAATCCGCCTGATATGGCATCCCTGAATATAATGCCGGAAGGTGTCAGGCCGAAGACAGCAAAGACGAAGATAGTGAAAAGAATGAATTTTTTCATGACCGGACTCAGCTCCAGCGGAGTGAGTACCAGCCTGTCCAGAATAGAAAACCCGATCTTTCTCATGGATTCGGTGGCTTTATGACCCGCCGCAATATAGGCAGGGAGATCTTTTGCGAGGACCGGTCCGAATAAAACATGGAAACCCGCGGCCTGCTTGACCTTGTAAGCGCTGACTCCGGGCGCTCCGAGCTGCGGAACGATAAGCCGCCTGTGGTCCACTATCTCTTTCAGGCGCACACGCGCGATGCGTCCGATCAGTTCATTCGTGCCGAAGGTGCCTTTACCTGCGGCACACCATACGTTAATGCCTTTTGTGTCGAGAACAAGGACCCATACATTCAGTCCATTTAGTTCACGGCGCAATATGTCAAAACTGTATTTGTAATTTGAGCTTACAAGGACGTCCGAGTTTTTGTCCGGATCTCCGACCGCGTACAGTCCGGGATTAACAGTATAATTATTTCTGAACGAGGTAGTCCTGCATTTAAAATGTTCCCAATAATCTTTTCCTGTCAAGCCGGTCGATACCTTAAGGACCGGTCCGGCAGGTGTCGTAACAGCGCCGTAGACCCATGCCGGAAGGTCCTGCTTTGATGCCGGACAGCATGGAGACAGCGGCCCATTCTTCTGACCGACAGTGCTTTTTAATTTAAGTCTTGTCATGATGCATATTCAATTGGGTTAACAGGGATGATTATTAATCCCTGTTAACCCAATAAACTGATAGAAGTGGCCGAATCACCGAATCAGACCGTTTTCTTGTCTTTATTTTCATCTGCAGGCTTTGCTGCAGCTTCCGTTTTTGGCGGCTCCACTTTTGCAGCATCTTCTTTTGTCGGCGTTACATCAATATGCTCCTGTTCGGAAATACCTTTTTTGAAATTCTTGATCGCTTCTCCAACCCCTTTTCCAATCTCCGGCAATTTTCGCGCCCCGAACAGCACGGCAACAATTGCCAGCAGGATTAACAGATTATTTGAACTCAACATGCTATCACCCCCCTGCAAATTAATGGCTTACGTACACTGTATATATATAGTATTATACAGTAATGACAATGGAGCGGCAATCATAATGCACATCGGCACACTCGAATATCTCATACAGACGTATGGATACTGGGCATTACTTTTAGGCACCTTTATTGAAGGGGAAACTATCCTGCTTTTGGCCGGAGTGGCCGCCCAGTTGGGATATCTTGACCTGTCGCTGGTCATTATGGTCGCATTTATCGGCAGTTTTTCTGGTGACCAGTTCTATTTCCATTTAGGCAGATGGAAAGGGCAGGAGCTTCTCGCAAAATACCCTAAATGGCAGGCAAAGGCAAACAGGGTATACTGCTACCTCGAAAAGTATCATGACCTTATCATGCTGGGGTTCCGTTTTGTTTACGGAATAAGGATAATGACACCGGTAGTGCTCGCCATGAACCCCAAAATCAAGTCCTCGAGGTTTTTCTTTTTTAACGCCATAGGAGCTTTAATATGGTCCGTTGCTGTCGCCGGCGGAGGATACATATTCGGTCATGCCATAGAGATGGTTCTGGTGAAAATAAAAAATTACGAGATCGCGTTTTTGATTTTTATTGGGGTTGCCGGAACCGGTATATTGCTCTTCCGGAGATACTGGAAGAAAAGGCATAAGCCTGGTGAATGCAAACTGCCTCAGGACTGAAAAGTAGCCTGGGACCGTTTTGCCGCAGCCTCAAGATAGTCCCTGAATTTCTCCGGTATCAGCCATCTTATTCCGAATTTTTCGGCCCATTTGATCAGACCCTGATCAGCCGTCACAAGCAGCGCGTCCAGCTCGAGGGCCAGCAGGATCAGGTCAACATCTTCCCGGCTGTCGATTATTCCCTCACGCAGCGCCTCGCGGTATTTCTTGCGCAGGTCCTGTATTATCTCATCGGGCTTTTTCTTTTCTGTGGCGCGCACCGCCGACTCGGCGACCCTGAGTCCGCGGTTGACCCTGTCACGCATCTCTTCTATAAGGTCGTATAGCAGGACGGCAGGGCATTTCAGCTCATGTTTCCTCGGCGGTTTCTGGCGAAGGAAGAGCAGCAGGTCTCCTGTGATCCGGTCCTCGTCGACAAAGTTAAGCAGCTCCTGGAAGGTCGAAGGCGGTATGTAAAATTCCGTATTATGTATCCCCGAGGCTATCGAGAGGAAGGTGTCAAGGGCTGCGGTAGGGCTGTCACCAAGGCTATTCCTGACATCGGGATTTACGAACAGGCTGGTGTCCAGGACCACACGCTCTTTACAGGTGGTCAGTTGTTGCGTGCTCGTAATGTTATCACTGCCTCCGTCTCCCGCGCCGTTACCTGTTTCTGAAATAATAGTCATATCAATGCAGGCCGCTCTTTAGACATCAAGCGCCAGCACATTCCAGGCGCGGCAGCCGGGACATCTGCCTGACCAGTCGGGAGAAGTATACCCGCACGTCCCGCACTTGAAGATTATCCCTTTTGAACGCATCATATCGGAAGCCATCCTGAGCTCATCAATCGCCCTGCCGGTCTGGTTGCGCTTGCTGTAAAGCTCTGCCTTGATGGCATGCAGTTCGGGATTAGGGTAGGAGCCGGCATCAATCGCTTCGAGCGTCTCGATGGCGTCATCCACCATAACAAGCCTCGCGTACAGTTTGCCGAGCATAAACCTCAGTCCCTTGTCACGAGGCGCTTTCGAGATAGCATTCTGATATATGCGAAGCAGTCTGCCGGGCTCGTCCTCGGCTATCAGCAGGTCCTCAAGCCGGGCCAGAATCACGTTCGAATGGAGGGTATCATAGCTCTTTTCGAGAAAATTGATGGCCTCCTCGTTTTCCCTTTTGGCCACCATCACCTCGGCGAGCGCCAGATAAGCGGGCAGAAACCCGGCATCCATTTTTATGACGTTCCGAAAGGCCTTTTCGGCCTTTTCTATATCTCCGCTTTCGAGGCTGGCCCTGCCGTATTCATAGTTAAAACCGATATGTTTATTTTCTTCCTTCTTTTTTTCGCGGTCATTCTGGACGAGTTTGATGATGTTCTTTTGCAGCAGGAGAAGTTCATCCCACCTGCCCTCTTTTTCGAGCAGCGCCTGTTTCCTGCAGAGAGCGGTAAGATTGTCCGCGTCGATATCTATGATTTCGTCTATGACCCTCAGCGCGCTTTCGTCCTTTCCGGTCTTTTCGAGAACGCCGTCCATGGCGAGAAGGGCCAGTATGTTCTTGGGGCTGATATCACGCGCATTCCTATAATAACCGAGGGCCGATTCATACTCTTCGTTCCTGAAAGCCAGGTCGCCGAGCCTGAGAAGAGCATCAATGTATTCAGGGTCTTCCTTCAGTATGGCATTAAGGGCCTCACGGGCCTCCTCGTCCCTGTTGCCGAGCATCGCCTTCAGCGCCCTCGCATAATAGTCCTGTATCCGGGCCTCTTTCTTCTGGCGCTTCTGGTACTGCATGGTATCGATCACGCGTTTGGTGTCGCGCACGAAGAAATAGACAAGCACAAAAAAGGCGCCGAGCACCGAGGAGAGGAGTATCAGGGCTATCTTCGAAGTCTCATATACATCATGACTGAGCGGTATCTTTACACTAACCACGTCGGTGTTCTCGATAGCGAAGAGACCGAGCGCTGCCAGGAAAATCAGTATGATGAGGATCGATATTTTACCCATTAGTGATGGTACTCCTTACCCTTTAATATAGTAAAGGCACGGTAGAGCTGCTCAAGGAACAGCAGCCGCGCCATCTCGTGCGTAAGCGTCATCTTCGAAAGGGCAATGGATCCCTTCGACTTCTGCCTCACTTCATCCGATACTCCAAAGGCTCCGCCAAGAACAAATTCAACCTGTTCATTTTCCTGCAGGAAGCGGGCGAATTCCACTGAAGTATACTGCTTTCCTTTTTCGTCCAGCAGATAAAAAACATCCGCCTGCTTCAGTATCCTTTTGGCTTCGGCAGTCATGGCAGCATCCCTTGACTTGCCCCTCTCTTCCCTGATCTCAACAACTGAAAGCCTTGTCACAGGCGTCAGCAGCTTCAGGTAATGATTAATCCCCTCTGCCAGATGCCTGTCTTTTGTCTTTCCCGGCCACAGTATCCTTATCTTTTGCATTTATGGCTATCCTCGGGGCATCGAGCCAGAACTTTTCGAGTTCGTAAAAACGACGCGTCTCGTCCTCAAAGACATGGACCACCACATCTCCGTAATCTATAAGCACCCAATGCGCATGGCCCTCTCCTTCAATGCCGATTGGTTTTATCCCAAGTTCGCGTAATTGCCTCTCCACGTTATCGGCTATTGCCTTTACCTGGGTAGTGCTTTCACCTGAACATATAACAAAATAATCTGCGATGACAGTCAGCTTTTTTAGCTCGAGTATCACCGTATCTTTAGACTTTTTGTCGAGTGCCGCTTTTGCTGCCTTTATGCTCCTGGCCTTGCTGTTTATTTTATTTGGTCCCCTTTACAATGATTTTCTATATTATATCAAAATTATACAAAACGTTACCCTGCCCTGATGCATCTTTCGGCCAGAAAGCGCGTCAGGGCGACCGCAGCTACGGCAGCGGTATCAGCGCGAAGAATGCCGGTGCCGAGCGTCGCCCTGCAGAACCCTGCCTGCTCCGCCATAACGGCCTCGGATGGGGAGAATCCGCCTTCAGGACCGATTAAAACAAGAATGCGGCGATTTGCGCGGCCTGTGCGGGCGAGGGCTTCATCCGACGGCAGGCCCCCGTCCTCCATAAAAATCAGTCCTGCGTACTCGCTGCCGGAAACGACTTGCTTAAGAAAATCCTCAAATGCAGCCGGCTCATGAATAACAGGTATCACCGCGCGTCCGCATTGTTCGGCCGCTTCCTCGGCAATCTTGTGCCAGCGGGCAGTCCTCCTGGATTCCCTTACCTGGCACCTCTCGGTGATTAACGGTTTGATCTCTTTTACGCCAAGTTCGGTCGCCTTCTGCATGACATAATCTGTTTTATCGCCTTTTAGCACAGCCGGGCAAAGTACTATATTAACCCGGGGTTCGGTATCGGCATGCACTTCGCGCAGGATATCGATCTGGACGCTCTTCTTCAGAATGGCTGTAACGCGCGCGAGGTATGATCTGCCTTTGCCGTCAATAACAGAAATCTCATCGCCTTCGGAGCATCTGAGTACTGCTGCCAGATGGCGTGATTTGTCAGGCGGCAGCACTATGCCCGATCCCTGGATAATCAGCCCGGGCGGAAGGTATATCCTCATGCTAATATAAATTCGGCATATCAGAGCCCGTCAGATAGAAAAAATGTCCTTAAGCTTCCCCTTGAATCCCCTGGCAGACTCCTCATCGGACTCTCCGCAGGTCTGGGCGAATTCTTCCAGCAGCTCCCTTTGGCGCTCAGTAAGCTTGTCGGGCACCTTGATATATACGCTGACCACAATATCTCCCCTGTAATGGCTGCCGAGCTTGGGCATGCCCTTGCCCTTCAGATGGAACTGCTTGCCGGACTGCGTGCCTGCCGGTATCTTAAGCGTTGATCTGCCGTTCAGTACAGGCACTTCTATCTCGCCGCCCAATACCGCGGTCGTGAATAATATAGGTGCATCGCAATACAGGTTCAGTCCTTCGCGTTTGAAGTCCTTATGGCTTTCTACCGTCAGCACAATATACAGGTCTCCGGGAGGGCCTCCAAAACTGCCAAAGTCTCCCTCACCGCTCACCCTGAGACGCGATCCATTGTCCACTCCGGCGGGCACCTTTACGCTGATGTCTTTCTGGACCCGTACTTTTCCTTCACCCCTGCAGATGCGGCATGGATGGGTTATGATCTTGCCCGAAGCGTGGCATTTGCCGCAAGGTTTTGAAACACTGAAAAAGCCCTGTTGAAAACGGACATGCCCTGTACCCTTGCAGTTGGCGCAGGTTACAGGCGGCTTGCCCGGTTCGGAGCATGAGCCGTTGCAGGTAGAGCATGTCTGCCATCGGGGTATCCTGAACTCTCTCTCGACTCCGAATGCCGCGTCTTCGAGGGAAATAGTCAGATTATATCTGAGATCGGCCCCCTGGGTCGGCCTCTGTTTTTTTGAACCGCCGAAAAAATCTTCGAAAAGGTCTTCGAATATGTCCGTGAACTGTGTGCCCGCGGCAAAACCGCCGAAGCCGGCTGCCTGGCCAAAACCATCCGTAGATCCGTAGCGATCGTAATGCGACCGTTTTTCGGGGTCTCCAAGGCAGCTGTAAGCCTCGCTGATGGACTTGAACTTTTCTTCGGATTCCTTGTCCCCCAGATTCCTGTCCGGATGGTATCTGAGCGCAAGCTTCCTGTAGGCCTTTTTCATATCATCAGCCGAAGCCTCGCGGTTTACACCGAGTATTTCGTAGTAATCTTTAGCCATAGAAATTCATACCTGTCAATAAATTCATCAGGGTCAAACGGTATATTATACCAGATATAAAGGAAACGCGGCGGGGAAGCCCCTCGCCGCGCCGGTTTTAAGTGATCTTCAGTCTGCATTCACGTGCAGACGTCTTATCCTCACTTTTTCTTCTTGTCAACATCCTCGAACTCTGCCTCTACAACCTCTTCCTCGCCGGCTTTGGCCTTTGCGCTGCCATCAGCCGGTCCGCCGTCGCCTGCAGGACCCGCTGAAGAAGCCTGCTGGGTCTCCTTATACACATGTTCGGCAAGCTTGTGGGAAACCTTGGTCAGCTCCTCGACCGCCGCCTTCACTTCATCCGCAGAGGTGCCCGAATCCTTCGCTTTTTTGCATCTTTCGAGGGCCGACTCTACTTCCCGCTTCTCATCCTCGGTTATCTTGTCGCCATAGTCCTTAAGCGATTTCTCGACGGAGTAGACAAGTGTGTCGGCATTATTTTTCACCTCGACAAAATCTTTCCTCTTTTTGTCCTCGTCGCTGTGGGTCTCGGCATCGCGAACCATCTTCTTTATCTCTTCTTCGCTCAGCCCGCTCGAAGCAGTGATCTTTATCGACTGTTCCTTGCCGGTGCCGAGGTCTTTGGCCGCGACATGCAGAATTCCGTTGGCGTCAATATCAAACCCCACCTCGATCTGCGGCAATCCTCTCGGTGCGGGCGGTATGTCAGTAAGTTCAAATACGCCCAGAAGCTTGTTGTCCGATGCCATCTCCCTCTCGCCCTGGTGTATCTTGATCGTAACCGCGGGCTGGTTGTCCGACGCGGTCGAAAATACCTGGGACTTCCTGGTAGGTATCGTAGTGTTCCTTTCGATGATCTTGGTGAATATTCCGCCAAGTGTCTCGATGCCGAGCGAAAGCGGAGTAACGTCGAGTAGCAGCACTTCCTTGACCTCTCCCTTGAGAACAGCGGCCTGTATTGCTGCGCCGACCGCCACTACTTCGTCAGGGTTAACGCTCTTGTTAGGCTCCTTGCCGAAAAAGCCCTGCACAACCTGCTGTACCTTGGGCGCCCTTATCTGTCCGCCTACAAGTATCGCCTCGTCGATCTGTGATGTTGAAAGACCGGCGTCTGCCAGCGCCCTTTTGCAGGGCTCTATCGTATTCTGCACCAGATCGTCTGTCAGCTGTTCGAGCTTCGAACGCGAGAGCTTAAGAAGCAGATGCTTGGGGCCGGATGCGTCCGCCGTTACAAACGGAAGGTTTATCTCGGTCTCCATGGCAGTTGAGAGCTCTATCTTTGCCCTCTCAGCCGCTTCTTTAAGCCTCTGAAGCGCCATCTTGTCCTGCCTTAGGTCTATGCCCTGCTCTTTCTTGAACTCCTCTACGAGCCAGTCCATGACCCTGAGGTCAAAGTCGTCGCCTCCGAGGAATGTATCGCCGTTGGTCGATTTAACCTCGATCACGCCCTCGCCGATTTCGAGTATCGAGATGTCGAAGGTACCGCCGCCGAGGTCATAAATGGCGACCTTCTCTTCTTTCTTCTTGTCGAGCCCGTAAGAAAGCGCTGCTGCGGTCGGCTCATTGATGATCCTAAGCACATTCAGCCCCGCGATCTTGCCGGCGTCCTTGGTGGCCTGCCTCTGGCTGTCATCGAAATATGCGGGCACAGTGATGACCGCCTCGGTCACCGCCTCTCCCAGATAATCCTCTGCAGCCTGTTTCAGCTTCTGAAGGATCATGGCAGATATCTCCGGCGGCGAATACTTTTTATCGCGAATCTGCACATGAGCATCGCCATTGGCCGCCTCAACAATCTTGTATGGCAGTCTCTTCTGGGCATGCTCTACCTGTTTGGAATTAAACTTCCTGCCCATCAGTCTCTTTATCGAGTAAATTGTGTTTTCGGGGTTCGTGATCGACTGTCTCTTCGCAATCTGCCCTACAAGTCTCTCTCCTTTTTCGGTCACCGCAACTATCGATGGTGTTGTGCGGTTACCCTCCTGGTTTGGTATGACCACCGGTTCGCCGCCCATTACGACTGCGACAACCGAGTTGGTAGTTCCAAGGTCTATTCCTATAGCTTTTCCCATAACATCCTCCTTTTATAATCTTATCCGTTGTTATCCTGCGGCTTCTTCGATACGGCAACAAGAGACGGTCTTAATACCTTCTCCTTATAAAGATATCCTCTTCTCATTTCATCTGCAACATTGCCGGGCTCCACATCGGGCCTGTCAATATGAGACATGGCATGATGGTACGCCGGATCGAACGGCTGCCCGACCGCCCCGATTGCCCTGACACCGAATTTTTCGAGCGTACGGTTAAATTCCCTGAGCGTGTTTTCTACGCCCTGCCTGAGCGACCCCTGCGCCTCTTCGCTGCCCATGGCTGAATGTGCCAGGGCCATCTCGAGACTGTCCATGACAGGAAGCAGCTCGTACAGCAGGTCTTCATTGCAGTAAGCCATAAACTCTTCCCTGTCCTTGCGGACCTTCTTCTTGTAATTTTCCATCTCGGCATAGAGCCTGAGATATTTGTCGTTTGCCTCATTCAGCTCGGAGTTGAGTCTTTCCGTCTCATCCGGCTTTACAGCCGGTTCCTCAACATGCGCTGCAGCGGCTTCATGCCCTTCCGGCGCATGAGTTTCTGCATGTCTTTTTTTCCTCTCAGCCATATATCCTCCTGATCCGTTTACTCTTATGAAAAACCAGTGCTTCAGTCATCAAAAGTGCGGCTCACGCATTTCGCAATAGTGTCTACCATGATGATGGTCTTTGAATAATCCATGCGTGTCGGGCCGATCAGGGCTATTATCCCCATCGGTCTCTCCCCCTCTTTATAAACAGAGGTGACAACGCTGAGACCCTTGAGTCCCTCAATGGGGTTCTCATTGCCTATCACAACCTGCACGCCGTCGACCTTTGACAGTTCCGCAAGCAGCTTGATGATCTCGTGCTTCTCCTTTATTGCCTTCGACAGTTCCTTGATCCTGGACAGGTCGGAGAAATCGGGCATACTCATCACATCGTACAACCCGGCGACAAAAATGTCTTCCTGCGACGCTGACATCGCCTGCTCATATATCGATACGGCCCTTGATACAAGCTTGTCCCACTGGTACTTTTCCCGCTTCAGACGGCTCAACAGCTGCTGGCTTATCTCGTCAAGTGTATGCCCCGAAAATTCGGCGTTAAGAAAACCTGCCAGCCTGTTCAGATCGTCCTGCGTGATCATGGGATCAGACTGCAGCACCTTGTTACGTATGATTCCTTCGTCCGTAATGAGAAGTGCGACTATCTGGTCTCCCCTGTATTTGATCAGGTCTATCCGGTTAAAGGTAGTGTTTCCTGCCTTTGGCGGCAATACTATGCTCACGCAATTCGAAAGAGTCGAAAGGGTGGTAGTCACCTCCGAATACATCGCGGATACGTCGTTCCTGAAAGCGTCGAGCCTTCTCGAAAAACGCTCCACAAATTCAGGTGTGACCTCAGGGGCCCTGCCGGCCTCTCCTGCTCCGGACAGAGAATCTACATAAAAACGATAACCCTTGTCAGTAGGCACCCTGCCGGCCGAAGTATGCGGCTGCCTCAAAAAACCCATCTCTTCAAGGTCGGACATTATATTACGTATCGTCGCCGGGGAGAAACCAAACGAATATTTGCGCGTAACAAAACGAGACCCAACCGGGTCGGGCTTGTCTATATAACAGCATACAACGGCATTAAGTACACGCCTGCTCCTGTCATCAAGTATGTCGAAAATGTCTTTTTCCATTTCATTAGCACTCTCTATCAGTGAGTGCTAATAATTTAACAGGAATGGGCGGGGCCTGTCAAGATTTTCTGATATAGGAGCGGTTAAATATAGGTCCAGAGTATTGGATGAATCTATAAAAGGTTTTATAAACAATTAGTTAACTGACAGGCGACCTTGCCTCTGAATGCTGACTGCCCGGCACGCCAGGAAAGGTATGGAGGGGCCTTCCAAAATAGTACACAGGGGTGGCCGTATGATGAATTCATTGCGCCGGCATTCGGCCGCCCCCGTGCAGAAGTTAACACACTACCACTCAAGCCACTTGCGCATAAGCTTCTCATAGGCCGCTTTAAATATCAGACCGGTATTATATCGCCAATATAAGTTAATTATACAGAAAAAAAGAACCCTAGCGGTTGTTTTGGCGATTCATATGGCAACAGCCTTTACATAAAGAACAATATCTTTCTTTGATGACTATTTGAAGGACATTTCAATCCACGCGCCCGCGCGGGGCGCGACTCCTAAAGATAGATGCTTCGCTTACGGCTGCCGAGTTTCAATCCACGCGCCCGCGCGGGGCGCGACCAAACGACACAGACCACAGAAGCACCGTGGTACGGTTTCAATCCACGCGCCCGCGCGGGGCGCGACTATTTAAATCAGGCTAGCTTTTTAACCCTTACCGGTTTCAATCCACGCGCCCGCGCGGGGCGCGACGCATGATCTATGAGCTGCTGCGCTATCCCTAAATAGTTTCAAGCCACGCGCCCGCGCGGGGCGCGACAAACCGCTCTTTGTTTGGGAATATAGTCCTGAACGAGTTTCAATCCACGCGCCCGCGCGGGGCGCGACGTAGCCACGAAGATGCGCGAGTCGAATATACAGCGTTTCAATCCACGCGCCCGCGCGGGGCGCGACCGCGATATAGTCAAGGCTACTGACGGCTGGCTGGTTTCAATCCACGCGCCCGCGCGGGGCGCGACATAACCGCCTTCTGATCTAATGTCTCGGTCAAAAGGTTTCAATCCACGCGCCCGCGCGGGGCGCGACAACTCTTCAATGGATGCAACATCTCCCTGAAATAGTTTCTTTCCTCGCGCCCGCGCGGGGAGCGACGAAGGACTA